>JADMKK010000047.1 GCA_015478895.1 Comamonas sp. | reverse complement strand
AGCACAGCACCCAAGCGGGCGCTGTGCTCATGCCTCTGGAATGAAAAAAGCCCGCTATATGGCGGGCCGTTGGTGGTAGCTATTGCGTTGTTCAGTTCAGCGCGTCCTTGAGGGGCTTGCCTGGGGTGAACTTGGGCACCTTGGATGCCTTGATCTTGATAGCTTCGCCAGTGCGAGGGTTGCGGCCGATGCGTGCGGCGCGCTTGGTCACCGAGAAGGTGCCAAAGCCCACCAGCGAGACAGTGCCGCCCTTTTTCAGCGTTTGGCGCACAACGGATAGCGTGGCCTCCAGTGCGCGGGCGGCGCCCGCCTTGGACAGGTTGGTGTTGTAAGCGATGTGCTCGATCAATTCGGTTTTGTTCACAGGTCACTCCTTCGTTAAAAACAGGGGTAGCCCTTGTTTATCAAGGGCAGGTTGCTATGGTTTTATGCTGAAATAACCAATTCGTCGGCCAGCTTGCGCATGCCCATAGCCACCTTGATCAGCAGGCGGTGCACGTCAGAGGTCAGCACCAGCACGGCGCCGCGCTCCTTGGTGAAGGTGATGCCATTGGTTTCCAGCGTTTCCGCCGAGATTTGGCCAAGGCCCGCATTCTTGAGCATGGTGTTGACTTGTCCAAGCTTTAGGATTTCGCCTTCCACTTTTGCGTCGGCTTTAGGAGCGGCACGTGCTTGTTGAGCGCAAAGAGAACCCTCAAACTGTTGCTCGATGACTGACAAGACCTTTGCCGGTGCTGGAAGTTGCCAGCATTCGATATCTCCACAAGCGTTGCCACCATGGTTGCCGTCGCACTTGGCTTTGGCCGCAGGCGCTGCAGCAGCATCAATCACAGCCTTGGCTTGCTGGGCTGCTTGCACTTCGGCAGCTTGGCGTTGGCGTTCGGCTTCTTCAGCTTCTGCCTTTGCCTTGGCCGCTGCCTCACGCTCAAGCCGCGCAGCTTCTTCCTTGCGGATCTGCTCGCGCTGGGCTTCCAGGCGCTGGGCCTCAGCCTGCTTGTGGTTGCCAATGCGCAAGGCGGCCAGAGCCTCGAAGTCCTCTTCAGCCTTGGCGCCCACGGTGGCAAAGTCAGCAAACAGGGCGATCCAGTCACCGTCCGATTGCATCAGATGCTTGCGGTTAGTCTCCAAGCGCTCGGCCAGCACGGTCATGTCATGCTTGGCACTTGTCAGGGCCACGGCCACGGCGTCTTCCATGTTTGCCAGTGACTTCTTGCCCTTGATGACTTCACCAAAGCCACCGGCCACACGGGGCAACCAGTTGGCGCCAAGGCTTTGGTTTAGGGTTTGAATGTGCCGATCAAGGGCAGACTGTGCACCGGTGACTAAGCCAGTACGAAGCGAATCCTTTTTGGCTGCCACCAGCTTTTCACGGGCAAGGCGAGTAGTGCGCGCCAAGTTCTTCAAGTCAGCTTTCAAGCGGCGCATCTGCTCGACAACACTGATCGAAGCCAAAGCGGCATCTTCACCAGCATCAAGAGCATCTTCGGCCTTTTTTAGCGCCTTGCATTCAGCCTCTGCATCGGCAAACTCTTGGTCAGTCGAAGGGCTGGGCACCATCTTGGCAATGAAGCCACGCAGTGCATCACCGAAAGCATCTAGGTTGCCGCCAATGGCGAGCGCGCCATTTACTTGAATGACCACGGCGGGCAGGCTTTCTACTGGGGCTGCCATGGCCGCGGCGGGGCGTTCAGCTGCTGGGTCGTAGGCTTCCGAATCCTTGTTGATCTGGAGCCAGCCCGCCGCAATCTTTGCGCGCAGCTCAAGATTTGGGTAGTACCAGCAGTGGCGCTCTTCCATCAACTGTTCACCCTCCCACTTGCTGGCTACGAACAAAATTTTCTCGATGGAGGTGGCCACCATGGCCTGATGCTCCATCTGAATTTGGTATTCAATCGGCAGACTTTCGCCTGTGCAACCTTCGTGCATGGCTTCGCGCAAGGTGTTATTGAGCGACTTGTGCTCAAAGCCCACGTCATGCATGAAAGTCAGTCCGTCAAAGCTGGCTGACCAAACGCCATTGACCCCCACGCAAGGCGACAAGTCCTCGCCAATGATTTCTTCTGCCAGCGGGCGGGCCAAGGCTTCAAACTGGTGACCAGCATCAAAGCGGCGCTGCGTGGCCGCGTCCACGTCAGGCGTGATGCCTGTGGCTAGCTCTTTGATCAGATCAGAGCGGCTTTTGTAGCTGCTGCAGCCCATCATGGCCGGGGCATCGCTGGCGTTGAAGTGTTTGCTTCTATGCGCCAACCACTCAGCGCTGCCTTGTACGAGAGATACGATTTGCATGCTCATGGTGCTTGCTCCAACTCCGCCACGCGGGCGTCAAAGATTTGGGAAAGGTTGGCTTGTTGGTCTTGGTCGGCTACAGCATCAATCAGGCTGCCGAGTTCATAGAGCTTGTCTAGGTCGGCACAGGACTGCATGTCTGCCGCCAGCTTGTCGGGGTCAACCTGCGGAGCGTCTGGTTGCTTTTGCTTAACTTCAACGGGCACTAGCTCTTGCACAGCTGCATCAAGCTGCTCGATTTGCTCTTTGCTCAGTGGTGCGACTGAGTTCAGCCAAGCAAGGGTGTCGTCGCGCGTCTTGATGCCGTCCGCGATTGCCTTGGCCCAATTGCCCAAGCCCTTGTCAAACTTCGCTTGGTCGTAGGGCGGCTTGACCACTTCCGCAGTACCCATGCTTTTTGGCACCGCTTGCGGGCCTGCATGCGTCACCGTGCCATCAGGTTCTTGGACAAATACATCCTGCATTTCCTCTGCTGTAGGCAGCCCCATCAGCAGTTCAGGCGCATAGATGCGACCGAAGAATGCAGCAGAGCGGTAGCGCAGCATCAAGTCAGGCATAGATCGCCACTTGCTGCCGTTTTTTCCGTACCAGCCTTCATTGACTGCCATTTCCATGGTGACCGGTGCAGACTCCAGACGCTCGCCCGTTGCCTTTTCAATGGCCCATGCAATGCAGCGTGCGTTTTTGACTCGAGCCTTGTGCTTCTTTTCGGTTTTCTGCCCGTTCGACCACTCGAACGTTGAGTAAGTGGCATCCACCTCTTCGAGCCACTCAAGATCAAAGCGTAGGGGGGAAAACTTCCCGCAGTTGTTGATGGCCGCAATGATGAATTGGCTCGACCAACTGGGGCGCCCCTCGATGATGTGCAGGTTCTGCATGATCATCAGCGGGTTAGCATTCATGCGCTGGGCCATGTCCAGGGCAATCATGCAGTTTGGTACCGCCGAGGGGTTGGGTTCGACCGTGGCGCGCTGGCCATAGCCTTTGGTGACCATGTTCTGATAAGCCGTTGGCACCATGGTGCTGCTGGCAAACGCCTTGGCGCTGCGCTGCAGGAATTCAAAGCTGGCCAGGTCACCGAAACCCATTGTGACGGGCGGGGCTGCACTTGTGTCAGCCGGGGTGGTTACTGCATTCATACAAACCTCACATTGGAAAAACAGGGGTTGTGCACATGGCTATAGCGCCAGCGCAGAAGACGGCTGCGCAAATGACAGCCACGCATAAAACAAAAGCCCGCGATCTGGCGGGCTTTATGGGGCGCTTGCGCTTGGGGATGCGCTGCAGAGGGATGGGTGGGGTCATGCGCGATTCATCCTGTCCAGACAAATGACGCTCGCCGGATGGCTGCGCGGGAAGCAGATTGCAGCCCAGGTGATTGCGGCTTTTGTGCTGGGAAAGGGCAGGCGGAACTGGCCGGCGCCGCGTACTTTGACTAAATAGAGCATGGTGTCTCCTTGCCTTTGATGGTTTCGACAATTGCCTTATTCACCGCCGTAAAGCAGGTGTCGCATAGGTCGTAGCGGTGGTTTTCTCCGGCAACAGCGTGGCCGTATAAGTCGTGCACGTCGTTGGCTGTTTCGACCTTGCCGCGATACCGCCAGTTTTTGCCGATCAACTCATTCGCGCAGCAATCGCAAGTCCAGACGGTCTGCGCTGGGATTTCTTTCTTTGCCATAGGTCTGTGTCCTAAAGCGCGTCAGCGCTGTGTTCCGAATCTGTCGGACTCAGCAGCTCGCGCACCTGTTCAGGCGGCAGCGGCTCTGGGTATTGAGGTGCAGTGGAGCAATCAAACATCTCAAACATTCGCGTCCACCTCCTGATTGGCATAAGCCAGCGCAATGGCGTCCAGCTCGTCCGTGGTCATGCGGTCGGTGATCTCAATGCCGCGCAGGTACACGGCACGCACTTCAAGATCTTCAAAATCAATGCCCTTGGGTGCATACACGAACGTGTCCAGCCACAGCATTTCCACGTGCTTGTATTCGTAATGGATCAAACCTGCCTCCGGAGCCGTTGTCTTGCGGTGTGTGGCCAGCTCGTTTTGCATGATCCGATTCTTGGTCTGCAGACGGTCAATGATGTCGATGCGGATGTCGAGTTCACGCTGCAGAACTGCGACTTGCTCGGCGTGGTTGCTTGCGTTCATAAGTGGTCTCCAGAAACAAGAAAGCCCGCCGAGATTGCTCAGGGCGGGCTGGGTGGAATAAAGAGCCGGTGCCCGTGGGCGTGCCGTGGGAAGCTAGAGAGGGAGGGAGGAGATACCCACGACCCGGCTGGAAAAACGATCAGGTCAACTGTCAAGTGTTGGCTGACAGTTCACCAAATCGCCCTGCATATCGCTGCAGGCGGCGGTGTTTATTGCCCACGGGGCGCGATCACTTACACGATGCTCTCCAATCTCGTAGATTGCCATTCTGGTTTGGCCTAGCCGGATCAATATCCGACACCGTGCGCTGTCGGCGTGGGCAGCTGTACCTTGGAATTCCCGACACTTACCCCTGTCGGGCCGCGCGCCTATCGCGGTGGTTCTGGGGTGACTACAAACAAAAACAGCCTCCGGTTGGAAGCTGCTTGTGTTTGGACATGAAAAACCGCCTCAGCGGGCGGTTTTGTGTGCGGGACTGGTGACCTTATTGGCTCGCTGTGCAATTCTTGGCTGCGCGGGCAGCATTTAATTGCGCAAGGCGTTTATTTGCCGCTTCCATGGCTGCGTTCTTTTCCATGATGTTGCCCATGCCAAAGTCACCAAGGAATGACAGCACAGAACGGCCGTCGAACTGGCTTTCCTTGTCCACGTGCCCCAAGTAGCCATGAACCTTTGCCATTTCAAGGTCTAGCTCTCTGCAGGTCATTGAGGTTTTCTCAAATTCAGTCAACTCCCCTTGACGCCCGTAGTTCTTGGTTGCACAGCCTGCAAGCGCTGCAGCAGTAACTGCCGCGATCAAAATTAATTTCTTCATCTCTCCTCCGGTTGGTTATCGCTGCAAAGGTTAGCAGATGATTTTCTCTTCAAACCACAGCCCTCTGTCACAAGGCTCTGGTTTGTCTCCCCTGGTTGTGACCCCAGGGGCGCGGCTTGCATCTCCTGACTGCTGTCAGCTCAAGTCGCCTTGCGTATGGCCTCGGTTCCGGTAGTTCAACGGGCTTGGCCAACCACTTTTGCTTCTGCCGTGGTGCTCAGGGGCAGGTCTTTCGACTGTTCATCCTTCGAGGGGCCAAGATGTGATTTGGGGAGGCGGGCCGGATTCGATGCCGGCAGCTGGTTTGGCTTCACTTCTCGATGACGGGGCATCCGCCCTTACTGTTGCAAACCCGGAACCTCGGAGGCTTTCGCCCTCATAACGTGCGCTTGTTCCCGCACTTCCCGCGTGTCACTTTTCGCCTACTCCATCCCGAAGGATTCAGCGCTCCACGCCGCCGCCTCTCCAAATCACTCTCAGCCGCTTTTTAAAGAGCTGGGCGCTTAGCTCGATCACTTGGCACCCATCGCGTTGGTGCACCACCTGCATCGCCCCTTTAGGAGCTAACCCCGCCTTTGCTTCCTGTTGGCTTCGGCCCCGTATCGCTGGGCCTTGGGTGTTTCGCGGTTTGGTGCTGCGATGGGTGAAGTATCGGCAAACCGATAAATAAAGTCAAGCGGTATTCCGATAAAAATATCTGTATGCCGATATACTGAACCCATGACCACACACCACACAGACGAAAAAAAGCCCGCTCGGGGCGGGCTGTCTGTGACTAAGAGTGTATTGTGGGCTAGCTCTTCTTTAGGCTAAACCTAACTTTCAAATCATTGAACCAAGATGGATCAATAAGTTTTTCATGCTGCAATCTGCCAGCAACTACGCCAGGATGAATTTTGATTTTGGCTGCAAATTCTATAACGGCATTTTTGCGTCTTAGTACAGGAAGTTCTGGCTCAAAAATCTTTGGAATCAGCCAGTTGCTAGCCCACAAATTTGCTTCATGTTCTTTTATATCTGTGCTTCGCGTTGCATTGGGATCGTCTAGAAAAATTGATTTTCTTTCTTCCGCGTTATTCCCATGCAAAAGAATGTGAGCCGCCTCGTGAAAGAAAGTAAACCAGAATTTATCGTTGCTTTTCCCATAAAGTGACATTTGAATAATAGGGTGAGACGGGCTGATCCATCTTGCCACTCCACTCACATGTGCTCTAGGAATAGCAGGCACAAAAACTAAAAGCACTCCAGCTTCAAAAAGCTCTCTGCGCATAATTGGCTCAAAAACTGCTGGTGCTTCGCAAGTAAGTCCGCGGATAGTTTTTAGCGCTTGTTCAAATCGAGCTTTGTCAAATTTAGGTGGGTTGGCTTTTTCTGCAACTAACTCTCCAAGACGCAGCCACGCTGAGATGGCGCCAACGTCACATTGCTCCTCTTTGCTCCGTCGGAATGCCATCTGCTGTCCGCCATAGTGGCTTCTCCACAAATCAGGGGAGGCAAAGCCAAAGAACTTCAAGCAACTAGCAACTATGCTCGGTTTGTTTTTTTCATTGTTTGTAAGCCTAGGAATCGCTCCGCATGCCATTAAATCTTTAACTGGCAATTCATCGAGCCAACCAACCCAAGAAGCATGCTTGGCCGCAGCTTCAAGTCTAGCTTTATGTCGTTGGTAATTTGCTTCACGGTTCATCCAAAAGTCAACCGTGCCGCCAAGTACTCTTTCTAATCTCTGGGCTGTCTCAAGGGTGAGTGAAGCTTTCCCATTAATTAGCAGGCTTATGTGTTTCTCGGTATAGCCTAGACGTGCAGCCAAGTCTGTCTGTGTCCAATTACGCTCTTCTAGCGCATCTAAGATGGAATCTCCGGGTGGGGAAACCCAGTCTGGAGAGAACGGAGCATTTAACTCAGTCATGGTAGTCCCCTATGTATTCAATGCAAATGATGGTTACGGATGTCCAATCAATACCCCCATCTTTTTTGGTAGGGCAAGGGGTATGGTCTGGAGAGAAAACAAGTCTGCATCCACCAGAGAGATCTACAGAGTACTGACCAGCCCTATCGCCAGTTAGCTCATGTGGCCTTCCATTGAACAATTCGGAGACGCATCCAGCAGCCTCAAGTTCACTTAGCCTAGTCTTTAGCTTTCGTGCGTTTTGTGGTCCAAGCTTGCGAGTTGCTATAACTTGCTTCTCACACAAATCTTGGATTTTTTTGTCTCCAAAATTGATCTCCAAGTTTCCCTCATTTTATTCTTCTTTACCAAACAGGTAAAGATTGTCTTTGTAAAGTAATGCTGCTGAAGCTTGTGGCCGCTTCACTTCCTCCGGAACTTCCTGCGGTGCTCGATCATGGTGCCGATGACAACTAGGTGGTGCTCATCGCTACGCATTACGGGATAGTCATCGTTTAAAGGCACCAGCTCAAACACTTCCTTGCCTAATTCATTGATTCCGCGCACGCGGTACTTCTTGAATGTGGCCTCTTGCTTAGTGTTGCGGGCAGCCACAAAGTCCCCAGGGCGAGGCGTCACGTCTGGGTCAATCAGCACGCGGTCGCCTGGGCGGAAGTCCGGGAGCATGGAGTCGCCCTCGATCTCCAAAAAGAACGACCACTGCGAAGCGTCGTCATCTCCAAATTCCACATCAAAACCGTCGCCAGGGCCGTAGGGTGTGGCGATCTCGCACAGGGCCCCGGCTTGTATGCGGGAGATCACCGGGTAAGGGCGCATGCCAAGGGCTACTTGCTGAACATTTGCATCGAAGCCGTCATCCATCCTGCCATCGCCTTTGGATAGCCAAATAGCCGAGCACTTAAGGGCTGCAGCCATTGCGGGTACATGACTAGATCCATTGCCAGTCTTCTCAAGCTCGGCAATCGTTGATTGACCAATACCCACTTTTTTTGCGAGCTCGGCTTGAGTCATCTTGGCTGCTTTCCGTGCTTCTTTTAGACGGAGCCCAAATTCAGTATTCATGAGTGTGAGCATACGGAATTCCGGTAGCGGCAAGCCGATTGCATAAACATCGGCAAACCGATATAGTCTAGCCCATGCAATGGAAAGACTACATCGCGGCCATAGCCGAAAAGGGCGCCTCTCAAAGCCAGATTGCCAAGCAGGCTGGCTGTGGGCAGGCAACTATTTCTGATCTTGCTTCGGGCAAGACGCGGGAGCCTCGCCATTCGCTTGGCGAAGTCCTGTTGCGTGTGGGGCGTCGGTATGGCGTGAAAACGCCAAAGACGATCAAACCCTCCGAAACCACGGAGGCCTAACCCATGACCTCCGCCCAATTTCCCGTCAGTGATGACGCGCGCCAGTGCTACGAAATCTTGCTGGCCCTGCGCGTAGCCGACAACCACCAGCGCCTTTACATCAAAGCGCAAGAAGAGGGGCTGGTGAATTTGATTCGTGAGCATGTGCCCATGGTGCTTGTTTCGCGCTTCCCAGAGAACCAGCTGATTGCCCGAGCTTTCGAGGCCGCAAAGCAAGCAGGGGGTGCAGCGTGAGAAATCCAGCAGCAGCACAACGTCCTACACAGCGCAGCGCCTGGGACATTCCAGCGCGCTCCATCGCCCAGGACCTTCATCAAACCACCCGCCTGGCCCACGCCCCCAAGCCCAGCCAGTATTTCCAGATCACCAAAGCCGCTGACATGCACCGCACACAGCGCATCTCGAAGGCAGCGATATGACCGAATCTCAATTTGCGGTGGTGCCGCTTGAGGTGGTTCAAGACCGCCGCCTGACGCTGGAGCAGACCCGTGTGTTGGTGGCGTTGTTCAGCTTCCGCAACAAGGTGACCAACACGGTGTGGCCTTCACGCGCTGCGATTGCAGAGCGCACAGGTATGCACCCATCCAACATCAGCAGCGCAACTTCGGCTTTGGTGAGCCTGGGCTGGCTGCTTAAAGAGGGGCTGGGTGGTCACTCCAAATCTACCCGTTACACCCTTTGCGTTCCTGACTTGGTGAAGCCAACAACAGTAGCCGAACAGGCTACGGTAGCCGAATCGGCAACGGTAGCCCATTCGGCTACTCCAACGGTAGCCGATTCGGCTACACCCCCCCTAGCCGATTCGGCTACACGCAAAGAACAGTCCATTGAACTATCCAATGAACAAAAGAATACAGCGCGTGCACGCTCGACTGCGATTGCCAAACCGGATGGCGTGACCGATCAAACCTGGTCGGACTGGTTGCAACTTCGCAAAAGCAAAAAAGCGGCTGTGACCCAAACCGCTGTGGACGGGATTGCCCGTGAAGCCGCAAAAGCTGGTTACAGCCTGGAGAGCGCTTTGGCCACGTGCTGCAGCAATGGCTGGCAAGGCTTCAAAGCCGATTGGGTGCAGCAGCGTGCAGGGCAGGGGCGTGCCCCGCAGGAGACGGCCTACCAGCAGCAGATGCGCGAACGAGTGGCCGTGCTGACGCCACGTTTTGCAGCTCAAGCGCCAAAGCAGCAGGCCGGGGACTTTTTCCGCGAACAGGCGATTGAGGTGCAGGCCCATGAGGTTGCCAGCGCCCGAATGATCGGAGGTCAACGATGAGCCAGCAGCAAGTCCCCAAGCAAGCGCGTCCACTGCCCATGCCGTGGGTGGACAAGATTTTCGAGAAGCTGGGCAAAACCTACGGCCGCGACTTTTTGGCCCGCTGGGATGGTTTTGAGGCAGACGCAATGACCGAGGTCAAGCAGGACTGGGGTGATGAACTGGGCGGCTTCATCGACCAGCCGGACGCCATTGCCCACGCCTTGGCCCACCTTCCAGTCAAAGCGCCGAACGTGATCGAGTTCCGCCAGTTGTGCCGCGGCGCACCGAAACCAGAGTTCAAGCAGCTGCCACGCCCAACGCAAGACCCGAATTTGGTGGCTGAGGTGGTGGGGGTTGTGAAAAGCAAGCTCACCCATCTGCCAAAGCTGGATCCCAAAGACTGGGCGAGAAAGCTCAAAGCCCGCCACGAACGCGGCGAAAAGCTGGGTGCACACCAAATCAGCGCATACCGCCAAGCCCTGGGCATCCGGGCTAAAGCGCTCGGTGTCGAATAAAAACAGGAGCACAAAGCCATGATCGTTATTGGAATCGACCCCGGTTTGACAGGCGCAGTTGCCGTGATGGATCACAACGGTGTGCGCGCTGTATTCGACATTCCCACCATGCCCGTGCCTGGGGCTGGGCCAAAGGCGCTGGTGAAGAACAAGATCGACGGCTATACCCTGTGTCAGTTGCTGCTTAAGCACTGCCCAGCCAGCGAAGGCAAGCCTCGCGTGGTCCTGGAAAAGGTCAGCACCATGGGTGGGGCCAACAACGCAGTGCAAACACAGGGCTCGTTGATGCGCAGCTTGGGTGCAATTGAGACGGTGATCGAGTGCCTGAAGTGGCCCTTGGAGCAGGTGGCGCCCCAGTCGTGGAAGAAGCAGTTTGGTATTGGGTCGGACAAGACCAAGGGGTTGGAAGCCGCACGCCGCTTGCACCCCGAAGTGCTGGCTGACCTCAAGCGCGTGAAGGACCACAACAGGGCAGAGGCCGTGCTGCTGGCCCACTACGGACGCATGGAGGTGGCCTGATGGATCGCGTCACCCTCAGCCTGTTTGAGCCCCAGCAGGCGCACAAGGCGATCATGCACGCCTGGACCCATGCCAAGAACGCAGTCATGGCCGGTCACCGCCTCACGCTGGAAATTCGTCCGGAAAAGCGCAGCGATGCACAAAACAGGCGCTTGTGGTCCATGCTGAGCGACATCAGCGAGCAGGTGAACTGGCATGGGCACCGCCTCACCTCCGCGGAGTGGAAAGACGTTTTCTCAGCCGCTCTCAAACGCACGAAGGTCGTGCCCGGCCTCGATGGCGGCTTTGTGGTCTGTGGCCAGTCCACCAGCCAGATGACCAAGCGCGAAATGTCCGAACTTCAGCAGCTGATGGAAGCCTTCGGCGCTGAGCATGAGGTGGCCTTCCGGGCGTTTGGGGAGGGTGCATGAGCTGCCCAGACTGCACCCATGCCCAGGCCATCAAGCACTGGGGCGGCTTTCACGCCAGCTGCCACGGCTGCCAAGTGCGCGCACTGGCCACAGGCCCTGCCCATCACACGGCCATGCAAGCCAATGCCATGACGCCCGCATACCGCTCCGCGCTGCAACGCGCATTTGGCGAGGACTGGCGCGCGGCCCATGAAGAGGTTAAAGCCGAGCACGAGCGCATCAAAGGGATGGCATGAACAACCAGCTGACCAAAGCCGAGCGCGAGCACCTGGCCAAGGTAAAGAGCCTGCCTTGCTCAGTCTGTGATGCACCGCCACCGAGTGAGGCGCACCACCTGAAGCAGCACCAGCAGTACACCTGCGTGGCCTTGTGCCAGGACTGCCACACGGGCAGCCACAACGGATGGCATGGCCGCAAGGCGATGTGGCGAATCAAGAAGATGGAAGAAATTGACGCCTTAGCCATTACGGTTAAGCGCCTGATGCTTTTAAAGTAGGAGCAATAATTGATCGAAGCACCAACTACACAAGAGCGCTACACCCAAGCCATTCAGTCTTCTAGCCTGCGGGTGGAGGCTGATGTGCGCGGTGACGCTGATTACCTGATAGCAGCAGGCTGGTGCAAATCACGGTTTGGCGCAGTATTGATTCGACTGCAGGCCGAGTGGGATGCCTCAGAGCGCCTTGTGCCACAAAGGCCTACCAAGCGCGACATCATGAAGGCCGCTCTGGTGAATATTGAGACGCGCAAAGAAAAGAAGGAGGGTAAAGAGCGCCTAAAACATGTTCGCAAGATCACCTCTGAAAGCATGGAAGAGGCGCGCGAGAGGCTGATGGGCGCCTACACCAGCGAGAGGAAAAGAGCCTTGGCTCCGCTCAAGTCTTTGCCTGCTGCTGGTCTGCACCTGTCTTTGAAGATGGCCTTAGATGGCGAAATGCTCGAAGACCTACCTGCGCAGGTTTTGCTGTACTGGCTGTCACCGAATTGCAGGGTGTGTCATGGAACGGGGGTGCAGGCAGCAACAGAGAAAGGCTGCGGCAAGTGCCGCGAGCGTCCGGGCTTTGAGCCCATCCCAGGAGGATTGTTGGGCAAGATGGCGCTGGACTACATAGAGGACTGCGTGGCAAGAGCGAGGGCAGACATGCGAACCTATTTTGCTACTTGACACGATGTGGTAGCATGCGTCCATGGCTCGCAGCGATAAAGTCCAGCCCGCCATGTTTTTGTTGAACGCCCTGTATTAGCCCATAGCGGTGCAGGCAGCCAGAGATGGAGAGTCGCGCCTTGCAAAATGTCACACATTCAGCCGACGATGACATTTAACATCCCGCTCCGATGGAACAGAGGGTTTTTGCCTACCTTTTGTAAGTCTCCTTTTGACTGGTTAGTTGCAAAGCCGGGGCGTACACGGCAACCACATGGGGTGTAAGTCCTACAAGCTAACCGGGTGCAAGGTTCCCGGTACCATATTCAAAGCCTCAGCCTAAACACTGAGGCTTTTTGGTTTCGCACATCAGTTGGCCATT
>JADMKK010000046.1 GCA_015478895.1 Comamonas sp. | reverse complement strand
TTATGGAGCGGATACGCTGGAGGGATCAGGGAGGTGTGTTGGCCAGACGCTTACGTACCACCAAATTCAAAAAAGGGTTCAGCGAAAGCTGAACCCTTTTTTGTGCTGGCCGTTCAGCCAACCACGCCGAGAACCCGCTATGCGAGACGACGACTTCGACAATATCCGTGCCGAACGCGAAACGCCTCACCGCTTTGCCGCTTCGCCGTCAAAGAAATACACCGGCCTCTGGAAACAGATTGCACTCGGGATCGTGATTGGGCATCTGCCCTTGGGGCTGACTGGCTTTGTACTCTGATTGATCGCGACCCAGTTCGTCATGGGCAATCTTCAGCTAAGCGTGCCTTGAACCACAGCACATAGGTACCGAGCGCTGGACCTGAAACGCATCGGCTATTATCCCCTGCGATTACAGACGCAATTTACCGGCACCAATGCAGTTTGCC
Organism: Comamonas sp.; assembly: GCA_015478895.1. Classification (GTDB taxonomy): domain Bacteria; phylum Pseudomonadota; class Gammaproteobacteria; order Burkholderiales; family Burkholderiaceae_C; genus Comamonas. The sequence continues at coordinate 2,108 of JADMKK010000046.1, read as the reverse complement.
AGCTCTGCGGGTGGTGCCTGATCACAGACCAGGCAATCGACTTGCGCCCAGGTCAGGTACTGGCCTGGGTAGATCAAATTAAACTTTGAGTGATCAGCTGCAATCATCACCTGCTGAGCGCGAGCGGCCATCCCGCTGTACACCGCGCTGCACTCAATCAACGCCTCACTTGGCCCTTCTACACCAATCCCACTGGCGCCCAGAATGGTCCAGTCCACGTTGAAGCCGCGAATAAAATCAAGACACTGAGCGCCGACCATAGCCCCTTCGCTGGCTTGATATTCACCGGGCAGCACAATCACCTTGATGCTCGGATTATGGGCTAGCACCGTGGCCACACCGAAGGAATGGGTCAGCACAGTGATGTCTTTAAGCTCAGCCGCCATGCGCCTGGCAATATGAACCGTGGTTGAACCTGAGCCCACAAACAGCGTTTTCGCACCTTTAAGCTCAGCCACCGCACGCACAGCTATCTGCTCGCGCTCGCGCACATACAACAAATGCCGTTCACTCACCATAGGTTCGGCCGGTGCGGCTTTCACTGCCCCACCGTAGGTGCGATTAAGCAAGCCGGCGCGGGTTAGCTCATCCAGGTCGCGTCGGATGGTTTCGGCGGCCACACCATGCAGGCGCGCCAGATCGACAATACGCAGACTCGGGCTGCTCACCAACTCGGCCAGGATCTTGGCCTGGCGCGCGCTTTTGGCTTTGGACATAACCGCTCCTTGAATGAAGGCCTAACCCACACCATGCAAAAAATACGACAAAAGCTAAAACTTATTGCCAGAGGTGCCACAAAAAGCCTTCTTATGTTGCCTCACATTCAATACCAATCACAAAAGGCATGGTTGTTGCAGCACAAAATGTTGACCTTTCAACATAAATACCGATCAGAGGGCTGAACCATGATGTACGAGCCTGAATTTCTGCAACGCTTGCAACAGGCGCTACGCCTAGCCTTACCCGCATGGGGGGTACCGGAAAATGCGACACTCAAGCTGTTGTCGATCTCCGAGAACGCCACTTATCTGGTTGAGGACACCTCAACAGGCGCCCGCTTGGTGATGCGCATGCAACGCCCTGAATATCACACCGATGCTGAAATCGAATCGGAACTCGCCTGGGTTGGCGCGCTGCGCGAATCCGGTTTAGTGCATACCGCAGAGCCACTGCGCACTATAACCGGGCAATGGATCCACAAGATTGAAGATGGCGAGATTACCCACCGCATCACCGCTTTCAGCTTTGTCCCAGGCCAGGAACCGGCTCTGGACGGTGATTTGCGCCCCTGGTACTGCTTGCTGGGAGCGGCCAACGCACGCTTGCACCAGCACAGCCGCCGATGGCAAGCACCGACCGGGTTTGTACGCAAACACTGGAACTTCGACACCCTGATCGGCCCCAACGCCCACTGGGGCGACTGGAGGGAAGCACAAAGCCTGACCGCCGCCGATATCAGCCTGCTGGAGCAGGTACAAGCACGCCTAAAAACCCTATGCCAGGCTTACGGCCAGTCATCAAACCGTTACGGCCTGGTGCATTGCGACATGCGCTTGGCCAACCTGCTGGTCGAGGGAGAAAAGCTCGCGGTGGTGGATTTTGATGACTGCGGCTTTAGCTGGTATCTGTACGACTTTGCCGCCTGCATCAGCTTTATTGAACTAGACCCGCGTGTACCGCAACTGCTTGAAGCCTGGCTTGAAGGTTATCGAAGCGTCAGTCCCGTGGACGACGAGGACGTGGCCATGGTTAGCCCTTTCATCATGCTGCGTCGCATGCAGCTCACGGCCTGGATTGCCAGCCACGCCGAAACCCCAACGGCTCAACGCATGGGTGAGGCCTATGTGCGTGGCACCGTGGAAATGGGGCAAGACTTTCTAGAGCGCTTCAAGGAGTTCGCCGCATGAGCGACGCCAAACAGATTCTGCAGTTGAACCGCTTTGACGCCGCCGGCGGCAATTTGGATGAGCGCACCCAAAGCCTTGTTGAGCGGCGGTTCAGGGCGTTTGGACAATCCTCGGTCCTGTTCTACCAACAGCCGCTGGAAATTGTCAGCGCCGAGGGCACGCAGATGTTCGATAGAAACGGGCGCGGGTATCTGGATGTGT
>JADMKK010000045.1 GCA_015478895.1 Comamonas sp. | reverse complement strand
TTTATCCGCATCCCCACCGGAGGCTAGTGGGTCACTTCTGGATGGAAATCAACATAGCGTAGCCTGTCAACGAATCTTGCCTATATGCCAGCAATGCAGCGTTTGCTGCCGTTCACATCTGCAAATCGAAGTACCGCTGTCTGCCAGGTAGCTGCCCTCCCAGTAGCACGACTGTCAATCCTCAATGCCTGTTTTGTAGTAAGTAACTGTCAGTGAGGTACAAGGCTAGCCAATCTGATGCTGAATGACTGCTATCAAAGGGAGATCTAGTGGTGCTATCAACCCTAAGCAGGCTTTCAAATTATCCAAAACGTTCATCTCAGACGGTGAAAAGCTACTTCGATTGAAAGACTGCCAGCAGCATGTGCTGAGGTTGAAGCGACGATATCATCGCGCTAGTGCCTGTTGGGCGAGACGCGCAACGGCTAACTCTACGGCGGCCTGAGTACGCAATCCATCCTCCAGAAACCAAGCTGCCGACAAAGCGGCGTGGGCCATAACCCATCTGAGCAAACGCTGAAGCTCTAGCCCTGCAACATCGACAACTACCTCCACTTGCCGAGCAAAGCGCACTGGGTCGGTGCAAGTTTTCAGGTCAGGGTTACAAAGCACGTTAACGTAGTCGTAATAGCGTTCACCAGTTACGCGCTTGGGATCTATCGCGAGCCATCCACGCCGATCGAAATCGAGGAAATTACTGTGGTGCGCATCTCCATGCAGGACGACCTGCTCACGCTGATCACGCAGCAACTCGCTTGCCACAACTGCGCATTCGGCCATAAGGCCCCCCTCTTGTTGGACCATAGGTGCTAGCGATCTGAAAAAATCCGTCAGTGAGAGCAGATCTGTAGGTGGGCTCGAAGGTCTGTTTGAATGGAGTTGGTGCAGAGCGTGGCAGATATAGGTAGTCGCTGCATCATCTTTCCCTTCTAAGGCCATGCGCAATAAGTGCTTGGAACCCGATGCACGCTCCATTAATAGAGCTCCTGAATCTGGGGCTCGGGCATAAACGCGAGCAGCACCAACACCATCCCACCATTGCATGACTTGTCCACCGATGCGCTCGTCAAGGTCTCTTGGGATTTTTATCATCGCCTGCAATCTTTCTGATTTCCCAGGTAGGCTCACTGGCAGAAGATCACTGCTAGGGGTGGCAAAGGGTTTGCCAGCAGCCTGTGCACTCCAGAGCTGGAGATAGGTATCGAATAGCTTGAGGTCGGACATCTACCGGATTTTCGTAGAAGTTCATATGCACCAAGGCGTTACGAGCACAGCAACCATGCAATTACTGCGCGCTACGCCAGCTTGCTACCAATGCAGAAACGCCGCCTAAATCATTGAGCGCCGTAATACCTTGTAGTGGCTTTTGGTAGAGACTGGCACAGGAGCCGCCCACCCAAATCCATGTTTGCCCAGGTAATGCTTGCCGCAGATCACTCAAGGAGCGATGCACCACAGCAGCGCTATGCACATTGGTGTAGCTCAGTGCCACTACATCTGCGTCACAAGCTGCAGCTGCACGCACGATATCGCTAAGCGGTGTCTGCGTACCCAATGAGATGCATGTGCACCCTTCTAAAGTCAGCAGCGACTCCACCATCAATAGCCCAAGGCCATGTAATTCCTGCGGCACGGTGGTAAGCAGCACCTTGGGCCTGGCATCACTGTCTGTACGGCGCACTGCTTCTAAGTTTCTACGCAGCACATTGGTCACCACCTCTGTGTAGAGGTGCTCTTCAAAGATTTCAAATCTCCCTTGCGCCCAAGCTTCACCGACAGCAGTGGTCAAAGGCGCTGCGATATCGTGCACAAATCCAGCCAAACCTGTGCGCATTAACTGAAGCTGCATCGTCTCGCGCAACTCAGCATCTCGGTGCGTCTCAATCAATTGGAGCATTGGCTCAAGCAGCTGTACAGAAGATGCAGGCATCACATCTGTCTTAGACAAATAATTAACACTGTCTAAGAAATCATCCAAAGCCACATCATCCAAATGGACAATCTTTCCTGGACGGTATCCCGCATCTAGCAAACGACGAATACGTTTTAAACGCTGCACTTGATCGAATGGATAGCGTCGATCATCACTGGCATCACGCAAGGGTTGTGGAAAACCATAGCGTTTCTCCCATACACGGAGCGTGTCTTTGGCAATTCCCGTCTCACGCTCGACGGCAGCTATAGACAAAGAAATTTCAGACTGCGTATGTGGTGTTGAAGTCATTTTGCGTACCCAGTAAAAAGCTGCGCCATGTAGTCAGCCACATCATTTTGCGTCGATTTATAAAATTGTCTAAGACAAAAAATATTTTGTCTAATACATTACGGACTCATCACGGCTAATTTTCGCCGTAACCGCATGTACAAAAAACAAAGCTATCTATGAAAGTTGCTGTTATTGGTTCTGGCATCTCTGGCTTGGCGGCAGCTTATCGTTTACGAGCACATGCCCAAGTGACCCTGTTTGAGGCTGCCTCGTACTTTGGTGGTCACACCAATACGTTGGATGTCACGCTGCCTAATGCACAAGGACAAGATGTTACGCATGGCGTAGATACCGGATTTTTGGTGTTCAACGAGCGCACCTATCCTGGGTTGATTGCACTATTTGAAGAGCTGTCGACGCCCACTAGCCGTTCAGACATGTCGTTTTCTGTGCAAGTACCACATGCTGGCGCACATGGCAGCACGCTGGAGTGGAGCGGTGCCAATTTAGCTACGGTGTTTGCCCAAAAACGCAATCTCTTGCGCCCGCAGTTTTGGAGCATGCTGCGCGAAGTGCTGCGCTTTAACCGCTTGTGCACAGCGATTGCACTCGCGAATGAAGAGTCAGCAATGGCTCAACCCCTGAGCGATTTTTTGCAGCATCACGCATTTAGCAATAGTTTTCGCGACTGGTATTTTTTACCCATGCTTGGCTGCATCTGGAGTTGCCCGACCGACCAGATGCTGCGCTTTCCAGTCGCCACCATGATCCGTTTTTGCCACAACCACGGCCTGATACAAGTCAATGATCGCCCACAGTGGTGGACAGTATCTGGCGGGGCACGCCAGTATGTAACGCGCATCATTGATGCACTGACAGATGTACGCCTTCATACCCCGGTGCTGCGTATTGAGCGTGATGCACAGGGCGTTAGTGTCTACAGCCACCAAGGATGCGAACGATTTGATGCGGTGGTCATCGCTACGCACAGCGATCAAGCACTGGGCATGTTGGCGCAGCCCACTACCCAAGAGCAAGCCCTCTTGGGTCAAATCCGCTACCAACCGAACTTGGCCATCTTGCACACCGATGCATCGGTGATGCCACAACGCACTTCAGCCTGGGCAGCGTGGAATTACGAGCGAGCCACTTCTTCTGAACGCGAGTCCTCCAATGTATGTCTGCATTACTGGCTCAATCGCTTGCAGCCCTTGCCTTTTGCCAAGCCTGTTTTTGTCTCGCTCAACCCAGCCCGCGATATCAACAAAGACCAAGTGCTAGCCACGATTCGCTACGAGCATCCAGTCTTTGATTTGGCAGCCATCCGTGCGCAATCGCATCTTGCGTCTATCCAAGGGCAACAGCGCACCTGGTTTTGTGGCGCTTGGACAGGGTATGGCTTTCACGAAGACGGCTTGCAATCGGGCTATGCCGCAGCCAAGGCCTTGCTCGCCACACCGTTTGCTGCACAAGCCACCGCATGACTGCACCCGCCACCTCCTCCATGCCAAGTTTGGCACCCATGATTGGTTTTGGGCATGTACACCACCAGCGCCTCAGACCCCGCGTTCATCGCTTTGTGTACCCCACCTTCCATCTTTTGCTCCCCATGCAAACCTTGCAGTCAAGCCCTGCCACTGCGGGCGTATTGGCACTCAACCAACCGGGCTTTCTGAGCTTTTGGGATGCCGATCATGGCGATGGACGCAGCCCAGCCCAAGGCGGCGCACTTGCTTGGCTGCAAGAGGTGCTGCAGTCGCAAAACATTACGGATGCTGATGGTGAAATCTGGTTGCAGTGCTTTCCCCGCGTCTGGGGCTACAGCTTCAAACCCGTGAGCTTTTGGTACTGCCAACGTAAAGATGGCAGCCTGCGCGCCATCGTCGCTGAGGTCAACAACACCTTCGGTGAGCGCCACAACTACGTGCTCGACCACCCCCAGTACGGCAGGGAGTTGCACGCTAGCAAAGCTTTTCATGTATCGCCATTTTGCCCCGTTGAAGGCGATTACCGCTTTGAATTTAAGCGCTCTGGAGATGATGCACTTGGCCGCATCCACGTTCGCGTTGACTACGCCGATTCGCAAGGCCCACTTTTGCTCACTGGCATCAACTCACACCTACAACCGCTAACAGCCACAACACGCCGCAAGGCGCTTTGGAAATATCCGCTGATGACTTTGGCAGTCATGGCGCGCATTCATTGGCATGCACTACTGCTGTGGATCAAGCGTGCGCCGTTCCATCCTAAACCGCAGCCCCCCGTACAACCCGTCTCCCGCAGTTCTACGAATCGTTGACCACCATGCATCCAACAGCTCCTTCTTCCGCTTCCATGGCTTTACCCACCGATGTACCAACTGTGGCCCGCACAGGCTTGCGATTGCTGCAAGGCATACGCACTGGCAGCCTTCTACTGGAACTGCCTGACGGCCGGCAATTGCGCTATGGCTCAGGTGAGCACTTCACTGCCTCGCTGTGCCTGAAAAACTGGAATGTCTTTTATGCCGTACTGCGCTCTGGAGATATTGGCTTGGCCGAAAGCTATATCCAAGAAGACTGGACAACGCCTAACCTGGCAGGCTTGCTGCGCTTACTCATTGCCAACAGACAAGCGTTGGAGTCTTTGGTCTATGGTTCATGGCTGGGGCGTTTGACTTACCGCATTCGGCATTTGCTGCGCCGCAATACCAAAGCCAACAGCCGCAAAAACATTCATGCGCACTATGACTTGGGCAATAGCTTTTATCAGCTGTGGCTAGACCCCAGCATGAATTACTCCTCTGCATGGTTTGAAGGCAATTTGCAAGGTGACTTCACCCAAGCCCAAAACGCCAAAGTGCGCAGAGCGCTTGACAGCAGCGGCGTGCAGCCAGGAGATCGCATCTTAGAAATTGGATGCGGATGGGGTGCATTGGCACAAATGGCTGCCAAAGACTACGCGGCCAATGTCGTAGGTGTCACTCTATCGAGCGAGCAACTCGCTTATGGCCAGCAACGTATGGCTGATGCCGGTGTAGCGCACCGCGTAGATTTGCGCTTGCAAGACTACCGTGATGTGCAAGACGGTCCATTTGATGCCATTTGCTCCATTGAAATGATTGAAGCTGTGGGCCAAGCGTACTGGCCCACTTACTTTAGCCATATACAGCGGCTGCTCAAACCCGGTGGCAAGGCGTGCATTCAAGCCATTGTGATTGATGACGCTCTGTTTGACCGATACGTGCAGGGCACTGACTTTATTCAGCAATACATCTTCCCGGGTGGGTGCCTGCCCAGCCCTGCGCGCATTCGTGAGGAAGCGGCACGCGCTGGTCTACGCGTCCAAGAAGAATTCGCTTTCGGCCAAGACTATGCAGAGACATTGCGCCGCTGGCACCACCGCTTTGTGCAGCAAAGAGAGCAAGTGCTGCTGCAAGGCTTTGACAAGCGTTTTTTGCATACCTGGGAGTTTTATTTAGCTTACTGCGAAGCCGCATTTTGCATGCACAACATCAGCGTGGTGCAGTACACCTTGGTCAAAGAGTGATGGCCTGCGTAACTCGTTTAAGCAGCATTGTCGTCGCTACGCATCAGTATGCACAGCAACTTCATCGGCCAATGGCCTAGAAAGACTTATGTTTTCTTCTCGAATCACCGTTGCAACCCGCTTATATGTTGGGTTTGGATTAATTGTGGCTTTGCTGGTGGTTGTGACAGCCGTGGCCGTTGTCAAGGTTGATCGCATTGAACGCGCCATGCGGGCCAATTTGGATATTTATGCCCAAGTTCAGCGCAATGCCATCAATTTCAGAGGCTCAGCCCATGACCGCTCAATTGCCGTAAGGGATTTGGTATTTAGCCCCACGACGGCAGAGCGCAATGCTGCATTGGAAACCATTGGTGTATTGGCAGATTTTTACGCCCAGTCCACACGCTCAATTGAGGCATTGTTTGCTTTGCCTGGCGTGAGCGCTGAGGTATTTCCGCTTTACGCTGATATTCAAAAAGCCGAACGCCAAGCAGTCGCTGCAACCGACATATTGCTAGAGCAAGTGCGCCGCAGTGACCCTGCGGCTGTTGACACGTTGTGGCGTCAAGTCAAACCCCTGTATGTGGAATGGCTGGCTGCGACCAATCGCTTGATTGACTTTAAAGAAAAGCACATCCAAGACACCAACCAAAGCGCCTTAGATGAAGCCAGTGGATTTTTGAATGTGATGTTCTCGGCTTTAACCTTGGCGCTCATTTTGAGTGGCCTCGTGGCATGGACCGTGGCACGAAGCATCGTTCGGCAGTTGGGCGCAGAGCCCAATGATTTAGCGCAGGTAGCGCGCCACGTTGCTACTGGCAATTTACAGCCCGTCGATGGCGCACAAGATGCATTGCCGGGCAGTGTTTTGGCCTCCTTGGGTGCCATGCAAGCCAGCTTGGCCCAAGTTGTCGGCAAAGTGCGTGATGCCTCCAACACCGTCACGCACGGTGCCGATGAAATTGCCACGGGCAATAGCGGCTTGCTGCAGCGCACTGAAGGGCAGGCCAGCAACTTGCAGCAAGCCACTGCGTCAATGCAAGAGATGACGGCCTCTGTCCAACAAAATGCAGATACCGCACACCAGGCAACACAACTGGCGGCCGCAGCCAGTGATGCCGCGCACCAAGGCGGGCAAGTCGTGGCGCAAGTGGTGCACACCATGAATGACATTCGAGCGAGCAGTCACCACATTGCAGACATCATTGGTGTGATTGATTCGATTGCTTTTCAGACCAATATCTTGGCGCTCAACGCTGCGGTCGAAGCTGCACGCGCAGGGGAACAAGGCAGGGGCTTTGCCGTGGTGGCCAGTGAGGTGCGTGCCTTGGCGCAGCGCAGTGCGGATGCGGCGCGACAAATTAAAGGACTGATTGAAACCAGTGTTGCCAAGGTAGAGCAAGGCAGCCTGCTGGCCAATGAGGCAGGCTCCACCATGACCAGCATCGTCGCTCAGGCACAGCATGTGGCAGGTCTGATTGCCAACATCAGCAGCGCCACCGCAGAGCAGCACCAAGGTATTGCGCAGGTCGGTAATGTGGTTGCGCACTTAGACCGCGCTACCCAACAAAACGCTGCAATGGTCGAGCAAAGTGCTGCCGCAGCACAAACCCTGAAATACCAAGCTGCGCAACTGGCTGCTGCCGTTCGCGTCTTCCATTTAAGCGAGTTGCATGAAAACCCATCTACTAACCAGCAGCAGATACACAGCCTGAGCACCGCAGCGCCATTCTTGGCGCCAGCATCTTTTACTAGTAACCATTCACGCCGGTCTTCGGCTGTTTCTCGCACCCATTTAGCGGTGCTGGATTCGTAATACATAGCAGTAAAGGCTTGATAGCTATGTGCAAACGCCAAATCTCTGCAATGCAATCTGCGGTACTTCAAATGGCCCTTGCGTGCATGTTGCTGGGGACATTGAGCACGGCCCACGCCATGACGGACATTGCAGCGCCCTTACCTATCCAGCAGCAATTTACCCAAAAGCTTCAAGCAGCCGGGCAAGGCCAAATGCGTTTTTTAGGCCTGCGTATCTATGATGCCCGCCTATGGGTGGGCCCTGGCTTTGAAGCCCAATCCTTTACCAATTACCCGCTGGCATTGGAGCTGACATACCACCGTAACTTTACGGGCAAGGCGATCGCAGAACGCTCTGTGCAAGAAATTGCAAGACAACGCACTGTACCTCCTGACCTGGCCCAGCGCTGGACAGATCAATTGACGCAGTGGCTTCCTGATGTCAAGCTTGGAGACCGATTAACAGGCATTTACATCCCCAGCCAAGGCATGCAATTGTGGCTGGGTGATAAAGCACTAAGCCCAATCAATGACACCGAATTAGCCCAGCGCTTTTTTGGCATTTGGCTCTCACCGCAAACGTCTGAGCCCCGTTTGCGCGAAGCATTACTGGCTGAAATCGGCAAGGCTTCCCCATGACTGCACCGGTGAATGCCATCGCATGGCGGTCTGGCTTGGCCTATGGGCTGCTAGGTTTTCCCTTGGCATTTGCAGCGCTACCTTTGTATGTGGTGCTGCCCAACTACTACGCGCGCAGCTTGGGGCTGTCACTTGCCACCGTGGGCGGTTTGTTGATGCTGGTGCGGCTGATAGACGCTGCCATAGAGCCTTGGCTGGGTAAAATCAGCGATGCCTTATTTGCCCGATCTGTGAGCGCCGTGTTATGGGTGGGGGCGATCTCTGCGCTGGTGCAGTGGTTCGGCATGGCGGGACTTTTTTTTCCCGCAGTGGATGGTCAAACCCCTTTGGCTGCATGGATGGTACTCGGCTTACTGCTGACCTGCACTGCGCACAGCTTGCTGGTCATTAGCCATCAAGCGTGGGGCGTGCGCCTTGGCGGCGATGATGTACTGCGCAGCCGCATTGTGGCTTGGCGTGAAGGCCTAGGGTTGGCTGGCGTCATTGCGGCATCTGCCCTTACAGTGGTCTGGGGGCCACAGGCCATGCTGGCAGTGTTTGGTGGCGCTTTGTTGATTGGCTGGAGCCTGTGGTGGCGTGCCCCCCAACCAGCTAGGGTGCAGTTACCACCGAGTGCAACGGCATCTTTGTGGGAACCACTGAAGCAACCCGCATTTCGCAAACTGTTGGCCGTTTTTATATGCAATGGCATTGCCAGTGCCATTCCTGCCGCATTAATGCTCTTTTTTGCGCAAGACCGTCTGCAAGCCAGTGAACAAGCTACTGCCGTTTTTTTAGTGCTGTATTTCGCCTGCGGAGCAGCCTCGATGCCGCTATGGCTGCAATGCGTCAGACGTTGTGGACTGGCTTGGAGTTGGCTGTTGGGCATGCTACTGGCGATTGTTTGCTTTGCATGGACATCCGCATTAGGCACTGGGCAAGTTCATGCATTTGCGTTCATTTGTGCTTTGACGGGAATTGCCTTAGGCGCTGATTTGGCACTGCCAGGAGCGCTGCTGGCACGTTTGATTGCACAGCATGGTGCACAAGGCAGCCACGACGGCACCTACTTAGGTTGGTGGAGTCTCGCCACCAAGCTCAATCTTGCATTGGCAGCAGGTGCTGCGCTGCCCTTACTGCAGTGGCTCGGTTATGCCCCGGGAAGCCGCAATGAATTGGCGTTAGTGCATTTGGCATGGGCGTACGCACTGGTGCCATGTCTGCTCAAGCTTCTTGCTGCTTTTTTGCTGTATGTGCTGCTTATCCGCCAGCAACCTGTTGCCATATTCACAAGCGAGAAAACATGATGAATCCACGTCGTACTTTTTTATGGGCTGGCATTGCTGGTACTGCACTATTGGCCGGCTGTGCAGGGCCACAAATCTCCGATTACGCCAAGCAGACGCCCACGCTTGAGTTAGATCACTATTTCAATGGCCGCATCATCGCCCATGGGGTTTTCCAAAAGCGCGATGGCACAGTCGCACGGCGCTTTACCGTGTTCATGGATTGCCACTGGGAAGGCAATCAGGGCGTGCTCGACGAGCACTTTACCTATTCCGATGGCAGCAAAGAACGCCGTATTTGGCGGCTGACCAAGCACGCTGATGGCCGCTATACCGGCCGTGCAGACGACGTAGTGGGCGAAGCGACAGGACAAACATCGGGCAATGCATTTCGCTGGAATTACACCTTGCGTTTACCCGTTGACGGCAGCGTCTATGAAGTGCAATTTGATGACTGGATGTTCTTGATGGACGAACGCGTCATGCTCAATCGCGCCACGATGAGTAAATTTGGCATTCGCTTAGGTGAGGTTTTGCTCTCGTTTAGCAAAGTGTAAGGAGTAACACGATGCCTTTGAACCCTCGCATTACCGAATGGCAAGGCCGACGTGTTTGGTTAATTGGAGCTTCAACAGGCATAGGGCGTGCAGTTGCGCATGCCTTGCATGCACGCGGTGCCCATGTGATTGTTTCCGCCAGAAATCAAGCGGCACTGGAGGAATTTGTGGCGCAGCACATTGGCAGCCAATCTGTGACTTTAGATGTTACCAATCGCGAGGCCGTGGCAGATACGGCCAAGTTGCTGCAAGCCGATGCACCTTTGGATTTGGTGTGCTTTTGTGCGGGGCACTACAAGCCCATGCGTGCAGATGCGATGGATTTAGATGAATTGTTGCGCCATCAACAAATTAATTATTCTGGCGCCCTGCATGTGGTTGCTGCTGTGGTTCCATCCATGCTGCAGGCAGCCACCTATGGCTATAGGCCACATATCAGCTTGGTGGCCAGCGTAGCTGGACTGCGTGGACTGCCGCAAAGCTTGGCTTACGGCCCGACCAAAGCAGCGCTGATTAATCTGGCAGAAACGTTGTTCTTGGACCTTCGCCGTAAAGGGGTTGCCGTTAGCATCGTCAATCCAGGTTTTGTGGACACTCCGCTCACAGCCCATAACAACTTTCACATGCCCGCATTGATTACCCCTGAGCAAGCGGCGCAAGCCATGATCCAAGGCTGGGCCAGCGGCGCATTTGAAATGCATTTCCCGCGCCGGTTCACAACGTGGCTCCAGTTGCTGCGCCTGCTGCCATACCGTTGGTATTTTGCCTTGGTGCACCGAATGACAGGACTGTGAGCCTTATGAGCAACATGCATGCAACCAGTGCACAGGTACAAGCCGGGGTGGATCGGCTCATACATTTTTATGAGCACCTCACCACCCAAAAATTGGATCTTATCCATACCTGTTATGCCCCCCAGGCGCGCTTTAAAGATCCATTCAATGATGTGCAGGGCGTGACTCACATTCGGCAAGTCTTCGCACACATGTTTACCACTGTGGACAACCCGCGCTTTGTCGTCACTGAACGCCTCGTTCAAGGGCAACGGGCTTTCTTAGCGTGGGAGTTTCATTTCAGCATGCGCCGCTGGCGCAAAGGCGTGCCGCAGTGCATTCAGGGAGGCACATTTTTGCGTCTGGATACCACCGGCATGGTGCTAGAGCACCGAGATTACTGGGACGCTGCCCAAGAGCTGTATGAAAAGCTCCCGATAGTGGGTGCCTTGATGCGTTGTATGCGCCGCGCTGGCGCTGCTAGGGCGTGTCATCAAATTGCAGGCCTGCTACGTTATACATAGCATGACTCGAAGATACGCTTTGACTGATAGCCAATGGGAGCAAATTAAAGACCTTCTTCCAGGAAGGTCTGGACATGTCGGTGCTCCCGCCAAGAACAATCGCCTGTTTGTGGACGCTGTGCTCTTTCGCTACCGCGCAGGCATCTCATGGCGTGATTTACCTGAGCGCTTCGGAGACTTCCGCGTCGTGCATCTGCGGCACATGCGCTGGAGCAGAGCGGGCGTTTGGCACAAAGTCTTCACTACTCTGAGCGCTCAGGCAGACAACGAGTACGCCATGATTGATTCCACCATCGTTCGCGCCCATCAACACAGCGCTGGTGCAAAAGGGGGCACATCACCAATGCAATCGGACGCAGCCGGGGTGGGTTAAGCACCAAGATTCACGCCACCGTCGATGCATTGGGCAATCCCACGAGATTTCACCTCACCGGTGGCCATGAGTCAGACCTAAAAGGTGCCGACGTATTGCTTGCATCCATTCCAGCTGCTGCAGTTCTTGCCGACAAAGGCTATGACGCGCAAGAGCGGGTCGTCGACCCGCTTTTGAAGCAAGGCAAGCAAGTAGTCATCCCAAGCCGTAGGCACTGCAAAGAAAAGCGCTACTACGACAAGCACTTGTACAAAGCGCGCCATCTCATCGAGAACTTCTTTGCTCGCTTGAAACAGTACCGTTGCATCGCAACGCGCTACGTCAAAACTGCAGAGGCGTTCTTGGGTGGTATTCACCTGGTTGCAACTGTCATCTGGCTTAATTGATGACGGGCCCTAAGCCCACTTCGTAAAAATTTTGAAGCAGTCATGAATGAAGTGCCATATTTATCGCTTGGGGGATACAACTTTGCCGGTGTATTTAAGTCATTCAAGTAATTGATGGGTATTTGAGCTGCACATTTATCTACGTTATGCATAGGCATCGTCAGCTTTGAGTCTTCGTTTGTGCGATTTAATCGCTCTTACACAATGAGCGCAGTCATCTCACTTTTATGTCTCTTTCCATTCAACCCTCATCTACAGCTCCTTGCAAAAAGTGCCATGACCGCGAGCCGCTAAATTTGGCATTTAGCATGGCATTTCAGCCCATTGTGGATGTGCGCACGCGCTCCGTTTTTGCCTATGAAGCTTTGGTCAGAGGACTCGATGGCAGTGGGGCTGGACAAATTCTCAGCCAAGTCACTACTGACAACCGCTATCAGTTTGACCAAGCTTGCCGCGTGCAAGCCATCATCTTGGCTGCGCAGCTTGGCATTGCATGCCATGTCAGCATCAATTTTTTACCGAATGCCGTATATGAACCGGCTGCATGCATCCGTAAAACTTTAGAAGCTGCGCACCACCACCAATTTCCAACCCAAAACCTCATTTTTGAAATTACTGAAAATGAGCGTGTGGTGGATAAAGACCACCTCAAGCGCATCATGCAAGAGTACCGGCGCAGGGGCTTTAAAACTGCCATTGATGATTTTGGCTCAGGTTACTCTGGCTTGAACTTGCTGGCAGAGTTTCAGCCTGACATCATCAAGTTAGATATGGAATTGCTGCGCAATATCGACAGTGACCCTGTGCGCCAAGCTATTACGCAAGGCATTGTGGGTGTGTGCAAAGCGTTATCGATTGAGGTGATCGCAGAAGGCATTGAGACGCAAGCGGAGTTCCAAACTTTGCATGCCATGGGCATTTACTACTTCCAAGGCTACTTGTTTGCCAAGCCTGCTTTTGAGCAGCTCGCATCAGTTTCGTGGCCTGAATTAGATTGATTTCAAGTCAACGCTTTGATAGGCGCCGCAAGCTGCTCATCGACCCGCAGCGCAGCTTTCGTAGGTTGGTAGTACGCCGTACGCCGGGGCAGCTCAAACCACCGGCACAACTGGCTCAAGCTGGCATCCATGCCTTCTTCAAGTAAGCCTTGCTGCACGCGAAGGATCATTTGCCGTCCTCATCCAGCAAGGCCTGCAGCTTTTTTCGGGCACGCAGCTCCAGCATTGCTTCGCCGTATGCTTCTTGCAAATCCCGTAGTTGGCGCTCGTAATGCTCACGCACATCATCAGGCTTAGCCCGCAGCGCGTTCTCCACACCGCGTTAGCCTTCGTCCACCCAGATCTCAATTAGATGTCAGGTCCCGGATGATTGGCTGCTTAAAAACAAGCGCCCTTTGCTCCATGGTC
>JADMKK010000044.1:43198-75196 GCA_015478895.1 Comamonas sp. | reverse complement strand
TTTATTCGTGAAGAAGGAAGTGGTCTGTCGGACTGCTTCCGCTAAATACGTTGAGCTCTCTCCTTGCTGGCCCAAACCAGCACCTGCCCACTATGGTGGGCTTTTCTCATTCTGGAGTGCTTATGACGCTGCGACTTATTGGCAAGGCGGGGCCTGAGTTGGAAATGCTCAAGAGCCCACTCCCTCGATCCTGCGCAACACGGAAGTCTGGAACATCCCAAGGCGCGTTGCGATGCGAGCTTGGATTTCGATGGCGTACTCGTCTGACATGGCTGTGCTCCGGGTTGAGTTGTGGCGCGTTGCTTCAATGGCTGATTGCATAAGCGACTTAAGCCCATCGGGGTCACTTAGGAAGGCGTTGGCGTACAGCGTCTCAAGCAGAAAGTTCTGCGCACTCAAGCGAGCATTGAGTTCCATGATGTCGTTATGCACCGTCTCCATTGCTGCGTCGGTAGCCTGAACTACCAGTCCGAGAACTTCTTTTCGCTCCATCTTTATCTCCCTCAGTTCATTGGTTGTGTAGGAGCTTCCAATCCTACTGAGAGCATGTAGCACCAATCCAACGCCACCTTCGGGTGGCTTTTTTGTTTCCGCCACCACCAAGCACGCCCGGCAAAGCATGCATCACGCATGGGGTGTATCACTTGGGGTGGCTCCTTAAAGCATCCCCGGGCCAGCCGGGGCCGCGCCCGAGTGGATTGAAGGCGCGAATGACTCCCCCTTGAGCTGTCGAGGGCAGCTGGCACACAGAAAACAGGCAGCACCCTGCGCTAAGGCGTAAGCCCTCAAGGGCGCCCACATTCATTTACGCCGGCCACACCGAGCAACGCCCCGCAACTCTCGCGCCCAAGGGTTTACGCTTGCTGTGGCTGGCACCAATACCTATGACCAAGCTCCAAACCCTCAAGCCCAAGCTACAGGTACTGGACACACGACGCGTGCCCACCATGCAAGCGGGAAGCTGGCGCACAGAGGGCATGACCAGTACCCAGCGCGGCTATGGCTACAAGTGGCAGAAGGCGCGCGAGGGCTTCCTGCGCTCCCATCCGCTTTGCGTGATGTGCGAGGCAGAGAGTCGGATCACGGTGGCCACGGTGGTCGACCACAAGATCCCGCACCGCGGCGATCAGGCGTTGTTCTGGGATAAGGGCAATTGGCAAAGCCTTTGTGCCACCCACCACAGTAGAGACAAGCAACGTGAGGAAGCAAGGCTATGAATGAAGCGCAAGAGCAGCTCGGGCAGTTGATTGATGATCTGGACTCTCTGGCTCATGCCCTAGGCATGCCACTGCCGGATGCGATGCATGTGCAGTCGCTTCGAGCCACGTTGCCCGCAAAGGTTGAGGCGCTCAAGGTGGCGTTCGTTGGCGTTACGGGCGAGAACCCCTGGGCTAGTGACGGGGAGGGGGTGGTCGAAAGCTTGGAAGGCTGGCCGCTCTAGACCGCCCTGTTCCGCACGCGCGAAATTTTTCCCGCTGTTTGATTAATTGGAAATCAAACGGCAAGCCCATAACAGGCCGCTAGCCCGCATGAATGCTGGGTTTGCGGCCTGTTTGATTTCCTGTTCTGGAAATCAAAGAAATCAAACGTTGGAGAAATCAAAGATGGCAAGAGGCGGACATCGCCCAGGTGCTGGGCGTAAGCCTAAAGCCGTGGCGGATGCAACTGCGCCTGCCACCAAGCCCAAGGCAGCACCACGCAAGAAAAAGGCTGTCGTCGAGGCGCCTTATGTGGATGCAGATGGTATGCAGACAGCTGCGGCACCTGTGAACTGGCCATTTGGGCAAAAGACCCCAGAGCCGGATCCGGACCTGAGCGACATGACGCCGCTGGATTTCTTGCTGCAGGTCATGCGTGACCCCAAGCAGGCGGAAGCCCGGCGCATGCAGGCAGCCACGATCGCGGCGCCCTATGTGCACCCGAAGGCCGAGGAAAAAGGCAAGAAAGCGGCCAAGCAAGAAGCTGCTGCAGCGGCTGGCAGCAAGTTTGTCCGGCCCGCCGCACCCCCAAGATTAGCTGCCGCTGGAGGCAAGAAGGTATAGAGCAATGAAATGGACCACCGCGTGTACTGGCTGGGAAAAGAGGTTGGTGCAGCGGAAATCCATCATTCCGCCACCGATCTACGCCAGCGAGGCAGATGCTGCCTTGCACATCTTCAAGGCATTGCGTGTGCCTGACTTGCCGGGCAAGCCCACGATGGAAGAGGTTTGCGACGAGTGGGTCTTTGATTTCGTGCGCTGCATCTTTGGCGCGTACCAATCTGACACTGGCAAGCAACTAATTCGTGAGTTCGGCCTGCTGATCAGCAAGAAGAACACCAAATCGACGATTGCGGCCGGCATCATGCTGACCGCCTTGATCCTGTGCTGGCGCGAAGAAGAGGAGTTGCTGATCTTGGCCCCCTCCAAAGAAGTGGCCGACAACAGTTTTAAGCCAGCGGCCGCGATGGTCCGAGCCGACGAAGAGCTGTCAGCCATGTTCCACATTCAGGCCAATGTGCGCACCATCACTGATGTGATGCACCGTAACAGCCTGAAAGTGGTGGCGGCAGACACCGACACCGTATCAGGCAAGAAGGCTGGCCGGGTGCTGGTCGACGAGCTTTGGGTTTTTGGCAAACGCGCCAATGCTGAGGCCGTGTTCCTGGAGGCGCTGGGCGGCCAGGTTTCGCGCGATGAAGGCTGGGTAATTTACCTGACCACGCAGAGCGACGAGCCACCGGCTGGGGTCTTCAAGGAAAAGCTGCAGTACTGGCGGGATGTACGCGACGGCAAGATCAATGATCCCGGCACGCTGGGCATCTTGTATGAGTTCCCGCAGGCGATGCTGGAGGCCAAAGCCTATTTGGAGCCGGAGCACTTCTACATCACCAACCCCAATCTGGGTCGCTCGGTGAGCCAAGAGTGGCTAGTTGACCAACTGCGCAAGCAGCAAACCAAATCAGATGGGGCCTTCCAGCAGTTTCTGGCCAAGCACCTTAACGTCGAAATTGGCTTGAACTTGCGGTCGGATCGGTGGGCGGGGGCTGACTTCTGGGAAGGAGCGGCAGAGCGCGTAACACGCGATGAACTGCTGGACCGCTGCGAGGTGGTCACGGTCGGCATCGACGGCGGCGGCCTGGATGACTTGTTGGGCCTGACATTGTGTGGGAGATGCGAATCCACAGGCAAATGGTTGACCTGGAGCCGGGCCTGGGCCCATGAGATCGTGCTGGAGCGGCGTAAAGAGATAGCGCCGCGGCTGCACGACTTTGCCCGTGATGGCGATCTAGTGCTGGTCAAGCACATCGGCGATGACGTGGAAGAGCTTGCCGCCATTGTGGCCGAGGTCGAGGAACATGGACTGCTTGAAAAGGTGGGGGTTGACCCTGCTGGTGTGGGTGGGGTGCTCGAAGCCTTGGAGGCAGCGGGTGTGCCCGAGGAAAAGATCATCGGCATCAGCCAGGGTTGGAAATTGGGCGGGGCCATCAAAACAGCTGAGCGCAAGTTGGCCGAGGGCGTGTTGCGGCACTGCGGACAGCCAATGATGTCCTGGTGTGTTGGCAACGCGAAGGTGGAGCCCCGCGGCAACGCCATTCTGATAACCAAACAAGCCAGCGGGACGGCCAAAATCGACCCGCTCATGGCTTTATTCAATGCTGTGCAGCTGATGGCCCTCAACCCCGAGGCCTCGGCATCGCCCGGCATCTACAGCTTATGACGCAAACCTTTGAATTGACGCGCACCGAGCACCGCTCTGGCGTGCTGGACAGCTGGCTTGCGTCCCGTGACGGAGCCAATCTGCGAACAGGGCAGACGCTTGCCATGGCCGAAAACGGCAGTGTGGACGACATGTCCATGGGTGAATTGGTCAACCTGCTTGTAGCTGGCCACCAAACTGCTTCGGGCGAGGCGGTCACCCGGGACTCAGCAAAGCGGGTGTCGGCTGTGTATTCGTGCACATCCTTGATTGCCGGCGCCATTGCCAGCCTGCCATTGGGTTTCTATGAACGAAACAACGGCGAACGCGGCAAGTCTGATCACCCCTACTGGTGGTTTTTCAACGAGTCGGCCTGTGAAGGCTGGACCAGCTTTAATGCCATTCAATACCTATTTGAAAGCAAATTCTTTGAGGGAGACGGCTTTGGCCAGATCCTGCGGGCGCGTAACAGCAATCGCGTGACTGGATGGAAGCCCCTGCACCCGCGCACGGTGGAGCCGTTCAAGAAAGATGGCCGGGTGTTGTACCGGGTGCAACCAGCGGAGGGTGCAGCCTACGTGCTGCAGCCCGAGGATGTGATCCACCTGCCAAGCCTGGGCTTTGATGGCCTGCGTAGCCCCAGTCTGATCACGTACGCAGCGCGTGAAGCCATTGGCACTGCATTGGCTGGTCAGAAGTACACGGGCAAGTTCTTCGCCGGTGGCGCTGGGTTTGACTACGCACTCAAGACCAGCTCCAAACTCAAGAAGGATCAGCTTGACCTGCTCAAGGCCAGTCTGCTGGCGCGCTTGGGCAATGGCGGGCGTGGCCCTTTGATCTTGGATGGTGGCCTTGAGCCGGCGCAATTGAGCGTGAACAGCAAGGATGCCGAAATCCTCGGCACTCGGCTGTTTACCGTGGAAGACATCTGCCGCTTCTTCGGGGTTCCGCCGCACATGGTGGGCCACACGGACAAGACCACCAGCTGGGGCAGTGGCATTGAATCGCAGGGCATTGGCTTTGTGCGCTACACGCTGCAGCGGCACCTGACGCCCATGTCGCAGGAGCTCAACCGCAAGCTGTGGCCAGTGCGAGAACGCTACTTTGTGGAGCACATCACGGCTGCACTGGAGCGCGGCGACCTCAAGGGGCGCTACGAGGCTTACCGCATTGCCATGGGCCGTGCAGGTGAGATGCCGTTTATGGATGCAGATGAAGTTCGCCGCCTGGAGAACATGGCTCCAAATCCAAACCTGCGTATGAATCCGGGCAAAAGCTCGGGTAAGGACAACGATGAAAAACCGACTGAATAAGTTGTACGCGGACAACCGTAAGGCGGCTGTGCGCAAGTTTGAGGTGGTGGCTAAGGCCGATGCCAACGAAGTCGAAATCTTCCTGTACGACCACATTGTGTCCAGCGAAGACGAGGCTGAGTGGTGGGGCGGGGTGGCTCCTGAGTCGTTCGTGAAGGCTGTCTATGCCGTGGACAAGGATGCAACCATCCATTTGCGGATCAACAGCCCTGGTGGCTCGGTGTTTGCGGCACGCGCCATGGAGCAGGCTTTGCGCGACCACAAGGGCAAGGTGATTGTGCACATCGATGGCCTGGCCGCTTCGGCTGCCACCTTCATCGCCATGGCCGGGGATGAGGTGATCATGGCCAAGGGCGCCATGTTCATGATCCACAAGGCCTGGACCGGCATGTGGGGCAACGCCGTCGACTTGCGCAAAGAGGCGGACTTGCTCGACAAGATCGACGGCACCTTGGCTGAAACGTATGCAAGCAAGACCGGCAAGGACTTGAATCAGGTGTCCGCTTGGATGGCAGACGAAACCTGGTTCACCGCGGCCGAGGCACTGGAGCACGGTTTTGCCACCTCGATTGCAGAGACTGAAGCCAAGGCCAGCGCTTGGAATCTGTCTGCCTACGACAAGGCACCCAAACCCAAAAGCTCGACAGAGCAACCCAAGCCCGAGGAAACCCCCGAGCCTGAGCCCCAAACCATTTCCGATGACCACCGCGCCCGCCAACAGCAGCGCCTGAGTCTCTTGTCTCGAATCTGAGCGCGAGCGCGCACCAGAGAACTGACCGCCCTTGAGGCGGTTTTTTTACGTCCAAAGAAAGGTGAAACCCTATGAGCAAACTAGCTCAACTCCGCGCGCGCCGCGATGCCAAGGCTAAAGAAGCGCAAATCCTGAACGCCAAGTACGGCGCCGACCAGCGCATGTCCAGCGAAGATGCCGGCGGCCTGGATGCGCTGCTGAACGAGATCGAAGCCATTGATGGTGAGATCGCTCGCGAAAACCGCCTGGCCCAGGTTGCTGGCGACGAGCACTCCGAGCACGAAGCGGCCATGAACGTGGCCACGCGCAACGGCGGCCAGTCGGATGAAACTGGTGCACTGCGCGCCATGCTCACCGGCGGCCTGATGGCACTGACCAATGAGCAGCGTGAATCCATGATGGCTCGCCGCCCTGCCGATGTGCAGGCTGCGATGTCGACCACCACAGGGGCTGAAGGCGGCTACACGGTTGCCACCGAGTTCAGCCGCACGCTGATCGAAGCCATGAAGCTGATTGGTGGCCTGCGCGGTGTTGCCAGCACCATCCAGACCTCGACTGGCGCGCAAATGCTGTTTCCCACGGCGGATGCCACAGCAGAAGAGGGCGAGATCGTCGGCCAAAACGCTTCTGTATCGGTTGGTGAGCCCACATTTGGCCAGGCATCCATCGATGTCTACAAGTACAGCTCCAAGAGCATCGCTTTGCCATTCGAGCTGATCCAGGACTCGATGTTCAACATCGAAGCCTATATCCAGCAGCTGCTGGCGCTGCGTCTGGGCCGCATCCAGGGCAAGCATCACACCATCGGTACTGGCACCGGTCAGCCCACGGGTGTGGTGACAGGCTCTGCGCTGGGTAAAACTGGCACCACAGGCCAAACCGCCGCCGTCACATACGACGACTTGGTGGACTTGGAACACAGCGTAGACCCGATCTACCGCGCTGCTGGCCGCTGGATGCTGCACGACAGCACTTTGAAGGGGCTGCGCAAGATCAAGGACGAAAACGGTCGCCCCATTTTCGTGCCTGGCTACGAAACGGGTAATCCTGGTGGCGCGCCCGACCGCCTGCTGGGTCGCCAGATCGAAATCAACCAGTACATGCCCGTCATGGCGGCATCTGCCAAGTCGATCTTGTTTGGTGACTTCAGCAAGTACCTGATCCGCGATGTGATGGACCTGACCTTGTTCCGCATGACTGACTCCAAGTACACGGAAAAGGGTCAAGTGGGCTTCTTGGCGTTTCAGCGCTCCGGTGGTCGCTTGCTTGACATTGGTGGCGCAGTCAAGCACTACGCCAACAGCGCGACCTAAGCCGGGCAGTAGCCCATTGAGCAACCTCAGGGCCACCTTCGGGTGGCTTTTTGCTGGAGAAAGCAATGAGTAAAGCAAAGACAAAGGCCCCAATGGCCGAAGCGCAAGAGCAGGTAGCAACTGAGCAGCCCG
This sequence comes from Comamonas sp., assembly GCA_015478895.1. Taxonomy (GTDB): domain Bacteria; phylum Pseudomonadota; class Gammaproteobacteria; order Burkholderiales; family Burkholderiaceae_C; genus Comamonas. Next base: position 68,009 of record JADMKK010000044.1, on the reverse strand, counting down.
AGCAAGTTGTGACCGGCGACAGTACCGGCCAAGCATTGCCAGAGGTGGAAGCCCAGCCTGAAGCGCAGGTTGCGGCAGCTGTGCAGCAGCCAGAACCTGTGGCTATGCCAAGTGCCAACACTGACCCCGAGCCAGATGCGTTGATTGACGCCTTTGTGCTGTGTGATGGCTCTCTCGATGGCATCACCCGCTACCGCGCAGGCAGTGTGCTGCAGGGTGTGCCCGAATCGCTGGCCGAAGCCAATGCCCACTGGCTGGACACCAATTCAACCGCCGTCGAGCACGCGCTGAACTCCGGCGCCGAAGTCTTCGACTACGAACAGGAAACCTGAGCATGCTGCTGACCCAGACCATCACCGCCCTGGGCAATGAGCCCGTGACCGTCGCTGAGGTCAAGGTCAGCGCCCGCATCGATGACGACATCACCGAGCTGGATGAGCAGATCAAGACCTTGATCGCCTCGACCCGCCTGATGGCCGAGCACGAGTGTGAGCGCGGTTTCCTGCCGCACACCCTGCAGCTTGGTTTCACTGGCTGGCCGTCCGGGACTCTTCCTGCAGCGCTCATCACTGAGTTGGTGAGCGTGGAGGTCCTGGACGGCACGGGCTGGGTGCTGGTGGATGGCTTTGTGCTCTCGCAGACCATCTGCGGCACGTCGGAGGTGGTTTACACCGGTGATCCTGAAGACCTGCCCGCGCTGCCGGAGGCGGATGGTGAGCGAGTGCGCGTCAAGGTGGACGTGGGCTGCCCGGCGAACATCCGGGCCTACATCATCGCCATGGTGGCGCATCAGTTGACCTCAACTCCTGGCGCGCAGAAGGCGGATCCTCCGGCGTACCTGAATGGCCTGCTGGATCGGGAAAGGACTTGGGCATGAGCATTGCACAAGGCTCTTTCCCGCATCGAGTTGCCATCCAGCGCCCAACCGGCGCCCAAGACTCATGGGGCACGCCTGAGCCGCAAGGCTGGGAGGATGTCGCCCTTGTCTGGTCGAACGTGCGCTTCCAATCCGGAAGCGAATCCATCCGCGCCGGTGCTGATGTGTCGATAGTGCGCGCTTCGGTGCGCATCCGCTGGCGCACTGGCATCGACGCGGGTATGCGGGTTCAGTTCGGTGGTCAAGTCTTCGACATCGAAGCCGTGCTGCCAAGTGTTGACCGCACTTACGTAGACCTAGTCTGCAAGCTCCTGCCTGTGACCGACGCCCCGGCGCCTCCTGCGCCCGAGCCCGATCCGGGTGATGGCGGATGGGGGTGACATGCTCAAACTTGATCTTGACTTAAAAAAAGTCACGCAAAAGCTGGATGGCATCACCAAGGCGACGCAAGAAGCGGTGCGGCCAGCAGCTCAAGCGGGCGCGCAAGTACTGTATGAGCGAGTACGGCAGGAAGCCCCAGTATCCAAGGCAGCGCATAACTTTCACATTGAAGGCCGCGTCTATGGACCGTTCAAGCCGGGCAGCCTGCGTGACTCGGTTTACCAAGTCTACGCCCAGGGCAAAAGCAACAACCGCAAAGCCACGTATGAGGTCAGCTTTAACCACTCAGAAGCGCCATACGGTTTTATGGTTCTGCGCGGAACGAGCCAACTGCCCGCAAATGACTTCATAGGCCGCGCCTACGACATAGCTTCCACGGCTGCAGCAGTAGTGGTTAAGACAAGGCTGGAGAACAGCATCAAGAAAGCGAAGTGATGGAAGCAATCCTTGAATCCACGTTGAAAGCAATCTGCTCGCGGACATTTGTCACTGTTGCGCCCTCCGGCACTCAGACGCCTTTTGTGGTCTGGCAGCAGACCGGGGGGCGGGACGTGTCTAGCTGGGACAACTTGCCAACCAAGCGCCACGCCCGCGTGCAAATCAGCGTATGGGCATCCACTGCCATGCAGGCGGCAAACATCCGCGCTCAGATTGAGTCCACCCTGCGTCCGCAGCGCTCAATCTTGTGTCGCCCGTCTGCCGCCCACCACATGACCTACGAGCCAGACACCAAGTTGCACGGCGTGCAGCAGGTCTGGGAAATCTGGTCCTGACCTAACCAAAACCAACCAACCGCCTCCGGGCGGTTTTTATATTTCCGAAAGGCAAATGATGAAAGAACTCATGTTCCAAAACCAGCCCATCCGCTTGATTGAGAAGGATGGCAAGAAGTGGGCCAGCGCGGCTGATATTGCCAGAGCGCTTGGCTATGCCAATGCTGACAAGGTGACACGCCTATTTGATCGCCACAAGGCGGAATTCACAAGCTCCATGACCATGCTGACCATGGTGGAGACGGCAGACCCCCAAAGTGGGTGTCTGCTTAATAAAACAACAGCGCGCGTTTTCAGTCTGCGTGGCGCACACCTGATTGCCATGTTTGCACGCACTGATAAGGCCCAGGCTTTTCGCCGCTGGGCGCTTGATGTGCTGGAGAACAGTGCGGCAGCGCCGTCACTTATCCAAGAGTGGTACGAGGCCAAGGCAGCACTGGATGCCCAAGACCGCTTCGCCAGTCTCTGCGGGCGCGGCCTCAATGAGCATAAAGCGCGGAAACCGCCTCTTAAGGAGTGCGTGGAAGCGCTGATGCACCGAATCCAGCCATCTCTTCAATTTCAGTAACCGCCCAACGAGGCGGTTTTTTTGTGCCCGACGAGGGCGAACCCAAACCGCAAAGCGAAAGCCGAGCGGCTTTTTTCATTTCTGAAAGGCCCAAAAATGGCTTACTTCACCGCAGTCGGCGCGAAATTCCAGTTTTCTACGACCTTCGCCGCCGCAGTTGCTGTTGCGTCCACCACCAACGCTGATCCAGCAGTAGCGACCACCGCTACGCCTCACGGCATGACGGAGGGTGACGTGTTTGCCGCCTTCTTCAATGGCTGGGAGGATGCCAACGAGTCGGTCTACCGCGCAGGCGATGGCACCACAGGCAGTTCGTTGGTGATTGATGGCATTGATGCTACCGATGACGTCTGGTTCCCGGCTGGCGTCGCCTCCGCTGGCTCAGTGCGAAAAGTCACGGATTGGATCGATATTGGTCAGGTGCTGGACTACTCCCCCCAAGGTGGCGGCGTCAAGAACATCAGTGTGAACCCGATCAACCAACGACGCGGCATCAACCTGCCTGCAGGCTTTGAAGCCGAGTCTGTGACGATGACGCTGGGCTTCGACCCCAAACGCTACGACCAAAAGGCCATGGACAAGATCACCCGCAACCTGTCGCAGAAGGTGGCCTTCCGCTTTGTGTTGTCTGGTGGCGCCACGGTCTACGCCTACGGCACTCTGCAAAAGGGCTCCATGCCCCAGTTGTCGTCCAGCGACGTCGCCAAGGTCAGCGTCAACCTGACCTTCTTCGGCGTGCCATCCGTGCACGTCGAGGACTAAACCCCATCGCCGCCCCCTGAAGGCGGTTTCTTTTTGCCCGTTCGCATCTTTCTCTTAGCAGGGGAAGTGCGGCGGGCTTTTTCATTCCCTGCTGAAAGACACGATCATGAAACTCACCACGCTGACCAAGCCCGCCAACTTCCCTTTGGAAATCAAGACACACAACCTGTCTGGCGATGAGGTAACGATCCCATTCATTGCCATTGGTCGTACCTTGCGCGACTGGATGCCTATTGCGTTGAAGCGCATTGAAGCGGAGGCCAATGAGCGCCTGGACGTGAGCGAGAAGACGCAGAAAGCCATTGCCGCCGCTGAAACCGATGCGGCTTCAGAAAAGCCAAAGAAGGCAAAGCGTATCTCCCTTGATCTGGCTGATGCCGCAAAGAATCAAGAGGATGCACTCGATAAGGCTGTCGCCAAAGTGCGTGAGTTCGCATCCGGCTGGGACCTGGAAGATGAGTTCACCGACGAAAAGATCAAAGAGTTGATTGCGATGTTCCCCGGAATTCAGGGCGACGGCTGGGAGGAGTACGACGCACGCATCAAGGGCAACCGCGCAAAAAACTTGAAGACGTTGCCGTAGCTCTCTATAAGCCCCAGCCCAAAGGGGGCGAGGGCGGCTTTGGCAACGTCAAAATGTCAGCAAAGGCAGCCAAGCGCTTCCAGACCCAGCAGATGGCCGCCAATGAAATAGGTGTCTGGCCTGAAAACTGGCAGTCAGTTCACTTTTTTATGGACTACTGCCGCACCCAGTGGCGCAGCGGTGGCATGGGTGGTGCGACTGGCTTGGATTACACGGCCGTTCTGGCCTGCTTGCGCACAATAAGGCTGGGGCGAGAGCGGGCTGGTGAAGTCTTTGCTGACGTCCGGGTGATGGAAGCTGCTGCATTGAATGCGATGTCTCAAAAGTAACACCCCTCACCGGAGGGGTGAGGCTAGTTATGCAGCCTTGAACATGCGGCCTGTCGCTTTATCCATAAAAGACTCGCCTCCAATAAATCCCGTCAATAAAGAGCCATCGTCCAAGACGTAGCGCTCGCCTGTCGGGACTTCACCGCCGCCAATTAACCGGCCACCCTCAAAGGTGGTGATGCACTTAACGGTGTGGTGATTTCCATCCTGGTCTTTGACCGCAATCTCTTTAATTTCCTCTCTTAACCCCATAAGGACTCCATATGTCGAATAAACAAAAAACCAGCAGCAATTTGCTTGGCTTGGCGCTGATCGAAGCTCTGGATCTGCCTAAGAATGTGACGAAGCTTTCGATTTGCATGGAGGCTGGCAAGCCAACAACCATCGAAGCTACTTACTTTCCTGAAGCCGAGCAGGTGCAAAAAGCAGGCGAGGCCGTTCAAATGTTGGCTGGGCGGTTGGAGCTGCGCGAAATCTAACAGCCCAAGCCATCCTAGGCGGGCTGTTTGAAAGCTTCAACGCTGTTTGTGCATCCACCTGTTCGGGCGTACAGGGAAGATGCAATCCGGTTTGCTACCATCGCGCCATTCAATATAAGGAGGCGAGATGTCTCAATGAAGAAGCCCTCAGAAGAGGGTTTTTTTGTTGGTCACTTGGCTTTTCGTGACTTGACGTTAGAAGCGCGCGCAGGAGCGCCGCCATGCCGCGGAACTCGCGGTGCCTCCGGGTCATATCCAAACTCGTTCATCCACCACTCACGCTGTCTGGCGGCTGTGTTTTTCTCAATGATTGCAAGGTAACGCTCAAGAATTTCAGGGGAAACTGGAATGTTGGGGATATTAATGCGCTCCGCCACCTTCTCCGCTATCGCATCGACTGCCAGCGCAGTTTCCAGGCTTGAGGCTTTGTCATCTCCGGCGGATGATTCCATTTCGTTTTTAAAAGTAGCCTCTAGGCGCGCCACAACCTCGGCCGTCAACGAGCGCTTGTTCTCTAGGGCTGCAGCATCGAGCGCATCCTTGAGTGGCTGGGGTATGCGCATGTAGATAGTTGGGTCATTTCTTGCCATCTATGCACTGTGCCACGAAAAACACTTGCATTGTTCTAAGCACCGTGTATAGAATTCACTGTGCACAGATGGTGCATAGAAATTTATAGGAGTAGTAAATGCAAGTAGGGCGTGGTTCACCTGCAGTTATGGTTCGCATGACTGATGAAATGAAAGCGTGGCTAAAGCACCAAGCCATAGATAACAGGCGTTCGCTCAATGCGGAAATCTTGCATCGCTTGGAAGAAAGCCGCAAAGCAGAAGAGGCTCAGCATGAAAAGCGAGTCTGAAATAGATAAGGCCTCTACCGCGCCAACGGTAAAGGCCTTGAATGAAGAGTCCCAACGTACTAAGAAAGGAACAATCGTGAACAATTCTACAGCAGTCACTACTAACACAGCAATTGCAACCCCTGATTTGGCCGTTGTTGATGGCCAGATCACCACAACCAGCCTGCAGATTGCTGAGCACTTTGGAAAGCGACACGATGCCGTGCTGCGCGCCATTCGTAACCTTGGGTGCAGCGATGCATTTCGACTCCACAATTTTGCGGAGTCCGGTTATGTGAATGAGCAGGGCAAGTCAATGCCTAGCTACCGCATCACCCGCGACGGCTTTGTTTTCTTGGCCATGGGCTTCACCGGCAAAGAGGCTGCGCAGTGGAAAGAGGCCTACATCACAGCCTTCAATAAAATGGAGGCAGAGCTGAATAAGCCCGTGCATGACCCTGAGCGCATCGCACTGGCCGAATCCCTGGCCGCCGAAGCTGTGGCGCAGGTATATCGCACTGTGTTCGGTGCAGTGATGGAAGGTGGCCATTGGTACAAGCATGACCGCTATTTACTGTCTTTGAGCTACGACCAAACTAACAAGCCGAGCATCCCACGCGCCAAGGCTCTGGGTTTTGGAAAGATGGTGGTCTCCATGGATGAGCTGCCGGATTGGATCAATGGTCCAGACCCCGTGTCCTGCACTGATTTGCAGTTGGCCCGCCTTGCCATGGCCTGCGCCCAGAAGCAAGAGTTTCGTGCCGAGCGCCGCGCTGAGCGGGAGAATTCGCCAAAGCAGATTGGTCAACCCGTCAAGGAGCTGGCAGCATGAGCAACATCGTCACCATCGGTTCTGTGACCACGGCGGTCATTAGCTACAAGGAGCAGCGTGTTTGCACCACGCAGCAACTGGCGCAACTTTATGACACGGATGAGGTTCGCATCCAACAGAACCATGCTCGCAACGCAGAGCGCTTTGAGGAGGGAAAGCATTTCATCAAGGCGACGGGGCAGGACCTCAAGAATTTGCGACTATCTTTGAGCGGGTTGCAAATTTCTAGCAAGACTCGATCGCTGATTCTCTGGACAGAGCGCGGGGCAGCCCGACACGCCAAGATGCTGGAAACGGACAAGGCCTGGGACGTGTTCGAGCAGTTGGAGGATGCCTACTTCACAGCAGCCCCGGTGCGCGGCCCAATGGCGGATGGCGGAAAGCGCAGCACAGCCCAGGACCGCCTGCCTCTGTATCACTTTGCCATCGACACGGTGATCAAACACCGGCTGATGTTCTCAAAGGTCTACACATTGATCAACTTGTTTGCGGGAACTACGAGTTTTCAGGAGATGACCAAGGAGCAATCCGCCCAAGTCGCTGATTTCTGTGACCGATTCGCCCTTGGCCAAGACACGCGCAATGATTGGCAGCGGATCACCGACAACAAGACGCGATTGCACGGGGAGTCCCCTCAGTTGGACATGGTGCAGAAGCTATTGCTTTCGTGACCTCCTCGTAACCCAGACCCGCTTCGGCGGGTTTGGTAGCATTGCGCCTAACTATTTAGGAGGCGTGATGCGTAAATTGATTATCTGTATAGGCTTGATGTTTTCATCTGTTGCATTTGCGGAGCAGCCTCCAAAAGTCGACCCGGAGGAAATTCGCGCAGGCCTTCATGACAAGCTCAAAGATCCATATTCTGCGCAATTCAAAAACGTCAGGTTTAGCAATGGCTCTGGCGGGGCGTGGACTGTGTGCGGCGAGGTGAATTCCAAGAACTCCTACGGCGGGTACGCTGGGTACACGAAGTTTCGCGGAATAGCTATGCAAGAAGAGGATAGGGTTGTTTATCACATAGTGGATGTTGGGGAGTTTGCCTGTAAGTAGAGCACCCACTTCAACAGTCGATCGGAAGTTGAATTCGCACGAGCACCTACGGGTGCTTTTTTTTATGAGCTCGCCATTGGCGGGCTTTTTTTTATTGGGGCTCGCTATGTCAAATAAACAAGATGTGACCATTAGCATTGGCGCTGATGCGAGGGGCGTTGAGGCGGGTATCGATAAGACCAAGAGAAAGATTAAGTCTCTGAGTGATGCTGCGCAGCAAATGGCCGGGCAGCTAGATAAAAGCGGAAAAGCGGCGGGCGCTGGCTTTGATGTAATTGGCGCAGGCGCAACCAGATCGGCCAAAGAAATTGAGCGCGCAACACGCACCTCTGCAAGAGAGTTGCAGCGCCAGATTGCAGAATTGAAGGCCGGCGGCAAGGCCACGCGCGAGTATGCGGAGGCGCTTGCGCGATTGCGCGGAGCTGATGTGAACGCCTTGGCTCCGCTGCTTGATCAGCTTGACCAAGCCCGCAAAAAGACCGATGCAGCCGCCAGCAGCTTTTCTGGCTTCAAGGCGATGGCTGCTTCTGCAGTGGCTGGGCTGTCTGTTGGCGTATTTGTCTCTGAAATTAGCGCCATTACGCGCGAAACTGCGCGTGCAGCAGCCGAGATCGAGCGATTTTCCGCCCTTAGCAACACCAGCGCGCAAGAGTTCCAGCGCTTGGCTGCAGGTGCAAACACTGTGGGCATCTCCGCCGAAAAGATGGCGGACATCTTCAAGGATGTGCAGGACAAGGTTGGTGACTTTGTCCAGACTGGCGGCGGCGGCATGGCCGACTTCTTTGAGCGCGTCGCGCCCAAGGTGGGGGTGACTGCAGAGCAGTTCCGCAAGCTGTCCGGTAAAGATGCGCTGCAGCTGTACGTTAGTAGCTTGGAGAAGGCGAATCTTGCGCACTCCGACATGGTTTTCTTTATGGAGGCCATTGCAAGTGATTCGTCGCTACTGCTGCCGCTGTTAAAGAATCAAGGCGCGGCATGGGAGGAGGTTGGAGCCAAGGCTCAGGCTTACGGCGCAATCATGGATGCGGGGTTGCTCGACTCTGCGCGCCGATTCAAGACAGAGACAGACAATCTCACGCTGGCAAACCAAGGCTTGAAGAATGAGTTGATGTCAGGCCTGCTGCCTGCGATAACCAGTTTGACAGCAAGTCTTTCTGATGGGGGTGTGCAAGACGGCTTGCGAAAAACTATTGGCCTGCTCGATGACATGGCAAGCGGCGTAGTCTCTTTGGGCACTGAATTCATGCTAGGCATGAAGCATGCAGATGGATTTTGGGATGCTTTGTACAAATATGGCCTGACCAATCCATTTAAAACCCCGAAAGACAGGCTTGCAGATTTGCGAAGAGAGCTTAGTGATGCCGAGGAGGATGTAAAAAAAGCCCAGTGGTTGAAGTCAAATTGGGCTAAAGAGCAGGATGAGCAAAGACTGAGGAGCCTAAAGCAGCAGATTGAGTTCAATGAGGACTTGATTCGCTTGGAAAATCAGCGCGAAACAGCCGCGCGTAATCGTGCGCTAGATTCACAAAACGCTTGGTGGACCAAGAACTATAAAAGTAGAGCGCCAGCGCAAGAGTCGGCACTCTCTCCGGCATTCACCAAGCCAACCCCCAAAGTCACAACCCTAAGCGCAGAGGAAAGTGCGTACAAGTCTCTAAGCAAGTCCATTGCCGAGCTTTTGACGCAGCAGAACCTTGAGATTGCTACAGGCGAGAAGCTGACCAATGCGCAAAAGCTGCGCATGAAGGTCGAGCAGGATGTGGCCAAGTCCAAGCGCGCAGGACTGCTGGCTGATCTTGAGCAGATCGAAGCCAATGAAGCGTGGCTGAAAAATTCCGCTGACGTAGAGCGTAGCCTTGAAGCCCAGCAAAAGGCGCGTGAGCAATCACTCAAGTCTGCCCGCGACACGCTCAAAAGCATGCGCGACGAAGAAGAGGCGCTTGCTTACGCAGAAGCGGCAAACATCAGCTTGGCCCAAGCCAAAGCAGAGTTGGCAGCAAATCAGGCTGCACTGAACTACCAGCAAGCCATCGAGCGCCAAGAAGCGCCCGCAACACTGGCTTACTACGAAGAGCAGCTGCGCCTGACTAAAGAAATTGCCGGCGCGACAGGCAAGAGTGAGGTGCGTGAGGCCAACAAAAAGGCAGCCGACCAAGCCGAAAAAGACTGGGAGCGCGTAAGCCAGACCATCGGCGACACCCTGGCCGACTACATCATGGGCGGCGGCAAAGATGCGGCGACGTATCTGAAGCGCCTGTTTAGCACGCTGGTCTTGCAGCCTGTCGTGCAAACGCTGGTGTCTGGGGTTATGGGAACTGGCGCGGCTGCGGCGGCTGGGGGTGGCTCTGGAATATTGAGTCAACTAGGAAATAGCGGAGGAGGATTCACGAACTGGTCGAATCTTGGGGGTAATACCGGAGATTGGCTGCTTAACCAGAGCACAAAGCTTGGCCTAAACGGTATGGAAGGCCTTGGAGACGCTGCATTTAAGCTTGGCGACACCATTAAGGGTGTTGACGCGTGGCTTAAAGACGTGCCGGGGATGAGTGGCGGGATTGGCTCTGCGCTTGGCTATGCAGGTGCTGTTTATAGTCTTACGCAAGGAAATTACGGATCTGCGATAGGCCAAGCTGTTGGTACGTGGCTGCTCCCTGGGATAGGCACAATGCTTGGCGGCATGGTTGGCGGTTTGTTGGATGGGTTTGACAACTCAGGCACGCCGCACTACGGCGCGGGTGCTGTGTACTCGGGCGGAAAGCTGCAAACCGGCGCGGACATCTATAACCGCGACACATTTGGCATGGGCGCGCGTGGGGAGTGGAATGCCAATGCGCAGCAAAACGCCAGCGGTATTGCCGCATCCTTGGGTGCAGCACTCGACGGCTTTGCAGTGGGATTTGGGCAAAAGGCTGGCTACACAGTCGCCACAGCATTTGCCGATGACAGCTCAGACGATGGCGCGTGGGGCAGTTTGCGCATTGCGGACGCGCTGGGTAATGTGCTTGTTGATTGGGAGAACTCGCGTTCTAGCAAGTGGGCTCCGAAGGAATTCGCCAGCGGCGATGAGGGCTACAAGCAGTTCCTTGACCAGATTGCTGTAGATGCGAAGGCGCCTTTCTTGGCGATGGATATTGCGGCTTGGTCGAAAAGCATGATCCAGGCTGCCACCGATATTGACTCGCTAAGCGCTGCACTGGCGCAAGTCGGTACTGTAAAAACAGTGCTGGATTCGCTGGGCAAGTCGCTGTCGATGTTTGCAGACTTGTCGGGCGATGCGCAGACAACACTGCTTAACAGCAGTGGCGGTATCGATGCGCTGGCTCAGAATGCGAGCGCGTTCTATCAAGGCTTTTACTCTGAGCAAGAGCGCTACGAAAACAGTCTCAAGCAAATGCAGGAGGTGCTTGCGGGGTTTGGCGTCAGCATTGATCCAGCGATGGGCGAGCGCGCCAAGTCTGAATTCAAGACTGCCGTGGAGGCTGCATTTAGCGCGGGGAACATGGAGCTGGCTGCGCAATTGCTTGGCATCAATCAGCAGTTTGCATCGCTTGCCGACTATGCGCAAAAAGCGGGTGTTGCAGTCGATGGCGTTGCAGAAATCCTGAGCGACGTCATGCGCGGCCTGCTCGACGACCGCAAGAGCCTGGAAGCGGAGCTGCTGCGGGCGCAAGGCGACCAAAGCGGCTATCTGGCTGCCGTTCGGGCTATTGCAACTGCGGGTTACGCAGAAGCGGAAATCGCCGCGTGGGATTACAACACTGCACTGCATGCGCAGATTGATGCGCTGGATTCTGCTGCGAGTGCAGCTCAGCAGGCGGCAGCGGCTGAGGCTCAGCGCGTGGCGGCCGTCACACAAGAGCGTTACGGCATTGAAGGCCAAATCCTGCAACTGCAGGGCAACACAGCAGCGATGCGTGAGCGCGAGCTTGCTGCACTTGATCCGAGTAATAGGGCTTTGCAAGAGTACGTGTACACGCTGCAAGATGCAGCGACAGCGGCTCATTCGGCTACAGCAGCAGCTCAGGCGGCCAAGCAGGGCGCATACGCAAACTTGCAAGCTGCAGTTGATCGCGAGAAGGCGTATTGGCAAGAGATTGCCTCGGCTTCGCAAACTGCAATCAGCAGCTTGTCTAGCACTCTGAATCTGCTGACCAGTAACGCTCAGGCGCTGTATGGCGGCGTGGATTCAGCGCAGCAATGGCAGGCCGCTCAAGGCATGGTCTACATCGAAAATGCGCTGGCAGCAGTGCGTAGTGGTGCGGATGTTATGGGCTTTGATGGGCTGGCTGATGCGATCAGTGCAGCGCGTGGTGGCATTGATAGCGGCGTGTACACCTCGCAGTTTGAGCGTGACCGTGACGCGTTGGTGCTCGCTGGGCAGCTGTCTGAGTTAGGGGAAACAGCGGATCTGCAATTGACGACTGAAGAGCGAGCACTCAAAGCCGCTCAAGAGCAGATCAACCAGCTAGAAAAGACGCTGCAGTACTGGCAAGAGCAAATCGATGGCACGCACACGCTGATCGACAAGACGATGTCTGTGGAGCAGGCGGTGTTGGCTTTGAGTGGGACGATGTCGGGCTATGCAAATGCCGTAACTGCGGCAGTAGCTGCGGCCCAAGCAGCAACGAAATACAGCTACAGCGATCACGTAAGCAGCCCGATTAACGAGCATGGCTCGCACACAGGGGTAGGTGACAGTGGGTACCAGATTATTGGCAACACGCTGTACTTCCCCGGAGGTGGATCGCACACCGTTAATGGCCCCAACGCGGCTGAGCTACTGATGGAGACATACGGGCTCAAGCCGGGTGGCCCAGGAGGCTCGCTGATTCGTACTCGTGCGCGTGGGGGCTACACGCCGCCTGGGTTAACCCTTGTGGGGGAGGAAGGGCCGGAGCTGGTGAATTTCAAAGCACCCGCGATGGTCTACACGGCCGCGCAGTCCGCCAACCTGATGGGTGGTAATACAACGCGACTAGAGCGCTTGGTTGAAGGCTTGACCGCCGAGGTCCAGCGCCTGCAAGCCATTGTCAATGAGGGCAATAAACATGCTCAGCAAACCGCTGAAATCCTCGATCAAGTGACAGAAGGGGGAACTGCAATGGTGACGGAGTCACTGACATGAGGATATTGCTACCTACGGAGATCACTGCGCAAATGATCGCCTCCGGGACCAACATCCCTGAGTTAGATACCAACGAAACAGCATGGGCCCCTTCGGGGGCCTTTGCTATTGATGATCTGCGTGTATACAGCGGGCGGATTTATTCCTGCGTCAAGGCTTACACGGCCAACGCTAACAGCAAGCCGCCGGACAAAGACACGGAGCACTGGCTATTCAAAGAGCCAACTAACCGGATGAGTCCGTTTGATGAATATTTGTTTACTAAGGCGCGGCGCATTGGCTCACTGACGTACGTGCTCAAGCCCGGTTTTATCACCGGGTTTGCTGCTTATGGGGTGGACGCTGGGGCTTTTGACTTCGAGTATCGCCACCAAAGTGGGGGCGAGGTGCTGCTCCAGCGTAGCGGAACGATGTGGGAGCAGGCATATGGACACTGGGAGTTGCTGTTTGGAAACTTGCAGCGCACAGACCGTTTTGCCTCTCCTGAGTTGCCCTTGCGTCCTGCGGGGGAGTTGACGATGACTTTCTCTCACGCAGATCCAGACGCCGAGGTTTCGGTCGGCTGGATGGGGGTGGGGCAGTGGCGCACGCTGTTTGCTCCCGGACTCAAAACGGGCGGCACTGAAATGGGCATTGAGGTTACGCCCAAGAGCTATGCCCGCTTCACCCGCCCTTCGGTTCAAGACGGCACCTACAAGCGCATTCCTGGACGCAGGGCAAAGGTTGTGCAAGGAAGTGTAGTCATTGACTCCAAAGACGCACCGATGGTGGACGACTGGATGAATCAGGTCCTTGACGTGCCATGCGCCGTGGACTTCTCCAGTTTGCCGCGTTACAGGCACTTATCCGGGGTGGGCTTCCTTAAAGGCACGCTGCGCACGGATTCGTGGAAAGTGACGCGCCTTAACTTCACATTTGAAAGCAACGTATGACAGATATTGTGGACGTTCCCCAGACGCTGCCGATTGCACCATTTCCCGCGCTTGGCAGTGCGAACTACAACCAAGAGGCATATGACAACGGCGTCAGCGTGCCGCCAGCCATTGAGAGGTTGCGGGCGATTGTTGACGCCGGGCGCACCAATGCGCTGGCAGCCAATGAGCGCGCTGTCACCGCTTCCAGCGAAGCAGATCGAGCTACGACGCAGGCAAATGCAGCGGCATCAAGCGCATCTACCGCTAGTGGACATGCATCTGCGGCATCTACGAGCGCGTCTAACGCTGCCATAAGTGCCAGCGCCGCTGAATCGGCTTCCATCGAAGCCTCAAAACTAAACCTTGGGAATAAGTCTGCACCTCCTACTCTAGACAACCAAGGTGGGCCGCTCCGTGCTGGTGCTACTTACTACGACACAACGCTAACCAAGTGGCGCGTGTGGAATGGCGCTCAATGGACAGAGGGCATTAGTGCTGTGGCAGGGGTCACCTCTGTCGATGGTAAAACAGGCTCTCTAACGCTATCTGATACAAGCTACCAAGCTGCAACTCAAGCTGAGATGGAGGCAGGGGCTCAGACTGCGCTGCGCAGCATGTCACCGCAGCGTGTTGCGCAGGCTATCTCTGCTTTGGCAGGCTCTAAGATTCTGCGCTCTGCCCGCACCAGCAACGTCCAGCTTGTGAAAGCTGACAATGGAAAGCTCATCGACATCACCAGCGGGACATTCACGCAGACTTTTGCAGCAGCTAGTGTGCTTGGCGATGGCTGGTGGTGCTACATCCGCAATAGCGGAGCCGGCGATGTGACGCTTGACCCGAATTCGTCAGAGACGATTGACGGCCTGACCAGCTACATCATGTATCCCGGCGAAGTGCGACTGGTGCAGTGTGATGGGGCGGCGCTGCGGACGGTGGTGATTAACTCGTTCTATCGGGTTTTCGCGTCATCAGAGAATTTCGTAAAGCCACCTGGGTACTCTTTCATCTCTGGGCTTTTGTGGGGCGGCGGAGGTTCTGGCCGTAAGGGTGGAACAGACGCCAGAGGTGGCGGGGGCGGAGCATGTCACCCTTTCCGGCTCAAAGCTGATTCGCTCACTAATACGGTGGCTGTGACCATCGGTGCTGGCGCCGTTGCTTCTGCTGGCGACGGAAACCGAGGCGGCACTTCATCGCTTGGCGCTTTTGTGGAGGCTGGCGGTGGATATGGCGGTACTGTTTCAGGAGGAAGCGGCGGCGGTGCGTGGGTAGGTGCTGCATTCGACGGGCCAGCTGGGTCTGATTACGGCCCGAGTCAAACAGGATCAACACCAAGCACGTCATATTTCGGGGGCGGCAGCGCCAATGTATCAAACAGTACGCTGACCCAGCAAAACTCACACTACGGCGGTGCTGCTGGTGGAACTATAGGTAGTGGCACTGTCTATCCTCCTGGCATATCAAAGCTAGGTGGTAGCGGTGGTGCTGCATCTCTCACTGGTTCAGGTAGTGCTGGATTCGCGCCGGGCGGTGGGGGCGGTGCCACTAATACAGGTGCTGTATCTGGCGGTGGTGCTCGCGGCGAACTGCGTATCTGGGGAGAAGTTTAATGGCGCGTTTTGCAATCATCGACGCAGGGCGCGTCATCAATCACGCTGAAGCCAGCGAAGAATTTGCAGACCAGCAAGGCTGGGTTCCCGCAGCAGACTCCAAGATTGGGGATTTTTGGGACGGTAAAAAATTCACTCCACCTCCTGCGCCAGAAGGGCCGTCACAGTTTGAAAAAGACCAGTCCCGCTACACCAAGCGGGCAGCGGTCAAGGATGAGCTGATGGCTTACATGGCGGCGGACAACATGAGCCGGGTTCGCTCCGGCGTGTGGTCAGTTGCCGACCTTACTGCGCTGCTGGACGACCCTGCTGTGGTTGCTGCAAACGCGCTGATGGGGACGCTTAGTTTTGAGCTGGCGGCCCAGCAGATCCAAGCAGCGACAACGCCGCTGCTTACGCCCGATATCAAGGCTGACTGGACTTCGCGCCTTGAGGAGCATTACTACTTGGAAGGCTGACAAGGTGCAGATAGCTTTCTACAAAGGCCGCAAGCGCCTTTTCAACCGATTGACGAGCTGGTGGTTGCGCGGGCCTTACAGCCATGTCGAGCTTGTGCTTGGCTATGACCAAGCAGGGCAGGCCATCTGCGCGTCTAGCTCCATGATGGACGGCGGTGTTCGTGTAAAGCACATGACGCTAAACCCTGAGCATTGGGACTTGCTGCCCGTGGTGGGTGACAAGGAGAGTGCTTGGGCATGGCTGCAAGAGCACGGCGGCGCGGGCTACGATTACCTCGGCTTGCTTGGTTTCGTTGCCCGCGCCGCCGGCCACGATCAAAGCCGGTTCGTGTGCTCTGAGGCTGTAGCCGCAATGCTCGGCTTCCCAGACCCATGGCGCTTCGATCCCTGCTCGCTGCATGCAGCACTCACAAGACCGGCTCATGTCGGTTTTTTTACGCCCGGAGGTAACTGATGGCGGATTTCAATTGGACAGATCAGGTGCTGCCAAAGCTCCCTGGCTTGCTGGGTAGTGCAGGGGCCTTGCTGTGGATTCAAGGTACTTGGCCGCGCAAGGTGGCTATGTTGGTTTTAGGGGTAGCAGCGAGCGCATACGGCACAGCGGACTTTGCAAAGATGGCAGGGGTGAGTGAGGGGCTTGCTGGGTTCGTGGTCGGCCTGTTCTCGATGACAGCGGCGGATTGGTGCTTCCGCGCCTGGGATCAATTCGCACTCGGGCCATTGCTCAATGAATGGGTGCGCAAGAAACTTGGCTTGGCGCCAAAGGGGGATGCATGACGCCGCATTTCTCTCTCGCCGAACTCACAGCAAGCAGCACGGCCAAGCGCCTAAAGCTAGACAACACGCCAATGCCAGCAGCGCTGGAGAACCTGCGTCAAACAGCTGAAATGCTGGAGCGCGTGAGGGCTCACCTGGGCGGCAAACCCATCATCGTGACCTCGGGCTACCGTGGGCGCGAAGTCAACCAGGCCGTGGGCGGCGCAACATCCAGCGACCATATGAGCGGCCAGGCTGCTGACGTAGTGCCTGCAGTGGGCGCGGCCTACGACATGGCAAAAGCGCTTGCACCTCACATAGACGCTTTGGGTATCGGGCAGCTGATCTACGAAGCCTCCGGCAATAGCCGCTGGGTGCATCTGTCTACGCGCAAACCCGCAAAGCCTGTGAATCGAGTGATAACGATCCACGTGGGCAAGGGCACTTACTTGGGAGTGCAGAAGATATGAGTGTGAAAGCCAAACTGATCGCAGCCGCCGTCTTGGCGGCTTTTCTTTTTGGGGCTGGGTGGGTATCGCAGGGCTGGCGCTTGTCTGGCCAGCATGCCCAGGAGCTGGCAAAGCGCGACCGGCAGGCGCTGGAAGTGGCCGAGGCCATCAAGCAAGCAGGCATCGAAGCCAACAACGCAATCTCAGACGCAGACAAACGCGCATGGAAAGGACTGGAAGATGATAAAAAAGAGCTTGGCCGCCTGCGCGGCTGTATCGCTGATCGCACTTGCGGGGTGCGCCTCATCACCAAGTACGTACACACCAATAGCGGGCCCAGCGATTCAAGCCCCAGCAGCGTGGGCGATGACACCGTCGCGCTCGATCCAGACGTACAACGCCGTGTTCTCGATCATCGAGAAGCCGTTGGAGAAGACGCCGCAAAAATAGATTACCTGCAGGACTATGCGGTGCAGTGCTGGCGGTCAATGCAGCCCAAATAAGAAACCCCCTCTGGCTTGCGCTGGAGGGGCTTTTTTTGCGTTTTGGCTGTCTGTTTTTGCTCCGCAATTGGTTGTGCAAAAACCAAATAATGCGGGCTAGATCACTGTTTAAATGTACATGGATGCGGAGCGGAAACAGTCGTGCAACCCGCATAAAACCTAGATTTCTTGGTGAGCTTAGAAGGCTGTTGCTCTATCCAACTGAGCTAACGCCACCACATGTGTGCTGTATGGTTTTACACGTCAAAGCATAAAAGCTATACAGCCCGTCATCATAACGCGCCTTACAGGGACGTAGCCCCGTGAGGTGGTAGATGTGATGACTTATTCCTCTTCAAACACAATGTTGGGCAGTGCGGTGACCCGTGCCACATCGGCCAAGGATCGCAAGACGCCGGTTTGAAAGTAGCTGTAGCTGCTGTCAGGCTCCAAAGCAGCAGCGGCCAAGAAAGCCAATGGTTGGTTCATGTTGACGTAGTAGCTGCCTGGGCCCGCCTCCAGCATGGCGCTGACCAAGCTGATAGAGGGGGCGCTGCCTGCTGTCGGTGTGCTGCTTTGGGCTTGGTAGCTTTCGGCCTGCAGGGGTGCTAGCTCCGCCACGCGTTGCACATTTACACCCAGCATGCTGAGAAGCTCAGTTGCTTGTACCGCATTGGCCGAGAGCCAATATCCACATGCTTGCTGGCGTGTGCGTGGGGTGCTGATATTGAGCGAGGACGTCCAAGCCGCAGGCTTTTGCACGAGCTGTGCGCTGCTGGCATCGACCAAAGTGATGTTGCGTTGCTCCATGCGGGGCAAACTTTGTATGGCCGTAGTGCCACGGCAAGCCTGGGATGCAACATCCCGCGCCACGAAGGTATGTACGCGGCGCAGATCGTCAGCACGATGCCCAACACTTTGGAGTGCAGCGGTCAAAGCTTTGACATGGCTATGCACACGGCGTTGCGCATGGGTTCTACCCAAGTCTGAGCCACGGCTTTGTATGTCAAGACTGGCAGCGTTCTTGAGGCTGGAGGCGTTGCGCAAAGTCGTGGGTTCAATGGTGCCCATGGCAAAGCCAGATTCCGCGCTGGTGCCTGAAGGCTCAAAGGCCCAGTCGACCACAAGGCCAGCCTCTTTGAGAGCGTTGGCGGTAGGTTGGTACAGCCATTCACGCGAAGCTTTGCTGACGAACTCGTTCGCATTGGGCGTCACTGCATATTGCAGGCCAATGTCATTGGCGCGTACGGCGGCAAAGCGCTGCAATGTCGGCTCAATGGCAGCAAATTCTCCTGCATCAATCACGACTGCGGCGCGGTAGTCGCGCGCAAGTTTGGCCAAAAAGCGCGCTTCAGGTGTTTTTAGCTGCAAGTGGTCAAAGCGCAGGTCAGTGCCGTCGGCAGTGTTGGGAGTGCTTTTTTCGAAACCATCGGGGTTAGCGCGCGGCACCAGGATGATGTTGATTTGCTCCAGCAGGGGAGTCAGCAGGCCATTTTTTCCCAGCTCTTGGGCCAAAGCCAAAACTGCTTCCGTTGATGCCGGTGCATTGCCTTGCTGGCCAGCAACGATCAAAACGTTGGGGCGAGTAGTTTCGTCCAAAGCGAGGGGGCTAATAGCCTTGGCAGTTGTGGCAACCAGAGCGAGCAGCGGCGTTCCGCTTTGCGCGTTGCCCGCATCAAGCAGGCCTAAACGTGGCCCGCCTTCGCTGTTTTTTTGCGCTAAATCTCGCAGTACATCTGCCAGCTCTGCATTGGTGGTGAAGCTGCGGCGGCCATCGGCCAAGCCGGGAGTGTTGTAACGCTCAGTAGGATCTGGGTAGAGGGCGGCAATAGTGCCGCTGTAGGGCAGCGGTTGTAATTGCGAGCTGGGCGCGACAGGCGTAATGCTGGGGCCGGATGGCTGCCCTGGCTTTGCAGGTGTTGTGTGTTGAGTAGGTTTTGGAGCAGGCGTTGCTACAGGGTTCCATGGTGGCAAGGGCGTGCTAGAGCAGGCAGCCAGCGCAAGGGCGGAACCTACCAGCAACCAGCGCGATGCATGCAATGCAACGGCTTTGCTTGGGCGTTCCTGGGGCGGCACGAAGACAGGTGCGAAAGGCTTTGTCATGGAGCTGTGGACCTCAGAAGACCAAGTGAATGCGCATACCTTCGCGCAGCGTGAGAGCCGGTGAGATATGCGCAAGGGCGCAAACACAAATTTTGACGCATGGTAACGCCGGTGTTGCATCCAAGAAGTCAGCGTATGCCGCAGGCCAAGTCAGAAGAAATGGAAGCGACATACGCAAACGGGCTTAGCGCTTAGCGGTTGTAACCGCCGCCGCCGTTGCCGCCACGGCGACGGTTGCCGCCACCACCGGCGGTATTGCCTCCGCCAAAGCCGCCACTATTGCCGCCTCGAAAGCCGCCACCGGTACGGCGTGAGCGTTCGGCCATCAAATCTACGCTGGTGCGCATAGGGTCAGGGATGGCAGAGCCAGTTCCACGCGATGGCTGTGCTACACGGCCCAACTGCGTGCCCAAATGTGCATCTGGACGTGGGGGTTGGTCTTCAAAGCGGCTGCGTCCTTCGCCACCATAGGATGAGCGATTTTCTCGAGGCTGACGCGGCTCGCGGGGTTCCCGCACTTCACGTGGCGCACGAGATTGCTCGCCCATGCCGGCCACAGGAGCAGCAGTTCCGCGAGGGTTGTCGCGCGAAGGGCGCTGGCGCGAACGGTTAAAGCCTTGACCGCTGCGGCGCTCTTGGCTGTCTTGCTCAGCACGCTCACCGCGAGGCGTATTGCCAATCCCGTTGTCGCGGGCTTCGAAACCAGGCGCTGCGCCCTGGCGTGCGGGGCGACGCAGGCCGCCACGGCGTGGGGCTTGGCCATCAGCTTCGGTAGAGGCCGGTGCTTCGCCACGCGGGGCGCGCTGGGGGCGGCCACCACGCTCAGGCTGTCCGGCCTTGGTGGTGCGAATGCGTTCCATCATCTCTTGGCGGGCTGAACGCGCTGCAGCTTGCATCACGTCACGGCTTGGCGGTTTGCCCGCACCGCCCCAGATAGTCTGGCGACCCATGGCAATAGGCTCTGCCTTTTCACCAGGCTCAGGGCCAAAGTCAGGCATGGGCACGACAGTAATCTCTTGCTTGGTAAAGCGTTCGATGTCCATCATGAAGCCTTCTTCGTCCATGCAGACCAGGCTTACTGCATGGCCTTCGCGACCAGCGCGGCCGGTACGGCCAATGCGGTGCACATAGTCTTCAGAAACGTTCGGGATTTCGTAGTTGACCACGTGTGGCAACTCGTCAATATCAATACCGCGCGCTGCGATATCGGTGGCTACCAAAGCGCGCAATTCACCAGTTTTGAAACCAGCCAGTGCTTGTGTGCGTGCGCTTTGGCTCTTATTTCCGTGCAGCGCCATGGCAGTCACGCCATTTTTGGTCAGATACTCAGCAACGTTGTTCGCGCCAAACTTGGTGCGTGTGAAGACCAGAACCTGGTTCCACTGGTTGGAGTTGATGATGTGCAGCAGCACTTCTTTTTTCTTGCCGCGACCCACGGGGTGAATCACTTGCTTGATGCGCTGCACCGTCGTATTGCTGGGCGTAACTTGGATACTCAAAGGGTTCTTGAGCAAGCTATTGGCCAGCGTGCGAATCTCGTCACTGAACGTGGCCGAGAACAGCAGGCTTTGCTTGTTCTTGGGTACCAAGGCCAGCAGCTTCTTCACGTCATGGATGAAGCCCATGTCCAGCATGCGGTCAGCTTCGTCGAGCACCAGCACTTCAACGCTGGACAAATCCACATAGCCTTGTTGCTGCAAGTCGAGCAAACGGCCTGGCGTGGCAACCAGAACATCCACACCCTTGCGGATGCGGTCGATCTGGGGCTTCATGCCTACGCCACCAAAGATGACGGTCGAAGTTACGTCCAAATACTTGGAGTAACCACGGATATTTTCTTCAATCTGGGCAGCCAATTCACGCGTGGGCGTGAGGATCAACGCACGAATGCCGCCGGCAGGGGCCGTAGTGCCGCCTTGCGTTAAGCGATGCAGCAGGGGCAGCGAAAACGCTGCAGTCTTGCCGGTACCGGTTTGCGCGCCTGCCAATAAATCTTGGCCGGTCAGTACAGCGGGAATCGCCTGCGCCTGAATTGGGGTAGGGTTCTCGTAACCCTGCTCGAGCACCGCTTTCACAATAGCGGGTGCCAGGTTCAATTCTTCAAATGTCATTGTTGTCGATACGCCCATCCGGGCGCGGGGTATCAGCCCGTCGGAGCAACCTGTGCAGGTTGCCAAGCCAGTCGTAGGCAGATGAGATTCACAGGATTTGGGAGCCAGAATCGCTCGGGTTGGCGAGTCTTTGTCCCCAGCTGAATGCTGATGCCAAGGGGAAACTGGAGCCCCTGACTATGGATATTGTCGCATGCGGAGATAATCAGTGGTTGGGGCGCCCTAGAACTGTGCGCCAAATTTTTATTTTTTTACAAGAATTTGCTGACAAACACATGGCTCAATACGTCTTTTCGATGAATCACCTGACCAAGACGGTGCCCCCAAAGCGCCAAATCTTGAAGGACATCTCTTTGAGTTTCTTTCCCGGCGCCAAGATTGGCATGCTGGGTTTGAACGGCTCGGGCAAGTCGTCTTTGCTCAAGATCATGGCCGGCGTGGACAAGGAATTCGAAGGCGAAGCTATCCCTATGCAGGGCCTGACCATTGGCTACCTGCCACAGGAGCCCCAGCTCAATCCTGAGCACACCGTGCGCGAAGCGGTGGAAGAGGCCATGGCTGACGTGAACCGCGCCAAGGCCCGTCTGGAAGAGGTCTACGCGGCCTATGCCGAAGAAGACGCGGACTTTGATGCACTGGCTGCTGAACAAGGTGACTTGGAAGCCATTATTGCTGCCGCGGGTACTGACTCGGAACACCAGCTGGAAATTGCCGCCGACGCGCTGCGCCTACCCGCATGGGATGCGAAGGTGGGCCTGTTGTCCGGTGGTGAAAAGCGCCGCGTGGCGCTGTGCCAGCTGCTGCTGTCCAAGCCCGACATGCTGCTGCTGGACGAACCTACCAACCACTTGGATGCTGAGTCCGTAGATTGGCTGGAGCAGTTCCTGCACCGCTTCTCTGGCACCGTGGTTGCCATTACCCACGACCGCTACTTCCTGGATAACGCGGCCGAGTGGATTTTGGAACTCGACCGTGGTCACGGCATTCCTTACAAGGGCAATTACTCTGACTGGCTGCTGCAAAAGGGCAACCGCCTGGAAGCTGAACAAAAGGGTGAAGAAGCCCGTGCCAAGGCCTTGAAAAAGGAATTGGAATGGGTGCGCCAGAACGCCAAGGGCCGCCAAGCCAAGTCCAAGGCCCGTATTGCGCGTTTCGAGGAATTGAGCGATTACGAATACCAACAGCGCAATGAAACCCAGGAAATCTTCATCCCTGTGGCCGAGCGCCTGGGTGCCAAGGTTATTGAGTTCAACAACGTCTCCAAGTCCTTTGGCGACCGTTTGCTGATCGACAACCTGTCCATGAACGTGCCTGCAGGCGCCATTGTCGGCATCATCGGCCCCAACGGTGCCGGTAAGTCGACACTGTTCAAGCTGATCGCAGGCAAGGAGCAGCCAGATTCCGGCACGGTCGATATCGGCCAGACTGTGAAGATGGCCTTTGTGGATCAGCACCGCGACGAACTGGCTGATGAAAAGACCGTGTGGGAAGACATTTCCGGTGGTCTGGACATCATCACGGTGGGCAAGTTCCAGATGGCTTCGCGTGCCTACGCCGGTCGCTTTAACTTCAACGGCCAAGATCAGCAAAAGAAGGTCGGCAAGCTCTCCGGTGGTGAACGCGGCCGTCTGCACTTGGCCAAGACCCTGATTCAGGGCGGCAACGTGCTGATGCTTGATGAACCATCCAATGACTTGGACGTGGAAACACTGCGCGCGCTGGAAGACGCGCTGCTGGAATACGCCGGTACTGTGATGGTGATTTCGCACGATCGCTGGTTCCTGGACCGTATCGCTACGCACATTCTGGCTGCCGAAGGCGACTCGCAGTGGGTGTTCTTTGACGGTAACTACCAAGAGTATGAAGCCGACAAAAAGCGCCGTCTGGGCGAAGAGGGCGCTGCGCCCAAGCGCTTCCGCTACAAGGCGCTCAAGTAATCATCGCGATTGCGCTGTGCAGCACAAAGGCTCCTTCGGGAGCCTTTTTTGTTGTGAAAAGAGCGTGTGGCAGGTGTCTTCATTGGCGCGGGCTGGGTAAACCCCAGATCAATAGTCGCTAATAGATTCGTACATTGAATTTTTGATGTGAATCAAAACAACGAATCCGGAGCCAAATTTTGATGCCTAACCTGAATATTTCCCGTCGCCGTATGACACAACTGGGTGCGGGTTTGCTGGCCGCCAGTGCATTGACCTGTTTTGCACAAAGCAGTTACCCGAGCAAGCCCGTACGCATTGTGGTTGGCTTTTCTGCGGGCGGGACCACGGATGTGGTGGCGCGCATCATGGCCAAGGAATTGACCGAGCGCCTGGGTCAGACTTTCATGATTGAAAACCGCCCAGGTGGCGGCAGCAACATTGCCACAGAAGCAGTCAAGGCCGCGCAGCCTGATGGTTACACCTTGCTGTTTGTGGCAGTGACCAGCGCTATCAACCAGTCGCTGTACCCCAACATCAAGTTTGACTTGAACCGCGATTTTGAAGCCGTGGCGCTGGGGGCCAAGGTACCCAATATCCTGGTCGTTCATCCCAGCGTACCCGCCAGCAATGTCAAAGAATTCATCGAATGGGCGCGTGTCAACAACGACAAAATTTCGTATGCCTCATCAGGCAGCGGCACATCCATCCACATGGCCGGTGAAATGTTCAAGGTGCGCACGGGCTTGAAAACCCAGCACGTGCCATACAAGGGCAGTGCGCCGGCAGTCACGGATCTGATTGGCGGGCAGGTGCAGTTCATGTTTGACAACATGCCCGCCTCGTTGCCACACGTGCAGTCGGGCAAGCTCAAGGCATTGGCAGTGACCACCAAGACGCGCTCTGCCTCCGCTCCCGATGTGCCTACGCTGGAAGAAAGCGGCGTGGCACCGTTTGATGTGACTTCGTGGTTTGGCCTGATTGCCCCCAAGGGCACGCCCAAGGATGTGGTTGACAAGCTCAATCAGGCCATGAACGCTGCGTTCGACAAGCCTGAAGTGCAGCAGGCCTATGCCAAGCTGGGGGCCGTGTCGCAAAAGAATACGCCACAAGATTTCAGCCAGTTCATCGCCCAGGAGGTGCAGACGTGGGCGCCGGTGGTGAAAGCTTCGGGGGCGACTGTCGATTAAGCAGGGGAAAACTGCGGCCGCCGCGTGCGGCTTTCTGATAAATAAGTGAGCGTCTAGCCCACGTATTTCTTGATTTTCAAGGTGCTAGAGCACTGAAAGCAAGGCAGTACATGGGCCAAGCGCTCATTTTTTAATTTTACTATTCCAGTCATGCCAGCTGGGTAGCAGCGCTTGATTAAGCAGGGGAAAACTGCGGCCGCCGCGTGCGGCTTTCTGATAAATAAGTGA
>JADMKK010000044.1:22364-43098 GCA_015478895.1 Comamonas sp. | reverse complement strand
AGCGCTCATTTTTTAATTTTACTATTCCAGTCATGCCAGCTGGGTAGCAGCGCTTCATTGGGAACAGACATGGATTGCGCCAGCAGCACGGCGCGGGCCGTGGCAATGGCAACGGCTTCCGCGGCCATGGTGCTCAACGTCATCATGCCCAGCGTCTTACCAGATTGACCGGTGCCCAAGGCAAACAGGGTGTCCCCATCGCTCATGGTGTGTACAGGGTTGATGCTGCGGGCCAACCCATCGTGCGCGGTCACTGCCAGGCGGTGGGCCTGCGTTTTGGTGATGCAGGCATCGGTCGCCACTACGCCGATGGTGGTGTTACTGCCCGCCAAAATAGGTTGGGGCTCCTCGCCGCGCAGCAGCGCATCGCGGGCGTTGAGCAAGCGCGAGCCATCTGCCGTGCGCGCTCCGGCAATTAGTGCTCCGGTATAGGGGTTGAACACATCGCCCAGCGCATTGCAGGCAACCAGTGCGCCGACGGTCACACCGTGTACGGTAATGCTGGCGGTGCCAATACCTCCTTTCATGGCGCGTTCCCAGCCAAAGATTTTGCCAATCACAGCGCCTGTGCCTGCACCCACACTGCCTTCTAAAGGCCGTTCTTTGCTGGCAACTTGGCACGCTGCATAGCCTGCTGCGGCATCGGGGCGAATGCGCATGTCCCCCAGCTTGACGTCAAACAGCACGGCGGCTGGTACCAAAGGAATGCTGCCAACGCCAATATCAAGACCTGCGCCGTGCTCCTCCAGCCATTTCACAGCGCCTGTGGCCGTTTCCAGCCCCCAGGCGCTGCCGCCTGCCAGCATGATGGCGTGTATCTCTTGCACCAAATTGCTGGGGTGCAGCAAATCGGTTTCACGGGTACCGGGGGCTGCGCCGCGTACATCTACGCCGGCGACTGCACCCTCGGGGCACAGCACCACACTGCAGCCAGTAGGCCGGCGCGCATCGGTGAAATGGCCGACGGAAATGCCTTGCACCAAAGCTATATGCCCGGTGTGTGTCAAAAGTTGTTGGTGCATGGGTGTATAGATGCTGGGACTAAATGGCAGAAAGTGCGGGGTGATCGCCACGCGCCAGTGCATCGGCGGTGGTGTTTTTATGGCGTGGAATCCATTGCACCTGTACACAGTCAAAGCAAGACTGCAAGGCCCGCACCGCGGCGTACAGCGTGCCCAGCCGCACAATGGGTTTGGGATGCGCCTGTGCAAGCTGCTCCTGCAGGATGCTGCTGTCGGTGTAGAGCTGAACGTTTTGAGCACCCTGGCTGCGTAACCATTGCAAGGTATGCAGGGCGGCCCTGGCTTCTGCCTCGTTGTTGCAGCCTACATGGGCGATGGCTTCGCTGAAAGACCAGGCACTGCCATCGGGCCGGTAGATGATGCCGCCCATGCGCATGCGGCCGGGATTGGGTTTGGCGCTGCCGTCAATGTACGCCGTCCAGAGATTCAAAGTGCCTGACATGCGGCCAGCTTAATCAGGCACAGGCTGTGCGGCAAGCAAGGGGACGTTTCAGAAAAAAAGCGCCTGTGAAAACACAGGCGCTTTTGCTTAGCGATCTCGCCGCGAATTAGCCGCGCAGTGCTGTCAATACTTCATCGAGCATCTTCTTGGCATCACCAAACAGCATGCGGTTGTTGTCTTTGTAGAACAGCGGATTGTCGACGCCCGCGTAACCCGAGGCCATGGAACGCTTCATCACGATGGATTGCTTGGCCTTCCACACTTCCAGCACCGGCATGCCAGCAATGGGGCTGTCCGGGTCATCTTGTGCGGCAGGGTTCACGATGTCGTTCGCACCAATCACGATGGCTACATCGGTCTCGGCGAAGTCGTCGTTGATCTCGTCCATCTCCATCACGATGTCGTAGGGCACCTTGGCTTCGGCCAGCAGCACGTTCATGTGACCGGGCATGCGACCTGCCACGGGGTGAATGGCAAAGCGCACATTCACGCCCTTGTCCCGCAGGGTTTTGACGATGTCGTTGACGGTGTGCTGGGCTTGCGCCACGGCCATGCCGTAGCCGGGGATGATGATGACGCTCTTGGCATCACGCAGCATGTCGGCGGTTTCCACAGCGCTTACGGGTGTCACTTCGCCTTGCGGCTCAGCGGCAGCGTCGTCGGCCGACTTCTTCTTGGGTGCGCCCGAACCAAAGCCGCCGGCAATCACGCTCAAGAAGTTGCGGTTCATGGCCTGGCACATGATGTAGCTCAGGATGGCCCCCGAGGAGCCCACCAGCGCGCCAGTCACGATCAGCAAGTCATTGCCCAGCATGAAGCCGGTAGCGGCCGCTGCCCAGCCCGAGTAGCTGTTGAGCATGGAGACCACTACGGGCATGTCGGCGCCGCCAATGGCCATCACCATGTGTACGCCAAACAGCAGGGCAATCACGGTCATGATGATCAGCGCAGGCATGCCAGCTTCAATGCTTGGGGCTTGCATGAAGGTGTAGCCAAAGTAGATCACCGCCAGCAGTGCCACCAAATTCATCCAGTGGCGCGCAGGCAGCAGCAGCGGCTTGCCGCCGATCTTTCCGTTGAGCTTGCCAAAGGCAATCAGCGAGCCCGAGAAGGTGACCGCGCCAATCAAAATGCCCACGTAGATTTCCACTTCGTGGATGGCTTTTTCTGCACCTGCCAGTTGAATGGACGTATCCACATAGCTGGCAAAACCCACTAAGCAGGCCGCCAGCCCGACCAGGCTGTGCATCAGCGCCACCAGCTCGGGCATCTGCGTCATCTTCACGGTCTTGGCCGCATACAGGCCAATGCCGCCGCCAATCACCAGCGCTGCCACAATCCAGGCCACGCCATCTGCTGTGACGCGTGGGCCAAATACCGTGGCCACAATCGCCAGGCCCATGCCCAGCATGCCAAAGAGATTGCCCCGGCGGGAGGTTTCCGGGTTGGACAGGCCACCCAGACTCAAGATAAACAAAATGGCCGCGCCCAGATAGGCGACGGTTGCGAGACTTTGGGACATTTGGAAGCTTCCTCTTATCGTTGTTCTTACTTGCGGAACATGGCCAGCATGCGGCGTGTGACGGCAAAGCCACCAAACATATTGATAGCAGTTAACACAAGTGCAGCAAAGGCTAGCCAGGTAATCAGGCTGTCAGGGCGGCCCTCACTACCAGCCGCAGGCGAAGCAATCTGCACCAGTGCGCCGATGGCAATGATCGACGAGATGGCGTTGGTCACGCTCATCAGTGGCGTGTGCAGTGCAGGCGTTACGTTCCACACCACCATGTAGCCGATAAAGCAGGCCAGCACAAACACAGTGAAGTGACCCAGGAAGGCCTCGGGCGCATAGGCGCCAATGAACCAGAAAGCCACCGCCGCAATCGCGAAGATGATGGCCAGGGTCTTGGCCGGCAGCGGGCCGCTGCTGCCGTGACCATGGCCGGACTTCTTTTGCTCCACGGCCACAGCAGGCTTGGGCGCAGGAGCCGGTGCGGTCTTTAAGGGCGGCGCGGGCCAGGTGATGGCACCGTCTTTGACTACGGTCAGACCGCGAATGGCGTCATCTTCCATGTTCACCATAGCCACGCCGTCCTTGGCTTTGCACAGCTCCTCGGTCAGGCGCAGCAAGTTGTTGGCGTACAGCGTGGACGACTGCTTGGCCAAGCGAGAGGGCAGGTCGGTGTAGCCAATGATGGTCACGCCGTGGCGTACCACGGCCTCATCGCGCACGGTCAGCTCGCAGTTGCCGCCTTGCTCGGCGGCCATGTCCACGATCACGCTGCCGGGCTTCATGCTTTGCACCATCTCGGCCGTAATCAGCTTGGGTGCGGGCTTGCCGGGGATCAGCGCGGTGGTGATGATGATGTCGGCCTCTTTGGCCTGCTGCGCGTACATGGCGCGCTGGGCTGCCTGAAAGCCTTCGCTCATGACCTTGGCGTAACCGCCGCCGCCTGCGCCGTCTTCCTCGTAGTCCACCTTGACGAACTCACCGCCCAGCGATTTAACCTGGTCGGCTACTTCGGCGCGCGTGTCGTTGGCGCGCACGATGGCGCCCAGGTTGGCAGCCGTGCCAATCGCGGCCAAACCGGCCACGCCGGCACCGGCGATGAAGACTTTGGCAGGTGGCACTTTGCCTGCCGCTGTGATCTGGCCGTTGAAATAGCGGCCAAATGCGTTGGCGGCTTCAATCACGGCGCGGTAGCCCGAAACGCCTGCGGTGGATGTCAAGGCATCCATCTTTTGCGCACGGCTCAAAGTGCGGGGCAGGCAGTCAATGGCCAGCACGGTGGCTTGCTTGGCGGCCAGTTGCTGCATCAGCTCGGGGTTCTGAGCGGGCCAGACAAAACCAATGAGCGTCGTGCCGGGACGCAGCAGCGCAACTTCTTCTTCATTCGGGGCGCGAACCTTGAAGACGATGTCTGAAGTGCTCCACAGCGCGGCGGCACTGTCCACCACTTCAGCTCCGACGGCGCGGTAAGCGTCATCGCT
This sequence comes from Comamonas sp., assembly GCA_015478895.1. Lineage (GTDB taxonomy): Bacteria > Pseudomonadota > Gammaproteobacteria > Burkholderiales > Burkholderiaceae_C > Comamonas. Next base: position 38,643 of record JADMKK010000044.1, on the reverse strand, counting down.
GAAGTTGGCACCGTCACCCGCACCAGTTTCAATGACGACCTGAAAGCCCAGCTTGATCAGTTTCTCGACCGCATCGGGCACCGTGGCCACACGCTTTTCGAGCGGAAAAATTTCCCGTGGCACGCCAATGCGTTGCGGCGTAGACATAGGGGTGTCTTGCATAAGAGGAGCCCTCCTAAAAGTTTCGAATTCGTTATGGGTGCTGGTAGAACAAGCTTGCGTTCTACCAATGAGCGTGCAGTGCACCAATTATGTGCAATTTGCATGGGGTCATGCTTGTGGCAAGAGACTCGCATCGTACAAGTGTTTACAAGGCGTAGTCCGGATATGGATGCCTGTATCTGTGGGGACTGTAGAGGGGCAGTGGTTGAAAAGATAGGCGGAATTTGCAGCCTCCCCTCTGTAATGCACTAATTTGGATCGATTGGACGCGTGTGCACCAGACTTGTGCGCTTGTATTGGGTCGTTGAATAGTAAGGGGGTACTCATCAAAAAAGTTGGCCTGGGGCGAAGGTTCATAGGAAAACGACGGTTTTTTATCCCATACCCTGCAGGATTTTTCTAAAAATTCGTGCTAAGTGCTAGCCATCCTGCGTGAGTACTGAGTGGTGCAATGGGCGTTAGCAGGTATCGCCCTTATCGATAGCCCAAGCTTGGCGCAAGTTTTTTGGAGCGACGTACGCAGACAGGACGCTGCATACATTGAAGTGCTTGAAAGAGCTGTACTTATTGGAAAAGTAAAAATAACAATTCTTTTAGTTTGAAAAAGATATAAGCAGAGAGTTTTTTATTCGTTGGAATATAAGGCCAGTGTCCGGATACTTCCTGACCAACAGCCGCAGCGTCGTTGCTGCACGGTCCGCTACCGCTAGTTGTCAAAATTCAAGGAGCTTTTCCCATGTTCAAGCACAGCACACGTCGTCATGTTTTGGCCGTCGCAGCACTGGCCTTAGCCGGTCTGGCCGGTACATCTTCCGTTTTGGCACAAGACGCCAGCAAGCCCCAATTGGTGATCGGTGGTACTGCCGGCTCCAACATTGACCAGTTGCAAGCCGGTATCGTGCCCTTGCTCAAGGCCAAGGGCTACAAGGTCAAGCTGGTGGAGTTCAACGATTACGTTCAGCCCAATCTGGCTTTGGCGGATGGTTCGCTGGATGCCAACTTCTTTCAGCACGAGGTGTATTTCAACGGATTCAAGACCGACCGCAAACTCGATCTGAAAGCGCTGGTACAAGGCCCGATTGCACCGATGGGCGTGTACTCCAAGCAGCGCAAAAGCCTGGCTGAATTGAAAGAAGGCGACCGCGTGGCGCTGCCCAACGACGCCAGCAACCTGGCGCGCGGCATCTTGCTGCTGCAGCAAGCAGGCTTGGTCAAGCTCAAGGAAGGTGTAAACCCACTACGCGTGTCTGAGCTGGACTTGGCGGAGAACCCTAAGAAGATCAAGCTGGTGCCGCTGGATGCTGCGCACCTGCCGCGCTCGCTCGATGATGTGCAGTTCGCCATCATCAACGGCAACTTCGCGATTTCTTCGGGTCTGAAGTTGACCGAATCCGTCTTGCTGGAAAAGACCCCGGATCACTATCTGAACGTGGTGGCCATCAAGACCAAGGACAGCCAAGCCAAATGGGCCAAGGACTTGGAAGAAGCCTTCCGCTCCGCCGCTTTCAAGCAAGTGGTGGATGCGCAGTTTGCGGGATACGCCAAGCCTGCCTTCCTGCAATAAGTTGCGGGTTTGAGGACACAGCAAAAGGGCTGCCTAAAGGCAGCCCTTTTGCTTTATCTGAACTTAAAACTTAAGTGCCCTCCAGCAGGCCTGCTGATGTGCACGGTGATTGAAAGCCGCGGCAGATTGGTCTTCGTTGGCTCAGCGCGAATTCTGCGCGGTTCATGGCAAGCTCCTTGCCTCAGCTTCTTCACGCAATGCGTGTGCGCTGCGACGGAGCCAATCTATGACCTGCGCCGGGCCGTTGAAGCCGCCTTGGGCATAGTCTTGAACGCGATCACCCACCGCAAGCGCCACACCTCCCAAATTTTGCGCAGCCTGCATGGCAGGGATGTCGGTGTAATCGTCCCCCACAAAAATTGGGCGTTTCCCGCGAAATTCAGGGCGCTGCATGAGCTGTTGAAGTGCGATTCCTTTATTGCTTTGTCGTGGGACAAGCTCCAGTACTTTCTTGCCTTCACACAAACGATGCTCCGGCAAGGCCTGCAGCAATTGATCGGCCAACTGGCGCACCTTGGATTCGGCCTGCGGTGCTTGACGCCAGTGCAGCGCCAGGCCACAGCTTTTAGTTTCTACCAGCGTAGAAGGCCAAGCTTGTAATTCTCTAGAGCACCAAGTTGCCAAGTCTTGCAACTGGCTATTGGGTGGAGCCGCGCCCAGTAGCTCCGCGCCATGGCTTCCTACCAAAGCAAGGGGTGTATTTCCTAACCAGCCTGTTAGATCTTGGTAACTGCGACCACTGATGCAGGCGATAGCTCCGCCAAGTAATTCATGCAACGCTGTCAGCGTATGCAGCAAACCCTGAGGCAGTACGACTGCTTGGGGTGTACCCACAATATCCACCAAAGTACCGTCAAAATCGAGAAATACAGCACTGTCCTTATCCAAAACTTTCACCAGAAACTCCGCGTGATTGGAGGATGTTGCCCTCCAGTTTTAATAAAAAATCGCCAAATCCTTCGCGTGCACGTGCATCACGGCGGGCGCTGGTCACAACACTGGGTTGAATGCGCCGGGCAATGCGCAGGCCTGCTTGCTCGCAGCGGCGAATGAGCGCCACATCTTCGTGCGCCGTAGCGGGTAAAAAACCACCCACTTGCAAATAGGCGTCCCGGGAAATGCCCATGTTGGCGCCGTGAATGTGAGGGTGCCCGTCTTGGGGCACGGTCGCGTGGAAAGCTTTGATCACATCGCTGGAGTAATCGCCCCAATCCTCGATGCGTACGATGCCGCAAAAAACATCGGCTTGGTACAAATATTGGGCATGCAACCAGTTAAGGGGAACTTGAGAGTCGGCATCGGTGCATGCAATCCAGTCCACCCCGTACTCAATCAGCCACTGCGCGCCGCTGCGCCGCGCCTCGCCCACGTTGCGTGCATTGATGACGAGTACATGGTCCGCATATTGGCGCGCAATCTGCGGCGTTAAGTCCGTGCAAGCATCGGCGACGACCACTACTACGCCTTGCAAACCATGGCGTTGCAGGTAAGCCAAGCTGCGCTTGACCGATAGAAGGCAAGCTTTTAGGTGTTGCGCTTCGTTGTGCGCAGGGATGAGTACGCCAATCATGCGAGACCTTCTTTTTGTGCCAGGCTGATGTCGGTGTCACTCAAAACATGCACGAGCAAATCTTTGTCCTGGTAGCAAATTTGCACATGTAGGCCCAGCTCTTGTTGTAGCAACTCATGTACCCGTGCTGTTGAGGTTAATTGCGCATCAAACTTGTGGCGCCAATGGGCGAGCATGACGGTGGCAGGCGCTTTCAAGCATTGGCGAATGCCATTGGCCAGCTTGAAGAGGTCCGCCTCCTGCAAGTAGTAGCCCACATCGCACAGCAAAACGGTATCAAAGCGCGCGCCCACCAATTGGTGCGTAAAAGCTTCGGTAATCGGCGCGTGTACCAGTTCCACGTGGGCGAATGCAGCAGTGGTCTCGCGAGCTTTTTCAAGGGCGGCAGTTGAAATATCGACAGCCACAAAACGGCGCGCTCTGGGGGCTAACAGGGCTGTGATCAGCCCTATGGAACAACCAATTTCGAGCACCTCTCCCAAATCCTGGTGCGGTAGTAGCGCTGCGGTGAGTTGACGCCGGCGCTGCTCATACCAACTGGAGGTGTAGCCCCAGGGGTCAGCGCAGAGGTGGGGGCTTTCAAAATCAAGCTTCATACCAATACGACTCCTGGTGCGTGAGCATTTGTGCCATGTGGTGCGTCTGCACGATAGCGGTGCCGCCATGCGCAGGCGTTTCACTTTGCGAGCGAAACAAGCGCATGGCTGATTTTTTTTGTGCCAGCTCTTCTTCGGTCAGTGCCAGCCTGGATACATGGCCCTGATTGAAAAACTGAGAGGAACGCTGAGGGTCTACCAAGGCCCACACGGGGTAAAAAAGCGCTGTGCAATGGCCTTGCGCCGCTAGTTGCTTCACACGCAGGCCCACCGCTTCGTGGTCGGGGTGCCCATCATGAAACCAAGGCGCAATGCACAGAGAATCTGCAGTGCAATACCTGCGCAGTAATTCGTCCAACTCGCGCTCTTGCTGCATTACTTGAGAGTCGCTCAGGCTCCAAAATGTCGGTTCTGGATAGCCGATCAACGCGGCAACCTGGCAAGACTCTTGCTGCCGGGTTTGGCGTAGTCGCAAGTCTTCTTGCTGGGGTAAATCACCAAAGCAGCGTTCACCGTCGGTGACGACATGCACATCCACCGTCAGCCCAAGCCCCTGGGCGCGGCGAATGATGCCGTATGCACCCAAGACCTCATCGTCAGGATGAGGGGCTATGACGGTGATGCCTCGAAACTTCTGCAGCCATTGCGCAATGGAAGACGTCATTGCCTAAAGCTCCCAAACGATGGATAGAGCCTGGGCAGCAAGGCCCAAAGCCTCATCATCTTTTTCGGCATGCTGCTGCGTACACCACACGGACAGATCCGCACAGCGCTGCGCATGCTCTGCGTTCATACACAAAGGCGCGGGGCCCATTGCTCGGGCGCTGCGTTCAATGATCGTGCTGCACATCTGGCGTATCCAGCTGCGCACGGCTTGAACTTCCTCTGTCCATGGTGCTTCGGGGGCCGCATCAATCTGCTGTGCCAGTTGTTCAAGCATGGCTTTGCCGGCACGCAATTGGGTAAACATGGCGCCCAGATGCGCTGCAGCATGGGGCTGATGGGGCCGCAGCGTAAGGCGCAACTGCTGTGCAATTTGGCAGGCTGCGCCGTACCAGCAGGCGGCAATGCCTGCGCCGCCATGCCAAAAGCCTGGACGCTGTAAATACAGGGAGCGTTCGCCAAGGAGAGTGACTGGCGTGTCTTCAAAGGTCAGCGTGGCGGTAGAGACATGCCGCATGCCCAAGGCTTGCCAGCCGTGACTCTGCCTATGGATACCGGCAGACTGCATATCCAGCATGGCGAGGTAGGACTCGCCATGGGCGGAGTGGCACGTTAACAGGGCATGGGTCACATCTTGCGCCCCAGAGCACCATTGCTTGCTGCCCTGCAACACTGCACGGTGGTCGGTTACCTCAACTTGCAAGGGGGCTTGGGGGTTTTCTGAAGCCCAGACCGCCCAGCGAGAGTCGCTATTAGGAATGAGGGATTCCGAGACACCCAAATCTTCCAGTATGGACATGGCATCCCAATGCGCCTCCGCCAGCTTGCAGGCTGCTAAATCTTTGGCAGCCAGGGCTGCCAGATGGCGCCAGCGTTCCAAAGTCTTTCCAGAGCCGGGGCGCGGAAGGCGCATATCGTGCTGGATTGCTTCATCAAACCACTGCACGCTATTCATGAGCCAGTCCGCCTCCAGCGGCGTGGATGGCAGTGTTCCATCAAGTCCGCAATGAAGCGCTCATGCCATGTCTGGATCGTGTGGGCACGCAGCTTTTTAAGCATGCTGCGGTGCCGCTGCACGCGCTCCCACTGCGGCATCTCCAGCGCTTGTGCAATGCTTTGCGCCACGCTCTGCGTATGAAACGGATTAATTAACAAAGCTTCATTCAGTTCGCTGGCGGCACCGGCGAATTCTGAAAGGATCAGCACGCCCGGATCTTCAGGGTTTTGAGAGGCCACAAACTCTTTGGCGACCAAGTTCATGCCGTCCTTGGTCGGCGTGACCAAGCCGACGCGCGCAGCGCGGTACAGACCCGTCAGGCTGGCGTGGTCATAGACCGTATTGACATAGCGAATCGGGGTATAGCTGGGGTTGCCATGGTCTCCATTGATGCTGGATGCCAACGCTTCCAATCCACTACACAGGTCTTGGTAGCTGTTTAAATCACTGCGCGACTTGTTGGCAATCTGCAGCAATACAGGCTGATGCTGGGCCGCATAATTTTTTAAAAAGGTGTCAAAAGCGTGAAATTTGTTTTCAAGACCTTTGCTGTAATCGAGCCTGTCTACGCCGATTAATAATTGACGGTGCCCTAAAGATTCTTTGAGGTGGTGAATTTCTTTTTCTTCAATCGATATTTTTGACATTTCTTCAATTTTTTTGGTGTCAATAGAAATAGGATAATAAGAAAAATGGGTGGATTGACCATCTTGCTCTACGTAAAAAGCATCTTCACCCTGGGTTTGAATTACCACGCCGGGCTGTTTGTAGTGGTTAAAATATTCAAAAAGATTTTTTAAATCGTTTTTGGTTTGCACCCCTACCAAGTCATAACTGGTTAAGCCGGAAAATATTTCGCAGTGATGAGGAATAGTACGAATTAAATCGAGGGGTGGAATTGGGATGTGGTGGAAATATGCCAGCGCACCACCATGACCAGTTTGGCGTAAGAAGTAACCGGTTAATAATAAATGGTAGTCATGGACCCAAACCAGGTCTTGGTCTTTAGCGTTGGCAGCGACTTCTTGCGCAAATTGCTGATTGACTTTTTGATAGGTGGCGTAAGAGTTTTCAATCAAACGCAAATAGCTAGGCCGCAGATGACAGACTGGCCATAGCACTTCGTTGGAGAAGTTTAAATAATAATCTTGGTATTCTTTTTCATTCAACGAAAAAACTTTGTATTCAATATTTTCATATTTTCCATTTTTTCGTTGAACTTCTTCTGAAATTTCGCCGCTCCACCCAATCCACATCCCATTGATACTTTTAAAAGTGTCTTGTATTGCTGCAGCCAGTCCCCCAGATTGGGGTTTTTCATCATAAGAGACGCGGTTGGAAACAATAATTAGCTTCATTGGGATTTTTGTTAGCTGGTTGAAAACGAAGCATTAATTGTTAATGAATTGTCAAAAATCCTTTGTAGGAAAGCTAGTAGCATTTTGGTCAGCCATCAGAGGCTTGCTTTTTTATATCTATTTGCGTGAATCGATTGTTAATTGCAATGCGTTAGTATTTGAAACTAATAATACCAAATATATTTATTTCGTTTCTTCCGCGCAAAGGGCATACACCTCCTGCGCCAGGTGCGCAAAGGCGCGCCATTCCATGGCTTGAAGTTGCTTGACCTCTGAGTCAGGGAGGTCACGTGTGAGCAGTGCGGCCCCCAAGTCGCTTAACAGGGCTTCGCCGGTCTGCGGATTCCACAAAATATTGTGCGCATACAAATCACCGTGCAGCACGTCGTGGGCATGCAGGTGCTCCACCGCGCTGCGAATGCAGGTGAGCAGGTGCTCAGCGCTTGCTGCAGTGCAGCGCGCATCTGGCGCGTACACATCGCGTGTACAGCTTGCAAAGCTGGGCGGGCCTGCCAAATTGACAAATCCAGCGGGGAGCAGTGGCAAAGCCATGGCCAGTTTGCCTTGGGTCAGGTCTTCTACGCGTGCCAAAGGCGTCAACAGATTCGGGTGCTGGCCAGCCGCTAAGCCTGCTGCGAGTTCAGATTGCGGGGTGCCATCGCTCGTAGCGGCGGCTTTGAACACTTTGACAGCCAGCATCTTCCCCGTGCTGGCATGCGTGGCGCGGTAGATGTGGCCACTGGCACCTTCGCCGAGCAATTCATGCATGTGAAAGTTTTCATTAAAATATGGCTCTAGCCCTTGTGTAGAAAGGGCTGATAGCTCACTTTTCTGTGTCATTGGGTTGCCGGCCAAAGCGGGCCATGCCAAGGCCGGCAACTGCAGCAGGTTGGCTGGAATATGGGTGAACTGGTTGCTGGCAATGCGCAGCAATTCCAGTCTGTGGCAAGCGCTCAAATCGGGCAGTGCAGACAACTGGTTGCACGACAGCATCAGCTTTTGCAGGCGAGGACGCTGGCCCAGACTGGCCGGCAACTGAGTGAGCTGGTTGTCCGTCAAGATCAACCAGCGTAGCCGTGCGGGCAGGCTGTTTTCCGGCACATGCGCAATGCGGCAGGCTTTAAAGCCCACCATCTCCAGCTGCGGGCACTGGCCGAGCACCACAGGCAAGCTGGTGAAGGGGTTGTTGGAGGCAAAAACAATGCGCAGCCGGGTAAAGCGCGCAAAGTCATCGGGCAGGGTGGAGAGTTGATTGCCGGACAGATCCAGCACTTCCAGCGTATCGGCCAGCTCCAAGAGTTGAGGCGGAAAAGTGCGCAGGCCCAGGTCGGTCAGCCGCACATGGCGCGCCCCGTTCAGCGCGCCACTGGTTAAGTCGTGAAGGGTATGCATGCGCGCGCAAGTGTAGGCGCTGGCATGCTGCGCTGCGGCGTTTTAGCGGTAACTGGTAAAGACGGTGGTGCCCACGCCGGAACGGATCATGTTCTTGGTGACCAGCAATACGTCATACGGGTCTTTGCGCCCGCCATACACCGTGCCATCCATGCCGGGGCTGCCAATTGGCATGCCGGGTACGGTGATACCCAATGCTTTGGGTTTGGACTGCAGCAGCTTGTGGACATCGGCGGCAGGGACGTGGCCTTCTACGAGATAACCACCGACCAAGGCGGTGTGGCAGGAGCCCAGCTCCACTGGCAGACCCAGCTTGGCGCGCACGGCGCTGTTGCCGCTTTCGTGTACCTGGATGGTGAAACCGTTGGCTTGCATGTGGTCGATCCAGTCCTGGCAGCAGCCACAGCTGGGGTCTTTCCAGACTTCCATTGAAATACGCCGGGGAGCACTGGCCATGGCGGGCAGTGCCGCCGTGGCTGCACAGGCAAGGGCGGTGGCAACAAATTTGCGGCGTGAAATAGTGGTCATGGCAGAGCGAGCCTCCAAAAAAACAAACTGCTGCATGCTAACCAAACCGTCGTTGGCTATCTATGGGTGAGCGCAAGAGGGTGGTAAATACTTGGTTAACCGCCGTAGCGACCTGGGCGGTGGTTCATGGACAGCACTTGATTGAGCGTCAATGCTGCCAAGATGGACCACAGCGCGCGTTCAGTGTCTACGATGAAAAAGGCGCTGATCAAAATCAGGCAGTCAAACACCATCTGCACATAACCGGCGCGCCAGCCATAGCGCTGTTGCAGGTAGAGCGCGGCAATGCCCAAACCTCCGATGCTGCAGCGGTGACGAAACAGCACCAGCATGCCCACCCCCATGAGCATGCCGCCCACGATGGCGGCGTAAGGTGCCTGAATCGCTTCCAGCTGCAAAAAGCGCGGTTGCAGCTCTGTGACCAGTGACAGCAGCGCCACCGCGCAAAACGTTTTGATACTGAAGGCCCAGCCCATTTTGCGAATCGCCAGCCAGTAAAACGGCAAATTGAGCAAGAAGAACCACACGCCAAAGCCTGTATGGGTGGCGTAGTGCAAAGCAAAGCTCAGGCCTGCCATACCGCCCGTGACCAATCCGGCCTGCTTGAAAAAAACTACGCCCACCGATACCAGCAGGACCCCGGTCAGGATGGCAGCGGCGTCTTCCCAATGGGTATGCGGGGGTGGAGCCGGTGGGGCACTGGTTGGTGTGTTGTGGCTCATGGTGCAGGAATATGTGCGCGTTATTTTTTGTGTGCGCACATATTATGCAAGAGTCGTTAAGTTGGTGATTATTTATTGCTCTTAAAGCTGCGAAGGCGCAGCCCGTTGGCAACCACTAGCAGGCTCACCCCCATGTCCGCCAGCACAGCCAGCCACATGCTGGCCTGGCCGCTGACCGCCAGTGCAAAAAATGCTGCCTTGATGCCCAGCGCCAGCGCAATGTTTTGCCACAGCACGGTGTGCGCATGCTGTGACAGTGCAACGGTGTAGGGAATGCGGCGCAGATCGTCTTGCATCAGCACCACATCGGCGGTTTCCATGGCCATGCCAGTGCTGTGTGTGCCGCCCATGGCAAAACCCATGTCCGCCTGCGCCAGTGCCGGGGCATCGTTGATGCCATCGCCCACCATGCCTACGGCACCTTCAGCTTGCAGTTGGCGCAGGCGCTGGAGTTTGTCTTCGGGCAGCAAGCCACCTTCGGCCTGTGCAATGCCAACTTGCGCCGCCATGGCGCGCACAGCATCGGGGTTGTCACCACTGAGCATTACGGCAGTGATGCCCATGTCTTGCAGCTGTTGCACGGCAAAAGTCGCTTCGAGTCGCAACTTATCGGCCACCGCAAACACGGCCAGCACCTGTTGCTGCGTAGCCAGCACACTCACACTGCGTCCTTGGCTGCTGTGGGCCCCTACGGTGGCTTTGAGTTCCGGGGTGTCGAGCTGATTTTCTTGGGCCCAGCGCAGGTTGACCAGGTAATAGGTCTGGCCATTGATCTGCGCCTGTACGCCACGTCCGGGCAGCGCTTGCAGGTCTTGCACGTTGTTGTTAGCGCTGGCAACAGATTGACTCTGCAAGCCCTGCGCAATAGCGAGGGAGACAGGATGGTCAGAGCGCGAGGCAATATGCCATGCCCACTGCGCGGCGAGGTGAGGCGCCGTGGCCGCGTTCAGCATGCTCCAGTCCACCAGTGCAGGTTTTCCGGTCGTAAGGGTGCCGGTTTTGTCCAGCGCCAGGGTGCGCAGCTTGCGTGCGGCTTCCAGGGCACTGCCGCCTTTGAGCAGCACGCCGTGGCGGGCTGCGGCCGTCAAGGCGCTGACAACGGTGACCGGTGTGGACAGCACCAGCGCGCACGGGCAGGCGATCACCAGCAAGGCCAGCGCTTGGTACAAGGCATGCATCCACGTCCAGCCCAGCACCAGCGGCGCAAATACGGCCAGCGCAATAGCCAGCACCATCACGATGGGTGTGTAGATGGCGGCAAAGCGATCGACAAACCGCTGCGTCGGTGCTTTGCTGGCTTGGGCCTGCTCCACCGCCTTGACGATGCGCGCCAGCATGGAGTCGGTGGTGGCGGCGCTCACTTGCACTTGCAGTTCAGCCTGCTGGTTGATGCTGCCGGCCCACACTGTGTCGCCCGGCGCTTTGTCCACGGGAACACTTTCGCCGGTGATGGGCGCCTGGTTGACACTGCTGTGGCCTGCGGTGATAGCGCCATCCAGTGGAATGCGGGCGCCGGGTGCCACGCGTACGATCGCACCGGTGGGCACTTCGGCCGTGGGCATGCTCAAGCTGCTGCCGTCGCTCTGCAGCACTTGGGCGGTGTCCGGGGCCAGACTCAGTAAATTGCGAATTGCCAGCCGTGCGCGGTTCATGGCCTGGTCTTCAATGCGCTCGGCAGCAGCGTACAGCGCCATCACCATTGCGGCCTCGGGCCACTGGCCAATCAAGAAAGCACCAGTCACCGCCACTGCCATGAGGGCGTGAATGCCCAGCTTTAATTGCAGCAGGTTCTTCACGCCTGCTTTGTACACGCCCAAGCCTGCCAGGCCAATGGCGATCACCGCCAGTGCCATGCCGGCATATTCCAGGGCGGGGTATTGCGGCGTGAACCAGTGCGAAACCTCTGCCAGCAGCGCCATGACCAAGGCAGCGCTGATGCGCGGCCAGCCGGGCAGCACGCCGTGGTCATGGCCGTGGTCGTGCCCATCGCCGTCGTGGTGGTGGTCTGTGTGGTGCCCGTGGTCGTGTGCGTGCTGGGCCATGGGTGAGCAGCAGTTGGAGGGTGTAGGTGTGCGTGGTGTGTCCATGCCATGATTGGAAAGTTGAAAGTCACTTCAAGGTCAAGCCCATGACAGCACTGCGCATAGGGGAAGCGGCCAAACGCACAGGCGTATCGGCGGCCAACATCCGTTATTACGAAAAAGAGGGCCTGCTTGCGCCTGCACTCCGCCAAGAAAACGACTACCGCCTGTATGGCGAGCAAGACCTGCACCGCCTGCGCTTTATTCGCATGTGCCGGGCGATGGACATGTCGCTGGACGAAGTGCGCACACTGTTAGCGCTGGACTGGCACAACCCCGCCGACTGTCACGCTGCCACCAGCACCATTGCGGCGCATTTGCAGCACGTGCGCGAGCGTTTGAAAGAATTAAAGGCGCTGGAAAAACAGTTGCAATCGCTCAAAGTGCTGTGCGACGGGCACCAGGCCCCCTGCAATTTGATTGCAGCGCTGCATGCGCAGGCTGATGTTGCGCTCACCCCGGAGCCGGGCAGCAACGTCAAGCGCCACGTATAAAACAGGAGCAGCTTGCCATTGTCAATGCTAGGTTTTGGATGCATTTTTATCCGAAAACAAGCTATATCAATGGCAGGTAGCTCCTGTTTTTACAGGCATGGGGTAGTGGGGCATGTTGAGCGCCATCGCCCACTTGCTGCGCCAGCATGGACAATTGACGCTGATCTTTGGACGGGATGTGGAATGCAAACAATGGATTGGTCAGGCGTGCGCGCCATGGTGTTTGATATGGATGGCACCTTGCTCAATACCGAGCAAGTCATCATTGATTCGGCCAGCCAGGTGCTGGAGCAACTGGGCCATGCACCGCTGCCCCAGGGCTATCACATGCCCAATATGTTTGGCACGGCAGCCGATTTGATGGCCGACGTGCTGATTGAGCGCGGCCTGCCATTGCCGCAAGGCGGGCGTGCCCAGCTGGGCCTGCTGTTTGAGCGCTTTTACGCAGCGCAGCCTGCTGGTGTCGCGCAGCTGTATGACGGTGTACGGCAGTGGCTGCACGCGGCCAAAGCGCTGGGCCTGAAGCTGGGCGTCTGTACCAACAAGCAGCACGCACTGGCGCTGGTGGGTTTGCAGGCCGCAGGTATCTTGTCGCTGTTCGATACGGTCACTGGCCGCGATACCTATGGCATTGCCAAGCCCGATGCCGCACCGCTGCTCGGTACGCTGCAAGCGCTGCAGGTATCACCGCAAGACAGCGTGTTTTTTGGCGATACCCATGCGGATGCCGCCTGCGCCCAAGCTGCTGGTGTGCGCTTTGCATGGTTCACCACGGGCTTTGGTACTGACCACGTGCGCGCCTATCCTCAAGTGCTGGCATTTGCGGACTATCGCCAGCTCCCCAGCGTTGCACCACGGACAGCGCAGATTGCCTGAACGCAAACCACCAGCGCAAGGCTGGTGGTTGAAAGCTGCGGCAGCTTTGCCCTAACGGATTAAAGCTGGTGCGTTGCTTCGCCGCGATAGCCTAAAGCCTGCGAAATCTCATGCGCAATGCTTTGCAGCTTGGGCAGCCAGCCTTCATCCAGGCGATCGGTGGGCGCCGAAATGGACAGCGCTGCAATCAGCTTGGCCTGGTCGTCATAAATGCCAGCAGCCATGCAGCGCACGCCCAGCTCCAGCTCCTCGTTGTCATGCGCCACGCCCTTTTGGCGAATGGTGTTGAGTTCACGCTCCAGCATGGGCAGCTGGGTCAGGCTGTTGTGGGTATTGCCCGCCAGGCCTGTGCGCATGGCGTAAGCCCGCACGCGCTGGGGCTCGTCCGCCGCCAGGAACAGTTTGCCGTTGGAGGTCAAATGCAGCGGTGCGTGCCCACCAATGGCGCGCACCACTTGCATGCCCGAGCGCTCGCTGTACGCGCGCTCCACATACACAATCTCATCGCCCTGGCGCACGCTCAGGTTGACGGGTTGCTGAATCTGCTTGTGCAGATGGCGCATGGGCAACAGTGCAGCCTCCCGCACGCTCAAGCGTGCCTTGACCAGGTTGCCCAGCTCCAGCAAGCGCATGCCCAGGCGGTAGCTGCCAGATTCGGGTCGGTCTACAAAGCGGCCCACAGCCAAGTCATTCAAGATGCGGTGCGCAGTCGACGGGTGCAAACCTGTTTTTTCGCTGATTTCCTTGAGGGAGACGGCTTCCTCGCGCGAGGCCAGCACGTCGATCAGGACAAACATGCGCTCCAGCACTTGCACACTGGGTTTGGCGGGTGCGTCTTGATCGTTTTTCTTCATGAGGTATGAGGTATCCGGGGGGCAAAGATGGCCGGATTCTAGCCCTCACGCAGGCCAAGCGCGCACTTGTTTGGCGCTGTGCGTCGCATTGTTTGCGTCGCTCAGACTTTATCGATGCGGTGCCAGCGCGCATCGCGCAAAATTTCATGCGGATGGAACAATGCCTTGTAGTGCATTTTGGGCGAAGCTGCGATCCAGTAGCCCAGATATGCATAGGGCAGGCCCATGCTGCGTGCAAACTCAATTTGCCATACAACGTTGAAGATGCCATAGCTGGCGGACGTATCGGGCTCATAAAAGGTATAGACCGCAGAAAGTCCATCTTCCAGAAAATCGATGATGGACACCATGCGCAGTGCGTTATCGGCCTGCGGATCGCGAAACTCCACCAAGCGTGTTTCCACCCGGCTTTGCAGCAAAAACTGCGTGTATTGCTCCACACTGTCCTGATCCATGCCACCGCCGATATGGCGCGTGTGCTGGTAGCGCTGGTAGAGCGCGTAATGCTCGGCCGAAAAATGCAGCCGCTGCACACTCGCTTCAAGCTGCATGTGTTGCTTGACAGCGCGGCGCTGGCTGCGCGTGGGTTGGAACTCTGCCGTTAGTACCCGCAGTGTTTGGCAGGCGTTGCACTGGCTGCAATAGGGGCGGTAAGTAAACAGCCCGCTGCGCCGAAATCCTTGGGACACCAGTTGGGAGTAAGTCTCCGCTTCAATCAGGTGGCTGGGCGCAGCCACTTGCGAGCGCGCTTCTTGGTCAGGCAAGTAGCTGCACGGATAGGTGGCCGTGGCGTAAAACTGCAGGCTCTGGTGTGGCAGGTCATTGAGCTGTGTCATGCGTCGGAAGCCCTAAGGAAAGCGAATCCCAGTATAGGGAGCGCCATTGCCAGTCCATTGTCGGACGAGCTTGTTGAATAGTCGCCTGTGCGAGAAAGTCAGTCCTGGCCTGCTCGCGTGCCCCCAGTGATGCCAGGTGCCCCGTGGCTTGCTGGCAATCAATTTGGGGTGCGCCATGGTGGCGACACAGGCCCACGAGCGCCGCTAACGCAATCTTGGAGGCATCGCGGGCATGGGCAAACATGGACTCGCCATACACGGCATGCCCCAGTGCCACGCAGTACAGGCCGCCCACCAGTTGGTCATTGACCCATGTCTCTACGCTGTGCGCCAAGCCTTGCTCATGCAGGCCGCAGTAGGCCTCCACAATGTTGTTCACAATCCAGGTGCCGTTTTGGCCTTCGCGTGGCGTTTGGGCGCAGTGCGTCATGACTTGGCGAAAGCTCGTATCGAACCGTATCTCGCAACCCGGCGTGCGAATGAATTTGCGCAGAGTTTTGCGCAGGGAGGGGTGGATGCGGAAATCTTCGGTTCTGAGCACCATGCGCGGGTCGGGAGACCACCACAGGTTGGGTTGCCCAGGGCTGAACCACGGAAAGATGCCATGCCGGTAGGCTTCTTTTAAGTGCACCGCATCCAAAGTGCCCCCGGCTGCCAGCAAGCCAGGCATGGGGCTGTGCTGACTCCAAGCAAGATCGACAGGTGGAAATGGGTCGTCTGGCTCCAGCCAGATCAAGGTGGGTTCTTGCATGCGTGCTAGTGAAAGAAGTGTGAGTAGGCGTTAACGCACGTCACGCCATGTCCTTGTCAGTCACCCGGGGCAGGCGGTTCCTACAACGCCTGATGTTCTATAGGGACACCACGTGCGATGGCTGCTGGCTATCGTTACATCTGAGTCTGCATTCATTATCAAGTGCGCAGATGCCCCGGGCAGACTTAGGAGGCTGAACCATGTTTTTTTCTACTATTTTTGGCGGTGAGCCACGCTACATTCGACGCATTCGTGCCTACCTGCAAGAGGCGCGCATGGCAGCGCTGGAGCATTCGATCGCTGCAGAGCATTACCAAGCCAGTGCCGAGATGTACACAGAGCGCGCCCGTCGGCTGGAAGAGGAGTTGATGGCCTATGAAGGCCATAAGGCGGCAGGAGGCCAAGTCGATACAGATATAGCTTCTGAGCAAGCTGCCTTCAGTTACAGCCGCCCAAGTCGCGTAGAGTCTCCTACATCAGGCTTGCCTTCCTCACCCGCGAGCGTCGGCATCGTTCGTGCTGCATAAGGTGAAGTGGTGGTTTTGGTTTGAAAGCAAACCAAGTGGATTTACTTTTTTACCTCTACCTCTGAGTGCAAGTAGTTGTCTGGTTACGCGCGGACATAAAAAAAGCCAAGTAACGAAAGTTACTTGGCTTTAGTGTGGCTCCCCGACCTGGGCTCGAACCAGGGACCTGCGGATTAACAGTCCGTCGCTCTACCGACTGAGCTATCAGGGAATACTGCGGTGTTGCCTTGATGAATTGCAAGGCGTCAATTTTTGGCTCCCCGACCTGGGCTCGAACCAGGGACCTGCGGATTAACAGTCCGTCGCTC
>JADMKK010000044.1:0-22264 GCA_015478895.1 Comamonas sp. | reverse complement strand
TACCGACTGAGCTATCAGGGAACAAGACCTAGATTATATACATGGATTTTTTGCTCTTTAACGAAGTCGGGCAAAAAACTGAAGCAAGCTAGCCCGGCCCTACGGGGCTGGCTCAGGTTCTGGGCGCTGCCACAGCCATATCAGTACTGCCACCATGCAACTGCAGGCAAATATGCGCACCCACAGCGGTGTTGTCACCAGCCACAAAACAGCGGCGCATATCGCCATCATGAACGTGGCGCTACGTTTGGCGCGGCGGCTGACGAAACCTCCGGCTTGCCAGTTTTGCAGCATGGGCCCAAACAGCTTGTGCTGCCATAGCCATGCGTGCATGCGCGGAGAGCTGCGCATGGCGGCCCAGCCTGCAATCAAGATGAACACCGTCGTCGGTAAGCCTGGCACAAAGATGCCAACGATGCCCAATACCAAGGACAACACTGCCAGCACTTGCAATGCTGCTCGCACGTACCACTGGCGCGCCATAGTGGGCGCAGGAGGGCAATGGGGCGATGGTGGCTTGGGCAAAGGAGCGGGCTCAGACATAGCGCGATTGTGCCTGTGCCGCTATCTCCGTGTGTTGGGGCTGTGTGAAGCAAGGGGCAACTAAAAATAAAACAATAGCTGCTTGCCTTGATGAATATTGGAGTTGCGAGATATATGCATCTGAAAGCTATCAGTAGCAAGGGCATGAAGCTATCAATAAAGATAGCTCAATTTGATGGGTGCAATAACAAAGGCCTGCAAAAGCAGGCCTTGCGCAATCAACCAGCGGTCAGCAACGCTTAGGTTTTCGGGCGGGCTTGGGGCGTCTTGGCTGCAGGAGGGGCACTGCTGCGGATCTTGCCCATGAAGAGAACGGTGAAGTAGATCCAGATGGCGATCACGATTAGGATGACCGCCAAGCTCATGAGCCCGTAGTCGGTAGAAATCAGGTCAGTCAACATTTTCATGGCAAACGTCCTCCGCAATCAGTGGTGTCAATAGGGTGCCTGCACTATCGCGTGATGACGGGTTCAAGCGTTTGCGACACATCAACAGCCGCAGGAGTCTGGCTTGCGCTAAAGCAAGCTCGCAATGGGCGAGCGGCCTTGATTTTTTGCATACCATGCGGGGCATTGCGCTGAAACCGCTCCGAGGCGGGCAGCGTTGTTCATGGTTTTGAATGGAGTAAGACGGCAATGATCGATATCGTCAACGTCACCCACAGCGTGCAGCTGGCTGTGGCACCGGTATTTTTTCTAACGGCGGTGGCCGGAATGACCGGGGCCGTGGCTGGACGGCTAGCACGCATCATTGACCGTGCGCGCGTGGTGGAGGAGCGGGTGCGCACAAGCACGGATGACGCATCCATTGAGCGCGGCCTGCATGAACTGAACTATCTGCGCAAGCGCGGGCGGATTGCCAATTTGTCGATTGGCTTGCTGACGCTGTGCGGATTTTTGATTGGCCTGACGATTATTTTTTTGTTCATTGGTCAAGCGTGGGCCGAACAGGGCCAGCAGATGGCGGTGTTCTCATTCCTGGGCGGCGTGGTGTCTTTTATTGCCGCTTTGGCAGGTTTCCTGTGGGAAACTGTGCTGGCCACGCATTTGCTCAACTTCACCGTGCTGGAAACTGGTAGGCAGATGCGCCATTAAAAGACGCGCCATGAAAGACAAGGCGCAAGGCGATGCGCCCAGGCTTCAGAATTTGGGGTCAATCGGATCGAGCCAGGCTTGCGCTGCGTTGATGACGCATTGGGTCAGGCGCTCCAACCCTGTCTGTGCATTGCGTGCATGGGCCCAGTACAAGGGCACGGAAATGCCGCTGTCTGGTACCAGTTGCACCAAGCGGCCGTCTTCGAGGTGCTCTTTAATGAGCACGGTCGGGTGCATGCCCCACGCCACGCCCGCTTCACAGGCGCGCACAAAGGCATGGGCAGAGGGCACCCAATGGCGCTGTGGCGCATGCCTGGCACTGACGCCTTGCTGGTGCAGCCATTTGTCTTGCAGGGCGTCTTTGCGGTCATAGGTGAGGACGGGTGCTTCCGCCAGACTTTTGGTGGTGATTCCCTGGCTGCCAAAGTAGCGTTCTACAAATGCCGGACTGGCTGCGGCGACGTAGTGCATATTGGCCAGCGGCCAGATATTGCAGCCTGTGATGTGATTGGACGAAGCAGTGACCGCGGCCATGACCTCGCCTTCCTTGATGCGTTTGGCGGTGTGATCCTGGTCATCAATGCTGATGTCCAGCAGTTCATTGCCTTCTTGGGTGAAAGCGGCCATGGCGTCAACAAACCAGCTGTTGAGCGAGTCTGCATTCACTGCCAGTTTCAAGGTGGGGCGCACCACCTGGCCTTCAGGTACCAGGTCTGGATTATTGCGGCGCAGTTCGTTTTCCAGCAGCGCTACTTGCTCTACATGCAAGCACAGGCGGCGGCCTGCTTCAGTGCCCGTACAAGGCTGGCCGCGCATGACCAGCACTTGGCCCACGCGCTCTTCCAGCAATTTGATGCGCTGCGAGATGGCTGATGGTGTGACGTGCAGCTTGCGTGCCGCCCGGTCAAAGCTGCCTTCACGCAGCACGGCGGCCAAAGCTTCTAAACCCGCGTAGTCCAGCATGTAGTAAAACTTAATTCGATTGAGATTGTTTAATTTTACTTATGTCTGTCGCCCTTGCAGAATTCCGGGCATGTGGACTGCCAATATCACCGCCTCGTGGCTCGCCGGTTTTACCGTGTGTTTATCGCTGATCGTTTCTATCGGCGCCCAAAATATGTATGTGCTGCGTCAAGCCGTGCGGGGACAGCATGTCCAGGCCTGCGTAGCGTGGTGCGTGGTGTCTGACGCACTGCTGATTGCCCTGGGAGTGCTTGGCATGGCGCAACTGCTGCGCAGCAATCCAGATTTGGCGCACTGGCTGGGCTGGGGTGGCGTGATCTTTTTACTGGGTTATGGCTTTTTCGCCCTGTGGCGCATGCTGGCCGCGCCCGACGCCACGGTAGTGGTGGACAGTGCGCAAGTGGCACCCCGTGGTTTGCTGGGGGTGCTGAGCACGCTGGCTGTCATCACCTTGCTGAACCCGCATGTGTATCTGGATACTGTGGTGCTGGTCGGCTCCATTGGAGCGCGCCAAGAGGGGCATCTGAAGTGGATGTTTGTACTGGGTGCGGCATGCGCCAGCTTGGTGTGGTTTGCGCTGCTCAGCTTTGCAGGGCAACGCATGCGCGCAGTGTTTGCCCATCCGTTGGCATGGCGAGTGCTGGATGGTATTACCGGGGTGATGATGCTGACCCTGGCATGGTGGGTATGGCAGGGCATGGCAGCCTGAATGCAAGCTGCGCGCTGCCAGACGGCATCAACTGCTGGCTAATCCAAACGGGCCAGCAGTTCCAGCAAATTCCACTGGTTGACCAGCACTTGGTAATGGGCTGTTTGGCCTGTCTTTTGGCTTACGCCTTCGATGATCACCATGTTGCCTTGCGTGATGGCGGGAGTCATTAGCGGGGCGACTTTTTCGTAGCCAAAGCGCTCTGCGACATCACCGCGAAAAGTCAAGGCGCGGTTGTTGTCTGAGCCCCTGTTTTTTTCATACAGCGCCAGCGTGCGGGTGAGCGTGACTTCGCTCAAACCCGTAGTGATTGCGTTAGTGAGGGAGAGGGGGGATTTTTCGCTCATGGTGATCAAAAGTCTCGAACAGGGAAGGCAGAGGAAGTGCCTGATCCAGCCCCAGTATTGGCCCCGGCGATCAGGTGTGCCGGCCGATTAAATCATGCTTGCTTCGGAATACCTATGGCGGTTTTGCACACAAATTGCGAACAACCGCTAAATGAAAAACGCTGCCAGAGGCAGCGTTGATCGTGAGCAAGGGTCGTGCGCTTAGAACGCTGGAACCACAGCGCCCTTGTACTTTTCTTGGATGAACTTCTTGGTGTCCGCCGAGTGCAATGCCTTGATCAACTTGGCAATGTCTGCGCCTTCTGCGCGATCTTTGCGTGCCGCAACGATGTTGGTGTAGGGCGAGTCAGCACCTTCGATGAAGAGCGCATCCTTGGTCGGGTTGAGCTTGGCTTCAATCGCGTAGTTGGTGTTAATCAGCGCCAAATCCACATCATCCAAAGCGCGGGGCAGCAAAGGTGCTTCCAGTTCGCGGAACTTGAATTTCTTGGGGTTCTTGACCACATCCAGCGCGGTAGCGGTCAGGTTGCTGGGGTCTTTCAACTCGATCAGACCTTGCTTTGCCAGCAGCAACAGCGCGCGGCCACCATTGGAAGGGTCGTTCGGAATGGCGATGGTTGCGCCATTTTTCAGCTCTGCAACGTTTTTGACTTTTTTAGAGTAAGCGCCAAAGGGCTCGACGTGTACCTTGCCGTTGGGCACTTGCACCAGGCTGGTTTTGCGGTCTTTGTTGTAGCTGTCCAGATAGGGCTGGTGCTGGAAGAAATTGGCATCCAGCTGCTTGTCTTCTACCGCTGCATTGGGTTGCACGTAATCGCTAAATTCACGCACTTGCAGCTCAACGCCATCCGCCTTGAGCTGGGGCTTGATGAAGTTCAGGATTTCTGCATGGGGGACGGCAGTGGCAGCGACTTTCAGAACGTCGGCAGCTTGGGCAGAAAGGGCTAAGGTGGCAATGGCCACGGCAGTCAGGGTCTTCTTCAACATGGGATTCAGTTCCTGTGAAAACAAAGATAGTTCTTGCATTCAGCCCTGTCGGCTTCGTGATGTCGCCACCAGGGTGTGCTGCGAGTGTAGCGTTGCGAGGTCCAAAGACCTGTGAAATTTGCCAATTTGGTTATAAAGAAAGTGGTTTTTATGCAATATTTTGCTTTTTGGAGTGCGTGTGCAAGCTGAAGACCTGGAAAAGCTGCTCACCACACGCATGCCTTTTGGCAAACACAAGGACTTGCTGATCTGTGATTTGCCCGGTAACTATCTGGCCTGGTTTGCACGGGAAGGTTTTCCGCCCGGTCAGATTGGTCAATTACTGGCGCTGATGCATGAGTTGGACCACAACGGTCTGACAGACTTGCTAGAGCCTTTGCGCCGAAAGCGCTAATGCAAAACGCCCCGCTGGCCATAACCAGCGGGGCGTTGTGTCTGCATCAAGCAGCAGCCATATTACACAGCGGCAGCACGTGCAGCTTCAGCCTTGGCCTTGGCGGCATCCAGCATCTTTTGCAGTTCAGCAGCTTCGGCTTCTGCAGCCTTGGCTTCAGCTTCGGCCTTGGCCTTGGCTTCAGTCGCGGCCTTGTCGTCACCGCTGAAGGCGCCGGCAATGGCGTTGCCCGCCAAGGTGCCGACCACAGCGCCCGTAGCAGTGGCGGCAATGGTGCCCATCATGCCGGAGCCGGGGCGTGCAGCGGCCACGGGTGCTGCGGCGGGAGCGGCTGCCGCAGCGGGTGCTGCGGGTGTCGCAGGTTTTGCGGGGGCTTTGTTAATTGCGGCAGGACGCACCGACTTGCCACCACCCATGCGCTTGGCATGTGCCAGCGTAGGCGCAGACAGGGCAGCAATGGTTACGGCGATCACGGAGGCGGTGGTGCGAAAAGATGTTTTCACAGAGGTTCCTGAAAAGAGGAGATCAACAAGATGGTCATAAACCTAGCGCAGCAAACGGAGCGTTTGTTGCTGGTAGGAACATGGGGGATGGATGGCAAATTGCAAGCCAAAGTTCCCGTAAAGGCGGGGTAAAGCTTGGGTTGCCGGGCATGCATTGAAATATTGGCGTTGTGCGCAGGCCGAGAAAACATTGTAAAGAGGAAGCACGCTTTAGTAATAAAAAGAGCGGCTGGCCGTTGGAAAACAAGGGTTTGCGTTAGTTTTAATGCGCAAAGTGTTGTTTTGTCAGGGCTGGCCGCTCTTTTTTCAGGAGCTGTTGCAGACAGTTACTGCAGGAGTTTTTGCTGCATTGCAATTATTTCAAGATTTCCAGCAGGCGATCTAAGCCGCCCGTGTTGATGCAGACCGTCGCCTCTGCGCGCACGCGCGGCTTGGCGTGGAAGGCGACCGACAGGCCCGCAGCCTGCATCATCGGAATGTCGTTGCTGCCATCACCCACAGCAATGCATTGCGAGGGCTCAATGCCCAGCAGGCTGGCCACTTCCAGCAGCGTGCGGCGCTTTTCTGCGCCGTCACAAATGTCGCCCCAGGCTTGTTCCACCAAACCGCCCGTCAGCACACCGTCTTTCATTTCCAGCACGTTGGCGCGCACGAAGTCGATGTTGAGCAGGCCGCGCACATGCTCGGCAAAAAAGGTAAAGCCGCCAGAGACCAGCAGCACCTTCAGGCCCGCCGCCTGCGCGGTTTGGACCAGCTTTTCGGCGCCGGGCGACAGGTGCAGTCGTTCTTGAATGACGCGTTGCATGTCGGCTTCGGTCACGCCCACCAGTTTGCCCACGCGCTGGCGCAGGCTGTCTTTGAAGTCGGTGATCTCACCGCGCATGGTCGCTTCGGTGATCGCAGCCACTTCGGCTTTTTTACCGGTGGCGTCGGCGATCTCATCAATGCACTCGATGGTGATCAGGGTGGAATCCATGTCAAAGGCGATCAGGCGGTAGTCACCGAGCTTTTGCAGCGCAGTGATGTTCTGAATGGTCAGGCCGGGGGCGAATTCGATAGAAGCGGGCATGGACTCGGGCAAACAGTTGGGTGGCAAATCAGCCCCGGAACCTGAAGGTGTCCGGGGCTGATGGGCATTATCGCGTTTTGGCAGCGCTTATTGCGGTTGCAAGCCTGCGGCTTTCACCAACTCAGCGTGCAGTTTCAAATCGCTGGCAATCATGGCCTTGAGTGCTTCAGGTGTGGAAGCTACAGGCTCCATGCCGCTGCTGGCCAGCTTGTCTTTGACATCACTTTGCAGCAGGGTGTGAACAGCCTGATTGAGCTTGGCGACGATATCAGCCGGTGTTTTGGCGGGTGCGAGCAGGGCCACCCAGGCAGACAGGTTCAAGTCGGCATAGCCACTTTCAACCATGGTTGGCACATGGGGCAGCAAAGCCGAACGCTGCGGGCTCATCAATCCTAAGGCATGCAGCTTGCCCGATTGAATGTGCGGCAAAGCCTCGGGCAGCACGGCAAACAGCATGTCGACGTTGCCAGCCAGTGTGTCGTTGATGGCCGGGGCACCGCCCTTGTAGGGCACGTGCAGCATGGGGGCATGGGTGCGGGTTTCAAACATCAGCGCACCCAAGTGCTGAGGGCTACCATCGCCCGAAGAGGCATAGGTCAGCCTGCCCGGCTGCGCCTTGGCTTGCGCCACGATAGATGCCACGTTGGGGAACTGGGTCTTGTCTTTCACCACCAGCACCATGGGTTGGTTGACCAGCGTGGAGATGGGTTGGAAATCTGCCTCAGGGTCGTAGGGAAGTTGTTTGAAAATGCTTTTATTGGTGGTCAGGAAAGAAGCCGGAGAGACGGCGAGTGTGTAGCCGTCGGGCGCTGCGCGCGCTACTTGTGGCATGCCTATTTGCCCGGAGCCACCGGCTTTGTTTTCCACCACAAAAGACTGGCCCAGCTGTTCGCCCAGCTTTTGGCTGACGACGCGGGCAATCATGTCAGCGCTGCCGCCTGCGGGCAGGGCCACCATCACTTTGACGGGCTTGTTGGGGTAGGGGCTTTGCGCTACTGCGCCACTGCACAAACCCAGTGCCAACAATGCGCCTGCAACAGGCGACAAAAATGTGCGAAACAGCATGGTGATTACCTCTGAAAAGCTGCGCCAGCCAAAGGGCTGAGGTGCCGCAGCCATATAGGGTGAATGCAATTTCAGTGCCCAATGCGTGCGCTTGGTTGGTGTGCTTCTAAGTCTAGAACGCGCGAAAGGGCCTTCCACTGACATCTAAAAAACGCGGCTCGTCAAATACTTTGACCTTCTTTGACATTTTGTTGATCGTCCAAACCTGCCAAAGCGTGCATCTTTTAGTTGCCCGAGATACCTATGATCAGACTACAACTGCAAATCAATCTGGCCTATACGGTACAGGAGCCGGGAGCAGATTTTTTCTTTTATATCCACGCTGCATGTACACAGCACCAGCAGGTGCCTTTTGAAAATCTCACGGTCAGCCCGGATTCGGCACAGTGGGACATTCAACTCAGTCACAACGTAGGCCAGCGTTGCCTGCGGCTGCGGGCGCAAGCTGGGCCCTTGAAGCTGCAGTACAACGCCACGGTAGAGATGGAGCACCACATGGCAGATCCGGCCAGCATCCCCGAGGTGCCTGTGCATCAACTGCCTCTGGATGTGCTGACCTATATCTATCCCAGCCGTTACTGCCAATCTGACCGGCTGGCGTACTTTGCTGTGCAGGAGTTTGGCAATCTGCCCATGGGTTATGTGCGGGCGCAGGCCATTTGCCAATGGGTGCGCCAGCACGTAACTTTTCGATCGAACACTTCCAGCGGCACCACTGCCGCGATAGATACCCTGGTTGAGCGCGTGGGGGTGTGCCGAGATTTTGCGCATTTGATGATCGCGTTGTGCCGCGCCTGCAATATGCCCGCGCGCTTTGTTACAGGCACGGACTACGGCGCCGATCCTGCCTTGGGCCCGCCAGACTTTCATGCCTATGTTGAAGTGTATTTAGGCAACCGGTGGTATTTGTTTGACCCATCTGGCACGGCCATTCCCATGGGCATGATGCGTTTGGCAACGGGGCGTGATGCGGCAGATGTGGCGTTTTCCACCATCTTTGGCGGTGTGATGAGCGAGCCGCCACGCATTCAGGTATTGGTCGATCACAACGAGGAGCGGCAGTGGAAGTGGCCTGAGCACACGCAACTGGCCTTGTCTACCGCCTAGCACTTGGCCTTGAGTAAGCAGTGCATCCGTTTGGCATGAGCCGCATGGCGGTGGCCGGTGCAGCAGCCTTGCGCAGTTTTATCTATTTTTCTTTGGAGGCAGATACAGGGTATCTGACCACGTTGCCAGCCATTCGGGTTTGTAGGCCACGAATACGGCGCTCATCATGCCGGTGACGACAGCATCGCCCCAAGCCATGAGCCAGCGGGCAATGTTGCTCAAATCTTCGTTCACACCAGGCAATTCATGCCCTAGCCAGGCAGAGCACAGGCCCGCCAGAAAGAGGCTGAGCACGGAACCTATAAATCCGCGCCCAAAGATATAGACAAAGATACGGGCGCCCAAATAACGGCGCAGGAGTGCGCCCCAGAGCAGGGCAAAAGTGGCTGGCACGATGCCGTGCCACACTGTCAATCTCAGGGCCTCTGTGGCATCAAGGCCGGGGGAAATCAGGCAGGCAATGATTCCCACCGCACACAGCGCAGGCAGGGCCAGCGGCCAGCCCAGCATCAGCAGAACCAGGCAAGCACCAGACCACTGCAACTGCAGCGGCATTTGGTGCAGCGTGGGTAAGGCCCACAGCCAAGGCAAGATGACCAGTACGGCCAGCAGTGGCGACCACAATGGGGAGGCATCACCGTGCTTTTGCGTGGTCAAGGCTTTGCGGTTGGCCAGCAAGCGCCAAGGCCGCATAAGCAATGCGGTGGTGAGTGCAACGACCAGGAGGGCGACTTCCAGCATGGCCCAATTGTGCGGGCAGCGTTGGTGCTACGCCTAGCCGTTTCAGTGCCTTGGTTTGCGGTGCATCAAGCCTTGATGGGCTGGCCCAGACTGCGCAGCACGTCGCGCACCAGTTGCGCACGGGCCTTGGGGTCGGGCAGTTCGCGTTCAATGCGCAGCTTGTCGTTGCCGGCCAGCTTGATGTGCTTGTTCTTTTGAATGAGGCTGATGATTTGCATCGGTTCAATCGGCGGGTTGGGTTTGAAGGTGATGTTGATAATGCCCGGTGCCGCATCGACTTTGACCACGCCATAGGGCTCGCTCAGCACGCGCAGGCGGTGGGTATCAATCAGCGTCTGTGCTTGCGCGGGCAGCTTGCCAAAGCGGTCTACGATTTCTTCGAGCAGGTTGTCGATCTGGTCGGTGGTTTTGGCCGTGGCCAGCTTTTTGTAGAACGACAGGCGCAGGTGCACATCGCCGCAATAGTCGTTGGGCAGCAGGGCCGGGGCGTGCAGATTGATTTCGGTGGTGGCGGACAGTGGCGAGAGCAGATCGGGCTCTTTGCCTGCCTTCAAACTGCGCACCGCCTCGGCCAGCATCTCGTTGTAGAGCTGAAAACCAATTTCCATCATGTTGCCGCTCTGGTTTTCACCCAGCACTTCACCGGCACCGCGAATTTCCAGGTCATGCATGGCCAGATAAAAGCCGCTGCCCAGCTCTTCCATTTGCTGGATGGCATCCAGGCGCTGCTGGGCTTGCTTGGTCAGGCTTTCAATGTCGGGCACCATCAAGTACGCATAGGCTTGGTGGTGGCTGCGGCCCACACGGCCACGCAACTGGTGCAACTGCGCCAGACCAAATTTGTCGGCCCGGCTAATCACAATCGTGTTGGCCGTGGGCACGTCAATGCCGGTCTCAATGATGGTCGAGCACAGCAAGATGTTGTAGCGCTGCGCCACAAAGTCACGCATCACGCGTTCCAGTTCACGTTCGGGCATCTGGCCGTGGGCCACGGCAATGCGCGCTTCGGGCAAGATTTCTTCCAGCGCCTGGCGGCGGTTCTCGATGGTTTCGACCTCGTTATGCAAAAAATAGCACTGACCGCCGCGTTTGAGTTCGCGCAGTACGGCCTCGCGGATTACGCCCTGGCTCTCCGAGCGAACAAAGGTTTTGATAGCAAGACGGCGTTGCGGGGCGGTGGCTATCACCGATAAATCGCGCAGGCCTTCCAGCGCCATGCCCATGGTGCGGGGAATGGGGGTGGCGGTGAGCGTCAGCACATCCACTTCGGCGCGCATGGCCTTCATGGCCTCTTTGTGGCGCACGCCAAAGCGGTGTTCTTCATCAATGATGAGCAGGCCCAAGTCCTTGAACTTGGTGGAAGCCGACAGCAGCTTGTGCGTGCCCACGACGATGTCCACCGAGCCTTCCCCCAGCCCTTGCAAGGCAGCATTGACTTCCTTGGTGGTGCGAAAACGCGAAACCTCGGCAATCTTGATGGGCCACTTGGAGAAGCGATCCACCAGCGTCTGGTAATGCTGCTCGGCCAGCAGTGTGGTGGGTGCCAGAAAGGCCACTTGCTTGCCACCCATGGTCGCAATAAAAGCAGCACGCAGGGCGACTTCGGTTTTGCCAAAGCCCACGTCACCGCAAACCAGGCGGTCCATAGGCTGGGGGCTGACCATGTCGTGCATCACGGCATGGATGGCGGCGTTTTGGTCGGCGGTTTCTTCAAAACCAAAGTCTTGGGCGAATTGTTCGTAATCCTGCACGTTCAAGCGGAAGGCGTGGCCCTCACGCGCCGCGCGGCGCGCGTAAATGTTGAGCAGCTCTGCGGCGGCATCGCGCACCTGCTCGGCAGCTTTGCGTTTGGCTTTTTCCCACTGGGTGCCGCCCAAGTTGTGCAGTGGCGCAGATTCTGGCGTCACGCCCGTGTAGCGGCTGATGTGGTGCAGTTGGCTGACGGGCACATACAGCACCGCATCCTTAGCGTATTCCAGGTGCAAGAACTCTTGCTGCGCGGGTGTGCCGTCCTCATTTTTTTGGCCCACATCCATATGGATGAGGCCGTGATAGCGGCCAATGCCGTGCTGGCTGTGCACCACGGGGTCGCCCACCTTCAGCTCGGACAAGTCTTTGATCAGCGCCTCTACATCGCTGACTTGCTCTTGCTTTTTGCGGCGACGGGTCGTGCCCCCTGCGCTGGCAAACAGCTCGGTCTCGGTGACAAAGTCGATGCCCGCTTCGATCCAGGCAAAGCCACGCATCAAGGTGGAGGTGGCAATCCCGATGGGCTCATGGGCCTTGCTCTGAAACTCAAACAATGAGTCAAAGGCTGGCGGGTTCAGCTGGGACGAGCGCAAAAAATCCAACAGGCTTTCGCGGCGGCCATCACTTTCGGCCAACACCAGCATCCGGCGCTGGGCACTTTGCACATGGGCTTGCAAGCGTTGCAGTGGGTCTTCTGCGCCGCGTACCACCGACAAATCCGGCAGCTTTTGGAAGATGGCGCTGTCTTGCACATCGTCCGCACCGGGGCGCAGCGCGAGCTGCGGGTAAGGTTTGGCCGCACCGTAAAACTGCTCTGCGTTCAAAAACAGCGATTCTGGGGACAGTGCGGGGCGCTCCGGGTCACCCTGCACCAAGCGATAGCGGTCTTTGGTGTCTTGCCAGAAACGGTGAAAGGCTGGCTCCAAGTCGCCGTGCAGCACCAAGGTGGCTTCGTCGCCCAAGTAGTCAAAAACGGTGGCCGTCGCGTCAAAAAACAGCGGCAGGTAGTACTCAATGCCTGCGGTAGCGACACCTGCGCCCATGTCTTTGTAGATGCGGCTGCGTGTGGGGTCGCCTTCGAGCAGTTCACGCCAACGGGAGCGAAATTTGCTGCGTGCATCTTCGTCCATCGGAAATTCGCGACCGGGCAGCAGGCGTACTTCTTTGACCGTGTCCAGGCTGCGCTGGCTGTCCGGGTCAAACACGCGAATGGAGTCAATCTCGTCATCAAACAGATCGACCCGGTAGGGCACGGGTGAGCCCATGGGGAACAGGTCAATCAAGCCGCCGCGCACGGCGTATTCACCGTGACTGACCACTTGAGAGACATGCTGATAGCCGGCCAGCGTCAACTGAGCCTTGAGCTTGGCTTCATCGAGCTTTTGCCCTTGTTTGAATTCAAAGGTGTAGCCAGCCAGAAAAGAGGGCGGGGCCAGGCGGTACAACGCCGTGGTGGCGGGCACCAGCACCACATCAGCGCCGTGCTGGTGATCCCGCTGGCGAATGCGCCACAGTGTGGCCAGGCGCTCGCTGATCAGGTCTTGGTGCGGCGAGAACGTGTCGTAGGGCAACGTTTCCCAATCCGGGAACAGGGCGCAGCGCAGTTGCGGCGCAAAGAAAGCCATCTCTTCAATCAGGCGCTGCGCATCGCTGGCGTCTGCCGTGATGATGGCGGTGATCCGCCCTGCCGACTTCTCGCGTGCGGCCAGCCTTGCGAGCAGCAATGCATCCGCGCTGCCTACCGGAGTAGGCCAGGAAAAACGTTTACCGGGCGTGAGTTTGGGCAGATCCATGGGGCCTGAAGTCCTGATGCTGCAGGCACAGAGCCTGCAAAAAGCGTGGAAATGCGGCGCGCAGCCGCGAGAGCGAAGCAGTCGATTCTAGAATGCTGCGCATGACAGACTTGCTTGCCGCAGCGAATGCGCCCGCCTCTCCGCAGGGTCGTTTTTGGGGGCTGATCCCCTGTGCCGGGATTGGTGCGCGGGCGATTGCGCCCGGCGCTCCTGCGCCCGACTTGCCCAAACAGTACCAGCCCGTTGCCGGCCAGCCGATGGTTTTGCACACTTTGGCGGCTTTCTCGGGCGTGCAGCGCTTGGCAGGCACGCTGGTGGCGGTGGCACCTCAAGATCAGTTTCTTGACAGCTACAGCAGCCCGGCGTGGTGGCCGGTGGCTTGCGGGGGCGCCACCCGTGCCGATACGGTCATGGGTGGCTTGAAAGCGCTGCTGGCCCGTGGTGCTGCCCAGCACGACTGGGTGCTGGTGCACGACGCAGCGCGTTGCCTGGTCACTGCCCAGCAGATTGAGCAGTTGATGGCCGAGTGCGAGCACGATAGTGTCGGTGGCCTTTTGGCGCACAAACTGCCGGACACTTTGAAAACGGCGATCACGGGCGCAACCGGCGTGCGTGTCGCGTCCACCGTGGACCGCAGCGACAAGTGGCTGGCGCAAACGCCGCAGATGTTCCGCTTGGGTGTGCTGCTGGACGCCTTGAGTCGCATGGGCGCTGCCGCGACCGATGAGGCCAGCGCCATGGAGGCCATGGGCCATCGGCCCAAGCTGGTGCCCGGTGGAGCACAGAACTTCAAAGTGACCTATCCCGACGACTTCGCATTGGCTGAAGCGGTGCTGCAGCAGCGCGGCGGCAGTGCCACGCTGGAGCGCTTCACGGGCCAGCGCGACCATCCGCAGCCGACGGGCAATCCATTTTTTGATTAACTAACAAATTGGCCATTAGCCCTTATAGGGCAAGGGGAAGTAGCTATGAATTTTCGCATTGGTGAAGGCTGGGATACCCACGCTTTGGTGGAAGGGCGCAAGCTGATCCTGGGCGGCATTGACATCCCGCACGACAAGGGTTTGCTGGGCCACTCGGATGCTGACGTGCTGCTGCACGCCATCACCGATGCCATCTTGGGCGCAGCGGGGCTGGGCGATATTGGCCGCCATTTCCCGGATACGGCCGTCGAGTTCAAAGGCGCAGACTCTTTCATCCTGCTGCAGGAAGCCGCCCGCCGCGTACGTGAGAAGGGCTGGGAGTTTGGCAACATTGACAGCACCGTGATTGCGCAGAAACCCAAGCTGGCACCGCACATTCCCGCCATGCAGCAGCGCATTGCGCAGGCGCTGGGCATTGCGCCCGATCAAGTCAATGTCAAAGCCAAAACGGCAGAGCATATGGGCCCGGTGGGTGAACTCAAAGCCATGGAAGCGAATGCCATCGCACTGATCTATCAGGCAAAAATCTAAATAATAGGTGAGCTACCCGCCCTTGATGGATAAGGGCTAGAGGCTAAAAAGCCTTGCAAACAAAGCTGGGCAGGGCTTTTTAGAGGGCGTGTGTGCCGCTTGGCACCATCGCTAGGCTTGCGGCGGAAGCTGGCGCTTGATTTGCGGGCGTTGCAAGCGGTGCTGCGGATCTTGGCCATCGGGCACATCGGTGACGCGCTGCAACTGGATATTGGCCGCCAGACCACCCGCGCTGGCGTTGGTGATGGAGAAAATACCGCCCATGCGCTGCACGGTCTTGTCCACAATCGACAGGCCCAAACCTGCGCCAGCTGCAGCAGTGCGGGCTGAATCACCCCGGAAAAACGGTTGAATCAAGCTGGCCAGCTGCTCGGGAGGAACCCCTGCGCCATGGTCACGCAAGCGCATGATGACCCAGTTCTCACGCGTCTTGATATTGATGTCCACAAAAGCGGTATCGGTGTCTACCGTCTTGCCATAACGGCGCGCGTTCTCCAGCAGATTGGAAATGACACGGGCCAGCTCCACCTCATCGGCCATCACATAAATATCGTCGGGAATCGACATCGAGATCTGCAACTCGCGATGGTTTTGCACCGCATACACGCACGAGGCGACGACAGCGCGCAAATTGACCACCGTGAGCGTGACGTGGTCAGGGCGGGCGTAGTCCAGAAATTTGTCGATGGTGGCGTCCAGCTGCACGATGTCGGCCACCATGTGGTCGCGGGCTACATCGTCGCTGACACTCATCTCTGTTTCCAGCCGCAAGCGTGCCAGCGGCGTGCGCAAATCGTGCGAAATACCGGCCAGCATCACCGCACGTTCCTGCTCCAGCTTGGCCAGTTTTTGCGCCATGCGGTTAAAGCCAATGTTCACCTCACGAATCTCGCTGGTCATCGCCTCTTCATCAAGGTGGCTGGCTGCAAAATCCCCGTCGCGCACGCGGTTGGCGGCGTAGCTCAACTGCTTGAGCGGACGATTGATCAAACGCGCCATCACCGCAGCACCTGCCAGCGACAAAAAAGCCGCAGTAATGAGCCAGATCAGCCAGGTACGCCCACCGGCGGCAGCAAAGCGCGATCGATCCAGTAGCAGCCAGTTGGCATCTTCATCAATGGTGAAACTGACCCAGAGGCCTTCCTCGCCATTGACGCTGCTGGCAAGAATCGTGTCTTCGCCCAAGCGGGTGCTGAGTAACTCGTCCAGACGCTGATTGAGCTGCGTCGGTGGAACGTGCTCGAATTCGTCTGCAGGCTCACGCGGCAAAATACGCACGCCTTCCTGGTCAGCCATGGTCTTAATCAGCGAGACACGGGCAATCGCGTCCGAGTGCTGCAAGGCTGCACGGCTTAAATTCACCAAGGAAGCAATTTGCTGCGCCGATTGAAGGGTGCGTGGCTCAAACTCCAAGGAGCGCAAGGTTTGCAGCCACGCCAAAATGCTGCCCAGCAGCAGCAAGGCCAGCAAAAAGAATGTGCGCCAGAAAAGATTCAGGCCGACTCGTGAAACAGGATGGCGCGCAGGGCGCTCATCTGCATCACGGTGGCTGGAATAAGAAGAAGCAGATGCCATGTCAAGCGGGCGCGCAGCGCACCCTTACCCCAGATTTCAGAGAGCCAATGAATTAGTTCGTGCCATCGGGTACGAACACATAGCCCACGCCCCAGACAGTCTGAATATAGCGGGGGGCTGCGGCATCTTCTTCAATCAGCTTGCGTAATCGGGACACTTGCACATCCAAACTGCGGTCAAAAGGCTCAAACTCTCGGCCACGCGCCAGCAAGGCCAGCTTTTCACGCGACAGTGGCTGGCGCGGGTGGCGTACCAAGGCTTTGAGCATGGCGAATTCACCGGTAGTCAAAGGCAGCTCTTCGCCATTTTTTTGCAATACGCGGGTGCCCAAGTCAAACGAGAACGGCCCAAAGTTGGCCACTTCGTTTTCGCCCGAAGGGGCGCCTGGTGCTTCGACCGGCGGACGGCGGCGCAGCACCGCATGAATGCGTGCCAGCAATTCACGCGGGTTAAAGGGCTTGCCCAAGTAATCGTCTGCACCGACTTCCAGGCCGACGATGCGGTCGACATCTTCGCCCTTGGCCGTGAGCATGATGATGGGCGTGCGGTCATTGGCCGAACGCAGGCGGCGGCAAATGGACAGGCCATCTTCGCCGGGCATCATCAGATCCAGCACGATGAGATCAACCGTTTCGCGCAGCAAGATACGATTCAGTGCCTTGCCATCTTCAGCAATCATCACCTCAAAGCCCTCTTGCGTCAGATAGCGGCGCAGCAGATCGCGGATGCGAGCGTCGTCATCTACCACGAGAATCTTGTCGGTGCGGTTGTTGGTTGTGGTCATGAATTTACCCCCAGTCCAATTTGTAACAGAGCCGATTCTGACCAGCTTGGCGAGAAAAATTCCCGTTTTTCGTCGGAATTGACCAAGTGTTACATGTGTTGCCTGATTCTGCGTTTCGGCTGTCAAGGGCTTGGGGTGTTGTCTGTCAAGCTAATGCAGAGGTTTGCTAGTTAGCTTGCGTGCTATCGACATAAAGGGTTATTGAAAATGAATTTCCAAAAAGTAGGCGCAGTTTTTTTGCGTCAATCTGTGGCTGGTTTGATGCTGACAAGCTTGGCATCCACTGCATTTGCGCAAGTGCCCGCAGAGCCTTTGCGCAATGTCGTGCAGCTGTCGGCCGTGGGCAGTGTTGAAGTAGACCAAGACTGGCTGCAGTTGACCTTGTCCTCTTCGCGCGAAGGCAGTGAAGCGGCGGCTGTGCAGCGCCAATTGCAGCAAGTGGTGGAGCGCGCCATGACCAGCTTGCGCAGCCAGGCCAAGGCGCAGGATATGCAAGTGCGTACAGGCAGCTTTGGTGTCTACCCGCGTCATGGCAGTGATGGAAAAATCAAAGGCTGGCAGGGCAGTGCCGAAGTGGTGCTGGAAGGCAAGGACTTTGCTCGCATCACACAAGCAGCTGCGCAGCAAGAAGGTATGGCGATTGCCCATATGGGGTTTGGTCTGTCCAAGGAAGGCCGTGCTCAAGTGCAAGAGCAAGCGCAGGCGCAAGCCATTGAGCAGTTCAAAAGCCGCGCCAGCCAGTTGGCGCAGCTATTGGGCTTTAGCAGCTACACCTTGCGGGAGGTGAGTGTGAGCAGCCAGGACAGCTATCCAGTAGTGCGCATGCAGCGCAGCAACATGATGGCCGCCAGCGCCAAGATGGAGTCCGCCGATGCAGTGGCCGTTGAGGCTGGCAAAGACCAAGTGACAGTGAATGTGTCGGGCTCCGTGCAGTTGCAATAAGTAGAGCGCTTAGCCCTTATCACATAAGGGATAGAGGGCAAAAAGCCTTGAAGTTGGTTCAAGGTTTTTTAGGGCTTGCGCGTCAATTTTTTTATTGCGCGGCCCAGCCGCCATCCATGTTCCAGGCCACGCCGCGCACATTGTTGGCGGCGGGCGAGCACAGGAAAATAGCCAGAGCACCCAGCTCTTCGGGGGTGGTGAATTGCATTGAGGGTTCTTTCTCTCCAAGCAATTTTTCGGTGGCGGCTTCTACGCTGATCCCCAGAGCCTGTGCCTTGTCATCCACCTGCTTTTGCACCAGCGGGGTGAGTACCCAGCCGGGGCAAATGGCGTTGCAGGTTACACCGGTGGTGGCGTTTTCCAGCGCGGTCACTTTGGTCAGACCCACAATGCCGTGTTTGGCAGCGACATAAGCAGACTTTTGTGCCGATCCCACCAAGCCATGCACCGAAGCCACGTTAATGATGCGGCCCCAGTTGGCCTTTTGCATGGCAGGCAGCGCAAGGCGAGAGGTATGGAAAGCGCTGGAAAGATTGATCGCCAAAATGGCATCCCATTTGGCCGTGGGAAAGTCTTGAATGGCTGCAACATGCTGGATGCCCGCGTTGTTAACCAAGATGTCGATATGCCCAAAACGCTGGGCAGCAAAGGCCATCATGGCCTCAATCTCCTGCGGCTTACTCATGTCGGCATCGTGGTAATCCACCGTGATGCCGTGGGCCTGGCCTGCTGCGGCTACCTGTGCTTTGGCGGTGTCCACCTCGCCAAAACCATTGAGCAGCACGTTGGCCCCTTGTGCGGCAAGTGATTGCGCAATGCCCAGACCGATACCGCTGGTGGAACCTGTGACCAAAGCTGTTTTGCCCTTGAGCATCTGTAAGTCTCCGCTTGAATATGAATTAGGATGGTGAATCCATTATCAAACGGCAAGCACGAGATTGGGCCCCCATGATTGAACCTAGGCTGAACTACGTAACCTGCCCCGGCGCAGCTGCAGGTAAGGCTGGTGAGCAGCACCGCATGGCGTATTGGGAATGGAACCAGACGGGGGATGCAGGGCATCCCCATATCATGCTGTGCGTGCATGGCCTGACCCGGCAAGGCCGCGACTTTGATGTGCTGGCGCAGGAACTGAGCCAGTATGGCCGTGTGATTTGCCCAGATGTGGTCGGCCGCGGGCGCAGCGATTGGCTGGCAGACCCCATGGCTTATGGCGTGCCTCAGTACGCCATCGATATGGTGCTGTTACTGCAGCAGTTGCATACCCAAGCGCCGATACAGATGCTCGATTGGCTTGGTACCAGCATGGGTGGTTTGATCGGCATGGCGGTAGCGAGCAATCCTGCTTTGCCTTTGCCAGTACGTGTGCGCAAGCTGCTGCTCAATGATGTGGGGCCGGTGCTGGAGTGGCCTGCGCTGCAGCGCATTGCTCAATATGTAGGACAAGCACCTTTGTTTCATAGTCAGCAAGAGGCCGCCGATGCTTTGCGTGTATTGGCTGCAGGGTTCGGTCCCCATACCGATGCGCAGTGGCTGGCCTTGTCCAAACCCATGTTGCAAGCCACAGAAGATGGCCACTGGAAGCTGCACTACGACCCTCAGATCGCCGTTCCCATGCGCGGTATGACACAGGAGCAGTCTTTGCACGGGCAGTCAGTTTTATGGCAGTTGTATGACGCGATTGAGGCACAAACTTTGCTCGTTCGTGGCGCAGACTCTGACTTGATCACGCAAGCTTCAGCGCACGAAATGGCCCAGCGCGGCCCGCGAGCGCGATATATAGAACTTGAAGGTGTGGGGCATGCCCCCACGTTTGTTGCAGATGACCAAGTGGCCATCGCAAAAGATTTCTTTGTTGGGTAATAAATGACACGAGTTTGTGAGGCACTGCTGCAGTTGACGACTGGATGCAGCTTGAATGAAGGTTGGGAGATGGTATGCGCAGCGTAACTTCACTCCCGCCTGCTGTTGTAGCCTCGACTGCTGAGGCAGTATCGCTCTCGGCCATCTCGGGAGCAGAGCTTGCACCAGCAGGCTCGCCTGCGGAAATGCCGCATTTGCTGGCTGCGACGGCAGGCCAGATCCCCGATCAAGTTGATGCATTGCTCCGTGCGCGCGCATTTGCAGAGCCGCTGTTGGTTGGCGAAGAACTCACTTCCGGCGAAAACACCTTGGCGCATGCCGATGCCACAGCCACGATCTTGCAAGGTATTGGTGGCTCAGAAGCCATGCAAGCTGCCTGCTATTTGGTGTATGCCAGCATGCACCTGAATAAACCGTTGGAAGTACTGACCAAGGCATTTGGTCCGAACTTTGCAGAACTGGCGGTAGAGACGACGAAGCTCATGCACTTTCAGCAGCAAGCACGCGGCGGTGATGCCAGTGTTCGGGTCGATGACCCTGCCACACAGACCGAAACTGTGCGCAAAATGCTGCTGGGCTTTTCGCGGGACGTGCGCGTCGTGTTGTTGCGCTTAGCCTCGCGCCTGCAAACTTTGCGCTGGTATGCCGCCAGCAAGCGACCTGTTTCACCCGCGATGGCGTATGAAGCGCTGCACGTATTTGCACCGTTGGCCAATCGGTTGGGTATCTGGCAAATCAAATGGGAAATGGAGGATTTGTCCTTTCGCTTTTTGGAACCTGATACGTACCGAAAGATTGCCAAGCTGCTCGATGAAAAGCGTGCAGAGCGCGAGGTGTACATGGAGCAGTTGCGCTCACGGCTGGAGTCAGGCTTGCGCGCGTACAGCATCAGTGCCACAGTGTCTGGACGGCCCAAGCACATCTACAGCATCATTAAAAAGATGCGCGGTAAGTCACTCAACTTTGATCAGTTGTTTGATTTGCGGGCATTGCGTGTGGTGGTGCCCAACGTCAAAGATTGCTACACGGCTTTGTCTTGGGTGCATGAGAATTTTGCGGCCATCGAATCCGAGTTTGATGACTACATCGTCAAGCCCAAGCCCAATGGCTACCAGTCGTTGCATACCGTGGTGCGCGATGAGCATGGCAAAGCCATTGAAATTCAGATACGCACGCAGGCCATGCACGATCATGCAGAAAACGGCGTCGCTGCGCACTGGGCCTATAAGGAGGCGGGAACCAAAGGCTACGCAGGCGTCAGTGCTGCTGGCGAGTACGATGCAAAAATTGCTGTGCTGCGCCAGTTGCTGGCCTGGGGGCAAGATTTGTCTGAGAACCCCTCCCACCGAGGGTTGTTCGATGACCGCATTTATGTGCTGACACCAGATGCCGCCGTCATCGAATTGCCCCAAGGGGCCACGCCGGTAGACTTTGCTTATTCGGTGCACACCAATCTGGGGCATCGTTGCCGTGGAGCACGGGTGGACGGCACCATGGTGCCGCTCAATACGCCTTTGCAAAGCGGACAGACTGTGGAAATCAGCACCGTCAAGGAAGGCCGGCCATCGCGGGACTGGTTGAACACAGAACTGGGCTATCTGGTAAGTAACCGGGCCAAGGCCAAGGTGCGTGCATGGTTCAATGCGCAAGCCACGCACGAAACTGTCATGCGGGGGCGGGAAGCGGTTGAAAAGCTCTTGCAGCGCGAAGGAAAAACGGCGACCAAGCTGGATGATCTGGCTGTGCAGCTGGGCTTTAAATCTGCGGATGCTCTCTTTGAAGTGGTGGGTAAGGATGAATATTCCTTGCGCAACATCGAGATTGTTCTGCGCCCACCTGAGCCTGTGGAACCGCAGGAAGACATTCAGTCCATGGTGCGAAAACCCCGGGCCAACAATCCAGCCAGCAAAGGCGGAGTGCTGGTGGTGGGGATCGATTCACTCATGACACAACTGGCTAAGTGCTGTAAGCCAGCGCCGCCCGACGACATTCGAGGCTTTGTCACACGAGGCAAGGGCGTCAGTGTGCACCGTGGAGACTGCAGTAACTTTCGGGAAATGGCCGCCCGCAGTGAAGAGCGGGTCATTGATGTAGCGTGGGGAATCCTCAAAGCCCAGAAACAGGCTGCCGTCTATCCTGTGGATGTGTCGGTTGAAGCTGTGGATCGCCAAGGCTTGCTGCGCGATATCTCCGATGTGTTTGCCAAAGAAAAAACGAATGTTATTGGTGTACAGACCCAATCTATTAAAGGCATTGCATGGATGACGTTCACGGTCGAGGTCTCAGACTCCGGTCGGCTGAATAAAGTGTTGGCTATCGTCGCTGGGGTTTCAGGAGTGCGCGCAGCCAGACGGCGCTAATGCTGCGCTTCTTTAATTTGCTCTCAAATTTAATGCTACAATCGCTACTTCTGATTTTTCAGGCGCGTAGCTCAGTTGGTTAGAGCACCACCTTGACATGGTGGGGGTCGTTGGTTCGAATCCAATCGCGCCTACCAAAGCTTTTTGCTTTGGGAAAAACTGCAAAATCAGGCGCGTAGCTCAGTTGGTTAGAGCACCACCTTGACATGGTGGGGGTCGTTG
>JADMKK010000043.1 GCA_015478895.1 Comamonas sp. | reverse complement strand
CTGTATTCTCGTCAAGCAGCATCCGCTTTACTGCAGCATTCGCCTCATCATCAGCAGCGCAGATGACGATGACGTGCAGCGAGCCCGCGCCAGTGCAAGTGGCGCGGAGTATTTCTTACCCAGGCCCTTTACAGCCGAAGAGCTGCTTGAACTGCTGCCTGACGCTGCAGTGGCGAAAGTATGACGACGGACTCGCCAATGGCCCTGGTCGTGGACGACTCGCCGGTGCTGGCATTGCAGTTACAGCGCCAGCTGCAGTCGCTTCGCATGCGGGTCAGGACTGTCATCAATGCCAGTGCGCTCGACGCAGCCACGGTGCTGGATACTGCGGCGGCAAGCGTAATATTTGTCGACGTGCAGCTATTGCATGGCAATGGCTTCGCCATAGCGCGCCGGATTGCCATGGCACCCTGTCCAGTCGTGCTGATCAGTGGCACCGGCAGAAGTACCGATATTCAGTGGGGCCGCGGCACCGGCGCTGCAGCGGTATTGAGCAGGCCTGTTCATACCGCGCAGCTACGTGTATTGCTGCAGTCATTGCAGTTGCCGGCCGGTGCTCCGCCATGACTGCAACGCAACGTCAATCTGCAATGGCAGCTGTCTGGCTGCGTCAGCCAGTGACCGGCGCGGTGCAGCACTTGCAAACGCAGCTGCTTATGCTGTTGAAACGCGGCAATACCGCAAGCGATTACAGTTACCAGCACAGTGCCAGCCAGGCACTCGGGGATGTTGTCGCGCTTTGCTGCTTTTTTCCGCACACGCATCCGCTGTACGAGGCCGCAGGCGAACTCGAAGCCGTATGTGTGCCCTTGATTGCCGACAGAACGGGCGCATCGAAACGCAGGCTGCCGGAGTTTTGCTTCCGCATATTGCAGCAACTTGCGCCGGATTCGCGGCTCGACCTGCAGCGCTGCGTATTGGAACGGCTGAAGCAGTTCGATTGTGCTGCTGCATGCAACGCACAGAACAGCCCGGCTCGGATTCTCGCCTTGAAACAGCTTCGGCTCTTCTCCTTTATAACGCCAGCAGATCCCGGCATTCAGCCGAAGCCAGCTTCACATGCCGAAAGGCAGGCAACGCAACATGTCGCGCCACGCATCGCCTTGCTGCGCGCACAATACCGGCTGACACTTGCAATCCAGATCGAAGACAGTGGCGCCAGCACGGCCATTGACGCCCTGGTGCTACCGTTACTGCATCAGCAAATCGACGCGATTGCCCATCATTGCGCACAGTCCGACTGGAGCCTGGCATATTTCTGCGAGTCGGAGCTCGCGGTACTGCTTCACAACTGCGAAAGCCTGGCTGTCTTTTGCGCAAAGACCACCTGGGTGGCAGCACTGCAGAATATTTCAAACGCGTTGCTCGGGTTGCACCTGCTCGGGCGCAAACCCGCCAGTGATGCCAGACATACACTGCTGTGCGACCTGTTCGCGTTAAGGATGAGCACCTGTGTTGAAGCGCCGACAGGCGGGCAGGCAGAAGGCGGAGCCTTGCCTGGAGTGCAAACGCACCCAGGCTCCGGTGTATCTATCGGTCGGGACGCAGCCCTGGTCCCGCAGTCGGATGCGGACTTCAGCCTGGACTCGGGAAGCGACATGGAGGCTTTGCTGAAAGCCGAACTTCTATTCCATCGCGACGCACTGCAGGCCTGGGTGGAAACAGCCGATACAGAAAATTTTCAGAGCCTCGATGCGCCCAAACAGCACCTGTACAAATTAAGCTGGATATTGGCCGCCGCTGGCAATGCGCAGATGGCACGCCTGGCAGGCCTTGCATTTCAGGTCTGGGCGCAGCACTGGTTTATCGGCAAGCCCTGCACTGCAGATATGCTTGTCCTGATGCAGCAGTTGCTGACGCAAATCATGCCTTGCGAGCCTCACTTCTTTTCGGGTGACCGGTGCAAGCGGCTTCAACGGCAGCTTCTGCTGGCATGGCCGGACTCATGCCGTACGGCAAACCTGCCAATTGTCGTCGCAGCCGAAATGTCTTCCATGACATCGTCCATGAATTCGATGTCACCCAGCGACCCCTTAGCATCAGATGCGGTTATTTCTGAACGTGCTCGGGCTGACAGTGCGGTGAATGAAAGTGCGGTGAATGAAAGTGCTCGGGCTGAACGTGCTCTGACTGAACGTGATCTTACTGAGAGTGCTCTGATTGAAAGTGCCCTGATTGAAAGTACAATGGCGCCAGGTCGCCAGGTTGTCGCACTGCAGGCGATGCCTGCCTTGCTGTCAGCCTCGTTCGCCTGTTTGTTGCAGCAGGTCATGCAGCCACAAAACGCTGGCACTGCTTCCGGAGTGCAGCTGCTGCAACGTGAATTGGCGCTGCTGGAAAAGGGAGCCGCAGCGCTAAAAATATGGCCACTTGAACAGTTATGCATTCTGCTTCTCGATATGTATGCGCTGCTCGAGCAGTCCAGTTCGCCACGTCCGACAGCGCTGCTGCGTGAGGCCCACCTGCAACTTGTCGAGATGCTGGACCAGGCTGCAGCATGGCGGCAAATCCATGAAGACCTTGCACTGACCACGCGTCTGCAGGGGTGGCTCGATAAACAGGCGCAACAACGGCTTTACGCAGCACCAGGCGCCCCTTGCGAGAATCAGCTCGTTGCGATGCAAAGCCAGCTGGAGGCATTTGTAAAAGCCTTGTCGCTGGCGCTCGAAAAGCCGGTGCGGCTGCAGTTTGGAAAATTTTCGGAGGGGCTCGGCGTCTCGGCTACTGCGCTTATAGAGGCAAGCCTGAAACCGCTGCTGAAGTTCATTGTTCTCG
>JADMKK010000042.1 GCA_015478895.1 Comamonas sp. | reverse complement strand
TTTGGCAGGGGAGGAAGGACTCGAACCCTCGCATGCCGGAATCAAAATCCGGTGCCTTGACCAACTTGGCGACTCCCCTACACAGGTCAATTGTTATGGATAACAATCAGCCGGTAGCTTGATTAATCTGACACCCAATAGTATAAAGGATGTTTTTCCAGATTTTTGCAAAGCTTAATTTTCCAGTCGCTTGGCGCCTTTTTAAAATCAATTGCTTTGCTTGCTCGTGCAAATACTGCACTTCCTGAGCCTGTCATTGTAGCATGCAAATTTTGTGACTTCAGCAATGCGATTGCTTTTTTCACGTCCGTGCATAAATCTTCAGCGACAGGCTGCAAGTCGTTTTGGCCAAAGCCATAGTGATCTGCAGCAAAGATTTCGATTGTAGCATGGGCCGAATCGCGCTTAAGTTTTGGTGAAGAAAATATGCTTTGGGTGCTAATGCCGGTGCTGGGCTTCACAACCCAGAACGCGCTAGGCGGTAATTGGTGTTGGGCTCGTAAAGGTGTGATTTGCTCTCCAATGCCTTGCACCCAAGCATTTTCACCGTGCACAAAAAATGGTACATCAGCGCCAAGAGCTATTCCTATGTGTGCCAACTCACGGCGTGATAG
Source organism: Comamonas sp. (assembly GCA_015478895.1). Taxonomy (GTDB): domain Bacteria; phylum Pseudomonadota; class Gammaproteobacteria; order Burkholderiales; family Burkholderiaceae_C; genus Comamonas. The sequence continues at coordinate 14,601 of JADMKK010000042.1, read as the reverse complement.
CCTCAAGTTCCATAGGCGATTCAGTGCAATGAGCGTGGTGGCTGCATCGGAGGAGCCGCCACCCATACCCGCTTGGGCAGGAATTTGCTTATGGATGGCAATGCGCGCGCCTTGGGTGCATCCTGTTGCTAGTTGTAACGCTTTTGCGGCGCGAACACACAGGTCTTCGCCAGGGAGTTCGGCTGCACTTGCATTCAAGTCTTCGCGGCCAATACTCGGGGATTGGGTCTTTTCAAAGTGCAATTGGTCTTGCCAGTCAATCAGCATGAAGACTGACTGCAAAAGATGATAACCATCTGCACGCTGGCCGGTAATGTGCAGAAAAAGGTTGAGCTTGGCCGGGGCGGGCACATCGTAGAGGGTGTGCATGAGCGCAAAAATAAGTAAGTGGAAATGCCTGCCGAGGGCTTTGTTCGCAGCAGGATTTTTTAGCGAACCCGGTTAGGGTTGGTCGAGCACGATGCGTAAAGTAGCTTGCGGTAATGGGTGGGTACGCTGTGCGGCAATTCGGCCATCGGAGTATCGACTAAGGTTTGCAACCCATCCGGATGCATCCGCAGGCCGTCCTTCTAACCATTCAAACATTGCCTGGATCGGTAAGGCGGTGCCCAAGCTCAGTTGCAATAATTCTTGCAGTGATTCTGAACGGGTGATGCGGTTGCCTTGCTGTAATTGTGCTGCGCCGATGTGCCATTCCAGCTTGGCGAGCTGAGAACCTAAAGGGGTGAAAACATCAAGACTGCCTTGGTCTGTTGAGCCTTTAAGCTGGAACGATGCACTGAATGACTGCTCTTGGGCCATGGGGTCGTGCACTTGCAGTCCCAAGCGTCCACTCCATAAGTGCTCGATATCCGTAAGTGGCAGTTTGCTGGGCGGCGGCGTGCTGCAGCCAAGCAAGATAAAACCCAGAGCAATGATGGTTGCGGTACGGCGAGCCATAGAAAAAACGCGCATGGCAAGGCTCCTAAAACTTGATCTGGAAACGCTCTAAAGTTTGGCGCAGCGTTTCATTTTCGCTGTCGCGTTCAAACGCGGCACGCCAGATGGTGCGGGCACGGTTTTTCTCTCCCATGCTCCATAACACCTCGCCCAAGTGGGTGCCAATTTCCACGTCATCGCGCAATGCGTAGGCTTTTTCCAATAAGGCCAATGCAGCGGTGTGGTTGCCTAGACGAAATTCCACCCATGCCAAGCTATCTGTGATGAAGGGGTCACCGGGCACATGGGACAGGGCGGTTTCGATCAACCGGCGTGCCTCTGGGAGATGAATGCCTCGATCAGCAAAAGAATATCCCAGGGCGTTGTACGCATGGTAGAAGCCTGGGTCTTGCTTAATGATTCGGCGCAGGATCGTCTCCATGGCATCCAGTTTGCCTGCGCGCTCGGCCAAAATCGCGGTGTCGTAGGCAAGGTTGGTATCTTCCGGAGCCTGTTCATACAGCGTTCTTTGCAGCAAATAAGCTTCTTGTGGCGCATCGGCGTCACGCAGCAAATGCACTTCTGCGCGCCGCTTCAAAAATTCTTGCTCTCCAGTGCGCGCAGGAACTGCGCGAATCAGTGCCCGGCCATGTGCCAACTTGCCTTGCCGCGCTAAAGCCAGTGCCTTAAGCGCTTGCGCATCAAGAAGAGTTTCCCCTTGGGCAATACGGTCAACCCACTCTATGACCTGTGGATAGCGTTTCCGCTGCATTGCGATGCGGGCAGACAGCAGGTACGCCTGGTTCAAAGCGAGATCACGCGCTGCGGGAAATTGAATTTGTTGCGCCAGCGGAAAGAAATGCTCCAGCGATTGAAGCGCCGCCTCCCACTCAGCGCGCTGTGCTTGTAACGTAGCTTGAGAGAACCATGCATCAGGCATCTCTGGATACGTCTGCAAAATGGCGTTCAGTTGGGTTTGCGCATCGCTGTCGCGCTGCAAACCAAGCAAAACGCGGACATAAGCCATGTGAATGGTGGCGGCCGGATCATGCTGGACATAGTGCCTGACCATGTACTCAACGTCTTGTGCGCCCGCTTCCATCAATTCGAGAGCAAGCAGTGCCGTGGCTCCATTGTTAGGGCCTTGTTCGTAGGCATGCTGCAAAGCTTGGCGCGCGAGGTCTTTTTGGCCAGCCATGACACGTAAATGGCCCACCGTGGCCCATGCAGCAGGCGCCAGTTCTGTATCGGCCATATCTGCCTGCAGCGCTTGTTCAACCACAGTGGCTGCTAATGCCTTGTCACTTACGCGGCTGTAGAGCTGCGCGATAGCCAGATAGGTGGCTGGTTTGGCGGGCTTGGGAACTAGAGCTACTTCACGCGTCAGGTGTGGCTGGGTCTCAGAGACACGGTTGAGCGCCAAAAGTGTATGCAGGGTGTAGCGATTGGCGTCGCGCGATTCTGGAAAATTCTGTAGCCATTGATTGGCAACCACCATAGCGCGTTGCCCCGAGCGTGACTGGAGGGCGAGATCTGCTGCGCGCTGATACAGCTGCTGCGAGTGGCTGGTGCGCGCGGCTTCCAGGAGTAAGGCCACAGCGTTGGTGTGATCACCTTGCGCTGCAGACATTTCTCCCACCAGCAACTCATAAAAAAGTTCTGCATTGAGCGCAGCCGTCATCTCGTCGGCGGTCGGCTGCCCAACAGGCTCCAACTCCAATGGGGGAAACTGTTCCAGCGGTAATAGTGGGGCTTGTGACCAAGCGGGCAATGTTCCAAGAACAATTGCAGAAGTCAGGGCCAAACGCCAAATGCGAAGTGTGGGAGGCATCGAACCATAATAATCTAAGCATTTCCCTGCTGTGAGTGAAACCATCAGATGCCAGAACTTCCAGAGGTTGAAGTAACGCGCCGTAGCTTCGCGTCGCAGATAGAAGGAGCCAAGATTCTTGGCGTCACCATGGGCAAGCCCCTGCGCTGGCCTTTAGGGTGCGAGCCGCAATCTTTAGTGGGCGCGCAAGTGCAGCAGGTGCGCCGCCGCGGCAAGTATCTGCTGATTGATTTAGACCAAGGCATGCTGATGGTGCACTTGGGCATGTCTGGTAGTTTGCGTTTTGCGCCAGTCTTGCCATTGCTGGGCGCGCACGATCACTTTGAAATGCATACGGACAAAGGGCTCTTGCGCCTTAATGACCCGCGTCGCTTTGGTGCTGTGATTGCAACACAGGGTGAACAAGACCCGGTTGCCCGCAAGCTGTTAGATGGACTGGGCATGGAGCCGCTGGACACACAGCAGTTCAGCTGGAAGCGATTTTCAGAAGGCTTAAAAGCCAGCCGCTCGCCCATTAAGCCTTTACTTTTGAGTGGCAAGCTGGTGGTGGGGGTGGGCAATATCTACGCTTCAGAAGTCTTGTTTGCAAGCCGGATTGCCCCAACACTCGCGGCCAACATGATTAGCGCCGTGAAAGCGCGGCGATTGTTTGACGCCATACGCGCTATTTTGGCCCTGGCCGTGGAGCGAGGGGGCACCACACTGCGTGACTTCTCGAACGCTGATGGCATGCCCGGACATTTTCAATTGCAGGCAAAAGTCTATGGCCGGGACGGCTTGCCTTGCGTGCATTGCGGCCAACCTATTGCCTTGTTGCGACAAGGTCAGCGCAGCACTTTTTACTGCCCGCGTTGCCAGAAAGCGTGATGGGGCGCATGCGTGACGGTGGCTGCAGCGGTTTGAAGCTGGGTAACGCAGGGGCAGGGTTAAAGCGTTGGGCTACGCGGTCGCGGGCCTGATTTGAATCCACCGCCAATGACCTGGATTTATAGGGTAAAAGCGCCACTTCCCAGCTACATGCACAATTGAAAGCACGCAAACGCAGCTTTGTCCGCGGTATTGAAAGTGCCACCTTGGGCGCATCCGGCTTCACCAGCGTCGACTCAAAAAGCTGCGTTGTTTTCAACGCTTTTGCTTGTAATTTTCCTTTGAGTTCAGCCCTTCCCTTTATTGCCTCTGAGGTTGTGCAATGGCAGGCCAGCCATGGCCGCAATCATTTGCCCTGGCAGCAAACCCGTGACCCTTACCGTGTGTGGCTGTCCGAAATCATGCTGCAGCAGACCCAGGTCACCACCGTTCTTGGGTACTACGAGCGGTTTTTGCAGCAGTTTCCCGATGTGGCCAGTCTGGCCGCTGCCCCAGAAGACGATGTGATGGCGCTGTGGAGCGGCCTTGGCTACTACACGCGTGCCCGCAACTTGCACAAATGCGCGAAGGCGGTGGTGGCTGAGCATGGCGGGCACTTCCCGCGCAGCGCGCAAGTGCTGGCTACTTTGCCAGGTATCGGGCGCTCGACAGCGGCTGCGATTGCCTCGTTTTGCTTTGCCGAGCGCGTAGCGATTCTGGATGCCAACGTCAAACGCGTGCTCACGCGAGTTCTGGCGTATGGCGAAGACTTGTCCAGTAGTCGCAATGAAAAATCCTTGTGGGCCATGGCTGAAGCCTTGCTGCCCCACCAAGATCACCAAGATTTGCACCATGCAATGCCGCGCTACACGCAGGGTTTGATGGATTTGGGGGCAACGATTTGCATGCCGCACAATCCTTCCTGCTTGGTCTGTCCTTTGCAGGAAAAATGCCAGGCCGCCCAACAAGGCAATCCCCAAAACTATCCGGTCAAAACGCGCAAGACCAAGCGCACTTCGCAGGCGTGGTGGCTGCTGGTGCTGCGCAGTGAAACAGGCCAGGTCTGGCTGCAACGCAGGCCTTCTGAGGGTGGAACAACAGGTATTTGGGCGGGGCTTTTTAGTCCGCCGGTGTTTGCGGACGTTTCCTCCTTGGAACATGCACTGCAGGCTTTGCAGGTGAAGGTGAGGGAGCGAGCCGATTGGCCTGCACAGTTGCACGTGCTCACGCACCGTGATTTGTTTCTTCACCCAGTCATTGTCGATATAGCTGGCGCGGGGAAAGCGTTGGATGCTACAGTTTTGGCCGTAGAGGGAGGCTGGCAAGCTGCGCAGAACTGGCCGCAGCTTGGTGTGCCTGCGCCCGTGCGTAAATTATTGGAAGCACTGGCAGCTGAGTAAAAAGTAGAGCAGCTTGTCTTGATGAAACAACGCTTTCAGATAGTTTTGTATCTGAAATCTAGTTGTTGCAACGGCATGTAGCTCTTGTTTTTAATGTGAAGCCGTGCTGACTGCCTGCGTGCGCCCATCCATTTCACGGTGGCGGCGCAGTGTGGACCATTGAGATTGGTAGCGCGCACCGAGTTGCTCCACCAGAAAGACAGAGCGGTGCTGCCCCCCTGTGCAGCCGATCGCAACCGTGACATAGCTGCGGTGGTTACGACTGAGTACGGGCAGCCAGTGATCCAGGAATTGCGTGATGTGCGCCTGCATGGTGCTGACATCAGGTTGCTGGCGCAAGAATTCTTGGACAGGAAGGTCTTTGCCGGTGAGCGGGCGCAGCTCCAGGTCGTAGTAAGGGTTGGGCAGCATGCGCACGTCAAACACATAGTCTGCATCCACTGGAATCCCGTGCTTAAAGCCAAAAGACTGAAACACCAGCGTCATCTGATCGGCGGGTGCCTGCAGTAAATCTTTGACATAGCTTTGCAGCTGAGAACCCCGCAAATTGCTCGTATCAATCACATGCGCGTGCTCACGCAGCTCGCCCAGTAGTTCGCGCTCATGCTCAATCGTTTCAACCAGTACTTGGTTGTTGTTGACCGTGTCTTTGGCTGAAAGCGGGTGGCGCCGGCGTGTTTCAGAGAAGCGGCGCACCAGGGTACTGGTGCCAGCATCCAGAAAAATTACATGCAGCAAAATGCCTCTGGACTTAAGGCGCCTGGCTTTCTGCACCTGCCGTGGCAAGTCCGTCAAGCTGGCGGCGCTGCGTGCATCAATCCCAATTGCCAGACGTGTGCGCTGCATTTTGATTTGCAGGCGGATGAGCTGCGGAAGTAATTCTGGAGGCAGGTTGTCGACACAGTAATAGCCCGCATCTTCGAGCGCGTGAAGGGCTACAGACTTCCCCGATCCCGCCATGCCAGTGACCAGGACGATTTCTAATTTAAGTGACATACCCGCTTTCCAACGATGAGTTACTGCATAAGCGCTTGTTGCAGCATTTCACGCGCATGTGCCATGGTGGTGTCAGAGATTTTCTCGCCACCCAGCATGCGTGCAATTTCACGCTCCCTTTGGTCTTGATTGGCGGGGGCCACGGTACTGCTGGTGCCTGCTTTGTCGCGTTTTTTGGCCACCACATAGTGGTGATCTGCATTAGCAGCCACTTGTGGCAAATGCGTAACTGCCAGCACTTGCCGGTCTTTGCCCAAAGAGCGCATCAGTCGGCCCACTGTTTCTGCGACAGCCCCCCCCACCCCTGAATCTACCTCATCAAAAATAAGGGTGCCGGCTTGCCCCAGTTCACTGGTGGTGACTGCAATTGCCAACGACAGGCGCGAAAGCTCTCCGCCAGAGGCCACCTTACCAATCGGCTTGGGAGTCGCCCCGGGGTGGCCCGCCACCAAAAACTGCACAGCATCCATGCCGTGCGCACTAGGCTCAGCCAACCGGTCCAGCTGCACTGCAAATTTGCCGCCTTGCATGCCCAGCCCTTGCATGGCTTGTGTGATGGCGCGAGAAAGCTTGGGCGCAGCTTTGGCGCGTTGCTGCGAGAGTTCTTTGGCCGCAGCGTGGTAGGCGTCGCTGGCTTGCTGCAATACTTGGCGCAGGTGGTCGATATCGACCACCGCGTCCAATTGGCGCAACTCCTCACGCCAAGATTGCAGCAATGCAGGCAGCTCTTCAGGCATGCGTTTGTAGCGCCGCGCCAGTTGCATCCACAGTGCCAAGCGCTCGTCCAGTTCGGCCAATTTGTCAGGGTCTAGCTCAGTGCGGCGTAAATAAATTTGCAGTGAATGGTGGGCATCATTGATTTGCGCCAAGCTGGAAGCCAAGACATCTGCAATCGCTTGAAATTCGGGTTCTAAATGCTGCTTGTCCTGCAGCAAATCATGGGCGCGACTCAATGGGAGGGTCGCACCCGTTTCGTCATCTTCCAGTAAAAGCAGTGCATTTTGCGCAGCTTCCAACAAAGCTTGTGCATGCGACAGTCGTGTGTGGTGGGTGTTGAGTTCCTCCCACTCATCGGTGGCTGGGTTGAGTTTTTCCAGCTCTGCGATCTGCCATTGCAAGCGTTCGCGCTCGCGCTGCAAGGTGTCTTGCGCTGCGACGGCATGTTCCAAGTCTTTGCTGGCAGCGCGCCGGCTGAGCCAATGCTGGTGTACGCCTTGTGTGGTGACGCCTGCATAGGCATCCAGCAGCTCCCGGACTGCATCGGCGCGGGTCAAGCTTTGCCATGCATGTTGACCGTGGATATCCAGTAATGCTTCGCCCAGACTACGTAGCTGGGTGGCGGTGGCGGGGGCCCCGTTGATCCAAGCGCGACTGCGGCCTTGGGTGTCGATAACGCGGCGCAGCAAGAGCGATTCTTCGAGCGGAAATCCACCTTCTTCCAGCCAAGACTGTAAATGTGCAGATGCATCAAATTCAGCGCTGATATCGGCAAGAGTTGCACCTTCACGCACCACACCAGTATCCGCGCGGCTACCCAGCACCAGTTGCAGGGCATCAATCAAGATGGATTTGCCTGCACCAGTCTCCCCAGTAAGCGCCGTAAAGCCTGCATGCAACTCCAAATCCAGTTGCTGAACAATGACAAAGTCTCGCAATGCGATGCGTTTAAGTGCCATGTTTAGTAGCCCCCCTCGTTCCAACCCAGTTTTTTACGCAAGGTGGCAAAGTAATTCCAACCTACTGGGTGTAGAAAGCGCACGCTAAGCTCAGAGCGGCGTACATAAATACGATCGCCGTGCAGCAAAGAGGCCAGAGATTGCATATCAAAATTGGCGCTGACATCGCGTCCTCCAACCACTTCCATCATGATTTCTGTCTGGTCAGACAGCACAATGGGGCGGTTGGACAGGGTGTGCGGCGCAATAGGCGCCATCAGCCAAGCAGGAATCGAAGGGTGCATTAGAGGGCCACCCACTGACAACGTGTATGCCGTAGAGCCTGTAGGAGTGGCCACGATCAAACCGTCAGCACGCTGGTTGGACAAAAACAATCCGTCCACTTCGACACGCAGCTCCACCATGCCTGAGGTGCCGCCGCGGTTGACCACCACATCGTTCATGGCCAAAGCTTCAAACACTACTTCGCCTTCGCGCACTACACGTGCATGCATGAGCGGGCGAGCATCTTCTTCGTAGGCGCCATGCAGCATTGGCTCCAGCACTTGCTGGTAGTTGTCTAGCGCTATATCTGTCACAAATCCCAAGCGCCCTTGATTAATGCCAATCAGAGGAGTGCCATACTTGGCCAAGTGACGGCTGATGCCCAGCATCGTCCCATCGCCGCCCACCACAATACCCACATCACAATGGTGGCCCAAACCATCCACATTCATGCTGGGCAGTAGTGTGTGTAAGCCTGTGTGCTCTGCAGTCTGCGATTCCAGTACAACTTCGCAACCTTGCGCTTGTAAAAACTGGGCAATCTCTTGCAGGACGTGGCGCGAAAGCTCGGCGGCCGCAGTAGAAGGCGTTGCGGACTGGTATTTGCCGATGAGTGCAACATGGCGAAACTTGGACATCATGGCGGAAATTACATCATTAAAATCATTACATGCTCGATGAACGTGCCAAGTTGTTGTTGAAAGCGCTGGTCGAGCGCTATATCTCGGACGGCCAACCTGTTGGGTCGCGGACATTGTCGCGCGCTTCAGGGTTGGAGCTGTCGCCTGCGACCATTCGCAACGTCATGTCTGATTTAGAAGAATTAGGCCTGATTGTTAGCCCTCACACCTCTGCTGGGCGCATACCTACTGCGCGTGGTTATCGCTTGTTTGTCGATACCATGCTGACAGTGCAAAACAGCGGTTTGGTAGCGCCGGATTTGCCCGCTGAACAACCCCAAAAAGTTATTGCAAATGCTGCCCAGCTGCTGTCGAATATGTCGCAGTTTGTGGGGGTGGTTATGGCACCACGACGCAGTTCGGTATTCAAACACCTTGAATTCGTGAAGCTTTCAGAACGCAGGGTTCTGGTCATCATTGTCTCGCCGCAGGGTGATGTGCAAAATCGTGTGATCTTTACACAAGCAGAGTTCTCTGTCTCTCAGCTCGTCGAGGCATCAAACTTTATCAATGCCCATTACGCAGGCTTAGATATTGAGCAAGTACGAGAGCGCATCAAGCAAGAAGTGGATCAACTGCGCGGAGAAGTAGCCGGCTTAATGCATGCGGCAGTCAATGCCAGCGCAGAGGCGATGACACCAGAGCCACAAGATCAAGTCATCATCTCTGGCGAGCGCAATTTGTTATCCGTCAGCGATTTCTCTAGTGACATGGGCAACCTGCGTCGGGCATTTGATCTGTTTGAGCAAAAAACCCAAATTCTTCATTTGCTCGATTTCTCTAGTAAAGCGGAAGGTGTGCGCATCTACATCGGGGGTGAAAGTCAGGTTATTCCTTTTGAGGAACTCTCGGTAGTCAGTGCTCCCTATGAAGTGGATGGACAAGTCGTTGGCACTTTGGGTGTTATAGGGCCGACGCGCATGAACTACGACAAGATGATTCAGATTGTCGACATCACTTCGAAGTTGGTCAGTAATGCCCTGAGTCACCATCGGTAGCCGCTACAATAAGCGGGTTTTGCAAGTCTTTATGACTAGCGAGATCCGGTTGGGGCGTTAGCTCAGTTGGTTAGAGCAGAGGACTCATAATCCTTTGGTCGACAGTTCAAGTCTGTCACGCCCTACCATGAATACGGCATAAAGCCAAAAAAGCCTGCTACTTTATTGGTAGCGGGCTTTTTTTGTTTTGGGGCTGGTGACAGTCTGGTGACAGTTTGGGGCGATATGAAGGGGGATGCTTGCTGTCAAGGCAAAGTTACCGTTGCTGCTAATTTGGAGGAGGCACCGATTTTTTGAACAAGTAGCTAAGCGAGATCTTTCCGTAAAAATGGCCTTTCAGCAGGTCGAACTTGGAGAGATCTATGACCATCAAATCACGACGAAAGCACAGCCCAGCATTCAAAGCCAAAGTTGCTCTAGAGGCGGTACGCGGTGAGCGCACCGTTGCTGAGCTGGCTCAGCAATATGAGGTTCATCCCAGCCAGATAGTGGATTAGAAGCGCGTGTTGCTAGAGCGTGCGGCAGACGTATTTGGTTTAACCCTCCACTCCTGCAGCACCGGTCGATGACCTCAAAGACCTGCATGCCAAGATTGGGCAACTGACCTTGGAGATGGATTTTTGCACGGTGCGCTGAGCAAAGTGGGGCTGCTCAGCAGCAAGCGATGACTTTAGCCCTCTCAATCCTGAAATAGCCAGTCCTTAAGTCTTCGCTGCACCGCGAGGTCAGAAATCCCAAGTGCTCGATTGCAAAGGATCAATTGCGGCCAGCTCCCCGGAAAAAAATTGGCAACATCGTCCAGGACTGCAAAGTCCTCAATGCTGTGTTCTCTCACGTACTCACGTATTGCCTCATCGCGGGCACCATGTCGAATGGCACCTGCAAACCATGGCCTGATACTTTCCAGTAGCTCAACCAGTTCAGCTTCTTTGAGGAACTGACGCCACGAGCTGCTGACTACGACGCCCACGTTTTCATGTGCTGCCAGTAAGCGTACCAACACAGGCAAGTGCTCAAACGTCTGCGGCCAGCCGGCTCGGATCTGTGCAGGTGTCTGCGGAGGCTTGGCACCTGCAATTGCCCGTAGTGGATGCAAGACACCATCAAAGTCTAAAAACAGGATGCGTTTCTGATGCTGCTTGTGCATGGTTTTGAACCTGGAATCAGGTGGATCGCTGTGTACTTCAGCACTCATGGGAATTTTGAAAAAACTAACCAGCCTACAGAGCCTTGGTTTGCCTACTTACCCTTGAACTTCGCAACACCTAGCATCGCTGCGCGCAAAAAATCTGGGCCAACTGCAATGGTTGAGCCAATCTTGCAGGTGACGCCTTGGGAATCATTGCTTAGTAAAACGCCATTCAAACTCTGCAACTTTCCCAAGATTTCTTGCGGAACACTCGTTAAGAAATAGGAGGTAGGGACCTGATCTTCAGGCGTGCCGATAAAACAGACTGGTCCGCTAGCACCCCTCATCGCAAAGTGCTCACCTTCATTCCCCATCACTTCAAATCCCAGCGCTTTCGCATAACGCCATTGCAAGGTCAAGTCATCGGGAAAGTTGTCCAACTCTTCATCACTGGGGGTGGACTGCATTGCTTCGCACATATCAACTTCTCTTCATCGTTAACCGATCTCTGGTAGAGATCATCGAAGCTGCCTATTTTGTACCATCTATGCGGGTGCATAAATGAAACAATGCATACACATTGCGTGCAATGCGCAAATCACAGAATGAAGCAGTGCTCAGCGCACTGGCTGCCGAACTCAAGCACAGAAGATCTAGCTTGGGTATTAACCAAGAGGAATTAGCGTTCAGGGCTGGCGTGCACCGTTCCTTTATTGCACGGGTAGAAGTCGCTCAGACACAGCCCTCGTTGTCCGTTTTTTTTGATCTGGCCAATGCGCTGGAATGCAATGCCAGTGATCTAGTGGATGCGGTGGATCAACGTGTACGCAAAGAGTCTGCTGCCTCACCAGCAGACTCTTAATTCACGGTCTGTGACTGCCCTTGGTTCACAGGGGCAGCTATAACAAGGATGGGCTTCGCGACTCAATCACGACTCCTTCTTTTATGGCTGTTGCGCGAAAGCGCTTTCAAGGGCAATTGCTCTATCCCCAAATGCACCCCAGCCTCCGCTGACGTACATCACTACGCACGTTTCGTTATTAGCAACCCCATCAATACTCTTGCTGCAGCGACTATGGCGAAATTTTTGCTCTCTCGGAATTCAACACCGTGGATGCCAGCCCCCAAGTTTTGGCAGAGACCTTTACCTCCTGGCTAGTCTTTACGGCACCCCGCAGCAAACTGGAATCCTGAACCGCTTTGGGTCGCGTTGCACCACCTTTTCGAAAGCCATAGTGCTTTTGCGTCTCAGTGCTGCGATGCCCCAGTGCAGCAGCGATCTCCACTGCCTTCCAGCCCTCCCAACGCAGGCTTGTTGCCAGTGCATGCCGAAAGCAGTACGGAGTCACATGAAGACGCACTTTTTGTCTGCCTACAAACCGCTGCCCATAAAGCTGAGCAGAAACCCTCTCGTAATGGTCACGCAGCGCCTGCGGCCGCACCGTATAACGTTTTTTGCCACCCGCAGCTAACAGCTCATGCTCAAACCAAGCGTGCATGCCCTGCAACTTGAGCTCCATCACACGTTCCACATGCCCCGCATCATCTGTGACTTTGGCCCCCGGAATTCGTACCCGAATTAGCCCTGGTGCCAGCCAAGTAACAACAATTCCCGCGGTCCCATTCCCCTTAAATTCTTTGGCCTTCTCAGAGGCTTCCCGATCAGGGTCAAATTCAGCGGGCCTCGCACCGGTCAGGGCTTGAATCAAGGTATGACTACGATACTTACTTGAGGATTGGGCATTGATCGCCAAAAAGTCCGTCTGCCAAGTAGGCACATGGTGGTTCAACGTCTTCAACAGTTTTTTGCTGCTCGCTCTCTCTTCCGATTCAACCTGCTTTCCCAGCGCAGAGTGCGCCTCGATACAAGCCTGTTTGTCTAAAGAGGCAATTCCTTCGAAATACGCCAAGTACATTTGCAGCTTGGTAGTGCTGCGCTCCATCAACGCCGGCAGCAAGTGGTCACGATCACCTTTGCTTTTACGCTGAGCCCTTTTTTGCAGAAGGCTCTGCGTTCTCAAGCAGCGCTTGAGATGCTCATGCGCCCAAAACTGCAGGCTACGTCTATAGAGATAGAACGTATTGCTGTGCTGTGCATGACCACCCAACACAGCACAAATGATGTGTAAGTCGCGTTCAGCTTCGGTCTGTGCCGGCTCATTAGGCAACGTCGCTCGCATATGCTCCATCTCGTTGGCCAGCGCGCGCAAAGTACGCCGGTACTTTTTCGTGGTGCTGCTATCAATGTCGCCGTATGGCTTTAGCGCCTGCCGTGCCTGCCGAACAGCCTCTATAAGACGCTGTCGTGCAGTCCATGCTGCGTCAAGCGACGCATCATTAGCCGCCGACATCGGCGGCAAGGCTTCGCCTCCTTGCAGCGCAGCCCTCGGCTGCTCGCTCGCCTTGAAGCCCCCCGTACCGGGTGCCTCCAAGGCCGGTGCTTGGCTAACGCCATTTCCTCCTAACGTCGGAACACGCACCACATTACCAAGCCCATCAGAAGCTCCCGCATCGATGGGTTTGGTAATGTCAAATTCATTGCGTTGCTTCGCAGCGAATTGAGCGTCGTTGGCTGCAGAGGAGGCATTCGAATCAAGGAAGTTATCGACCTTAGCTGCGAGGCGGCGAAGTGCAGAAAGGATGCTCATACAGCACCCCGCTTTTCCATCATGGCTTCGTACTTGCCTTCGAGTTTGCTGAATTTGAGCTCTGTTTCGCGGAGCTGTTTGTGGAGCATTTCGTGTTCCACTTTCAATGCTTCAAAAGCCTGCAATGACTTTCTGGCTTCTCTCAGCTCTTCCTGCATACCGGCCAGCTCTGACGCGGTCTTATAAGCATCATTCGCTTGCGCCACTGTATTTTCTTTTTCCAGCGCAAGCTGTCCGGTGAGCTCATCATACGTAGTGCTGTACTGCGCAATGATTTCTTCTGCATTGCGCAGCTTGGTTTTCAAGTCCAGCGTTTCGACAGCCAATTTATGCTGTGCCAGCTCGCAAGTTGCATCCCAAATTTGCGAGACAAAGCTGTTCGCTGCTGCTTGGGTGCTCTCATCCATGGGCCAACTACCTACAGACGGAAGTGTGGCTCTCCAAGCTTTGATATGAGGGGTGACTGTGCTGTTGCCAGCATTGAAATGAGCGGCCACAGTCTGGCAATAATCGCCCTTAAAACTACGCGCCTTCAGCTCGTTGCAATAGTCAAAAACAGCATCTCTAGTAGCCCTCGTTTTGGACTTAGTCGGCTGTGCTGGTACATCACTCATAATTTCTCCTTGGTCTGCGGTTAGCAGCCAAGCGAGCAATGAGATAACTGTAGGTGCTGTAGGCGGCGCATACACCTCCTACACAGCACAGTACCTGACTGCAACGACACCAAAACCTATGGTGCGATATTGACTGCGCCCATCAAAAAGCTGATGAGCACAAACAATGCTATGCATTTTTTTTCAAAAAAACCAAGCAGTTGGATTTTAAGAAGCAGTTTTTTTTAGCTAAATATTTAGTCTGCTTTGCAGCGATTACTGTTTCTCTGGACTGAAAGATAAACTACTGCTAACCGTTTCGTAACGGTCATTAGGATCGCCAAGACAGTCATATCTCCAATGGTCACTGCTTGCGTACCCTTGCTCAGGAACTCGGTTGCGAACAATGCTACGCACGCTATAGCGCTGTTGTAGCAAGCTGGCTATGGTGAGGCGGTCTTCTGGTTGGAGGTGGTGTATGACGAACGACTTGCAGACATCTGCTGACCTTAACGGTTGCAGGTGTTGCACTTCAGGTTTGAATCCGCCCCTATGGCACTACTCCATGGGTAATCCCCCCGTAATTCCAGTGCGCTGAGAAGTAGAGACTCTCACAGGAGAA
>JADMKK010000041.1 GCA_015478895.1 Comamonas sp. | reverse complement strand
TCGTCTCCATCGCTTTGATTTGCGAACACCTGCGGTAATGTGAACACGCCCTAAGCTGACAACGCCGGCGCAACCAGCAAATCAGCCAGCGCATGCAATTGCGGCGACCAACCTTCGCGCTCCGGCGCCACCAGCCAGGTGTCGACCAGTGCAATCTGGCTGCGCAGGGGCTCTGGCAGCACCAAGGTATGCACCCCAAAACGGCTTTGCTGGCTGTGCATCAGCGCCAGCGGCATCAGCGCAAAGCCCATGCCTGCAGCCACGCAGCCCAAGATGGCGTCCAGCGATCCCATTTCCATGATGCGCACGCCCGTAATACCCTGGCTGGCCAGCAGCAACTCAATGCGCTGGCGGTAGCTGCAGCTTTGGCGAAACGCCAAAAACGGTGTGCTCAGCAGCATCTCAGGAGATGGCAGTTGCTGCAGCGGCGCACAGCTCACCAGCACCAACTCTTCTTGAAACACTGCCTGCCCCCACCAGCGCGGATGCGGTGGCTGCCCCGCCACCAGCGCGCAGTCCAAAGTGCCACGTTGCAGCTCTTCGAGCAGCCAGCCTGACGGCCCCGTGCGCAACTGCAAATCAATATGTGGATGGGCTTGGTACAGCTGTGCCAACACGCTGGGCAGGCGCAGTGCCGCCGTGCTTTCCATGGCACCAATGCGCAAGCTGCCTGCCGGCGGCGCATCGCCCGCAAACAATGCGCAAGTGGCGTCATGGGTTTGCAGCAAGCGCTGCGCATGCGGCAGCAAGGTGTGGCCTGCAGGCGTCAATCGCACTGGTGTGCTGCTGCGCTCCATTAACTGCACGCCCAATTCGTCTTCGAGCTTTTTGATGTGCGCCGTCACGTTTGATTGCACGGTATGCAGTCGCTGGGCCGCTGCACCAAAACTGCCTGTGTCGCACACGGCATCAAAAATGCGTAAGGATTTCAATTGCATGGCACCACATCACAAAACAAGATAAAGAGATTCATTTTGAATCATTGGACGTGATGTAGACAAGGGCCTAATCTGCTTTCCTCACTCCAAGGTACGCTGTGATTCGTCGTTCTGAACTTCCGCTGTTTTTCACTGGCTTTCTCGCTACCTTGAGTGGCGTTGGGCTGGCCCGATTTGCTTACACCGCCCTCATGCCGCAGATGGTGCTGGCCGGTTGGTTCAGTGGGGAACAAGTCGCTTACCTGGGCGCGGCCAACTTGCTGGGTTACTTGATCGGCGCACTGGCGGCTGCGCCGCTGGCTGAGCGCCTGGGCGCTGTACGTATGCTGGTGATCTGCTGGGTGGCCGTGATGCTGAGCTTTGTTGGCTGCAGCTTTGCGCAGCCCATGCCGGTGTTCTTTGTCTGGCGCCTGATCTCTGGCATTGCGGGCGCCATGTTGATGGTGCTTGGCCCCTCGGTCGCCATGGCCGCTACCCCCCTGGAGCGCCGCGCTGCTTTAGGGCCACTGATGTTCAGCGGCATTGGCGTGGGCGCACTGCTGTCGGCCACCTTGGTACCGAGCTTGGCGCAGCAAAGCTTGACGGCGGTATGGCTAGGCTTGAGCGCCGTCAGCGCCGCCGCCTTGTGGTGGGGCTGGCGCTATGCGCGGGCATTGCCAGCACCCGCACCAGTCGCCGTAACCCTAGGGGCCGCACCTTCGTCCCTGCCTGCTGCAGCGCTGTGGACGCTGCCCGTGGTGCTGGTGTTTATTGCCTATGGCAGCGACGCCTTTGGCTTTGTGCCGCACACCGTGTTCTGGGTCGATTACCTGGCGCGTGAGCTGGATATGGGGGCCACCTATGGCTCCACGCAGTGGGCAATTTTTGGGCTCGGTGCCGTCGTAGGCCCGCTGTGTGCCTCGCTGTGCGCCACGCGCTGGGGCTGGTGGCGCACCACCACGGGGGCCTATGCGTTGAAGGCCGTGGCGATTGGCTTGCCGCTGGTGTGGGTGGGCTTTGCCGGGCACGCCGTTTCAGGGTTCGTGGTGGGCGCGCTGTCGCCGGGCATGGCGGCCATTACGTCAGGCTACTTGATGCAACTGATCGGCCCGGCGCGCCACAAACGCATGTGGGGCTATGCCACCGCAGCTTTTGCACTGCTGCAAGCCACGGCGGGCTATCTGATGGCCTACAGCTATGCCAGCACGGGCAGCTACCGCAGCCTGTTTGTCTGGGGTTGCGTAGCGCTGGCGCTGGGCACTGTCTTGGTTTTATTTTCTAAGCAAAAACAGCCTCTAGCCCTTGTGTAGCAAGGGGTAGTAGCTATTTTTTTGATAATTTTGATTCATTCCGCTTGATGCAGCTCTTTCTCAACACCACATCCCCGTTTGCCCGCGTTGTGCGTGTCGTCGCCTTGGAAAAGGGGCTGGCAGATCAGTTAACGCTGGTCAGCGCCGATCCCTGGAACCACGATCCGGCCTTGCTGGCCGTACACCCCCAGTTGCGCATTCCCGTACTGATCACACCCGAGGGCAGCGCCATTGCCGAGTCACTGCTGATTGCCCAGTACCTGGATATGGTGGGTACCGGCCCCGCCTTGGTGCCGGCCGCCCATGCTGCCGCTGTGCTGGCGCGCACCAGCGTGGCTTACGGCTTGATGGAGGCTGCTTTCCATGTAGTGATTGGCCGCAAATACGAGGGAATGCAGGCGGACACCAGCGTCATGGGCCAGCGCCGTTTGACGTCCATCGGCCGCGTGCTGCAGCAACTGGAAAGTGCCAGCCCCACACCGCTGGCAGACCACGCCACGCTGGACACCATTACGACGGCCGTGGCGCTGGACTATGTGCGCTTTCGCTTGCCTGCGCTGTTCGCAACCCAGGCCTACCCGCAGTTGCACCAATGGCTCAATCAAGCCCAGCAGCAACCCCATTTGGCACACACACGCTTTGCGTAGACCCGCTCCTAGCTGCCCTTGCGCGGAAAGAAAGGGAGCTTGGGCAATTGCTTGCTGAGCAATTGCCAAGGGCTGCGCCCGGTGAGCTGCGCCACGATGGCGGTTTTCAACGGAGGCAGGCGGCGCGATGCCTGCAGCACGGCCTGTCGCACCAGACGCGGCACCGGGCGTGCATCGGTGAACAACTTCACCACCGCATTGGTGCCCTGAAAAATAGGAAAAGCATGCCGGTGGTGGCCCTGCGCATAGCTGCTCAAGGCACTGCTGCGCCCCCAATCCTTGCCAGCTGAACGTGCGGCAACAATGGCTGCGGTGAGCCGCTCCACCCCCGACAAGCCCAAGTTGAACCCGTGCGCGGTCACGGGGTGCATGCCGACCGCAGCGTCGCCCAACAGCGCAAAACGCTCGCCACTAAAACGGTGCGCGTAAGTCGCGACCAAGGGATAGATGTGGCGATCTCCCAGCAGTGTCATGGCACCCAGCCGATCCTGAAAATGCGCTTGAACATGCGCCGCAAAATCATTGGGTGAAAGCTGCATGAGGTGCTGTGCATCGGCTGAGTCGGTGGTGACCACGGCAGAGCACAGCAGCTCGCCCGTATCAGGATCGGGCTGCAGCGGCAAAATCGCCAGCGTGCGGTCATAGCCAAAGCATTCGTGTGCCTTGTCGTCGTGCGACTGGGTATGGCTCAAGCGGCACACCATCACGCTGCGGCCAAAGTCATGCATATCCGCACCCACACCCAGCATGCGGCGTACGGCCGAGTAACGGCTGTCGGCTGCCACCACCAGCGGCGCGCGCAGTGGTGGCGCATCTACGCGAATGCCGCTGTCTTGTGTGGTGTAGTGCACCTCGGCATAGGCATCGGTGGTGTGAACTTGGGTGACGCGTGCATCCGTCACCAAAGTGACCCCGGCGGTCTGGCTGGCCACCTCCCATGCCGTGCGGCGCAGCGCGTGATTGGGAACAATGCGCCCCAGAAAATCTGCGCCGCTGCCATCGGCCACGATGTCCAGCGTAGCCCGCTGGCCTACCGGGCCATCGTGCACGATGGCTTGCCGGATGCAGCCCAGTTCATGCGCTTGCAGGCGCTGCCAGGTGCCTAGGCGCTTCAAGGTCTGCACGCTGGGGTGGGTCAGGGCAATTTCGCGGCCATCGGGGGCAGGCTGGGACAGCTGCTCCTGGCTTTGCGCCTCCAGTACGGTGGCTTTCAGGCCCGCTTGAGCCAAGGCAATGGCAAGAGACAAACCAGCCGGGCCGGCTCCCACGATCAGAACATCGGTGTGCATGGACATGTGCGCAATCATCAAAATGAATGAAATATCGTGCCCTCTCACTGGCGGCGGGCTCGCTCAACGATTTTGCGATGCTTTGCGACCGGCAACGCTTGTATTGGGTCAATAGAAGCCCCATTGCGAGATGTCAATGGGTTTTGCCTACCGCTTGTCAATCAGGGCTGGTGACATGGTGGCTTCATGGCGCTCGGCATAAGGTCAGCGCATGCTGATTTCTATGCCCTCCTCTCGCCGAACGCCCCTCATCCGCGACTATCAAAATTGGCTCGCGCAACAGCGAGGCCTGCATTTCGATAGCTATGACGCTCTGTGGAACTGGTCGGTGACCGATCTGGATGCTTTCTGGCAAAGCATCTGGGATTACTTTGACATGCAGTCGCCCACGCCGCACAGCGCGGCCCTCGGGCGCAATGTCATGCCCGGAGCACAATGGTTTCCCGGCGCCCAGGTGAACTATGCGCAGCAAGTGCTGCGCCATGTCGATGCGGCACACGCTGCCCACATGCCGGCGCTGATCGCCGAAAACGAATTGGGTGAAATCAGTGAGTTGAGCTGGCCCGAACTGCGTCGCCAAGTGGCCTCGCTGGCCCTGCATTTACAGGCCCAGGGCGTAGAGCCAGGCGACCGCGTGGCGGCTTATTTACCCAACATTCCCCAAGCCGTCGTGGCACTCTTGGCGGTTGCCAGCCTGGGCGCCGTCTGGAGCGTGTGTTCGCCAGACATGGGCACTGCTGCGGTACTGGACCGCTTTCAGCAAATTGAACCCAAGGTGCTGATTGCAGTGGATGGGGTGCATTACGCGGGCAAGCCCATGGACAGAAGCCAGATCGCCAGCGAACTGCGTGCACAACTGCCTTCTGTGCAGCACATGTTGGTGCTGCGCACACCGTATGCCAGCCAGGCTGTCGGCGACAGTGCCGATTGGCAGCATGCAGTGGCAGCCGACGGCCCGCAAGTACAGGACTTTGTGCCACGCTGGCTGCCTTTTGATCACCCTTTGTGGATCGTTTACTCCAGCGGCACCACCGGCTTGCCCAAACCGATCGTGCATGGACACGGAGGGATTGTGTTGGTGGCCTTGGCCATGAAAGCGCTGCACAACGATGTGGGTTGCAGCTACGCCCCCCAAAGCTGGGGCGAGCGCTTTCATTGGTACAGCTCTACCGGGTGGGTGATGTGGAATTCACAGGTCGGTGGCCTGTTGGGTGGCACCACGTGCGTGATTTACGACGGCAGCCCCAGCGGCAGCAAAGACCAGCCCGACTGGGGCGTGCTGTGGCGCTTTGCGGCACGCCATCAGATCACCAGCTTTGGTGCGGGTGCGGCTTTTTACGCCAGCTGCATGAAAGCAGGATTGGATCTCTCGCAATGCGGCGATTTGTCGCGTATCACGGGCCTGGGCAGCACCGGCTCACCGCTGCCACCGGATGTACAGGCTTGGGGCACCCAGCAGTTTGAGCGCATGGGCACCCCCCATCTGTGGTGGAACAATTTGTCGGGTGGCACTGACTTTTGTGGTGCCTTTATTGGCGGCAATCGTGAGCTGCCGCAGCACGCCGGGGAGATGCAGTGCCGCATGCTGGGGGCGGCTGTGCAGGCATGGAATGAGGCAGGCAGTCCCGTGCAAGATGCGGTAGGCGAACTGGTCTGCACCCAGCCCATCCCGTCCATGCCACTGTATTTCTGGGGAGATGCAGAAAATCGCCGTTACCTCAGCAGCTACTTTGACATGTATCCCGCCGGCCATGGCCGCCAGCCGGGCGGCGGCAATGGCCCTGCCAGCATGGGCGGAGTCTGGCGACATGGTGATTGGCTCAAAGTCAGCCCCCACGGCGGCTGCACGATTTATGGCCGCAGTGACGCCACCATCAATCGCCATGGCCTGCGCATGGGCACCAGCGAGATCTACAGCGCCGTCGAGGCCTTGCCCGAAGTGCTCGACAGCATGGTGGTGGATCTGGAGTACTTGGGCCGTGAAAGCTTTATGCCCATGTTTGTCGTGCTGCGGCCCAACCTGCAACTGGATGACCCATTGCGCCAAGAGATTGCGAACGCCATCCGACAGGCTGTGTCCCCGCGTTTTGTGCCGGATGAGATCGTGCAAGTGACGGAGATTCCGCGCACGCTCACTGGTAAAAAGCAGGAGCTGCCGATCAAAAAACTCCTTCTGGGCCAGCCTTTGGAGAAAGTTGTGAACCCGGACACGATGGCCAACCCAGCCAGTCTGGCCTGGTTTGTCGGCTATGCCCAGCGTAGCCTGGCCCAAGCCCCCGCCAAAACTTGCCCGCAATGCTGATACCAACTGTTGCTTGCACCTCGTACAACAGCCTTGTTGATACGGGCTTGCGGGGTACACTTGGTGCGTTTTGAGTTCGCGTCCCTCTTCTATACAGCACACCCCACCATGGCCGTTGAACCGCAGGGCTCAGCCCGTTCCAGCTTTGATCTTAAAAGCGCACAGCTTCCTGTCATGGCCGTGGCATTGCGAGACACCAACGTCTCTGTTTTAGCGACTGATCTGGCTCAGCGTCTGGCAGACGACCCCGATTTTTTCGATAACGATCCGGTTCTGATCGATTTGCAGCACGTGCAGGAAAGCACCGATGCCATCGACTTTCCCAAACTCATCAAACTGCTCAAGCGCCACCGGACCTTACCTGTGGCCGTGTGCAATGGCTCGCCCGAACAAATGGCGGCGGCGCGCGCTGCGGGCTTGATGCCCGCACCCGATGCCCACCCAGTGCGTGCCAAGCAAGAGGTGCGGGAGGTCGAAGTCATTCGGGAAGTGCCGGTGGAAGTCATCCGAGAAATCCCCGCGCCTGCGCCCAACGCCATGATCATTGACAAGCCTTTGCGCTCTGGCCAACAGGTCTATGCCAAGGGTTGCGATCTGGTGGTGATGGCGGTAGTCAGCTACGGTGCAGAAGTGATTGCCGATGGCAATGTGCATGTCTATGCACCCTTACGCGGACGGGCGGTGGCGGGCGCGCGCGGCAATACCGAAGCTCGCATTTTCAGCACCTGCATGGAACCGCAGCTGTTGTCGATTGCGGGCAACTACCGGGCTTTGGAAACAGACTTGCCCAAAGACATCGCAGGCAAGCCTGCCCAGGCCCGTTTAGAGGGCGAAAAGTTGGTAATTGAACCAATGCGTTTAGCATGAGTGCCAACTGCATCGCTCTCTTTGAACTTATTTCTGTACAAGATTCTCTCTAAGGAACCCTGCAAACATGGCCAAAATTGTCGTAGTGACTTCCGGTAAGGGTGGCGTTGGCAAGACCACCACCAGTGCAAGTTTTGCTTCTGGTCTTGCATTGCGCGGCCACAAGACAGCGGTGATCGACTTTGACGTCGGCCTGCGCAATCTGGATCTGATCATGGGGTGCGAGCGCCGCGTGGTCTATGACCTGATCAACGTGATCCAGGGTGAGGCCAACCTCAACCAGGCGCTGATCAAAGACAAGCAGTGCGACAACCTGTTCGTATTGGCCGCCTCGCAGACGCGCGACAAAGATGCACTCACACAAGAGGGCGTCAAAAAAGTACTCGATGATCTGAGCGCCATGGGCTTTGAGTTCATCGTCTGCGACTCCCCCGCCGGCATTGAAAGCGGCGCGTTGATGGCCATGCACTTTGCGGATGAAGCGTTGGTCACGACCAACCCCGAAGTCTCTTCCGTGCGCGACTCGGACCGCATCTTGGGCATGCTCAGCTCCAAAACGGACAAGGCGTTCAGCGGCAAGGGCATCAAGGAGCACCTGCTGATTACGCGTTACAACCCCAACCGCGTGGAAGATGGCCAGATGCTCTCCATCCAGGACATTGAAGACATCCTGCGCATTCCGTTGATTGGCGTGATCCCTGAATCTGAAGTCGTGCTGCAGGCCTCGAACCAGGGCGTTCCGGCCATCCACATGGCCGATTCGGATGTTGCGCAGGCCTACAAGGATGTGGTGTCTCGCTTCCTGGGAGAAGAGCTTCCCATGCGCTTTACCGAGGCGCACAAGCCCGGTTTCTTCAAACGCATCTTTGGTGGGAGGTAAATAGCCATGTCGATCATGTCCCTGCTCTTGGGCGAAAAAAAGAAGTCTGCCTCCGTCGCCAAAGAACGCCTGCAGATCATTTTGGCGCGCGAACGCGTGGGCGGTGGCAGCATGACCCAGCCGGACTACCTGCCAGCTTTGCAGCGAGAGTTAATGGCGGTGGTCTCCAAGTATGTCTCCATCAACCCGGAAGACATCAGGGTGCACCTGGAGCGCCAAGAGAATCTGGAGGTGCTCGAAGTCAAGATCGAGCTGCCCGAAGCCACGCGCTAAAACGTCTACGCCGCGCAATGCATCGCATGCACTGCGCCCACAAAAAAACCGCAGTTTCTTGCAAGAGGGCTGCGGTTTTTTTGTATCCCAAAATCATGGGGCTGGGGCCACTGCGGATTATTCGCCGCGCATGGCACCTCGGTGGTAGAGCAGCGGCGCGGCCTGCATGCTATGGCGACACGCTTGTACCTCACCCACCATGATGACGTGGTCACCCTCATCGTAGCGGCTACGCGCCTGGCACTCGAAGACGGCCAGTGCGCCACTCAGCAAAGGTACGCCGTGCGCGTTAGGCGCCCAATGGACCCCGGCAAAGCGATCAATGCCGCGCTGCGAAAACTGCAGCGCCAGTTGCTTTTGATCGACCGCCAGCACATGGATGGCGTAATGGCGACATTGCGCATACGCCGCAAAATTGCCGGCACTGCGCGCCAGGCTCCACAGCACCAAAGGCGGGGTCAGTGAGACGGAGTTGAACGAGCTCACCGTCATGCCCGCTGGCCGCCCCTGCGCATCACACGCAGTCACCACCGTAACGCCAGTGGCAAACTGGCCCAAGGCATCGCGAAATTCACGGTCAGTGAATGCGGGCAAGCACTCAGGTACATCGAGGGGGAGAAAATTCACTGGGCAAGCGGAGAAGGCAAAAGAGCTGAAATTATGCAAGCCCAGCCCGGCCGCTGCCGGACTGGGGCTAATGGCTTTCCCCATGCTAACGAATCATGGCTGCCACAAAGTTCAGCCTTTTGTTGGTCCTATCACTTTGGCAACCGCAAAACGGCAGGGCATAGCTATGTTTTCAAGAGCTTCATGCCGTTATAAATAAAGCCTTTGTGATAGTTTTCACCGCGAAAACCTTCTATGACAACGGCTTGTAGCTATCTTTTTGTTGAGTCAATGCTGCCAAGCAACCGGCGTTATTTGATATCACACAAAAGTCGACCGTAAAGCACGGCAAAGCCGTTGCACGGATGCCGTAAAAGAAATGCCAATCGCCAACGATGTCACACAATGCAAGCCGTTACCGTCAGTTTGCGTGCAGAAACATGGCCATAGCCGGTTGACTGCCGCGATGTGTTTTTCTTTGATCACGAAAAGGATATTTGCCATGAAAAAGATGTGGATGACTTTGGCCCTGCTGGCAACTGGCGCAATGGCCACCCCGGCGCTGGCTGCTGACTGCGCCATCACCATTGAAGGCAATGACCAGATGCAGTTCAACATCAAGAAGGTGGAAGTGCCCAAGTCCTGCGCCAAATACACCATGACGTTGAAGCACACGGGCAAGATGCCCAAGTCATCGATGGGCCACAACATCGTGCTGACCAGCACGGCAGACGCCAACGCTGCCGCGGCCGATGGCATGAAGGCCGGGGCAGGTGCCGAGTACGTCAAACCCAATGACCCGCGCGTCATTGGGTTTTCGACGGTGATCGGCGGGGGAGAAAGCACCACTTTCGGCTTTGACGTAGCCCAGCTCAAGGCAGGTACGGAGTACACCTATTTCTGCTCTTTCCCGGGCCACTCCTTCATCATGCGCGGCACGCTGCAGCTCGGCAGCTAAACCCTGCGAGCGGTGCTTGCCAAGGCTTGTGCAACAGGGCTGCACAAGCCTTTTTTGTGGCTGCTGCGCTTGGGTCACAATGGCGAAAAATCCATCCCCTGCGAGACTGCCGACCATGCTTTGCTACCACACCATCCCCGTCACCGCTTTTCAGCAAAACTGTTCCATCGTCTGGTGCGACCAAACCAAAGAAGCTGCCGTGATTGACCCCGGCGGGGACCTGGAGGCTATTCATTGGGAGCTGGAGCGCCTGCACCTTCAGCTCAAGGCCATCTGGCTCACGCA
Organism: Comamonas sp.; assembly: GCA_015478895.1. Classification (GTDB taxonomy): domain Bacteria; phylum Pseudomonadota; class Gammaproteobacteria; order Burkholderiales; family Burkholderiaceae_C; genus Comamonas. The sequence goes on along the minus strand of JADMKK010000041.1, from coordinate 291,549 downwards.
TGCCCACATTGACCACGCTGGCGGGGTGGCAGAGCTGGCCCAGGCCCGGGCTCTGGACATTATTGGCCCGCACAAGGGCGACGCCTTCTGGATTGAGGGCCTGCCCCAGCAAGGGGCCATGTTTGGTTTTCCGCCCGCCCAGTCTTTCACGCCCACACGCTGGCTGGAGGATGGTGACAGCGTCACCATTGGCAAGGAGACATTGAACGTGCGCCACTGCCCGGGCCATACGCCTGGCCACGTGGTGTTTCATGCTCCGCAGATTGACCGCTGTTTTGTAGGCGATGTGCTGTTTGCCGGCAGCATTGGCCGCACCGATTTCCCCCAAGGCAACCACCAGCAGTTGATTGATTCCATCGTGGAGCGGCTGTGGCCCATGGGGGATCAGACGGTCTTCATTCCCGGCCACGGCCCTGAAAGCAGCTTTGGCCGTGAACGCACAACCAACCCCTACGTTGGCAACCATTAAGCTGACTGAAAAGCGTTTTTCATTCAGCGCCACCCAAAGCCAAACCGCCGCTGCACAGTGCTGCAGCGGCGGTTTTTGGTTGAAAACAAGTTTTCAGCCGCGCCGCGCTTGCTGGTACAGACCTTCGACCCGGGGAACGTTGCGCTGCAATTCACGAATGCGCTCGGGCCCGCTGGGGTGGGTGGACAGGAAAGACAGACCATTGCTATTGCTGCCCGTCGTGCGGCCCATCTTCTCCCACAGGCTCACGGCTGCGTTGGGGTTGTAGCCCGCGCGGGCTGCAATCTCCAGCCCCACCAGATCGGCATCGCTTTCATCATTGCGGCTAAAGCGCAGGCTGAGTAGCTGACCGCCCAAACGCGCCGCGTAATTGCCGACATCGCCCAGCCCCAGCAATTGCGCCCCCAGGGAAATGCCAATGCTGGTGGCAGAGTTTTTGGCCAGTTGCTCGCGCGAGTGCTCGCGCAGGGCGTGGGCCATTTCGTGCCCCATGATCATGGCGACTTCATCGTCCGTCAGCTGCAATTTTTCGATGATGCCGGTGAAAAACGCAATCTTGCCGCCCGGCATACAGAACGCGTTGATGTCATCGCTGCGAATCAGGGCTACGGCCCACTTCCATTGCGCGGCCCGGTCATTCCATTTGGTGCAAAACGGAATGAGGTCTCGCGCAATACGCTGCAAACGCTGGGTCTGTGCGTGGTTGCTTGCCATCAAGGCGCCCTGTGCGTTGGCCTGCTGCAAAAGTTGCGCGTATTGCTGCTCGGCGGCCTGCTCCAACTCTTCAGCAGGCACCAAATGGCGCAGGCGCGAGGCATTGCCTACTTCTACCTGCGCCACTGCGGGCAATGCTGCACTGGCGGCTACGGCACCGCCCAGTTGTAAAAATGCGCGCCGTGCCTGCCACAGGCTGCGGGGTTTTTTGCTGGGTGAATCACTGTGGCTTGCGCCGCACCAGCAGGCGCTGGCGTTGGACATAGCAGGGGGCGAGACGTGCTGGGGGCTCATAACATGCTCCAAAAATGCATGGCCAAAGTTTAGGGCAGCGCGCTCACTGGGCGCTGTCGGCGCGGACGCATTTCACTGTGCACCACCAGCGATAGCCCCAGCAATACCAAACCCAGCCCCACGAAAGCCAGCCAGTGGGGATCTTCCCCGACCACGACGATAGCCAGCACAAAGGCCGTGATGGGCTCAAACTTGCTCAAGGCGACACTGGTGGCCGCCGAAATGGTGCGCAGGCCAATTGAGAACAGCAAATACGCCAACCCGGTGGCAACAATGCCCAGGTACACCACCACGGCCCAGCCTTGTGCGCTGGCCTGCGGTGTACCCCCGAGCAAGGCGGCAATGGGCAATGCCATCAGTGCTGCACTCAAAAACACCCACGCATTCACACGAGTGACTCCAGATTGCAGGATCAACGGCTGGCTGATGACGGCGTAAGCGCCATAAGCAAAACCGGCCAGCAGGCACAGCAGCAGGCCGATGGCAGAACCGCCCATGTCAGCGCCTTTGCCCAGCGTCATGACAAAACCACCCACCACGCCAATTGCGGTGCCCAGCCACCACAGCGGGCTGGGCCATTTGCGCAGCAACACCGCTTGCAGCAAGCCCGCCCACACGGGGCTCGAACCAATCGCCACGGCAGTGCCCAATCCAACGCCCGTGTATTGCAGCCCGGCAAAAAATGCCATGTTGTAGGTGACCATGCACAGGGCGCACAGCAGCATGCGTGTCCAGTTCAGCGGTGTGCTGCGCAGGGCAACGCTGTCTTTGAGCAGGCGGCCCAGAATGACAAAGAAAACCCCCGCCATCACCAGACGCAACGCGCCCACCCAGAACGGCGACATGCCCGGGGGCGCAAAGCTGTGGGCAGTGCCCGTGGTGCCCCAGAGCACCGAGGCCAAGAGTACGAGGACGACCCCGTGCAGAGAAGAAGACGAATACGGCATACCGGCGATGCTGCCAGCAATGTCTGCAGCCAATGTCGAGAAACGCGCATTCTGGGGGCTGCGCATGCAGGCCAGTACCGCTTAGCGCGTAGTGCGAAGCTGCCGCGCCCCGAGGTGCCGATCCCGGCGCAGTGCATAGGCCAATGCACTGGCGCTGGCGTAGCCGCAATCGGTGGCACAGGCCTGCAGGCTGCGCCCTCGCGCAATCTGGCGCTCGGCTTCGTCCAGCCGCAATGCGCGCAGCCATTGCTGCGGGGTGGTGCCGGTCAGCTCCTGCCAGCGGGTGTGAAAACGCTGTGGACTCAGGTGTGCCAGCGCTGCCATGCGCGCTGTGGGCCAAGCGGCATGCAGAGTTCGCCGGATCTGTTACTCAATGGCCTGCACATCCACACCACGGCGTGGCAACAACGGGGGCGATTGCAGCAGCATGTGCAGGCGTACATCGTTCGCCAGCTGGCCGGGCTGGCAGCGCGCAGCCGCCGGCACCTGAAAGCGGCGCACCTTCTCTAACGCTGTGTGCGCCATGCCGGGCACGTCCATGACCAGCATCTGCGCGCCGGGCGGTGCCAGGTAGCCGTGCCTGCTGCCTGCAGGAATCAGCAACCCGCAGGCGGTATCGACAAAGCTGCTGCGCCCCTCCACTTCCAGCTCCATGCGCCCTGACAGGGCAAACAGCAGCTGCGCGTGTGCCTCATGCACATGCGGCGCATGTTCACCACCATAGTGGCGAATGCTGCAATCAACAGTAACAAGCGGCGCGGTGGTGGGCATGGTGAGGCTTGCATGGTAGCTGCGCTGGTCATAATGCAGCAACGCTTTTTCTTGCACCATGTCCGACGCACCCTCTCCCGCCGCCACCCCTGCCGCCTCTCCCCGCCGTTCTTGGGCAGCCACCTTCAAGGTGTATGCAGAACCGGCCAGCCTGCGCATGCTGGCTTTGGGCTTTTCTGCCGGTTTGCCCTTGCTGCTGGTACTCGGAACGCTCTCATTTTGGTTGCGCGAAGCAGGCATTAACCGCACCACCATTGGTTATCTGAGCTGGGTGGCACTGGCGTACGCATTCAAATGGATGTGGTCGCCGCTGGTAGACCGCCTGCCCCTGCCCTGGCTCACGCGCAGGCTGGGACGCCGGCGCAGTTGGTTGCTCCTGTCGCAAGCCTTGATCATGGCGGGCTTGATCGGGATGGCTTTCAATGACCCGCTGCTCTCGCTCAACCCCGTGGTCTGGTGCGCGCTGGCGGTCGCTTTTGGCTCGGCCACCCAGGACATCGCACTGGATGCGTTTCGTATTGAATCCGCAGGCACCGAGCGGCAGGCCGCGCTGGCTGCCACTTACCAGACGGGTTATCGCCTGGCCATGATCTGGGCCGGGGCTGGCGCGCTGTGGATTGCCGCCCGGGTGCAAGGCGCTGAAACCGGCTATATGCAAAACGCGTGGCAAGTGGCCTATCTCGCAATGGCTGCCAGCATGCTGGTGGGCACGGTGACCGTGCTGTGCTCCCGCGAGCCCAATCCTCGTGCGTTGCCGCCTGCCAAAAACTTGGCGGAATGGCTGCAAGGCGCGTTGATTGCCCCATTTGCCGACTTTATCCAGCGCTATCGCTGGCAGGCCGCCCTGGTGCTGGGGCTGATTGCGGTCTACCGGATCAGCGACGTGGTGATGGGCATCATGGCCAACCCGTTTTATGTCGACATGGGTTTTAGCAAAGACGAAGTAGCAGCGGTCACCAAAATCTTTGGCGTAATCATGACCTTGCTGGGTGCTTTTGTAGGCGGGGCCATGGCCATGCGCTGGGGCGTCATGCGCGTGCTGATGCTGGGGGCCATCTTGTCGGCAGCCAGCAATTTGCTGTTTGCATGGCTGTCTACACGCGGGCATGACTTGACAGGACTTACCTTGGTAGTGAGCGCTGACAACCTGTCCGGCGGTATCGCTTCCGCCGCGTTCATTGCCTACCTGTCCAGCCTGACGAATGTGCAGTACTCGGCCACACAGTACGCGCTGTTTAGCTCCATGATGCTGCTGGCCCCCAAGTGGTTGGCCGGTTTTTCGGGCCAGTTTGTGGATGCCTACGGCTATGAGCCGTTCTTCATTGCCACCGCATGCCTGGGCCTGCCCGTGCTGATCCTGGTCGCTTTAGCTTCCAGGGTCAAATTGGCACCTAGCCCTTGATACACAAGGGCTTGTAGCTATCAATCTTGGTTTTCACAGCCATTGCTGTGGATTTACCTTTGCTTTACGTTGCAGACAAGTGGCCCATCTACACTGCAAGCATGAGCACACACACCCTGCTGATGATTGAAGACGATACGCGCCTGGCCGAGATGGTGAGCGCGTATCTGGGGCAAAACAGCCTGTCCGTCGTGCATTGCGCGGATGCCACCAGCGGCCTGGCGCATTTGCAAGGTGCCAGCGCCCTCAACTTCACCGGACTGCCCGACCTGCTGATTCTGGATTTGATGCTGCCGGACATGGATGGCCTTGAAGTCTGCCGCCGCCTGCGCGCCATGCCCGGCCCCGTGGCCCAGGTGCCGGTGCTGATGCTGACTGCCAAGGGCGACCCGATGGATCGCGTGATTGGTCTGGAAATCGGTGCCGACGACTACCTGCCCAAGCCTTTCGAGCCGCGTGAGTTGCTGGCCCGTATCCGCGCCATCCTGCGCCGCCGGGGCGATGGCAGCGCCACCTCCACACAGGTGCAGCCTGCTGCCAACGTGCTGCGCTTTGGCGCCCTGGAAATTGACCGCGATGCACGCACTGTGAACGTCAGCGGTCAAGCCTGCGAGCTGACCAGCTACCAGTTTGACCTGCTGGTGGCGCTGGCGGAACGGGCGGGCCGCGTGCTGACCCGCGACCAGATCATGGAAGCGGTACGGGGCCGTGAGCTGGAAGCCTTTGACCGTTCCATTGATGTCCACATGGGCCGCATTCGGGCCGCCATTGAGGCGGACCCGAAAGCCCCCAAACGCATCCTCACCGTGCGCGGCGTGGGTTATGTCTTTGCCAAACAGCAAGACTGAAAGCGCAAAGCACGTTTCATGTTCAACGCATTTTCTCAACGCTTGTATTTGCGCATCTGGCTGGCTGTAGTGGGCGGCGTGGCCGTGCTGACCTTGGTGGTTGGCTGGGCCTGGCAAGTGGCCCAAGAGCACAATGCACGCAACAACGCCTCACCCACAGCCATGGCCCGCGAGATGACCATCACCGACGCCAAAGGACAGGTGCTGGTACAGGGGCCGTTTGAGCGCATCCGGCGTAGCGATGGTGAAGCCCCCCGCTTTGCCATTGAAGGTGCTGACGGAGCCACCTACTTTCTGGAAATGACACCGCGTGCTGGCAATGCGGCCAATCGTTCCGGCAATCTGCACGGCCACAATGATTGGGCATTCTGGTTACGCCCACCCTTTGGCTTTCTGTGGCTCCTGGGCTTGGTGGGTGTTGCCGTGGCCGTGGGTGTATTCCCCATCATTCGGCGCCTGCTCAAGCGCCTGGAGAACCTGCAACGCGGGGTGCAGCGTTTTGGCGAAGGGGATTTGAGCGTGCGCGTGGCCACACAGGGCCAAGATGAAGTGGCTGATCTGGCCCACCAGTTCAACGCCGCTGCCGGACGTATTGAAACGCTGGTGCAGTCGCACAAATCCTTGCTGGCCAATGCCTCGCATGAGCTGCGCTCTCCGCTGGCGCGCATTCGCATGGGACTGGAGTTGATGGGCCCTGATGCCGCCACCTCGAAATCCAAAGCCGAAATCCAGCGCAACATCAACGAACTCGATCAACTCGTTGACGAAATTTTGCTGGCCAGCCGTCTGGAGTCGCCCGATGTGGACATTGGCAGCACGGAGTCGCTGGATTTAATGGGGCTGGTCGCTGAAGAGTGCGCACGCGTGGATGCGGACCTGGAGGTGCTAAGCCCCGAAGGCGTGGAGGTACAGGCCGTCGCCAAACTGGTGCGCCGCGCTGTGCGCAATCTGCTGGAGAACGCGCGCCGCTACAGCGGTGGCGACATCACCCTGACGCTGGTGCGCGAAGGCGCGATGGCTGTCATCCGGGTGCAAGACCATGGCCCTGGCGTGCCTGTCGCCCAGCGCGAACGTATCTTTGAAAAGTTTTACCGCCTGCCCGGCGCCAGCGAACGCTCGGGCGGTGTCGGATTGGGTTTGTCGCTGGTGCGCACCATTGCCCAGCACCACGGCGGCAGCGTGCGCTGCGAGGGCCGCACCGATGGAGCAGCCGGCGCATGTTTTGTGCTCCAGCTGCCTGTGGACAATTTGCCAGGGTTGAATCCCAAAGACTGAAAGCACTCAGCACCCTGCGCTCAGACATAAAAAAACCGCAAGCCATGCTTGCGGTTTTTTTGCGTGAGCCGTGTGTGTGGCTTAACGAATCAGCATGACAGGGACATCACAATTGGCCAGCACCTGGGTGGATACCGAGCCCATGACCAGCTTGCCCAGCGATCCGTGACCATGGGTGCCCATGATGATCAGATCAAACTTGCCCTCTTGGGCAAACTTGGCAATGGTTTCACCAGCGGAGCCCACTTCTGCGCGGCAAGTTGGGTTGATACCGCTTTGTGCCAAGAATTTGCATACGGGGTCGAGCACTTTGGTGGACTCTTCACCGTAGTACTCATCCACCATTTCTTTGCTCAGCGCAGCGCGGGCGCGGGGAGGCAAAGCGGATTGCACGGTAATGGCGGTGTAATCGTGGCGACCAGCGCTAATCAGTTCTTCGTGCGCTGCCAAATAGGCCAGCATTTTTTTGGTGAACGGGCTGCCGTCGACTGCAAGCAAGATTTTCATAGGGTATCTCCAGATAGACAAGTTGGAGCGTAATTAAGTTCGCCAATGTTGTCTTGACTTACGTCATGTTTTTAGGCTTCCTCGATCAAGCCACCCCATCATAAGGCGATGCATTCCGCACTTTGAAAATGCACCTGTTCCCCTTTACGGGCATAGCCCAAGGGATTGGCGACGACGCGGCATTGCCATGCCTGCCCATCGGCACGGGAGCCTTGCACGGTGTAATCGCTGGGGGCATGCAAATGGCCATGCAGCCACAAGTCCGCCTGCGGCAATAAATCATCGAGCGCATTGCAAAAGCCTGCCGTACCAGGCACCAGACCATAGCGGGGATCTTTGCTACGGAGACTGGGAGCAAAGTGAGTGATTACTACGGTTTTTCCACCAAATGGCTGGGCCAGCGCCTCACGCAACCAAGCCTGACAGCACAGCCCCTGTTCGCGCATCGGCTCGGCCAGAAAAGGCAGACCATTGCGGGTGCCACCGGTCTTTTTTAAATAGAAATTGGCCGCTCTAAATGACTTTTCACGCAGCTTGAGCAAGCGGCCCACATCACCGGCTTGCACCCGTTCATCTTGCAGCGCAATGGCGTCGTAGTCCGTCCACAGCGTGGTACCTACAAAACGCACCCCCTGCAGCACGGCGGTTTCACGTTCAAGCCACTGAATGCCAAGGAGATCGCAAATACGCCGCAAGCGCGCATGGGCATCATCCCAATCTTGCATGTCGTATTCGTGGTTGCCCGGTACAAACAACACGGGGCACGGCCAGCTGGCGAACTGCGGCAGCGGTGAAAAGCGCTCCAGCCCGAAGTACTCGCCTTGCAACAGACTCCCCGTCTGGTAGGAGCCTATATCACCGGCAAGTACCAGCACATCGGCCTGTGCAGCAGCTTGGGGTTGAAAGTGAGGGTGTGCTTCAAGGTGCAGGTCAGAGAGCAGTTGCAATTTCATAGCGCAAGGGGTCAGGAGATAAAAGGCATTCTCCTGCAGCGGACTTATTAGTAGGCGTCACCTGGAATTGCCGCCTTTTAAAAAACATCTACTCATCGAAGCCCGCAGTACTTGGGATATTTAGATGGGGGTCTGGGTAAACGCTTTCACCGCGGCACGGCCCAGGGTTTGCAGCAACCAGTCATAAGCCGCGCGCTGGGGACCACGTTTGTGCCACAACGCGTCAATGTGCACCGCCGTCATTTCCAGCGGCAAAGGCTGTACTTGCAAGCCATGCGCCACCCCTGTAATGGGCACAAAGTGACGCGGTAGCACGGTGATCAAATCTGATTGCGACACTACGCGTGCGGCCGTCGTGTACTGGTTGACCGTCATGGCGATATACCGTGTGCGCCCTAAAGCCGCCAAGGCCTCATCAATAAAACCATAGGCCCGACCAGAAAAACTGACCAGCAGGTGACGCGCTGCACAGTAGTGTTCCAGGGTCAAGGGCATGTCTGCCAAAGGATGGCCTTTGCGCATGACCGCCACATATTCCGTGTCGTACAGCCGCCGGTTGTCGTGCGAGACTGCAGCGCCTGACTGGGCACGCGCCGTCAAATCAGCAAGTACGGCGGGGAAGTAGCCCACTGCCATGTCTGCAGTCTCCGCATCCAGCAAATCCCGGGGGTCGCGTGTGGTTAGCGGCACCAGGCGAATCACCACACTGGGCGCCTCTTGTTCCAAGATGTCCACCAGTTGCGGAATCAAGGTGGCCGCAGTGGCGTCCGCCATCGCCAGCACCAGCGTATTGGTCGCCGTAGTGGGTTCAAACTTCTGGGGCGCAAAGCTGTGCGAGAGCTTATCCAGCGTCTCGCGCACGACGGGCCACAGCGCCTGCGCTCTGGCCGTCGGCTGCACACCATGACCGTGGCGCACCAGCAATTCATCCCCCACCGCATCTCTCAAACGGCGCATGGCATTGCTGACAGCAGGCTGCGTTATGGCCAGCTTGTCTGCGGCGCGCGTCAGGCTGCGCTCTGCCATGACCTCATCAAAAACGCGCAGCAAGTTCAAATCCAAGGAGCGAAAGTCGTGCGGAGTCATAGGCTTAGCCTTAAAACATCACCACCATGAATAGTAAAGATCAAAAGTATAAATTTGAAAGGTTTTAGGGATAACCCTAGTATTACGGCTTGCAACCGCAATACGCCACAAGCACATCGGCTTTTGCTGTGAAAAATTCTTGGACCATGACTACTTCTACCGCCACCTACACTGCCCGTACCTCTACCAAAGCCTTGCTGCCTTGGCTTGCGTCGATTGCTGCACAGCAGTGGAAGGCGTGGCACGCAGCACGCCGTTTGGTGCGCGCTGACGAGCTGACCTGGACCATGGCCTTGCAAGATGCGCGCTTGATGGCCGACCTTTCGCGCGCCATGTCGGAAACTGCAGGCCAGCGCTAAAGCTGCCGCTTCAGGTGGGGGTCAGGCTTTGCCGCGCACGCTCATCCAGATACTGCACAGGCCGCAGGCCATGATCACCCCCATGCCGGCGATAGAGACTCCATCGGGCAACTGATTAAAAAACAGCCAGCCCATCAGCATGGCAAAACCAATCTGGCTGTAGAGAAACGGTGACACCACCGAAGGCAGGGCATATTTGTAGGCATGCAGGAGCAGCAGGTGCCCAATTCCGCTGCAAATGCCCATCACCGCAATCGCCAGCCACAATTGCCATTCCGTGATGCTCTGCCATATCCACGGTAGCGCGGGCGCAGTGACCAGCACCGGCAACCACGTTGAGTACAGTTGCGTCGTGGTTGGAGCATCCAAACGTGAGAGGCGGCTGCCCAGCAACTGGTAGGTCGTGCCGCACAGCAACACGCCAACTGGGGCCAAGACCGCCCAGCCCAATGCGGCATCATCTTGCTCAGGCCGGACAATGGCAATCACAGCCAGCAAGCCCACCACCAGCAAGCCCCAGCGCGCAGGACTCACTTTTTCACCAAACAATACCGTCGATGCCACGACGATCAGCAAAGGCCCGGCCGACCACACAGCCGTGAAATTGGCCAGCGGCATGTGCTGGATGCAATAGAAGGCAAATACCGTGGTCAATGCACCGCTGACAGCTCGGCTGATTTGAAACTTGGGGTGTTCAGTGCGCAGTGCCTGCCATCCTTGACGCGGCAATACCAAGGCACTGGTCACCAGCGCCTGAGCCAGAAACCTTAACCAGATCACCAGCAGCATTGGCAAATACTGCCCCGCATATTTGGTGCCGCTATCGAGCAGTGCAAACAAGGCACATGCCAAAACCGTAAGCCCAATGCCCGCAAGCGCGGCGTGGGACGATGACATCGGGAGCTTGGCCCCCAAGGTGGAGGAAGGCACGGCCTACCTGCTTTCTGCAAAAACTGCTTGGATCGTGTTGGGCTCGGACCCTGGACAGTCCCGCATAGCAGCGTATTCATGATGGGCTACGGCTGCGGATTGTAGGACGACAGAAGGGGCCAAGCCCTGTGAACACGCCCAAAAAATGTCGCCCATGCAACTATTTCAGAGACAACCCCTCTTCAGGTCGGCGCACGCTGACAGACATGGTGCCAGCCGGCAACTGACAATTGAGCCTATGGCCTCACCCTCCCTTACTCCGTGGAAAAACCGCTTTCAGCGCGTCCTCACCCCTATTCAGCCGTTTATCGATGCCGTGAAACTCTGGCTAGATGCCGATGGTCTGCGCATGAGCGCAGCCATGACGTTTTACGGCCTGCTCAGCCTGTCTCCCCTGGTCTTACTTATTGTCGGCTTGCTGGGTTGGTGGCTGGATCGCAGCGTGGTGGAAAGCAACTTGCTCGATCAGGTGCGCGATGTGATGGGAGAGCGCGGCGCCAATGTAGTGGAAGGCGCCATGGCCAGTGCGCAAACGCCGTCTGAAGGTACGCTGGCTTCTATCGTGGCTTTTGTATTGCTGCTGTCTGGTGCAACCGGGGTATTCGTCGAATTACAGAACTCTCTGGGCAAGCTCTGGAGCTATGGCAGCGATGTACCTCCGCCACCCCAGAAAGCCTGGTGGAAGCTGGCCACCCTGCGCTTGCGTGGCTTGGCTTATGTGATGGTGGTCGGCTTTTTACTGCTGGTGACGATGGCGCTGTCCACTGCCATCAAGATGTTCACGCAACTGGCCGGCACTTGGCTCCACATGGAGCCTCCAGGCCTGCTGATTAGCGCCATCAACGAATGTGTGTCATTTGCCGTGATCGTGGTGCTGTTCGTGGGGCTGATGCGCATTGGCACGGGCACTAAGCCCCGCACGCGCTATCTGGTCTTTGGCGCTGTGGTCGGGGCCACGCTGTTTACTTTGAGCAAGCAAGCACTGGCGTGGTATTTATCTACCGCCGCAGTGGTCTCTGCGTATGGCGCAGCGGGCTCGCTGGTGGTGGTGCTGATGTGGATTTACGTCACGTCAGCCATCTTGCTGCTCGCAGCCAGTTGCGCCAAAGCGCTGGATCTGGCGCACCCTGATGCAGCAACTCACAGCGCTACAGTGCTCACTGCCCAGACCACGCCTACTGCCGCCACGCCCAGCCAAGACGCGCGGCAAAGCACGCAGTGGCCTGAAATTTAAAGCGCGAGGGCGATTTAAGCGTTGCCTGCGCCAGCACCTGCTTCGGTGATGGCCGCATCAATCTGTGCCAGCAAAGCCAGGGCTGCAATATGGGAGCCGCTGGGGAAACGGTTGTTCCATTCATGCTCAGCCAAAGGCTGCACGCTGCAACTGGCAGGCCAAGCTGCTCCGGCGTCGAGCATGGCATGCAAGCGTGGCATGAATACCCATTGCAGCCATTGCTCGATCTGCAGGGTGTCGTGCATGAACGGCATGGTGGAGGCCAGAGCCTCTTCACTCGGAGGTTGCGCTCCCCACAGAGAAGCTGCGCGCATGGCGGCCTCCAGTTGTTGCAGGCGTTCGCGCAAGAGGGTAGATGTATCGCTCATGCCAGAGATTTTGCGCCTTCCTGCATGCCCTGGCAGGTCACCGTTATTACCCTCATAAGGTTTCCCCTTGTGTAGCGTCATCTGCGTTACTCCATCATTCTCAAATCCCTCAGTGTTTGCCCCCAAAAGTTCCGCACAGCGGTATTTCCTACTGGCTGTTTGAATTTTCTGGCCCTAATCTGAGGTGCAGGCCGATGTTCTCACAGGCTGCTCAGAACCCACAAGGAGACAGGGATGCAAGACAAACACACAGCATGCGCCGCCGTACAACGGCGCAGCCAACGTAGCAGGAGGACGTGATGGACGTTTTTCTGCAGCAAGTGCTCAATGGACTTACTTTGGGCGGTATTTACGGTCTAGTGGCGCTGGGGCTCACGCTGGTCTACGGCATCTTGCATGTCCCCAATTTCGCCCACGGTGCGTTCTACATGATTGGCGCATTCATAGCCTTTCACGCGATGAATGCCTGGAGCTTGAATTATTGGCTGGCCATGCTGGCTGCTGCGGGTGTGGTGGCGCTGATGGCAGTGATCAGTGAGCGCCTGGTCTTCCACCCGCTGCGCAATGCAACGGGCATTCACCCCATGATTGCCGCCATTGGTGTGATGCTGTTTCTGGAGGCTGCCGCACAAGCACTGTGGGGCGCGGACTTCCAGCGCATGCAAACCCCCTACAACACCATCGTGGACTTGGGCGGCATCACCGCGCCTGCCCAGCGGCTGTTGATTATTGGTGCGGCCTTTGCGCTGATGGTGGCCTTGCACCTGTTCCTGACCCGCACCGTGATGGGCTCGACCATCATCGCCATGGCGCAAAACCGCGATGGTGCCTCGATTGTGGGCATCGACGCCAACCGCGTGGCCATGCTGACGTTTGCCATCTCCGGCGTGCTGGCAGCTGTGGCGGCTACGCTGTATGCGCCGATTAACTTGGTGTATCCGGCCATGGGCCATCTGGTGATTACCAAGGCGTTTGTGATCATTATTTTGGGCGGCATGGGCAGCATTCCCGGCGCAATTGTCGGCGGTTTGATCATCGGTTTCGCCGAAAGCTTTGGTGCGTATTACATCTCTACCGACTACAAAGACATCATTGCTTTTGTGCTGCTGGTAGCGATTTTGTCCATGCGCCCCGAAGGCTTGTTTGCCAAGAGAGGGCGCTGAAATGATAGGCTTTATCGATAGCAAATTCGCCTGGGGCCTGCTGCTGGCTGCCAGCCTGGTCTTCCCCTGGGTGGCGGGCAATGACTACCACCTCACTGTGATGAGCACGGCGTTTATTTTTGCCATTGCCACACTCGGTTTGAACCTGATTACGGGCTACACCGGCCAGCTCAATCTGGCGCACGCGGGCTTTATGGCGGTGGGCGCCTATACCGTCGGCATCTTGACGGTGGACCATGGCTGGAGCTTCTGGGCTGCCTTCCCCATGGCGGGCATTGTCAGCGCCTTCATTGGCTACTTTGTCGGCATTGTGTCGCTGCGCTTGAAGGGGCACTTTTTCTCGATCTTCACGCTGTGCGTGGGCTACATCATGTTCTTGCTGATCGAGAAGTGGGAGAGCCTGACGCACGGCACCGTGGGCATCATGGGCATCCCCTCGCCCGAGCCTATTGGCTCCATTGCGTTTGAGTCGCCGGTGTCGCTGTATTACCTGACGCTGTTCTTTCTGGTGCTCTCGGTGTGGGCCATGCGCCGCATCGTCAAGTCACTGCTGGGGCGCACCTTCATTGCGATTCGCAACAGCGACGAGCTGGCCGAGGCGCTGGGCATCAACCTGATGCGCAACAAAACGCTGGCCTTCATGCTCAGCGTGTTTTACGCCGGTATGGCGGGCGGCTTGTACGCCGGTTTCGTGCGCTTTATTGGCCCTGATATTGCCGGCGCCCACCACACCTTTGACATGATGATTTTCATGATCGTTGGCGGTTTGGGCACAGTGCTCGGCCCATTGCTGGGCGCCATCGGTATGCCGTGGCTCACGCAGTCGCTGCAGTTCCTGCAAGAGTACCGTTTCATTGTGTTCGGCCCCATTCTGGTGGCGCTGGTGATCTTCTTGCCGCACGGCATTGTGGGCAGTTTTCTGGCGTGGCGCGCACGCCGCGATGCAAAGGAGGGTAAGCCCCGTGCTCAAGATTGAAAAACTCACCAAGAAATTCGGAGGTCTGGCAGCGGTCAACGATGTCAGCACCGTGATTGAAGCAGGCAAGATCAACGCCATCATCGGCCCCAATGGTGCTGGCAAGACGACGTTCTTCAATCTGATCAGCTCCATGCACAAGCCCACCAGCGGCACCATTACTTTTAACGGGCAGGACGTCACCTCGCTGCGCCCCGATCAAGTCGCCACATTGGGCATTGCGCGTACCTTCCAGACCACATCGCTGTTTGACAAAGCCACGGTGCTGGACAACCTCATCGTCGGCCACCGCTTGCGTACCAAATCGGGGCTGTGGGATGTGCTGCGCGGCTCCAGCCGCCTGCGCGAGGAAGAGCGCGTGTGCCGCGAAAAAGCGCGCGATGCACTCGATTTTGTGGGCCTGTCGCACATTGCCCACCGCCTGGCCGGCGACATTACGCAGGAAGAGCGCAAACGCACCGCGTTCGCTCTGGCACTGGCCACCGACCCAAAGCTGCTGCTGCTCGATGAACCTGCGGGTGGCGTGAACCCCGAAGAAACCGAGGGCTTGGCGCAGCTGATTCGCAAGTTTGTGCAGCACGGCATGACGGTGGCGCTGATCGAGCACAAGATGGCCATGATCATGAGCCTGGCCGACAAGATTCTGGTGCTCAGCTACGGCGAAAAAATTGCCGAAGGCACACCGCAGGAGATCCGCCACAACCCGGCGGTGATCGATGCCTACTTGGGGAGCGAGCATGCTGAAGTTTGAGAACGTATCGCTGAAGTACGGCAGTTTTCTCGCGCTGGACAAGGTCAGCCTGCATGCCGACCAGGGCGAGCTGGTGGTACTGCTGGGTGCCAATGGCGCGGGCAAAAGTTCACTGTTTTTGACAGCCAGCGGCATCCACCAGGCAGCCGGTGGATCTATCACCTGGGACGGTAAAGAGCTGGTGGGCAGCAAGCCTTCAACCATCGTGCAGTCCGGCGTGGTGCAGTGCCCCGAAGGGCGCAAACTGTTTCCGCAAATGACGGTGCAAAAGAACCTGGAACTGGGCGCGTATGTGCACCGCAACGACACCGGGCCGAGCAAGCAAATTTTGGAAGAGGTCTACGCCCTGTTCCCCATTTTGCGTGACAAAAAAGACGATACCGCAGGCTCACTGTCCGGGGGACAGCAGCAGATGGTGGCCATTGGCCGCGCCATGATGGGGCGGCCCAAAGTGCTGCTGCTGGACGAGCCTTCTCTGGGCCTGGCCCCATTGGTCATCAAGCAGATGTTTGAAGTCATTGAGCGCATTAACCGCAGCGGCACCACCGTGCTGCTGGCCGAACAAAACGCGTTTGCTGCATTAAAAATTGCCCACCGTGCCTATGTGCTGGAGAACGGCCGCATTGTGCGTGAAGGCAAACCTGCGGAGTTGCTGGCCGACGACTCCATCCGCAAGGCCTATATCGGTGCCTGAACCCGTTTTCCCTCACGCAACCCATACCACCACAAGGAGACAACCATGCGTGCATTTCCGCTGATGAATCGCCGCCAGCTTACGGGCTTGGCATTGGCTTGTGCCGCCACTTTTGCGGCCCCGGCCATGGCGCAAGACGTGGTCAAGATTGGCTACTCCGGCCCGCTATCAGGGGGCGCTGCGCAGTATGGCAAAAACGCGCTGGATGGCATGCTGCTGGCCGCCGATGAACTGAACGCCGCCAACGTGGACGTGGGCGGCAAGAAGGTGAAGTTTGAGATCGTTGCACTGGATGACAAGTACAACCCGTCTGAGACCGCCATCAACGGCCAGCGCCTGGTGCAGCAGCACAAGACGGCGGCCATCTTGGTGCCGCACTCGGGTGGTATCTTTGCGCTGCAAACCACCAATGAGCGCAACAACTTCATCGTGCTGGCCTACAGCTCGGTGCCGCAAATCACCGACCGTGGCAACAAGCTCACCCTGCGCATTCCTCCAGAATTCACCACCTACATCGAGCCGTTTTCCAAGTACCTGATGGAGCGCTTTGGCAAGAAGGTGGCCCTGGTCGGCGCAGACCATGACTACGCCAAGGCGTGGAGCGCAGCGTTCAAACCCGGTTGGGAAAAGCTGGGCGGCACCGTGGTGGCCGACAACCCCATGAGCTACAACCGCGCCACCGACTTTTACAGCGGCGTGAGCAAGGCACTGGCGGCCAAGCCCGATGTGCTGTTTGTGGGTGGGGCCTCGGAGCCCACCGCACTGGTCGTCAAGCAAGCGCGCGAGCTGGGCTTTAAGGGCGGCTTCATGGTGATGGACCAAGCCAAACTGGACGAGATGGCGCGCGTAGTCGGTGGCTTGCCAGCCATTGAAGGCGCGATTGGCGTGCTGCCCGTGTCGGCCGATCCGTCGCCGGTCAACGTGGCCTTCATCGACCGCTTTGGCAAAAAGTTCGACGGCCGCGTGCCGGGCTCTGAAGCACTGTGGAACTACACCACCGTGCACGCCACCGCCAAAGCCATGCAACTGGCAGGCAGCAGCACCGATGCCAAGGCGATCCACGCCAAGCTGGATGCGGCCTACAAGGCCCTGACGCCCGAAGTTAACCCCGGCGGTGTGCTGGGTGTGGATGACCGTGGCGGCACACTGACCAAAGAGCGCGGCGGCGCTGTGCAGGACGGCAAGATTGTGGTGATCCGTACCGAGAAGAACTAATCTTCAATATTGATAGCTACTTGCCGTTATGAACAAACAACCTCCGTGCTTTTTGTATTGGAAGTGCTTGTTTACCAACGGCAAGTAGCTCACTTATTGATAATTACAACAACCACCCACTGTTCAAATCAGGCTGGAGCCCCCATCCAGCACCAGCGCCTGCCCCGTCATGTGGCGCGAAGCGTCGGAGGCTAAATACACCACCGCACCCTTCAGATCTTCCTCCCCACCGATGCGGCGCAGTGGCGCGCGAGCGATGAGCTGCTCGCCCAGCTGTTCGATCAGTCCGCTGGCCAGTTTGCTGGGGAAAAATCCGGGGCAAATTGCATTCACGCGGATGCCGTAATGCCCCCATTCGGAAGCCAGCGTGCGCGCCAAATGCACCGCCGCCGCTTTGGACGTGTTGTAAGCCACCGTGTTCATGCCGGGTGGCGTGCCTTTGAAGGCCGCCACGGAGGCGGTGATGATGACGTTGCCCGCGCCCTTGGGGATCATCACGCGCTTGGCCACTTCACGCGTCAGGAAAAACGGCGCGGACACATTCAGGTTCATCACCTTGTTCCACGCTTCATCCGGGTAGTCCTCGGCCTTGGCACCCCAGGTAGCACCGGCATTGTTGACCAGAATATCGATGGTGCCCAGCTGGGCCAGCACATCGTCCACCAGCGCGGGAATGGCGTCGAACTTTTGCAGGTCGTTGGTGAAGGTGTGCACCTCCATGCCCAGCCCTTGCAGGTGCGCCCTGGCCTGCGCCAGCTCATCGGCCTTGCGCGCCGTGATCGCCAGTTTGGCCCCCATTTCGCCCAGCGCTTCGGCCATCTGCAAACCCAGGCCGCGCGAGCCGCCCGTAATCAGCACCGTTTTGCCCGTCAAGTCGAACAGTTGTTTGACGCTCATCATGTGGTCTCCGTATGAATTGGAAAAGGCAAACCGCGCAGCGGAATGCTCCTTCGAAAATCCTAGGTTTTTTGCCGCCCAAAAGCTGTCTTGTTGGCTACTGCAAAGATGGGGGATTACGCTTGGTAGATGGCCTGCTGCAAGCGGCGCACCATGCGCTCCAGCTCAGGCCGCGCGCGCTGCAGCAGCATGTCTGACGACACCAGACGTGAGGGGCCGCCGCAGCTGATGGCCATCAGCGGCAAGCCACGCCCCGGCGAGAAGGCCAGGGCAATGGCATTGACTTGTGGCAGCCAGTCACCAAACGACGTGGTCAGCTGCGCCTGGGGGCGTTCCTGGTGCGCGGGCCATTGCGACTCCAGACTGTGCGCCACCGCCCACTGCTCGGGGGCATGGCGGTGCAGGTAGTCCAGCACCTGCGCGCGCTCAGAGACGGTGCATGCCGCCAGCCATGCCCGGCCAATGGCGGTGGTAGCCAGCGGCAGGCGCGTACCAATGTCCAGATTCGAATCAATGGGCTGCGGGCTGGGGCAGTGCTCGATATAGACCATGCTGTGCCGGTCGCGTGTGGCCAATGCCACCTCAGCCTGCGCCAGATCGGCCAGCCGGTGCATCAGTGGCCGCGCCAGTTTGCGGATGTCCAGCCCCGAAAGCATGGAGCTGCCCAGCGCCAGCGTGGCCGTGCCAAGGCGGTATTTACCTTCTTGCGGTACGTGAATCAGATAACCCAGCAGCGTGAGCGTGTGCGTCAGCCGCGATACGGTGGACTTGGGCAGTTGGCAGCGCCGCGCAATGTCCTGATTGCCCAGCAAGCGCTCGCCCGAGCGAAAGCACGACAGCACCTCCAGCCCGCGCGCCAGCGCCGTTACGTAGTTGCGATCCAGCGCTGCTGGCGTGGGGAGATCAGGGGCTTGAAATTCTGACATGCGGTGCATTATGAAAACGCAGCCACCGTCGCGCTACAGGGCTTGCGCGCACAAAAAAGCCTGCCGATGCAGTGCAGGGGCAGGCCGGGACCGGCAAGCGTGCGCAATGCTTACTTTTCGACGAAGGCGCGCTCAATCACAAAGTCACCGGGGGTGGTGGTGTTGCCTTCCTTGAAGCCACGGCGCTCCATCATTTCCTTGAGTTCAGCCAGCATCGACGGGCTGCCACACAGCATGACGCGGTCAGTTTCAGGGTTCAGCGCTGGCAGGCCCAGGTTCTGCGGGAATACGTTGCTGTTGATCAGGTCGGTAATGCGGCCCTGGTTGCGGAAAGGCTCGCGCGTCACGGTCGGGTAGTAATGCAGCTTGCCCTTGACGATGTCACCCAGGAATTCATGCTCAGGCAGTTGCTCGAACATTTCCTGGTAGGCCAGCTCCTTGACCTCACGCACGCCGTGCACCACCACCACATTGTCAAACTTCTCGTAAGTCTCGGGGTCACGCGCCACGGCCAGCCAGGGGGCCATGCCAGTGCCGGTGCCGATCATGTACAGGTTCTTGCCGGGCAGCAGATAGTCGATCAGCAGCGTGCCCGTGGGCTTCTTGCCGACGATGATGGTGTCACCCACCTGAATGTGCTGCAGGCGCGAAGTCAGCGGACCGTCCTCCACCTTGATCGACAGGAACTCCAGGTGCTCCTCGTAGTTAGGGCTGGCAATGGAGTAGGCGCGCAACAGGTTCTTGCCATCCACCTTCAGGCCAATCATCGTGAAGTGGCCGTTGGAGAAACGCAGCGACGTATCACGGGTGGTGGTGAAGGAGAAAAGGCGATCCGTCCAGTGGTGGACAGACAGGACGCGTTCTTCAAGAAAAGCACTCATGATGATGAAAAAGAATGTGAAATCTGAGCGGGCAAGCATGTGCCCGGGAAGCAGGCGCCTGGTGGCGAAAACCCATGCGCTGAATCAGCGGGTTTGTGGCGGCGGGCGGCCAAACGGCTAAGCGCATATTGTCCGGCAAATGGGCTGTTAGAGGGTACAGTTCCGACCCAAGCCTTGATACGGATTAGTGATAAGGAGAATGACGATGGTGACTACACAGGTTTTCCGCGCAGCATGGATGGTGCCCGCCATCGCCTGCCTTGCCCTGCCCGCCTGGGCGCAGAACGTGCTCAAGATTGGCGAGATCAACAGCTACAAGGCCATGCCAGCCTTTCTGGAACCCTACAAGAAGGGCATGGACTTGGCCGTGGAGCAAATCAACGCCCAAGGCGGTTTGCTGGGCAAAAAAGTGGTGCTGGTTACGCGCGACGACAACGGCAACCCGGGTGACGCTGTGCGCGCTGCCGAAGAGCTGTACGCGCGCGAAAAGATTGACGTGCTGACTGGCTCGTTCCTCTCGCACGTGGGCATGGCGCTGACCGATTACGCAGGGCAGAAAAAGCGCTTTTTCCTGGCCTCGGAAACGCTGACTGACAAGGTGGTCTGGCAAAACGGCAACCGCTACACCTACCGCCTGCGGGGCTCCACGTACATGCAGACGGCCATGCTAGTCGAAGAAGCCAAGAAGCTGAACAAGAAGCGCTGGGCCATCGTCTATCCCAACTACGAATATGGTCAGTCTGCGGTCGCCACCTTCAAAAAGCTGATGAAGGAGGCGCAGCCCGACATCGAGTTTGTGGCCGAGCAGGCTCCCGCACTGGGCAAGATCGATGCGGGTTCTGTAGTACAGGCGCTGGCCGATGCCAAGCCGGATGCCATCTTCAACGTGCTGTTCTCGGTGGACCTGGGCAAGTTTGTGCGCGAAGGCAACACACGCGGCCTGTTCAAGGGCCGGGAAGTGGTGGGCCTGCTCTCGGGTGAGCCCGAGTACCTCGATGCGCTGCGCCAGGAAGCGCCCGAAGGCTGGATCGTCACCGGCTACCCATGGTACGCCATCAAGACCCCTGCGCACGATGCCTTCCTGAAGGCCTACCAGGGCAAGTTCAAGGACTACCCGCGCCTGGGCACCATCGTGGGCTACAACGCCATCCAGTCGCTGGCCGCAGGCATTGCCAAGGCGGGCAGCACCGACACCGAAGCGCTCATCAAAGCCTTCAAGGGACTGGACGTGAACACGCCCTGGGGCACCATCACTTATCGCCCACAGGACAACCAGTCCACCATGGGTGCGTACGTGGGCAAAACTACCTACAGCAAAGACATGCAGCGCGGCATCATGACCGACTTCTACTACGCCGATGGCAAGGATTTCCAGCCCAGCGACGAGGAAGTCAAAAAGCTGCGCCCCGCCAGCGCGCAATAATCGCGGCTTTTGCTGATAGCCACCCGCATGTGCAAACGGCACATTGGGTGGCTTTTTCGTACCGGATTTTTGTGAACTGAAGGAGCACCTCGCATGAGTGCCTCTGGCCTGTTGGCCCAATTGCTCAATGGACTGGCCAGCGCCTCGTCGCTGTTCCTCGTTTCCGTAGGGCTTTCGCTGATCTTTGGTGTCACGCGCACCATCAACTTTGCGCATGGCTCGTTTTTCATGCTGGGCGCATACATCGCGTTCTCCAGTGTCGAAGTGCTGCAACCCGTCATTGGTTTCTGGCCTGCACTTTTGCTGGCGCCGCTGGCCTGCGCAGCGTTGGGTGCGCTGACCGAAATCGGCCTGCTGCGCCGCATCTACCAGGCGCCGGAACTATTCCAGCTGCTTGCCACCTTTGCGCTGGTACTGGTCATCAAAGATGCCGCGCTGTGGTTGTGGGGGCCGGAAGAATTGTTTGGCCCGCGTGCTGCTGGGCTGGAAGGCTCGGTGGAGATTCTGGGCCGCCAGTTCCCCACTTACGACCTGCTGCTGATGGCCGTAGGGCCACTGGTGCTGCTGGGCCTGCACCTGCTGCTGACCAAAACCCGCTTTGGCACGCTGGTGCGCGCTGCCACGCAAGACCGTGAGATGGTCGGCGCGCTGGGGGTGAATCAAGCATGGCTGTTCACGGCGGTGTTCGCCTTGGGCACCTTGCTGGCGGGCTTGGCTGGTGCCTTGCAATTGCCGCGCGAACCCGCTAGTTTGGAGATGGACATGACCACCATCGGCGCGGCCTTTGTGGTGGTGGTGGTGGGCGGCATGGGCAGCATTTCCGGCGCGTTTGTGGCGGCGCTGCTGATTGCCGAAATCAAGGCCATCTGTATCTGGCTCGGTGTGCAGGAGATTGCGGGCGTGGAAGTGTCGTTTTCCAAGCTCACGCTGGTGGTGGAATTTCTGGTGATGGCCGTGGTGCTGGTCTGGCGGCCCTGGGGGCTGATGGGCAAACCCCAAGCGGCTGCACGCCACGGCGGTCAGCCCGAACAACCGCTGCGCGCCGCTGGGCGCAGCGGCGCTATCGCATGGGGCATGCTGGTTCTGGCTTTGCTGGTCATGCCGTTGCTGGTGGGCGAAGGCAGCTACACCACCGTACTGCTGACCGACATGCTGATTGCCGCGCTGTTTGCGGCCAGCCTGCACTTCATCCTCGGCCCCGGCGGCATGCATTCTTTTGGTCATGCAGCCTACTTTGGCCTGGGTGCCTATGGCGCGGCCTTGGCGGTGCGCGCGCTCGATTTACCGATGGAAGCGGCTCTGCTGTTTGGCCCCTTGACGGCTGCCGCCGGTGCCTTGTTGTACGGCTGGTTCTGCGTGCGCCTTTCGGGCGTGTACCTGACCATGCTGACGCTGGCCTTTGCGCAAATCACCTGGGCCATCGTGTTCCAGTGGGATGGTTTCACGGGCGGCAGCAATGGCCTGACCGGCGTGTGGCCCAGCGCATGGGCATCGAGCAGCGCCCACTTTTACTGGCTGGCGCTGGTGCTGTGCGCTGGCGGTGTTTACCTGCTGCGCCGCATGCTGTTTTCTCCGCTGGGCTACGCGCTGCGCGCCGCACGGGATTCAGCCTTGCGTGCCGATGCGATTGGGCTGGATGTGCGCCGTATTCAGTGGACGGCATTTGTCATCGCCGGCGCTTTTGCTGGCGTGGCCGGCGCGCTGTTTGCGTTCTCCAAGGGCAGCGTCGCGCCCGACAGCCTCAGCGTGACCAAGAGTGTCGATGGTCTTGTCATGGTGCTGCTGGGCGGTATTCAGACGCTGGCTGGCCCCGTCGTGGGCTCTGCGGTTTTCACCTGGCTGCATGACACGGTTGCGCGCAATACCGACTACTGGCGCGCCATGATGGGCGGCATCATGCTGGTATTGGTCTTGCTCTTTCCGCAAGGGATTTCGGGCTTTGCCCAATCACTGCATAGGCTGATTGCTCCTAAAACCTCAGCCAAGGAAGTTCTATGAGTTTGCTCCAGGTGCAATCCATCTCCAAAGCGTTTGGCGGCGTGCAGGCGGTGCAGAACGTGTCGTTCACGCTGCGGGCTGGGGAATTGCTGGCCCTGATTGGCCCCAATGGCGCGGGCAAGAGCACCACGTTCAACATGGTTGGCGGCCAGCTGGCGCCCGACAGTGGCAGCGTGCTGCTGGAGGGCCAGAACATTGCAGGGCTGCCTGCGCGGGCCATCTGGCGCAAAGGCGTGGGGCGCACGTTTCAGATTGCGCAGACCTTTGCATCGCTGTCGGTGCTGGAGAACGTGCAGATGGCGCTGCTATCGCATGACCGGCGCGTCTTTGCGTGGTGGCCGCGTGCGTCCAGCCATCGGCGAGAGCATGCGCTGGCGCTGCTCGACCAGGTTGGCATGGCCGCGCAGGCCGGCAGCCCCTGCAGCGAACTGGCTTATGGCGATGTAAAGCGCGTGGAAATTGCCATGGCACTGGCGCACGACCCCAAGCTGCTGCTGATGGACGAGCCGACCGCCGGCATGGCGCCGGGCGAGCGCGTGGCTTTGATGCAGCTGGCCCGCAGCCTGGCCAAAGCGCGCCAGATGGGCGTGCTGTTTACCGAGCACAGCATGGACGTGGTGTTTGGCCAGGCTGACCGCGTGGCCGTGCTGGTGCGCGGCCAACTGCTGACCGAAGGCACTCCGCAAGCCATCCGCGATGATGCCCGCGTACAGCAGGCCTATCTGGGCACCGGCTTGGTGCTGGAGCAGCAGTCATGAACCCCACAAACAAGATCGATAGCACTATGCCCTTTCTGGATAAGGGCCAGCAGGCAAAAACACCACTAATCGAAGTCGAAGGGCTGAACGCCTGGTATGGCGCCGCGCACATCTTGCACGGCGTGTCGCTGAACGTCGGCCGTGGCGAAGTCGTGGCGCTGATGGGCCGCAATGGAGCCGGCAAATCGACCACGCTTAAATCGATTGCGGGCCTGGTCGAACGCCGCGAAGGAAAAGTTCTTTTCATGGGCTCGCCGATTGCCAAAAGCGCTTCGTACCAGATTGCCCGCGCCGGACTCGGCTATGTGCCGGAAGACCGGCGCATCTTCACCGAGCTGACGGTGATGGAGAACCTGGAAGTGGGTCGCCAGAAGCCCCGCCACTGGCCCGATGGGCAGGCGCTGCCGCACTGGACACCTGAAAAGCTTTTTTCGCTGTTTCCCAATCTGGGCGAAATGCCGCAGCGCCCCGGCGGCCAGATGAGCGGCGGGGAGCAGCAAATGCTCAGTGTGGCCCGCACGTTGATGGGGCAGCCTTATCTGGTGCTGCTCGATGAACCATCGGAAGGCGTAGCGCCGCTGATCGTCGAGCAGATGGCGAAAACCATTTTGCAGCTCAAGGCGCAAGGCATCGGCATTTTGCTCAGCGAGCAAAACCTGCCGTTCGCCCAGGTCGTGGCCGATCGCGCTTATGTGCTGGAGAAGGGCCAGATCGTGCACAGCGGCCCCATGCAGGCCCTGGTGGGCAACGCCCCAGTGCGCCAGCAGTATCTGGGCGTGTGAAAGCTTCTTTTCAATTTGCTAGCAGCCTGCCCTTACAGGCATTGGGCTCAGGGGCGATTTGACCAAAAACTTTAAAGCGCCGCCCGGCCCTTAAGCTGCTAGCCCGACTACCCCCGCCTCGTAAAAGCTGGCATGTTGTCTGCTTGACAAAAGCTGACATGCCAGCACGCGCGCAACCCAAGGAGCGTGCAGCTTGTGGGCGAAGCCTCTAACATCGCGCCAGCAAATTTTACGGAGCACAAAAAAATGGGAATATTTTCCTGGACTGAAAAGTCTTCCGCCGCGCTGCAAAACGGCGGCGTGATTGGGCCAGACGAGCGTCTGCCCTGGGGCCAGACGGGCCTGATGGGTATCCAGCACGTGATCGCCATGTTTGGCTCGACGGTGCTGGCTCCGATCTTGATGGGATTTGACCCCAACATCGCCGTGCTGATGAGCGGCATTGGCACCCTGATTTTCTTTTTGATCACCGGCGGCAAAGTGCCCAGCTACCTGGGCTCGTCGTTTGCCTTCATTGGCGTGGTGATCGCGGCCACGGGCTTTGCAGGGCAAGGCGCCAACGGCAACATTGGCGTGGCGCTGGGCGGCATCATCATGTGTGGTCTGGTCTACACACTCATTGGTGTGCTGGTGCACGTGATTGGCACAGGCTGGATTGAACGCTTCATGCCACCCGTCGTGACCGGTGCCGTGGTGGCGGTGATTGGCCTGAACCTGGCAGCCATTCCTGTCAAAAACATGGCGGCCAACAACTTTGATGCCTGGATGCAGGCGGTAACGTTTGTCTCCGTGGCGCTGGTGGCGGTTTTCACCAAGGGCATGCTGCAGCGCCTGCTGATTTTGATTGGCCTGATTGTGGCCAGCATCATCTACGCCGTGCTGACCAATGGCATGGGCATGGGCAAGCCCATGGACTTGAGCGGTGTGGTCAACGCAGCGTGGTTCGGTCTGCCGTCCTTGCATGCACCGGTGTTTGAAGCCAACGCCATGCTGCTGATCGTGCCCGTGGTCATCATCTTGGTGGCAGAAAACCTGGGCCATATCAAGGCCGTAACTGCCATGACCGGCAAGGACATGGACAAGTACATGGGCCGCGCCTTTATTGGTGATGGTGTGGCGACGATGGTCTCTGGCGCTGCGGGCGGCACGGGCGTAACCACTTACGCCGAAAACATCGGTGTGATGGCGGCAACCCGCATCTACTCCACCGCCGTGTTCCTGGTGGCGGCGATTCTTGCCGTGCTGCTGGGCTTCTCGCCCAAGTTCGGCGCGCTGATTCAGGCGATTCCTTTGCCCGTCATGGGCGGTGTGTCCATCGTGGTGTTCGGTCTGATTGCGATTGCAGGCGCCAAGATCTGGGTGGACAACAAGGTGGACTTTTCCGACACCAAGAACCTGATCGTGGCCGCCATCACCCTGATTCTGGGTACCGGCGAGTTCACGCTGAAGTTTGGCGACTTCGCACTGGGCGGCATTGGCTGCGCCACCTTCGGTGCCATCTTGCTGTACGCCTTGCTCAGCCGCGCTAAAGCGAACTAAGCCAGTTGCGCCCCAGCGCAGCACGGGTGAGCGCCTGAGCACCTTGGAACCGCCCCGCAGCAGCGGGTCGGTTTTTTTGTGCCCGATACATTTTTGCTGCAATGCAGCAAACTTGAAACGACGCGCTGCCCCACAAAGTAAGCATACACTTTGCCTGCAGCAAAGTAATTCCAAAGCATTAGATGCTCCCGTATGCAAGCGCGATATCCTGTACCCAAGGGTTAACGCTGATACCATCGGCGCCGGAGATGGGACTTGCACATACGCTGCCACAGGCAGGACAGGCGCAACATTGAGCGCAGGCCGCCAAGGCACGGTGCTTCTTGGGAGCAGCAGGCAAGTCCAAGAAAAGCCGCTTGGTGAAGGCGGCTTGTTTTGCATAGTTGGAGAAACCTCGATGAGCCTGGCTGAACGCGTTCGCTACCCACAATTTCACAATCGGATCATGTCGGCAGAAGCCGCAGCGGCCCTGATTCCGCACGGTGCCAATGTTGGCATGAGCGGCTTTACGGGCGCAGGCTACCCCAAGGCCTTGCCCCAGGCGATTGCGGCACGCGCCAAGGCGGAACATGCCCAGGGCAAGCCTTACAAGATCAATGTGTGGACCGGTGCCTCCACGGCCGCCGAATGCGATGGCGTGATGGCCGAAGCTGGCGCACTGGGCCAGCGCCTGCCTTTCAACACCGACCCGACCGCCCGCAAGGCGATCAACGCCGGTGAGATTGATTTCATCGACATGCACCTGTCCCACGTGGCGCAGCATGCATGGTTTGGCTTTCTGGGTCCGATGAGCGTGGCCGTCATTGAAGTGCTGGGCATCACTGCCGATGGTCTGCTGATTCCATCGACTGCGGTCGGCAATAACAAGACCTGGCTGGAGGTTGCCGACAAGGTGATTCTGGAAGTCAACACCAAGCCGCCGGCCAAGATGGAAGGCATGCACGATATCTACTACGGCACCGCCATTCCGCCGCGCCGCATGCCGATCAACATGACGCATGCGGATGACCGCATCGGTGAGCAATACCTCAAGGTAGACCCGAACAAGGTGATTGCCGTTGTGGCCACCCACAAGGGCGACCGCGACAACGTGTTTGCCGCGCCCGATGCGCAGTCGAACACCATTGCGCAGTCCATCATCGACTTCCTCGCGCACGAGATGAAGATGGGCCGCCTGCCCAAGGAAATGCTGCCGATTCAATCGGGCGTGGGCAACGTTGCCAATGCGGTGCTGGCCGGTCTGCAAAACAGCCCGTTTGAAAACCTGCTGGGTTTTACCGAAGTGCTGCAAGACGGCATGCTGGACTTGCTGCGCACCGGCAAGATGAGCAAGGCCTCGGCCACGTCGATCTCGCTGGGCAAAGAAGCCTGCAAAGATTTTGAAGACAACATCGACTTCTACCGCGAGCGCATCATCTTGCGCCCGCAGGAAATCTCCAACCACCCCGAGCTGGTGCGCCGTCTGGGCATCATCGCCATGAATTCGATGATCGAGGCCGACATCTACGGCAACATCAACTCCACCCACGTCATGGGCACCGGCATGATGAATGGCATCGGCGGCTCGGGTGACTTTGCGCGCAACGGCTATCTGTCGTTCTTTGTGACGCCCTCGGTGGCCAAGAACGGCGCCATCAGCTGCATCGTGCCCATGTGCTCGCACGTGGACCACACCGAGCACGACACGCAAATCATCGTCACCGAACAAGGCTTGGCCGACCTGCGCGGCTTGAGCCCCAAGCAGCGTGCCAAGGTCATCATCGACCAGTGCGCCCACCCGGACTACCGCCCCATGCTGCACGACTACTTTGACCGTGCCCGCATGCAAGGCGCGCAGCACACACCGCACATCCTGACCGAGGCGCTGAGCTGGCACCAGCGCTTTATCGATACCGGCGACATGCGCGTTTGATGTTGAAGCTGCGGTAGCGGTGCATGGCGCATCCTGAAAAGCCCGCTGTGCATGTACATGCGCAGCGGGCTTTTTTATGGCTGGGATCGCCAAGCTGACGCCCTTTAAGGGTGCAGCTGCAGGCTTTGCACCCGTTCACGCACGCTGTCCGCATCGCAGGTGAAATGGCGCACGTCCTGCCCATTTCTGAGCACCGTGATGCCAGCGCTGGCGACACCCGCTGCGGCCGGGTTATCCGCGCCACGCGGTGTCACGGCAAAGATGCGGTAGTTCCAGATACCGTGGGGCATGGAGATGGCGTCGACATAGTCCGCGTCCGCGCCATTCCAGGGCTGGACCGTGACATCGGCGCGCAGGGCAGTAAAAGTTTTTTCGGGCGCACCTCGGCCCGGGCTAAAGGTGTAGGTGAGCTGGTCGTCTTTCTCGCACAGGCGAACACTGTGCGCGCTGTGTGCAATGCGGCAGAAAAACACGGGGTTTTCACACGCTTGCAGATCCGCAGGCGCAGTCACGGGGCTGAGCATGAGCATCGCGTTCAGCGCTGTCCATGAAGAGATGAACATGGTGCAGCCGGGGCCTGCTTCAGCCGTTACGCCATGTAGACCGCGATAAAGGCCAGGAGGAACATCATCGCGGCCCCGACCACGGGCAACACCACAGGCATGAGGTGAACGATGGCCTCCACGGCATCTTCTGGCGGCACAGGCAGGGCGGGGTCGTGAACGACTGTGTCGTGGGGTGCTGTCATGGTGAAGGGCTCCTCAGTACAAGCGGTAAACGTGTCCGCCATTGCGGGCGGCAGAAACCATTCATTCTAGGGAGCGACCTTCACAGGTAGGCGCTCGCTAACCCTAAACCCAGGCCTAGACCTTGTAGGCCTGCATCCCACGCTGGTTCAGCGCGGCCAGCACCTGTTCGACATGCTGCGGATTGCGGGTTTGCAGCACCAGATCAATTTCCACGTTCTGCGCCGCCAGCATGGTGAAGGCGCGCTGGTGGTGCACTTCGCCAATGTTGGCGCCGGCTTCGGCCACCGTGGCGGTGATTTGTGCCAGCACGCCGGGCACATCGCGCGCGCTGACGCGGATGCGCGCCAGACGGCCGGAGCGCACCATGCCGCGCTCGATGATGGCGGCCAGCAGCAGCGGATCGATATTGCCGCCTGACAGCACCAGGCCGACCTTTTGGCCCTGGAACTTGTCGCGGTGGCGAATCAAGGCCGCCAGCCCGGCGGCACCCGCGCCTTCGACCAAGGTCTTTTCAATCTCCAGCAGCATCAGCACGGCCTGCTCGATATCGCCTTCATCGACCAGCAGCAGCTCGTCGACCTTCTCGCGCACAACCTGCTGCGTGATCTGGCCCGCCGTAGCCACGGCAATGCCTTCGGCAATCGTGGAGGTGCCCATGGGCAGATGGCTGCCCTGCACCGCGTTCCACATGGAAGGAAAGCGCTCGGTCTGCACGCCAACGACCCGCAGCCCGGGCTTGAGTGCCTTGGCAGCGGTGGCAACGCCGGCAATCAAACCGCCGCCGCCAATGGCCACCACCAGCGTGTCCAGATCGGGCTGGTCGGCCAGCATTTCCAGCGCCAGCGTGCCTTGGCCAGCGGCCACGGCTTCGTCATCAAACGGGTGCACAAAGATCAGGTTCTGCGCAGCGGCCAGCTCGTAGGCGTGCTGGCGTGCGGCCTCCAGCGTGTCGCCGTGCAGCACCACTTCGGCGCCAAAGCCGCGCGTGCGCTCCACCTTCACGCCGGGCGTGAAGCGCGGCATGACGATCACCGCGCGCACGCCCATGCGCTGCGCGTGGTAGGCCACGCCCTGCGCATGGTTGCCCGCGCTCATGGCGATCACGCCCCGCGCTTTGTCTTCGGCGGAGAGCAACAGCAGCCGGTTGCACGCGCCGCGCTCTTTGAACGACGCCGTGAACTGCAGGTTTTCAAACTTTAAAAACACCTGGGCGCCAACGATGTCAGACAGGGTTTGCGATGCGACACAGGGCGTGCGCAACACGTGGTCACGCAGGCGGACAGAGGCGGCTTGGATATCGGAGTAGCTCAGCATGGTGCGCACATTCTGGCGCAAACCGGCAACGCTGGGCTGCAAAGTTCTTTTCAATTTTGAGAGCAGCTTGCCCTAGTGTCTGCTTGATTTGAATATGTTTTTATCTCCAATCCAAGCATTAGCAACGGCAGGCTGCTCTGATTTTTTCAGCCCCCCTGTGCAGCGCTGACCCCGACCACGCGCAGCACCTCGGCGCCATAGGCTTCGAGCTTTTTCGCGCCGATGCCGCTGATGCCTTGCAAATCCACCAGCGACTGCGGGTTGCGCTCGGCAATGCCCACCAAGGTGGCGTCGTTAAAGATGACGTAAGCGGGCAAATCGTGCGCCTTGGCCACCTCGGCACGCCAGGCCTTGAGGTTAATAAACCGCACCTGCGAATCAGGCCCCAGATGCACGGCCGCCGCACTGGTGGGCGTGCTGCGCTTGCTGCTGCGCGTGCGCGGGGCAGCCACCGATTCACGCAGCAGCACCTGCACACCACCGCGCAATACTTCGCGCGATTGCGGCGTCAGGGTCAGGGTGTCAAACACGTGGCCGTTGTTTTCACTGGTCACGCGGTGCAGACCCAAGGCGCCGGTCGCCAGGAGCTGGCGCATCACGGCGCGCAACTGCTGCTCGCTGTATTCCTTGCCCAGACCAAATGTGGAAATCTTGTCGTGCAGGTACTGCGTGACCTTCTCGGTGGTCTTGCCGCGCAGCACGTCCATGATGTGGCCTGCGCCAAAGGTCAGCTGGCTCATCTCATGCACGCGGTAGATGGTGGACAGCAGCTTGCGCGCGGCGTCCGTCCCGTCCCAGATGGCGGGCGGGTGCAGGCAGTTGTCGCAATTGCCGCAGGGCTGTGAGGCCTCGCCAAAGTACTGCAGCAGGCGCACGCGGCGGCAGTCGGTGGCTTCGGCCAGTGTGAGCAAGGCATCCAGCTTGCCGCGCAGCGCGGCTTTGAAGGTCTCCTCAGCCGTGCCCTCGTCAATCATGCGGCGCTGGTTGACCACGTCGGAAATGCCGTAGGCCATCCACGCGTGCGCAGGCAGGCCGTCGCGGCCTGCACGACCGGTTTCCTGGTAGTAGCCTTCGATGTTTTTGGGCATGTCCACATGGCCGACAAAGCGCACATCGGGCTTGTCGATGCCCATGCCAAACGCAATCGTCGCCACCATCACAATGCCGTCTTCGCGCAAAAAGCGGTTCTGGTGCAACTGGCGCGTATCGGAGGGCAAACCTGCGTGGTAGGGCAAGGCGTTAATGCCGTTGTCCTGCAGCGTCTGCGCCAGCTCTTCTACGCGGCGGCGTGACTGGCAATAGACCACGCCAGCATCGGCTTCGTGCTCGTTCTTGATAAAGCGCACCAGCTGGTTGGTCACGTCTTTTTTCTCGACGATGGTGTAGCGGATGTTGGGGCGGTCAAAGCTGCTGACAAATTGCTCGGCCTGCTCCAGAT
The DNA here is from genome assembly GCA_015478895.1 of Comamonas sp. Classification (GTDB taxonomy): domain Bacteria; phylum Pseudomonadota; class Gammaproteobacteria; order Burkholderiales; family Burkholderiaceae_C; genus Comamonas. Next base: position 259,976 of record JADMKK010000041.1, on the reverse strand, counting down.
GCAGGCGCTCCACGATATCGGCGCGTGTGAGGGCATCGGCCGTGGCCGTCAGCGCAATGCGCGGCACTCCCGCGTAGCGCTCATGCAGCACCGACAGGGCGCGGTATTCGGGGCGGAAATCGTGGCCCCACTGGCTCACGCAGTGCGCCTCATCAATCGCAAACAGGCCCAGCTGGCCTTGGGCGAACAAGTCGTCCAGCAGCCTCAGAAAACGCGGTGTGTTCAAGCGCTCGGGCGCGACATACAGCAGCGTGAGCTGGCCGCTTTGCATGCGCCACTCGACATCCTGGGCTTGCTGCCAGTCGAGTGAGGAATTCAGGAACGCGGCACTGACACCGGCCTCGTGCAGGGCGCCCACCTGGTCGTGCATCAAGGCGATCAGCGGCGAGACCACGATGGTCACGCCGTGCCCTTCTTGCTGGCGCACGATGGCGGGAATCTGGTAGCACAGGCTTTTGCCGCCACCCGTAGGCATGAGCACCAAGGCATCGCCCCCAGCAGTCACATGCTCGACGATGGCTTGCTGCGGCCCACGAAAGGCTTCATAGCCAAAGACATCTTGCAAAACGGTGTGGACGGGGGACAAAGCAGCTTCCTCAATCAAGCGCGAACAAACCGCATATTGTGCGCTGCACCAGCACCCAAACGCTCACAGAAGGTAAAGCGCCTTACGGACAAGGCGTGCTTTGCACTCTGCACAGAATTTGCAAAGGAAAAAACATTTTGCAACGGGCACTCCCTCTTGCCCCACCATTCAAGGAGACCTATGCGCACACGCTCGCTCTACGGCGCCGCATTGCTGGCCTGTCTGTCGATGGGAACCACCGTGGCTTCGGCACAGAATCTGGACACCCGCCCCACTTGGTACCTCCAAGCCGGGCAAGGCGATGAAAGCAGCCGTGCGGTGGTACTGGGCACCACCGTACCCTGGAAAAACTGGTCATGGAGCCTGGGCAGCGGTGAAGTACGCGGCCACTGGGATGCCTGGATCGGCGGCTGGTCCAACAAAGATCTGAACAACCGCCGCTTTACCACGGCAGCGCTGGGCGTGGGCCCGAGCCTGCGCTGGCGCGGCCTGCAAGGCAGCTCGCCCTGGTTCTGGGAAGTGGGCACCGGCGTGATGGTAACTGGCAAGTCGCTCTACAACAGCGGTGAGCGCATAGCCACGCGCTGGAACTTTGCCTCGCACATTGGCATGGGCATGAACTTTGGCCCCCAGCGCGCGCACGAGCTGTCGCTGCGCGTGCAGCATGCCTCCAACGCGGGCATCAAGAAGCCCAATCCGGGCCTGAATCTGGTGCAACTGCGTTACGCCCACGCGTTTTAGCAACTGTCACTCAGTCAACAGCTTTTGCACACCCAAGGCCGCATCATGCGGCCTTGTTGCTTTAGAGCTTGGGAGAACACGCTTATGTCGATCTGGCAAAAACCCGCAGTGCTGGAAGAAATCAATGCCCGCAACGCCAACACGGCGGTCGCGCATCTGGGCATTGAAATCACCGAGGTGGGCGACGATTTTCTGGTAGGCCGCGTGCCTGTCGATCACCGCACCAAGCAGCCGTTTGGCTTGCTGCATGGCGGCGTCAGCGTGGTGCTGGCGGAAACGCTGGGCTCCATTGCAGCCTTTCACGCCAGCCCTGAAGGCCATCTGGCCGTGGGCCTGGACATCAACGCCAACCACCTGCGCTCTGCGCGCAGCGGGTGGGCCACCGGCACCGCCAAAGCGGTACACATTGGCCGTACCACGCACGTCTGGCAGATTGATATCGTGGACGATGCAGGCAAACAAATTTGCGCTTCACGCATCACGATGGCCATCTTGCCACCTCAAAAATGAGAGCTTTGGGCCTTTGATTACACTGAGTTTCAACATGTTTTTAGCGTGAAACCAAGGAACACCAAAGGCACATAGCTCTCTTTTTGTTGTTTTCTCTTTTTTATTCTTAGGCTTCGTCCTGCATTTTGGCGAGGCGGTCACTCTTCCAGTACACGTCGTCCCCGCCATCGACACGGTTGAGCACACGGGCCAGAACAAACATCAGATCCGAGAGGCGATTGAGGTACTGGCGCGGCGCAGCGCGCAGGGTGTCTACCTCCTGCAGGGCCACCACGCTGCGCTCGGCGCGGCGCGCCACGGTGCGGCAAATGTGAGCTTGCGAAGCTGCACGCGTGCCGGCTGGCAAGATGAACTCCAGCAGGCGCGGCAATTGCTCGTTGTAGCGGGCCAGCGCTTCGTCCAGACGCAGCAGTGCATCGTCCTTGAGCAGCTCGTAGCCGGGGATGGAAATTTCACCGCCCAGATTGAACAGTTCGTGCTGCACATCGACCAGCACGGCGCGCACATCCTCGGGCAGCGTTTCGCACAGCAGCAGGCCGATGTGCGAGTTCAGCTCGTCCACATCGCCCATGGCATGCGGGCGGGCGCTGTTCTTGGAAACGCGGGTGTTGTCGCCCAGGCCGGTGGTGCCATCGTCGCCGGTGCGCGTGGCAATTTGTGAGAGGCGATTGCCCATAAAAAACTCCTTTTTAGCGCACGGCTATGGCGCGCAAACCATCGATTGTGCGTTACGTTGCGCACGCAGATGTTGGTGGGGGAAACAGCAGGCAAAAGTCGTGGACACGGGGTCGATTGCAGGCTGCAATGAAGCTGTGTTTCACATTCCATTCAAGGAGAAGTCATGAACCAGTCCCTACGCCAATTCCCCCGCATGCAGGCTCGCAACCTGGTCTTGCTGGCTGGCCTTACCTTGGGCAGCGGCATGACCTTGATGGCGCAGACCGCGCCCAATCCACAAGGTTCTGCCAACGGCAACAAGCACACGCAGTTAGACCACGATGGCAAGACCACCAATCAACAGGCGGCACAGCAATTGAGCTTTCAGCGCGCAGACGCCAACAACGACGGCGTTCTGAGCCGCGAAGAGGCCCAGAACCTGCCCGCGATTTCCTCCAGTTTTGGTGACTGGGACAAGGATGGCGACGGCAAAGTTTCGCAACAAGAATTCGTCAATCAGTCCAAGGAAAGTTCCAGCACGGGAGCCGGTAATCGCAGTGGCACAGGTGCTGGCACCACCGGCTCAGGCACCCGCAACTAAGGGCGCAAGGTCATGGGAGCGTTACATCGTGCAGGCAGATGTTGGCAGGAGAAACAGCTGGCAAAAAGCCTGGACGCGTGCGTTCCCATGCTTTGCAATGCAGGCATGTTGAACTCTAAGACGCAGGATTGCTATGCCCACCCATAACCACCCCTTGCATGCTTTTGACTTGCGCAGCGTGGTGCTGTTCACCTGCCTGACCATGGGCGGCAGCAGCGCCTTGATGGCACAAAATGCCTCCTCTAATGTGCCCGCATCCAGCACGCAGACGGCCATTACCCCTTCCGAAGTTTTCACCCGCGCAGACCTGGATCGCAACGGTCAACTCTCGCGCCAGGAAGCGCAAAACCTGCCTGCTGTGGCCGAGCAATTCGATGAATGGGATCGCGATGGCAATGGCCAGCTCTCGCTGGAAGAGTTCTTGCTGAACGCCAATAAAAAGCAGTAATCGCGCAGCCTGCACCCTGCACTGCCCGGCAGACCGCCTGACGATTGCTGCAGCGGTGTTTTACGCAGGCCGCCCCAGCAGGCCAGTGGTATTCTTTTGGGCTCCTTTGGAGCCCTTTTGATGAACGCACCCACCACCTCTGCCCAGTTCCAGCCTCGCGCTATTTCTCCTGAATTTTTGCAAGCTTTGGCTGAGCGTTTTGGCGCACAGTGCTCCACCGCCCCAGCTGTGCGTGAGCAGCATGGCCGCGATGAAGGCTCCATTGACGCGCCGCCACCTGTTGCCGTGGTATTTGCTTTGAGCACACAAGATGTGGCCGATTGCATCAAGCTGGCTGCGCAGCACAACGTACCCGTGATTCCCTATGGCGCAGGCACCTCGCTGGAAGGCCATCTGCTGGCGGTGCAAGGCGGCGTGAGCATTGATGTCAGCCGTATGAACCAGGTGCTGCGTGTGAACGCCGAAGACATGACCGTCACCGTGCAGCCCGGCATCTTGCGCAAGGCGCTCAACGATGCCATCAAAGACCAGGGCCTGTTCTTTCCGATTGACCCGGGTGCGGACGCCTCGATTGGCGGCATGACCGCCACGCGCGCCAGCGGCACCAACGCCGTGCGTTACGGCACCATGCGCGAGAACGTGCTGGCACTGGAAGTGGTGACGGCCAGCGGCGAAGTCATCCGCACCGGCAACCGCGCCAAAAAGAGTGCCGCGGGCTACGACCTGACCCGCCTGCTGATTGGCAGCGAAGGTACGCTGGGCATCTTCACCGAAATCACGCTGCGCCTGTACCCCTTGCCGGAGGCCGTGAGCGCCGCCGTGTGTTCGTTTCCCACCATTGCCGATGCCGTGCACACCGTCATCCAGACCATCCAGATGGGCGTGCCGATTGCGCGTGTGGAGCTGGTGGACGCTGGCACCATCGCCATGGTCAACCAGCACAGCCACCTGACGCTGCGCGAAGAAGCCACGCTGATGATGGAGTTCCACGGCAGCCCCAACGGCGTGAAAGAGCAAGCCGAGCTGGTACAAGACATTGCGGGGGAATTCAGCGCCCAAGGCTTTGAATGGGCCGACACGCCCGAAGAGCGCACGCGCCTATTTACGGCCCGCCACAACGCCTACTTTGCGGCCATCCAAAGCCGCCCCGGCTGCCGCAGCATCACCACCGACACTTGCGTGCCCATCAGCCGCTTGGCGGACTGCCTGCTGGAATCCATGGAAGAAGCGGACGCCAGCGGCATTCCTTACTTCCTCGTCGGCCACGTGGGCGACGGCAACTTTCACTTTGGCTATCTGATCGACCCCGAGAACGCCGAAGAACGCGAAAAAGCCGAAGCCATGAACCACCGCCTGGTGCGCCGTGCCATTGCCATGGAAGGTACTTGCACCGGCGAGCACGGCATTGGCATCCACAAGCAAGGCTTCCTGGTCGAAGAATGCGGCGAAGGCGCGATGGCCATGATGCGTGCCATCAAGCAGGCGCTGGACCCGCAGAACATCCTGAACCCCGGCAAGATCTTTACGCTCTAAAAAACAAAGCTGCCTGCCCTTGTCAAATCTTGGTTTCAGATGGTTTAAGGTCTGAAAACCATGTATTTCTAGGGCAAGCAGCTATTTTTTATGCAGCACATGCTGCGAGCGGGCTTGCGGTTTAGCGCAGCGATTCGCCCAGCTTGCGCAGGAAGTTTTCGCAAGACTGCAATTGCTCAATCGGCACAAACTCATTGGCCTTGTGCGCCTGCGCAATCGCGCCGGGGCCGCAGACCACAGTGGGCACGCCCGCTTGCTGGAACAAGCCGGCCTCGGTGGCGTAGGCCACTTTGCGCTTTTCGCGGTCGCCCGTCAGCGCCTGGGCCAGCTGGGTGATGGCTTCAGTCTCGGCCGAATCAAATGCCGGAGCGCCCGCCAGCGCGGTGAATTCAATGCGCGCATCGGCAAACTCCTGGCGCATGCGCGGCAGCAGTTCTTGCTGCACATAGGCTTCCACCTGCGCCTGAATACCATCGGGCGCAATGCCGGGCAGGTTGCGGAATTCGTACGCAAATTCACACAGCTCGGGGATGGTGTTGACCGCAATGCCACCGCTGATCTGGTTGGTGGTCATGGTGCTGTAGGGCACGTCAAAGAACTGGTCGTAGGGGCCGCTGGCTTTGAAAGCATCGGCCAGATCTCGAATGCGGCAGATCAAGCGCGCCGCGTATTCAATGGCGTTGCTGGCGCGTGGGGTGAGCGAGGAGTGCGCCGCCCTGCCATGCACCGTGCAGCGCCACACGTTGATGCCTTTGTGCGCCACCACGGGCTGCATGCTGGTGGGCTCACCCACAATGCAGCCGTCAAAACGCTGGCCTTGCAGCTTGAGCTGCTCCAGCATGATGGGCGCGCCCACGCAGCCGACTTCTTCGTCGTACGACAGCGCAAAGTGCAGCGGTTTGGCCAGTTGCATGGCCTGAAACTCGGGCACCAGCGCCAGCCCAGCGGCGATAAAGCCTTTCATGTCGCAGGTGCCGCGGCCATACAGGTTGCCGTCGATCTCGGTCAGCGCGAAGGGGTCGGTGTCCCATTGCTGGCCATCGACCGGCACCACATCGGTGTGGCCGGACAGTACGATGCCGCCTTGCGTGCTGCCATCTTTGGCAGGCAAAGTGGCAAACAGGTTGGACTTGGCCCCATCGGGCGACTTGAACAACTGCACCTGCACGCCTTGCGCGGCCAGCGCATCGCGCACGTGTTCAATCAGGTGGAGGTTGGAATTGCGGCTGGTGGTATCAAACGCCACCAGTGTTTGCAGCCAGCTGCGGGTATCGGGTGTAGACATGGAATGCGCGCCAAAACAAAGCGCCCCACCGGGCTTGGCGGAGCCATCGCAATGAGTGTAAGCCGCACACTCAGGCCCCAGGGCGGGTGGCGGTGTTGCCCCCAGCAGCACCGCAATTTACCAAGCGCCAGAGCGACTGTCAGTTTTGCGCCATCCATTTTGCTGCGCTCCCTGCTAAGCTGGCGCCTGTTTCCTGCCCATCGGGCGTTGGCAGGAATGACTTACAGCGGCAACGCCCTCGCTTTTTTACAGGCCATTCACTGCAAGCAATGAGTCCGCGCACGTGGGCTCTGCTTGGAAAGTTCTTCCATGTCATACAAACACTTGCCGTGCTTTGTGGATGGGCCTGCGCGAATGCCGCGCGCCTGACCGCTCCAGCTGGCTAGCACCACGCTCACCCCACTGATTCAGTTGTAGACCCCCCCACCGCGCAAGCGGTGACTCGCGCCGCGCCAACCCCCACCGGTGGCGGATCATTGCGTGCGCCGCTGGCTGCTGTCTTGCTCTCGTTTGTCCTCTTTTGTCTGGAGGTTTGCCTGTGCGCTCCCTCAATACCACCCTCGCTTCTTTCGCCGACAACAAAGGCCATGTGTGCCAGCAAGCCCATGTGCTGCACACCCACCACTGGTCTGGCCCCAACCTCTGGAGCAGCACGCCCACGCTGGAGGCGCAATTGCTGGACATGCCCGGCAACGCCTGGCCCGCGCTGGAGCAATTGCTGCACGCCCTGCTGCTCGGGGTGGGCCTGCCCATCCTGCACTGCCAGTGCCTGCCGCAAGCCAACGGGCGCGGCACGGTGGTGCTGCCTGCGGCAGAGCCACGCCTGGGCCGGCGCATGCTGCATGAGGCCATGGATTTACTCAACCTGACGGAAGCCCTGCGCCCCGCGCAGTGGCAGCCGGCACTCAACCGCATCCTGGCAGTGATGGATGAGGACTGTTTGGGCCCCAGCACGGCCTGCATTGTCGAGGCTGCCACGCAGCGCGGCCTGCCGCACTTTCGCCTCTTTCCCAAAGGCAATCTGGTGCAACTGGGCATGGGGGCCGCGCAGCAGCGCATCTGGACCGCGGAAAGTGATCTGACAGGTGCCATTGGCCAAGACATTGCCGCCGACAAAGCACTCACCAAGCGCCTGCTCAGCAATGCAGGCCTGCCGACGCCCAACGGTGAAATTGCCAGCTCCCCCGCACAGGCGTGGATGATTGCCCAGCGCATTGGCCTGCCCGTCGTCGTCAAGCCGCTGGACGGCAATCGCGCCCGGGGCGTGACGCTCAATCTGCACGACCAGGACAGCATGGAAGCCGCATGGCACCTCGCCAAATCCGAAGGCACGCAGGTGATGGTGGAGCGCTATATCCGTGGTTATGAGCACCGGGTGCTGGTGGTGGGCGGCGCCGTGGTTGCCGCCACGCGCGGTGAGCAATTGAGCGTGACGGGCGACGGCTGCCACTCCGTGCATGACCTGGTGCAAACGCAGATCAACAACCACCCGCGCTGCCTGATTGACATGACGGTCGAGCGTATCGACATGGTGCGCAATACCAAGGTGCACATGGAGCTGCAGCGCCAGCAATTGACGGCCCAGTCCATCCCTGCCGCAGGCCAGTGCGTGGTGCTGCTGCGCACCGGCAATCTGACGGTCGATTGCACAGACGATGTCCACCCTGACATCGCCCGCTGCGTCATCTTGGCAGCGCGCACGATTGGGCTGGACATTGCCGGCATCGACCTGGTGGTGCAAGACATTCGCCAGCCCCTGGCAGCGCAAGGCGGCGCGATGATCGAGGTCAACGCAGGCCCCAGTTTGCTGATGCATCTGCGGCCAGTACACGGCCAGCCACGCGCGGTGGGCGAGGCTATTGGTCGGCACTTGTTTCCGTCGGAGCTGGCGGGCCGCATTCCCCTCGCAGGTTTGCTGGCACCAACGGAAAGCGGGGCCCGCATGGCCCATGCTTTGGGAGCCTGGATGAGCGCCAGCGGCTACGAGACCCCTGTGGCGATTGGCGATGCCCTCTATCTGCCGCACCAGCCGCATACCCCGGCTGCCGCCGGCATGGCGCCCGCCGCACAGCGTGCGCTGATGCACCGCAGCGCCACGGCCGCGGTCATCAGCCAAAACAGTCTGGAGGCCGTCGCCCAAGGCTGGGCGTACCTGCAGTGTGATGTCAGCATCATCACGCCCGAGCCTCCAGCGATGGACCTTTCTGTGCAGCAGCGCGTCATTGCTGCGCAGCTGCGCGCCGTGCGCCCTGGCGGGGCGGTGGTGCTGCCTGCAGGCTCTGCCCAGCTGGAAGCTTTGGCCCTGACCTGCCTGGGCCGCGTGATTTGGGTGGATGCGGATGAAGCGCACCCCGCCCTGCAATCCCACCAGCGCGTACAAGGCGGTACCGTGTTTGTGCGGCAAGGCCAAGTCATCTGCCAGCGGGAGGAACAGCAATACCACCTGCCTCTGCCAGCGGCTTTGCAGGGCTGGGCACTGCATGAGTGGCTGTGCGTGGTGGCAGCAGGCTGGGCCTTGGAATTGCCGTGGGAAGCGCTGTCCCACGTGCAACCGCGCAACCATGCGCTGGATGCGTAAATACGCAATTGCGTTATCGACTCATAACAAAAAAATAGCTGCCAGCCCTTTATTGACAAGGGCTGGCAGCCTTTTTTGCTTTAAAAACTATCCGGCGCTAGCTGCGCTGGCAACGGCCTTTCATGCGCTTTGCTTGAGCGAAGCCATGTCGATCACAAAACGGTATTTCACATCGCTTTTCAGCATGCGCTCATAAGCCTCGTTGATGTCTTGCATGGCAATCATCTCGACATCGGAAGTAATGCCGTGCTGGCCGCAGAAGTCCAGCATCTCCTGTGTCTCAGCAATGCCGCCAATCACGGAACCGGCCACCGACTTGCGGCCAAGAATCAGTGGCACGGTATTCACGGCAGGCTCTTGCAGGCCCAGGAAGCCCACCAGCACCAGCGTGCCATTAGTGGCCAGTGTGGCGGTGTAGGGATTCAGGTCGTGGGCGTAAGGCACGGTGTCGAGGATCAGATCAAACTGCCCACGTACGGCTTTCATCTGGTCTTTCTCGGTACTGATGACGACACGGTCAGCGCCCAGGCGCTTGGCGTCGTCTTCCTTGCCTGCTGAGCGGCTGAACAATGTCACTTCCGCGCCCAGCGCTTTGGCCAGCTTCAAGGCCATGTGGCCCAGTCCACCCAAGCCCACCACGGCCACCTTGCTGCCCGGGCCCACCTTCCAGTGGCGCAGCGGCGACCAGGTGGTGATGCCTGCGCACAGCAGGGGTGCCGCGCCCTTCAAATCCAGCCCCTCAGGCATCTTCAGCACAAATTCCTGGCGCACCACAATGTGCTCGGCATAGCCGCCTTGTGTGGGCGAGCCATCTACGCGGTCGCTGCTGTTGTAGGTGCCCGTCATACCGCGTTCGCAGTACTGCTCCCAGCCCCTGGCACAGGCGCCGCAGCTCTGGCAGCTGTCCACCATGCAGCCCACGCCCACAGCATCGCCCACCTTGAATTGGGTCACGCCCGTACCCACCGCCACCACACGGCCAACAATTTCGTGGCCAGGCACCGTGGGGTACACCGTGCCGCCCCAGTCATTGCGCGCAGTGTGCAAATCGGAGTGGCAGACACCGCTGTAGAGAATGTCGATCACCACATCGTCCTCGCGCGGGTCGCGGCGAACAAAGTGGAACAAGCCCAGAGGACTGGTGGGAGATGAAGCAGAGAAACCACGCGTAGGCTGGGGCATAGCAAGTCTTTCAAAAAAGGTAATGTGTCAGTCAAGGCTCACATGAATTGGCTGTGTTCGGCCCTAGCCACTTTACATAGCCTTACTAGCATCTAAGTTCTACCGATTGAAACTGCAGCCATGCCGACTTCTTCCCGCTCTAGCCGCCCCCTTGTTTTTGCCATGACGGTCTGCAGTATTGCACTGGGGCTAATGGGTTGTGCCCAAAAGCCCGTTACCGAGAATGTGCCGCCGCCCATCTTTGACCAAGGCGCGGTGGTGCCTCTTGATATGCACCATGCGCAAAACGCACTGGACTGGGCAGGCACATACCAAGCCGTTTTGCCCTGCCAAGACTGCCCCGCCACGGCGATCAGCGTGCAACTGCGCCCCGACATGACCGCCACCGTGCGGGAGCGCCGTTTAGGCACGCCTGCGGATCAAGGATCACCGCAAACCTACCAAGGCCCGTTTACTTTTGGCGAGGCACCGAACGCTAACCTCATCAGCCTGTCTCCGGCCAACGAACAATTGCCGGCCTATCGCTTTTTTGTCAGTGAAGGCTGGATCGAGCTGCGCGAGCGCGCCACGGGAGCGCCGCTGATCCAAAACTCCCTGTACCGCCTGCGCCAGATCAACCTCCAATAACCGCGTGAGACGTGAAGACGCAACAGGCCCGCGAAAAAATTCGCGCGCTTTGGTTTTCAATTAGTAACACTTGTTAAACTTTTCTCTCCGAACGCTTACACCCGCAAGCGCTTGCAGCGAGGCTGAAAACATTTTTTCAGCGCCCATTGTCAAGAGAGAAAGTTCATGCGATTTTTGAAAGTGGCCTCCATTGCCGCCGCACTGGTCATTACGGCCTGCTCTGATATTGCTCCCCTGCCTGACACCCTGATGTTTCCGCCTGGGTTGAGCATCCACTATCAAGGCAAGCCCGCCAAACTGTATGGCACTTCGCAATGCGCCCAGGGGCAGCTGACGGGGCATACCTGCCTGATTTTTCCGCCGGAAAACCCGCAGTCCAATGCCGTCATCATCAGTGGCCCACAAATCTTTGAGCTGCAACTCTTCGCCAAACGTGACCCCCAGAACCCCGCGCAATACGTGGTGGTGGATGCCAAAGACCGCCGTATTTTGAGCACCAATGGCCGCCATGATGAATACGGCAACATAGAAATCGCACCGCTGATGGTGGAATGAATTTTTTCAGTGTTTTAGCCCTCTAGCCTTTTATACATAAGGGCAAGTAGCTATCAAAACAAATTTTTCAGGTCGTTGAAAAGCGCTTTTCAACGACCCGACATACCGCCCAGCACTAAGCCATCGCTTGCACACACTTCCAGAACACCTGGGCCAATACCTTGGCCTCTTCCCACACCGGCAGCACCGCCACTGAAGGCTGCATCGTCTTCATATCCCATTCCCAGGCAGGCACCTCGCCTTGCACCGGCATAAAACGCATGGGCAGCATGTCATAAATAGAAAAAGGCCACGCATTGCGTGGCCTTGAACGATCGAAATTCAGCGTTCCATCAACCCAAATTCGGCGCCAAGAAGCGACGCAGTTCCTCAACCTTCATGCCACGGCGCGCTGCCATATCGGCCAGTTGGTCTTCACCAATCTGGCCCACGTTGAAGTAAGTCGCATTGGGGTTGCCAATGTAGAAACCGCTCACGCTGGAGGCGGGGTTCATGGCCAAGCTCTCGGTCAGCGTCATGCCAATTTCCTCGGTTTGCAGCACCTTGAACAGGTCAATCTTGGCCGTATGGTCCGGGCAGGCGGGGTAGCCGGGCGCAGGACGAATGCCCTGGTACTTTTCCTTGATTAGTTCCTCGTTGCTGAGGTTTTCATCGGCGGCGTAGCCCCACAGGTCTTTGCGCACGCGGGCGTGCAGGCATTCGGCAAAGGCTTCGGCCAGGCGGTCGGCCAGGGCCTTGAACATGATGCCGCTGTAGTCGTCCAGCGCGGCTTCAAATTCCTTGTCTTTCTTTTCGGCGCCAATGCCAGCGGTCACGGCGAACAGACCGGCGTAGTCTTGAATGCCCGAGTCCTTGCTGGCAACAAAGTCGCTCAGGCAACGGCTGGGGCGCATCACGGGCTGACCATCCGGGCCGTCGACCGCTTGCTTTTCGGTTTGCTGGCGCATGCCGTACCACGTGGTCAGCACTTCGGTGCGCGATTCATCGGTGTAGAACTCGATGTCGTCGCCCACGCGGTTGGCGGGGAACAGGCCCATCACGCCGTTGGCTTGCAGCCAGCGGCCTTCGATGATTTTCTTGAGCATGGCCTTGGCATCGGCCTGCACGCTGCGAGCTTGCTCACCAACGATTTCGTCGTTGAGGATGGCGGGGTACGGGCCGGCCAAATCCCAGGTCTGGAAGAACGGGCCCCAGTCGATGTATTCGGCAATCTCGGCCAGATCAAAGTTCTTGAACACACGGCGGCCCAGGCTGCGGGGCACGACGGGCGCATGGCTGACCACGGCGGCGTTATCACGTGCTTTGCCCAGCGACCACAGCGGTGTTTTCTTTTTGTTGGCGTGCTGGGTGCGTACCTTGTCGTAGTCCACCTGAAGCTCGTTCAAGTAATTGTCTTTGCCTTCACCCAACAGGCTCTGCGCCACGCTGACCGAGCGCGAAGCATCGGGCACATAGACCACGGGGCCTTCGTAGTTTGGCGCAATCTTCACGGCGGTGTGCACGCGCGAGCAGGTCGCGCCACCGATCAAGAGCGGAATCTTCTTGATGCGGAAGTAGTCGTCCTTGTGCATTTCGCCCGCCACATACTGCATCTCTTCCAGGCTGGGCGTAATCAGGCCCGACAGGCCGATGATGTCCGCACCCTCGGCCTTGGCACGCGCCAAAATTTCGTGGCAGGGCACCATCACGCCCATGTTGATGACTTCAAAGTTGTTGCACTGCAAGACCACGGTGACAATGTTCTTGCCAATGTCGTGCACATCGCCCTTGACGGTGGCGATGACAATCTTGCCCTTGCTGGTCACGTCCAGACCGGCTGCTTCCTGCTGGCGCTTTTCCTCTTCGATATAGGGAATCAGATGCGCCACGGCCTGCTTCATCACACGCGCGGACTTGACCACCTGGGGCAAGAACATCTTGCCTGCGCCAAACAGGTCGCCGACCACGTTCATGCCGTCCATCAGCGGGCCTTCGATCACATGCAGCGGGCGGCCGCCTCCCTGCACCACGATGGCCTGGTAGGCCTCTTCCGTGTCTTCGGTGATGAAGTCGGTAATGCCGTGCACCAGTGCGTGCGAAAGGCGCTCGCCAAAGGGCTTGGGCGCTTCGGGTGTGCCACGCCATTCCAGTTTTTTGCTGTCGTCCTTGGCATTGCCCTTGGCTTGGTCGGCAATCTCCAGCAGGCGCTCGGCCGCGTCGGGGCGGCGGTTCAGCACCACGTCTTCAACGCGCTCGCGCAGCGTGGGTTCCAGATCGTCATACACACCGACCATGCCGGCGTTGACGATGCCCATGTCCATGCCCGCCTTGATGGCGTGGTAGAGGAACACGGTGTGAATCGCCTCGCGCACGGGGTCATTGCCGCGGAAGGAGAACGACACATTGGACACACCGCCGCTCACCTTGGCGCCGGGCAGGTGCTGTTTGATCCAGCGCACGGCTTCGATGAAATCGACGCCGTAGTTGTTGTGCTCTTCAATGCCGGTGGCCACGGCGAAGATGTTGGGGTCGAAGATGATGTCTTCGGGTGCAAAGCCGACTTCGTCCACGAGGATGCGGTAGGCACGTTCGCAAATTTCAGTCTTGCGGGCAAAGGTGTCGGCCTGGCCTTTTTCGTCAAAAGCCATGACCACGGCGGCGGCGCCGTAGCGCTTGACCAGCTTGGCGTGTTTTTTGAACTCGTCGACGCCCTCCTTCATGGAGATGGAATTGACGATGCCCTTGCCCTGCAGGCAGCGCAGACCGGCTTCAATCACCTCCCACTTGGAGCTGTCCACCATCACCGGCACCCGGGCAATGTCGGGCTCGGACGCCATGAGGTTCAAAAACTTCACCATGGCCGCCTTGCTGTCCAGCATGGCCTCATCCATGTTCACGTCAATGATCTGCGCGCCGTTTTCGACTTGCTGGCGGGCCACGGCCAGCGCTTCTTCGTACTGCTCGTTCAAGATCAGACGGGCGAAGGCTTTGGACCCGGTGACGTTGGTGCGCTCGCCCACGTTGACGAACAGCGTGTCTTCGCCAATGAAGACGGGCTCCAGGCCGGACAGGCGCATGGGAGGAATCGAATGGGGGGCAACGGCAGCAGTCATGCACTCACCTGTGTGAAAAACAAAAGAAACAAGACAGGTGAACGCGGTTGCATGCGAGCAATCACATCGGGTGTGACTGTCGCCCCAAGCCTGACAGTGAAAAGCTTTTCACTGCTGCAGCGCTCCTTGGGGCGAAGCCTGAGATTTTACGGCGGTCTGCAAGGCCGCTGCACCCTGTAAGCGCTATGCCGGTGCACGGCATGGACACGGTCTAAAAAATAAGCATCAAATCAGGCTCTAGCCCTTATACACAAAGGGCTTGCAGCTATCAAATACCAATTTTCAGGCTTGGGGCTGCAAAGCCTGCGCCGAAGCGGGCAGGCCAAAGACGCGGTCAAAGCCCCAGTTAAAGGCAAAGGTGTAGACCATGAAAAACACCAGCAGACCGGCTTCCATGACGGTGGCCTCCCACAGCGAAATGTTGAACCACCACGCCATCAGCGGGATCAGCATGGCGGCGATACCGCCTTCAAAGCCAATCGCGTGCACGATGCGGCGCAGCAAGGAGCGGCCTTTCTGGCTTTGGCCCGCTTCCCACTTTTCAAACAGCCAGTTGAAGGTCAGGTTCCAGCAAATGGCAATGGTGGAGGCGGCAACGGCCATCACGCCCGAGGCACTGGCGTCTTGACCAATGGCCATAAACAGCAGGCTGGAAACGACGATGGCGATAAATTCATAAAGACCGACAAAAACGACACGGCGCTTGGCGCCTTGGAGGCCTGTGGCCTGGTGGGTAAGAACTGACATAGTGGCGGCAGTTTATGTCTTGTAAATTGACGGTGAAAGTTAGGTTCTTTCAGTTTTACTGATAGATTGAGCGCCATGCCCTTCCCTCCTGAGCAAGTTCCCCTGTTTTTGGCCGTGATTGATACCGGCTCGTTTTCAGCCGCTGCGCGCAAGCTGGGGCGGGTGCCTTCGGCCATCAGCATGGCGATGGGGCAACTTGAAGCTGAACTGGGCCTGCAACTGTTTGACCGCCGGGGCCGCGAGCCCGTCCCCACAGCCGCCGCCCAGGCGCTGGAGCCGCAGGCGCGCCTGCTGGCGCAGCAGTTACAGCAGCTCAATCAGCAGGCCTTGGCACTGCACGAAGGGCTGGAAAAACGCCTCACCTTGGCGATTGCGCCTGAATTGCTGGCCACCACGTGGGCCGAGCATTTGCGCCCGGTGATTGCGCAGTACCCGGCCTTGGTGGTGGAAGTGCTGGTGGCCCCCCAAGACGATGCGCTGGAGCTGCTGCACGCAGGCCGCGCGCAGCTGGCCTTGGTGTTTGAGCGGCCCAACATTGACGACCGCGAAGGGTTTCAGGAGCAAGGCTCGGAGACACTGGTCGCGGTAATGTCGCCACGGCACCCGTTGTGGCAGCAATTGCAAGCTCAGCAAGGCACGCACATCGACATGGCGCAACTGGCGGCAGCGCGGCAGATTTTGGTAGCCAGCCGTGACCCGGCGCTGACCGATAAGCGCTTTGTCTTCTCGCACCACCTGTGGCGTGCAGACAGCCACGGCGCTGCGCGCGCCCTGATTGCGGCAGGCCTGTGCTGGGGCTGGCTGCCGCAAAGCTTTGTGGAGCCGCACATTCACAGCGGTGAGCTGGTGCAGATACCGTTTGCCAATATCAGCAATGGCACCCGCTTGTTTGTGGACTGGGTGTGGTCGAAAGAGCGCCCGCTGGGGCTGGCTGCCACGTTGTTTGTGCAGCAACTGCAACCCTCTGCGCAGGGAAAATACAAGCCAAATTGACCACTAGCCCTTATTCCATAATGGCTAGTAGCTACAAAAAGCGATGTAACACGGCCAAGGCAGCCTGGCGTTTTTGCACTACAGTCTGCGCGTGACCCAAGCCATTCCACCTTCTGCCGCCCAGCCCCCGGCCTCGCCTGCACCCAGCAATGTAGCCAGCCATGCAGCCAGCGCCAGCCCGGGGGCAGCCAGCTTTGCTGCCAGTGCGGCCACTGCCCAAGGTCAGACTGGCGGCGGCACGGGCACGGAAACTGGCGTAGCCAATACCGCAAGCGGTGCGCAGCCCGCCGCAGTTGCGAGTGCAGCGCCTGCAGCTGCGGTCACGCCCTCGACAGGGGTAGCCAGTGCGGCGCAGGTCGCCAGCATTGTGGCGGCCGCGCAAACGGCGCTGAGCAATACCGTCAACCTGTCGGCGCAGGCCCAGCAGGCGGTCAAGATGGAAGCGTTCAATCAGCTGGTGGCCAACTTGGTGAACCAGATTCAGCCGGGCGGAGTCACCCTGCCAGCGAACTGGCCCGCAGGCGGAGTCACCCCGCAATTGCAGGCACTGCTGACCGTCTTGCTGCAAAACGCCACCGCCGCACAGCCCCTGCCACAGCAGTTGGTGAGCGTGCAGTCCTGGCCCACCCAACTCATCAATGCGGTGCTGCAGCAGGCAGGGCAATCTGCCCCTACTCCCACAACCCCTGCACCCACGGCAGCGGTGCCCACAGCGCCCTCCACGCCTGCCGCCGTAGTGGCCGACAAACCCAGCATGTTGCTGCCCGCCTTGCAAAACTGGCTGGTACAACAGGGCTCGGTGCTGGGCAGTGATGGCGAGCGTGCATTTACGCTGACGTTGCGCGTCCCGGTCGCATGGGCCCAGGCCCAGGTGGCCCTGGGCGCCGCGTTGCCCGGCGCGGGGCAAGCGGCAGGTGCCGCGCCATCAGCTTTGGGGGCAGGTTTGCAGGCGGCGCTGGCCACACCGGCGCCCAGCGCGGGCTCGCCACCCTTGTCGGCAATTGGTTTACCGGGTTTGCTGCAATTGCCTTTTACTGGGAGCGTGCAGCAACTGGCCAGCGGCAGCATGGGCTTGGTGATGCAGCCGCAAGCGCTGCCCGGCACGCCCGCTGCGGCTGCAGCGCAAGCCATGCGCACCAGCGCCATCTTGCAGCTGGAGTTTCAGCCGCTGGCCCAGGCGGCGCAAAGTGCGCAGGCAGCATCGACCTATATGCCCATGCACCTGCTGCCGCAAGAGGTGCAAGCCATGCTGCAAAACCGGGGCACCGATCCGTGGCTGCTGATGGCGCAGGCCGAGCAGGATCGACAGGGCCAAAAGCAGTCCAAGAACTCCAACGAGCAAGCCAACTTCTGCAACCGTGCAGGCTGCCAATACCAAGGCCGTGCGATCTGCGCCCAGCCGTTTTGTGCAGAGATGAATTACCTGTGGTCCATTGACCGCGCCAAGCGCCGCTGAGCGATACACCGCGCAGCGACTTTGGCAACGTCAAAGAGGTACTTGCACAAAGCTCGATTGCTGCACCTGCAAGGATTCGCGAAGATGCCAAGCTTTGCTGCTTGGTGCCATGCTATGACTGCTTCTTCTTTGCCTTTGCGCCCTCTGAACGGGGTGACTGTCATCTCCTTGGAACATGCGGTGGCCGCGCCCTTTTGTACGCGTCAGCTGGCTGATCTGGGCGCTCGCGTTATCAAGATTGAGCGCCCTGACAGCGGTGACTTTGCCCGCAGTTATGACCAGCGCGTCAACGGCCAGTCGTCCCACTTCACCTGGATCAACCGCAGCAAGGAAAGCATGGCGCTGGATGTCAAGCAGCCTTTGGCGCAGCAAGCGCTGATGCAGTTGCTGGCCACTGCCGATGTGCTGGTGCAAAACCTGGCGCCGGGTGCCGCGGCACGCATGGGCCTGTCCTATGAGAACTTGCAGGCGCTCCACCCTCGCCTGATTGTGTGTGACATCAGCGGCTATGGCGCAGACGGCCCGTACCGCGACAAGAAGGCGTATGACTTGCTGATCCAGAGCGAAGCAGGTTTTCTTTCCGTGACAGGCACGCCAGACGCGCCGAGCAAATCGGGCATTTCCGTGGCCGACATTGCAGCGGGCATGTACGCCTACACCAATATCCTCTCGGCTCTGTTGCTGCGCAACCAGACCGGCGTGGGCAGTCACATTGATGTCTCCATGCTGGAGGCGATGGGTGAATGGATGGGCTACCCCATGTACTACGCCTACGAAGGTGCAGCGCCGCCGCCCCGTGCAGGCGCTGCACACGCCAGCATCTATCCGTATGGGCCCTTTGCAACGGGCGATGGCAGCACCATCATGCTCGGCCTGCAAAACGAGCGGGAGTGGCAGGCGTTTTGCACCACGGTGCTGCGGCTTCCGCATGTGGCCAGCGATGCGCTGTACGCCAGCAACGCCCTGCGCAGTACCCACCGAGAGCCACTGAAGGCGTTAATTCTGGAATGCTTTGCCGCGCTGACGGCCGAGCAAGTGCTGCAGCGGCTCGATGCGGCAGGCATTGCCAGCGCACTCGTGAACGATATGGCAGGCCTGTGGGCGCACCCGCAACTGCAGGCCCGCCAGCGCTGGTGCACGGTGGCTAGCCCCGCAGGCCCGCTCCCCGCGCTGCTGCCTCCGGGCATCAATAGCGCGTTTGATTACTGCATGGGCGATATTCCCGCCCTGGGCCAGCACACGGCCAGCATCCTGCTGGAGCTGGGCTGGACGCAGCACAGCATCTCCCAACTGCAAGGCCAAGCACCTGCCTGAATCAGCTGGGGCTCTACGCAAAAAAGCCAACCTCCAAGAGGTTGGCTTTTAACGCTGCAAGGCTGCGCCCAGCGCTATACCACGCCCTGCTCGCGCAGGCTTTGCAGCCGCGCTGCATCGATCTGCAGATAGTCCCGCAGCACCTGCTCCGTGTGCTGACCTAGCTCGGGTGGCGCGTAGCGCAATGTAGGCGGCGTTTCCGACAGACGCAGTGGGCTGGCCGCTGAAGCGATCGTTTGCACCACGCCCGGCCCAGTCTCCTGGCCCGGGTAGCGCTCTTGCTCGACCCGCAGGCCACGGGCTTTCACTTGGGGGTCATCAAATGCTTGGCCAATGTGGTTGATCGGCCCGCAAGGCACCATATGGGCTTCCAGCAAGCTCACCCATTCCGAGGTCGTTTTGGTCAGCGCAATCTCTGCCACTATGGCGTTGATGAGCTTGCGGTGATTGACGCGCCCCGTATTGGTCGCAAAGCGTTCGTCCTTGTGCCACTGCACACCGACCGCTTCACAAAAGCGCGCGAACTGGCCGTCATTGCCAATGGCCAGCAGCATGTTGCCATCGGACGTGGGGAAGTCCTGATAAGGCACCACGCTGGGGTGAATATTGCCCATGCGCTTGGGAATGCTGCCGGCATTCAGGAAACCTGCGCCCTGATTGCCCAGCATGGCCATGGCCACATCCAGCAAAGCAATGTCAATGTGCTGACCGCGTCCCGTTCGGTGACGTGCTTCCAGCGCCACCAAAATGGCGGTGGTAGCGTACATGCCAGTGAACAGGTCGGTCACGGCCACGCCCACCTTCATGGGGCCGCCACCGGGCTCACCATCAGCATGGCCAGTGATGCTCATCATGCCGCTCATGGCTTGCATTAACAGGTCATAGCCAGGACGGGCTGCATAAGGCCCCGTGTGACCAAAGCCAGTGACCGAGCAATAAATCAAACGCGGATTCAGCGCTCGCAGGCTCTCGTAATCCAGGCCGTAGCGCTGCAGACCCCCGGTCTTGAAGTTCTCCACCACCACATCGCTTTGCGCAGCCAGCTCACGGATGATTTGCTGGCCCTCGGGCGTCGCCATGTCCACGGTGACCGAACGCTTATTGCGGTTGCAAGCTGCAAAGTAGGCGGCTTGCTTGGTGGGGTTGCCCTGTGCATCGTTAAAAAATGGAGGCCCCCAATGGCGCGTGTCATCGCCCTCACCGGGTTTTTCGATTTTGATGACATCGGCCCCCATGTCCGCAAGATTTTGCGTACACCAAGGCCCGGCCAGAACGCGGGACAAATCCAGAACACGAAGGTGGCTGAGTGCGCTTTGCTGCGCTGCAGGTGCAGCGGCGGCGGGCACGTCGTTGTGTGGGGAACTCATGACAATTCAAACGCTTTCTTCAAACGGCTGACAACGCCAACGCAATGGTTTTCAGCAAACATCTATCGTAGAAGCAGCCAGCAGCGGCTGTGTTCTCTTTTGTGGAAGGTCGTATTAGCCGTCAGCAGCGCTTCAGAAACAAGAGGACGCAAACCGAGGGAAATCCCTAGAATCGTTTTATGCCCATGCACTTTGACCTTGTAGACCTGCGCCTGATGGTGAACATCGCCGATGCCAACAGCATGACGCGTGGCGCTGAACTGTCCTTCATTTCTTTGCCTGCAGCCAGTACGCGCATCAAAAATCTGGAAGAAAGCATTGGCACCAAGCTGCTCTACCGTAACAGCCAGGGTGTCACACTCACTCCGCCAGGCCAAGCACTCGTCACCCACGCCCGCACCGTGCTGGGCCAGATCGAGCACCTGCGCGGAGATATGCAGGAGTACGTGCGTGGCGTCAAAGGCCACGTGCGCGTATTTGCCAATACCACCTCGCTGGGCGAGTTCCTGCCAGAAGTGCTCAGCCGCTACCTGAGCCGCTACCCTGACGTGAACATTGATCTGCGCGAGCGCCTGTCGCACGATATCGTGCGTGCGGTGACGGAAGGGCAAACGGACATTGGCATCGTGGCAGGTCTGGTACGCACCGAGAATCTGCAGACGCTGCCCTATCGTCAAGATAAGCTGGTACTGGTGGTGCCACGAGGTCACGCACTGGCTGGCACGCAGGAAATTGCTTTTGCCGACACGCTAGATCTCGACCACGTGGGTCTGCATGAATCCAGCGCCATCCACGCCTTCCTGCGCCATGCGTGTGATCAGCTGCACAAGCCGTTGAAGCAGCGCATTCAGGTGAGTAATTTCGAGGCCGCCTGCCGCATGATTGAAGCAGGTGTTGGTGTGGGCGTGCTGCCGCAGTCTGCGGCCAGCCGCCATGCACATTCGATGGAAATTGCACTCGTGCATTTGTCCGACCCATGGGCCGTGCGCGATATGCAGATCTGCGTGCGCAGTCTGGAAGGCTTGCCCAGCTTTGCCCGCGAACTGGTAGAACTTCTGGTGCAAGACGCCGCCAGCGAAAGCAGCGCCCTGTAAACCCACAGCGCGGCTGCATGCACTGCTGCTGACATCAAAAAGGGCGCTTGCAGCGCCCTTGTTTACGTAACCCTTAGGTTGCTCTTTGCGTATGCCTAGGCCGCGTCGCGCGCAGCGCGGATCATGTTCTTGGCGATGATCAATTGCTGAATCTGGGTTGTTCCTTCGTACAGGCGGAACAGACGCACGTCGCGGTAGAAGCGCTCGATGCCGTATTCCGACATATAGCCTGCGCCACCCAGAATCTGCACGGCACGGTCGGCCACGCGGCCACACATTTCGGTGGCGAACATCTTGGAGCAAGATGCTTCGGTGGACACATTCTTCTTGTCGTCGCGGCGGCGTGCCGCTTCAATGGTCATGCATTCCGCAGCGAAGATTTCAGCCTGACTGTCTGCCAGCATGGCTTGCACTAGCTGAAACTCTGCAATGGGCTGTCCAAACTGCTTGCGATCCATTGCATACGCCAACGCATCACGCAAGATCCGCTGGGCCACACCCACGGAGACTGCAGAGATGTGGATGCGGCCTTTTTCCAGCACTTTCATGGCGGTTTTGAAGCCTACGCCTTCCTTGCCACCGATCAGATTGGCAGCAGGCACACGCACGTTGTCAAACATCACGTCACAAGTGTGGGCACCCTTTTGGCCCATCTTGGCATCGCGTTTACCAAAGCTGATACCCGGACTCTTGGCATCCACAATGAACGACGACACGCCACCTGCTCCCTTGTCTGCCGGGTTGGTGCGGGCCATCAAGGTGAAAGCGCCGGCTTGCGGTGCGTTGGTGATAAAGCGCTTGGTGCCGTTCACCACGTAAAAATCGCCATCTTTGATGGCCGTGGTGCGCAGCGATGCAGCGTCAGAGCCAGCCTCGGGCTCCGTCAAGGCAAAGGATGCAATGACTTCCCCGGTAGCCATTTTGGGCAACCACTGTGCTTTTTGCTGTGCAGTGCCATCCATCAAAATACCTTGAGAGCCAATGCCCACGGTTGTACCCAGCAAGGAGCGGAACACGGGGGCTGTCTGGCACAGCTCCATGATCACGCGCACTTCTTCCTCCATGGTCAGCTCCAAGCCGCCGAATTCTTCGGGGATGGTCATGCCGAACAGGCCCAACTCACGCATCTCCTGCACGATGTCTGCAGGAATCTCGTCGGTCTCGGCCACTTCCACTTCAGCAGGCACCAGACGCTCACGCACAAAGCGGCGCACGCTGTCGAGCAAAGCTTCCAAAATTTCTGGATCACGGATCATTTCTTGTTTCTCCAAATGGCGTGGCGCAGGTTCCGCCCAGCAGAAGATATACGCCCAAACTACATGTCGGTGGAGCATGCCTGCATGGCTGGCACACAGCAATTTGGGAATCTGAAAGGGAGGGTTTGACAGCGCGCGGCCACAAAAAAAGAGCGTTCACGCCAAAGCATGAACGCCCCCAAAGAGACAACTCAAAGAGCGTCTTGTGCAAGTGCCAGAAGCAATCGGTTCAGTACAACCACCGCACCGAGCCTGCTGCCAGCGCACTGCCCAGCCATTAGTTAATGGTCATACCCGACAGCAGGCCACCCCACTGCGCCCGGTCCTTGGCTGCGGTGTCGGCCAGATCCGCGGGTGTGCCGTTCCACTGGTCATAGCCCAGTTCGGCATAACGCTTTTTCAAGTCGGCATCGTTGACCGCCTGCTTGACCGCTTCCACCAGCTTCTGGTTCAGCTCAGGTGTCAGACCCTTGGGCGCGTAGATGCCATACCAGCCACCGGCTTCATAGTCCTTTAAACCTTCAATGCCAGACTCGCGGAAAGTAGGCACATTGGGTAACAGCGGGCTGCGCTTGGGCGAGCCCACAGCGATGGCCTTGAGTTTGCCGGTTTCCACGAAATTGCTGGCGGTGCTGATGATGTCAAAAATCATGCTCAACTGGCCACCCATGGCGTCCGTCATCGCAGGAGCGTTGCCCTTGTAAGGGATGTGATTGAGCTGAATCTGCGCCTTTTGCGCGAACAGGGCAGCAGCCAAATGGTTAGAGCTGCCAACGCCGGACGAGCCATAAGAAATCTGCTCAGGCTTTGCCTTGGCATGGTTCACCAGCTCTTGGGTATTGTTGAAAGGCTGGTTGTTGTTGGCCACCAGCATGTTGTAGTAGCGTGCTACTGGGCCCAGCGGCGTCAGATCCTTGGCCATGTCAAAGGGCAGCTTCATCAGGTGCGGTGCCACCGTGGGCGTGGCACTGGCTGCAAACCAGATGGTCATGCCATCAGGCTTGGCACGCACCACTTCGGAAGCTGCCAAAGTGCCGTTGGCACCGCCCTTGTTGTCCACCACCACGTTGGCATGCATGGCTTTGCCCAAGGCCGTGGCAAACAAACGTGCGGCTTGGTCAGCCGGGCCGCCGGCGGCATAACCCACCACCAAACGCACCGGCTGGGATTGGGCCAATACAGGCGCAGACAGCACCATGCTGCCGGCCATTACCAAGCTGGCTTGCAGCAATTTTCGACGTGTAGAAATAGTCATATTTGTCTCCTTTTCAATGGTTCGGTTCAATTGCAGTGCAGGCCCACCCTTGGCCTGCTCACGATCTGTGCCGTGCTGCGTGCTGCGGTCATTCCTGTTGTCAATACGGAATTAATGGCGTTCAAATACCGCCGCAATGCCTTGGCCGCCGCCAATGCACATGGTTTCCAGTCCATAACGCGCCTTGCGCTTGTGCATCTCGTGCAGCAAGGTGGTCAAAATGCGCACGCCAGTTGCGCCCACGGGGTGACCCAGCGAAATGCCAGAGCCATTGACATTGAGCTTTTGCTCCAGCGTTTCAGGGTCGGTCCATTCCCAACCTTTGAGCACGGCCAGAACCTGGCAGGCAAAGGCTTCGTTCAATTCGACCAGATCCATCTGATCGAGCTTCAGGTTCAGGCGTGCCAGCAGCTTCTTGACAGCGGGCACCGGGCCTATGCCCATGTGCGAAGGCTGGCAGCCTGCCGCCGCCCAGCCCACCAGCGAGGCCATGGGCGTCAGTCCCAACGCGTTGAGCTGCTCTTCCGACACCACCAAACAGGCGGCCGATGCATCGTTTTGCTGGCTGGCGTTGCCTGCGGTGACCGTGCCCCCGGGCATCAGTGCGCGCAACTTGGCCAAGCCTTCCAGCGAGGTTTCAGGACGGAAGCCTTCGTCACGGCTGACGATCAGTGGCTCGCCCTTGCGCTGGGGCACGCTGACCGGCACGACTTCATCGGCAAAGCGCCCTGACGCCCATGCAGCCGCCGCCTTTTGCTGGCTGCGCAGGGCAAAAGCATCGGCTTGATCGCGGGTGATGTTGTAGTCACGCGCCAGGTTCTCGGCAGTTTCGATCATTCCGGAAATCTTGCCAAAGCGCGACTCGGGCTGCGAACGCTCGCGGCCCCGATCCAGGCGGTCATACATGCGCACATTGCCAGCGCGTGCACCCCAGCGCATGTCGTTGGTGTAGTACTCGATATTGCTCATGCTCTCGACACCACCCGCCAGCACCACGTCGGCAGCGCCGCTTTGCACCATCATGGCCGCCGTCACCACGGCTTGCAGGCCACCGCCGCAGCGTCGATCCAGCTGCATGCCGGGCACTTCGATCGGCAAACCTGCCTGCAATGCAGCCCAGCGGCCCACGCAAGGGGTTTCGCTGTTGGCGTACGACTGGGCAAACACCACATCGTCGATGCGCGACGGATCGATACCGCTTCTTTCAACCACCGCACGCACCGACACTGCGGCCAATTCCTCTACAGGCACCGGACGCAGGCCGCCACCAAAAGCACCCACGGGTGTCCGAAGCGGGTTCACGATAAAAGCACGACGCATGTCGAATCTCCTGGTTCTTTGTTCTGAAGTGGCTGGGCTTTAGCCTTGCGCCACAAATACGGCACCTTGTTGACGCAGCAAGCTGTGTGCCTGCTGCTCCAGTGCCTCACGGTGTTCGGGGGGTGCAATATCGAGCATGCGGTGCACGCGTTGCGACAACGTCTGCCCCCGCAAATCGGCCACACCATACTGGGTCACGATCAGCCCCGCATCGGCACGCGGCGTACTGACCGGGCCGGACAGTTGCGCCACGATGCGTGACTTGCCTTTGACGCTGGCAGGCAGCGCCACGATGGGCAAGCCACCGCGGCTGCGCGCTGCGCCACGCAAAAAGTCTATGGCACCACCGACGGCACCCAGGTACACACCGCCAGCGACTTCGGCATTGATCTGGCCCGTCAGGTCCACCTCAATGGCGGAGTTGATGGCCACCAGTTTGTCGATGCTGGACAGCACCTGCGCGTCATGGGTGTAGCTCGTTGGGCGCAGTTGCAATTGCGGGTTCTGGTGCGCCCAGCTGCGCAGTGCCTGACTACCCATCAAGATGCCAGCAATGCCGACGCCAGTGTCCGTGGTCTTGCGGGCATTGGTCAGCACACCGGCTTGCGCCAAAGCGGCCATGCCATCGCCAATCGCACCGCTGTGCAGACCCAGGTCGCGGTGCTGGTGCAGTGCTGCCAATACGGCTTCTGGCAGATTGCCAATGCCCACTTGCAGGCAACTGCCGTCTTCAATGCGTGCTGCAATATGCTGGGCAATGGCTTGCTCGGCAGGGCCCGGCTCGCTGCGCGCCAGCACTGCAGGCGCAACGGTCGCTGCCACGCACAGCGCCATGTCTGCCTCGGTCAGGTACACGCTGCCGTGTGTCCAAGGAATATCCGGATTCACTTCGGCCACCACCACCCGCGCTTTCTCCAGCGCTGCAGTGAGGTATTCGTGCACCAGCCCCAGGCTGTAGCGTCCTTGCGCATCGGGCGGCGAGACCTGCACCAGCACCACATCTGCGGGCAGACTGCCTTGGGCAATCAGCTGCGGCAGATGCGAATAGTGGCAGGGCACGATATCTAGCACCCCAGCCTTGGCCAAGGCGCGGTGCGGGCCACTGGCGGCATAGCCAAAGAAATCCAGCACATCCGCCTGCTCAGGCTGCAAGGTGTCGGCCAGGCCGATGCCGACAAACACACGCAGTCGGCCACCTTGCGCAATGGCGTGGCGGTGCGCGGTCAGCGCCTGCGTCAGCGTCAGAGGCTCTGCCGTGGCTTGTCCCCACCAGAAGGTATCGCCCGGTCGCACCAGTGCTTGCAGTGCCTGGGCAATCTGCAGCGAATCAAGGCTTTGCAATGTCATTCCAGCACCTTGGGTCACGTCAGTTCGGCCCAGCCGTGGCTGAGCACGACTTTGTCACGCTCGGCCACTTTGGCGCGCATCTGGAACTGTTGAGGCTGGCCCGGCACTTGCCAGATTTCTGTGACCAAGGTTTCACCGGGGTAGACCGGCGCCGCAAAGCGAATGTCCAGCGCCTTCAGGCGCGATGCATTGCGCTGTGCGCACTGGCGCAGCAAAGCATTGGCCACCAGGCCGTAACTGGCCAGCCCATGCAGGATGGGGCGCTCAAAACCTGCAGCCTGCGCCACGGCGGGGTCGGCGTGCAGGGGATTGGTGTCGCCCATCAGCCGGTAGAGCAGCGCAGCTTCGGGGCGAATGGCCTGAACATCGGTGAAATCCGGTGCGCGGTCATCGGGCACGGCCTGCAATGCGGGCAACGGCGCATCACTGGGCTGCCCGCCCTGCAATTGGCTGTAGCCTCCATCTCCACGGCAAAACGTAACCTGCTGCACCGTGGCCAGCAAAGTGCCATCGGTGGTCGAGAGCTGGCGCTCGATCACCATGATGGCGCCCTTGCCCTCGCCCTTGTCCGTGATGTGCGTGACACGGTTGTGCCCCACCACCTGCGCCTGTGCAGGCAGTGGTTGGTGGATACGCATGCGCTGCTCACCATGCAAGAGCTTGACCCAGTCAATGCCGGTATCGACCTCTTTGGCCCAGAAACCGGGATAGCCCAGCACCACAGGCATGGTGGGCAGTGCCTGCAGGCCGCCTGCAGCGCCTTCGTACACAAAGGGCAGCGCAGAGGCATCCAGCGGGTCATTGCCCAGACCCAGACTCAGTGCGTACAGCTGCGTATCGCGCTTCGTGTAGTCTTGCTGCACAGGCGCAAACGGGCGCTGCTTGAGGTGTTGGTAATCAATCGCCATAACCAGCCCCGGCCACGTTCAGGTCGGATCCCAGGAGAACACGTCGCCCGAGCGTTCCATCGGCACAAACGAGGATTTGAGCGCAGGCATGCCGTGCTCGGCGATGAACTGCGGTGTCCAGCCTTCGCTACGGTGGACCGAACGCACAGGACGCGGCTGGCTCATCAGGAAGATTTCGTTGTTGCGTACGGTAAAGACTTGCGCATTCACGTCTTTGGCTTGATCGCTCAGCAGGTAGACCGCCAACGGGGCAATCTTGTTGGGCGTCATTTGCTGGATCTTGGCCACACGCGCTTGCTGCTCAGGCGTGTCGGTGGGGATGGAGCTGACCATGCGGCTCCAGGCAAACGGCGCGATGCAGTTGGAGCGCACGTTGAACTTCTCCATGTCCAGCGCAATGCTCTTGGACAGGGCCACCAGGCCCATCTTGGCGGCGCTGTAGTTGGCCTGGCCCAGATTGCCGATCAGGCCGGAGGTCGAAGTCATGTGCACCAGCGCACCACTGCTTTGTTCTTTAAAGTGGCTGGCCGCGGCGCGGCTCATGTAATAGCTGCCGTACAGGTGCACTTGAATGACGGCATCCCACTCATCGGTGCTCATTTTGTGAAAGAACCGGTCGCGCAAGATACCGGCGTTGTTCACTACGCCATCAATGCGGCCAAAGGTATCGACCGCGCATTGAATGATGTTGTTGGCACCGCTGGCCTGCGAAACGCTGTCCGTGTTGGCCACGGCCTGGCCGCCAGCGGCCTTGATCTCTTCCACCACGCGCTGTGCAGGGCCAGCGTCCAGACCTTCGCCAGTGGCAGAGGTGCCAATATCGTTGACCACCACCTTGGCACCCTCAGCGGCCATGGCCAGCGCAAGATCACGGCCAATACCGCCGCCCGCGCCTGTCACGACCACCACTTTGTCTTGGACCATAGATTGGCTCATTCTTGTCTCCCTGTATCAGATGCGCTCAAGAATGCAGGCAAACGCCGTTCAGCGCCATTCGCCAATCCGAAGGGGCGTGTTTCACGGCATGAAAGCAGCTTGGGATTTTTGAAAGTGACTTCGGCTGCGCGAAAGACATGCTTCCACAATCGCGGATTGCGCCCTTGCGCTGCGCCACCGAGGATGCAGCCCTATGACGCAAAGTGCTGCCTCCATCGATTCCGCCACCCTTGCCCACCTTCAGGCATGGAATGGCAAGACTGAAACCACCCAAGACGCGCTGACGCTGGCGCCGGTGAATGCCTTGTCGGCATCGCTGGACCGTGCCGATGCGCTGGCCCAATACGGCGATGTGCTGCCCGCGCTGTGGCACTGGCTGTACTTTTTGCCGCACGCCCAGCACAGCCAGATTGGCGCCGATGGTCACCCGCAACGCGGTGGCTTTATGCCGCCCATTCCCCTGCCCCGGCGCATGTGGGCGGGCAGCCAGCTGACCTGGGCGCCGCGCAACCCGCTGCTGCTGGGCGACACGCTGGAGCGCACCTCCACCATCCGCTCGGTCAACCACAAGGCTGGCCGCTCGGGCGAGCTGGTGTTTGTGCAAGTCAGCCACGCCTATGCGAATGCCCAAGGGCTGGCGCTGACCGAGTTGCAGGACATCGTGTACCGCGCCGCGGTGGCACCCGGTGCCGCCGCGCCTGCGCCCACAACCCCACCCCTGCAAGGCCAGTGCGACTGGCGCCGCAGCATCACACCCGACCCCGTGCTGCTGTTTCGCTACTCCGCACTCACCTTCAACGGCCACCGCATTCACTACGACCGCCCTTACGCGACGCAGGAAGAAGGCTACGCCGGCCTGGTGGTGCACGGCCCGCTGATTGCCACGCTGCTGATGGATTTGCTGCGCCGCAACCTGCCCGAAGCGCAGGTGCTGAATTACCAGTTCCGCGCCGTGCGCCCCACGCTGGACCTGCACCCCTTCACCGTGCACGGCAAATTGCTGGACGACGGCAAGACCGTCGAGCTCTGGGGCGAAGACCACGAAGGCTGGCTGACCATGCAAGCCACCGCCACCTTGGGCTGAATGCCCGGCACTTATTACTCCATTAACGATAGCTATCAGCCCTTGATTTCATTGGGCTAGCAGCCAAAAACACCTAGAACATCGAGAACACCATGATCGAACTGACCCAATCGAACAACCACCACGAAATCCGCGACGCGATCCGCGACCTGTGTGCTGCCTTCCCGGACGAGTACTTTCGCAAGGTGGACGAAGAGCGCGCCTACCCCGAAAAGTTTGTCAACGCGCTGACCGAAGCGGGCTGGATGGCGGCGCTGATTCCGCAGGAATACGGCGGCTCGGGCCTGGGCCTGACCGAGGCCTCGGTCATCATGGAAGAAATCAACCGCTGCGGCGGCAACTCTGGCGCTTGCCACGGCCAGATGTACAACATGGGCACGCTGCTGCGCCACGGCTCTGCCGAGCAAAAGCAAAGGTACCTGCCCAAGATTGCCACCGGCGAATGGCGTCTGCAGTCCATGGGGGTGACCGAGCCGACCACCGGCACCGATACCACCAAGATCAAGACCACCGCCGTGAAAAAGGGTGACAAGTACGTCATCAACGGCCAGAAGGTGTGGATCAGCCGCATCCAGCACAGCGACTTCATGATCTTGCTGGCGCGCACCACGCCGCTGGCCGAGGTGACCAAGAAGAGCGAAGGCATGTCGATCTTCATGGTCGATCTGCGCGAGGCCGAAAAGACCGGCATGACCGTGCGCCCCATCCCGAACATGGTCAACCACGAGACCAACGAGCTGTTCTTTGAAAACCTCGAAATCCCGGAAGAAAACCTGATCGGCGAAGAAGGCAAGGGCTTCAAATACATCCTGGACGGCCTGAACGCCGAGCGCACACTGATCGCCGCCGAGTGCATTGGCGACGGCTACTGGTTCATGGACCGCGTGACCAAGTACGTCAAGGACCGCGTGGTGTTTGGCCGTCCGATTGGCCAGAACCAGGGCGTGCAGTTCCCGATTGCCGACACCTTCATCGAGCTGGAAGCCGCCAACCTGATGCGCTGGAAAGCCTGCGAGCTGTACGACAAGCACGAAGCCATGGGCGCGCAGGCCAACATGGCCAAGTTCCTGGCAGCCAAGGCCAGCTGGGAAGCAGCCAACGCCTGCCTGCAGTTCCACGGCGGCTTTGGCTTTGCCTGCGAATACGACGTAGAGCGCAAGTTCCGCGAAACCCGTCTGTACCAGGTGGCCCCGATTTCGACCAACCTGATCTACTCCTACGTGGCCGAGCACATTCTGGGCCTGCCGCGCTCGTTCTAAGTGAGGTGAGCCGGCATGGCGCTTCTTTTTCAGAAGCGCCATGCCGTGAGATAGCCTTAACTTCAATGCCAACAGGCACTGAAGTCAAGCTTTCACAACGGCTTCTAGCTTCTCTTTTTGTAGTTCTGGTTTTTATTGACTGACAGGCAACTGACAGTGTCACCTTCAAGCCATGGCCTGCCAGCGGCTTGCTCTACAACACAGGCACTGATCACTTTCACTCTTCCAAGAGACACCGCATGCGCAGCACCCACGCCCCCGCCGTTCACCCTCTGGCCGAATTTGCCGCAACACTGCGCTGGGACGCGATTCCCCAGCAGGTACAAGCCAAGGCGGAAGATTTGTGGGTGGACTGGTTCGGCTCGGCCCTTGCAGGTTACAACGCGCGCGCGGTGCAAAGCCTGCAGCGTTTTGCCCTGTCGCAAGGGCCTGCGCACGGGGACAGCGAAGTGCTGGGGCTGCCGCGCAGCAGCTCGCCCATGATGGCAGCGCTGGCCAATGCCGCAGCCTCGCACGTGGTGGAGCAGGACGATGTGCACAACGGCTCGGTGTTCCACCCGGCCGCTGTCGTGTTTCCGGCGGCGGTCGCGGTCGCCCAGTCGCTGGGCAGCAGCGGCAGCCAGTTGATGGCGGCCTGCGTGGCAGGCTACGAAGTGGGCATTCGCGTGGGCGAGTTTCTGGGCCGCAGCCACTACAAGATTTTTCACACCACCGCCACCGCAGGCACCTTGGCCGCTGCCGCTGCCGTGGGTAATCTGCTGGGCCTGACCCCGGCGCAAATGCAGCATGCCCTGGGCTCGGCAGGTACCCAGTCTGCGGGCCTGTGGGAGTTTTTGCGCACGGCGGCGGACAGCAAACAACTGCACACCGCGCATGCGGCCAGTGCAGGCCTGATGGCCGCCTATCTGGCGCAGGACGGCTTTACCGGTGCGCAAGACATCTTCACCGGCCCGCAAGGACTGGCCGCCGGCATGAGCACCGACGCCGACCCCGCCAAGCTGGTTGATGGTCTGGGCACCCGCTGGGCGACGGCCGAGACCAGCTTCAAATGGCATGCCTCTTGCCGCCACACCCACCCTGCCGCCGATGCGCTGCTGCAAGTGATGCAGCAACACCGCGTGCAGATGCAAGACATTGCCAGCGTCACGTGCCATGTTCACCAGGGCGCCATCGACGTACTGGGCGCCGTGGTGGTGCCGACGACCGTGCACCAGAGCAAATTTTCCATGGGTACGGTGCTGGGTCTGGCAGCGCAGTTTGGCCACGCCGGCCTGACGGAGTTTGACGCGCACTTTGACAGCGCCACCACCGCAGCCTTGCGCGACCGTGTCCGCATGGAGCTGGACGCCGAAGTGGACAGCGCCTACCCCCAGCGCTGGATTGGCAAAGTCACCGTACTCACGCAAGACGGCCACTGTCTGACAGGCCGTGTGGACGAGCCCAAGGGCGACCCCGGCAACACGCTCAGCCGCACCGAAATTACCGCCAAAGCCCTGCGCCTAATCGCCTACGGCGGCGCACTCACACCCGAGGCGGCAACGCTGGCCGTAGAGCAGCTGTGGCAAGTCGCCCGCTGGCCCCGTGTAATGCGCCTGGCACTCTGACCTTTACCTTCATCACCTTCTTGCCATGAGCGAACTGCTGCACCACGCATCCACTTTCCTGTTTGTTCCCGCCCACCAGCCTGACCGCCTGCTCAAAGCCTTGGTCAGCAGCGCCGACATGGTGATTGCTGACTGGGAAGATGCCGTAGCACCTGCTGACAAGGCGCAAGCCCGTACCGCGCTGGCCGTGGCGGTGCAAAACCTCAACGCGGCCCAGCGCGCACGCCTGCTGGTGCGCATCAACGCCGCCGAGACCGCATGGCACCACGGCGACGTCGCCGCAGCGGCAGCGCTGGTGCATGCGGGCATTGCCGGGATCGTGGTGCCCAAGGCCGAGCGCGTGAGCGTGCTGCAAGCCATCGCCCAGACCGCAGGCCAACCATGTGCCCTCGTGCCTCTGGTGGAAACCGTGGCCGGCATGGATGCGCTGGATGTGCTCGCAGCGGCCCCGCAAGTGGTGCGCATTGCCTTTGGTCATCTGGACTTTCAGGTCGATGCGGGCGTGCAATGCGCGGCGGATGAAATGGAGCTGCTGCCCACACGCATGGCGCTGGTCATGGCCTCGCGCCGCGCTCAGCTGGCCCAGCCCATTGACGGCGTGACCGTGGACACCAAAGACGCTGCCCGCATTGAAAGCGACGCCCGCCGCGCCCAGCGCATGGGCTTTGGCGGCAAGCTGTGCATTCACCCGGCACAGGTGGCACTGGTCAATGGCGTGTTCTCCCCGACTGACACTGAAGTCGCCCACGCACAGGCCGTGGTGCAAGCCATTGAAGCGGCCCACGGCGGCGTGTGTGTGGTCAACGGCAAGATGGTGGATGCCCCCGTGCTGCTGCTGGCCCAGCGCACGCTGCGCCGCCACGCATGGGCACAGCAGCGCGCAGCGTTGAGCGCATAAAAAAGCGGCCTTGCGGCCGCTTCAGGTGGGGTGCTCGCACACCGACTTACGGATACAAGCCGCGCATTTCACGCGCATGCAAAATCCGCTGGCACGCCACGATGAAAGTGGCCGTGCGCACGCTGACCTTGTTCTCCTGCGCCACCTGCCACACAGCGGCGAAAGCTTCTTGCATGATGCGCACCAGGCGGGCGTTGATTTCGTCTTCGCTCCAGAAGAAGCTGGAGAAATCCTGTACCCATTCAAAGTAGCTGACGGTCACGCCCCCTGCGTTGGCAATCACATCGGGCAGCACCAGCACGCCCTTGTCGTGCAGGATGTCGTCGGCCTCGGGCGTGGTGGGACCGTTGGCGCCTTCAATCACCATCTTGGCCTGGATGCGATGGGCGTTGTCCTTGTTGATCTGGCCTTCTAGCGCTGCGGGAATCAGGATGTCGCAATTGACGGCCCAGAAATCATCGGCGGCCATGCTTTGCGCACCGGGAAATCCACCGACGCCGCCTTGGCTGCGCACATGCTCCAGCAGCGCCGGAACATCCACCCCATCGGGGTTGTAGATACTGCCCGTGTGATCTTGCACGGCCACCACTTTGGCGCCGGCATCGGCAAACAGCTTGCCGGCTGTGCCGCCCACATTGCCAAAACCCTGCACTGCCAAACGCGCACCCTCGATGGGCAGGCCGATCAGCTTGGCAGCCTCAACGCCCACGGTAAATACACCGCGGCCTGTGGCCTCCACGCGGCCCAGCGAGCCGCCCAGATCCACCGGCTTGCCGGTCACCACGCCGGTCGCTGTGGAGCCCGTGTTCATGGAATAGGTGTCCATCATCCACGCCATGGTTTGGGCGTTGGTGTTCACATCGGGGGCCGGAATGTCTTTGGTCGGGCCGATGAGCAAACCAATCTCGCTGGTGTAGCGGCGCGTCAGGCGCTCCAGCTCCCCTTTGGAAAGCTTGCGCGGATCCACTCGAATCCCGCCTTTGGCCCCGCCATACGGTACGTTGACGGCCGCGTTTTTGATCGACATCCATGCTGACAGCGCCATCACCTCAGACAGCGTCACATCCTGGTGAAAACGCACACCGCCCTTGCCCGGGCCACGACTCAGGTTGTGCTGCACGCGGTAGCCCTCAAAGTGGGCGATGGAGCCATCGTCCATCTCAATTGGCACATCGACGATCAGGATGCGCTTGGGCCGCTTGAGCGTTTCCACCCAGCGCGCCAGCGAGCCCAGGTAAGGCGTGACGCGGTCAACTTGCTGGAGGTAAGTGCCCCAGGGGCCTACATCGTCAGGATTGAGGTAAGAAGGCAAAGCGTGGGGCAGCAGGTGCGCGGGATGATCATGGACAGACATAGGGGCCTCTTAAAGTTGCACCGACCTGTGCGGCCCGACAGGCTGCACGCGATCAGCTTTTGGAGCGTACGCATCCCGTGTCCAACTGTCCAAGGCCGCTTGTTTGGATAGTTATGAATTTCACGCATAACCACACAAACCATTGATTGCTTTGTTCTTTTATGGTCTGAATTTCTAGAATCTGCCCTAACCATGTGGGCAAATCCACCGAATAGCCCGTCTCCACCCTTGCACCAAGAAGGTCAAGGCAGCGGATGCATGGGGCAGGGAATCCGTCAGCCCGGTGCGGGCTCCGCACGCTCTGCTGCGCAAAATTCTGCAGTTCGCCATGATGGCGAGCATGTCGACCCATTCTGAAAAAGATTGCGCTACAGGCGCTTGCTCCACGGCGCCCTCGCCCTTTGCCAATCAGCCTCCATTAGGATTAAACCTGCTGGCGCAGGATGACCCTGAGGACATCCTGCCTGACTGGCCCAAAGTGGCCCCTGAGCTGCCCGAAGACGCTTACTCCGTGGCCGATGCGCTGTGGTGGTGCCACAAGCTGGGCGAGCGTGTGGCGCACGGTGCAGATGTGGCCTACATGCTGCGCGATGCCGCTGACGCACGGGCCGTACAAAACGCCTTGGCGATTGCACGCAAATGGTGGCCTGCAGGCAGTGTGCCGCGCTACTGGAAGTCTGGCGGCCCCAGCCGCACTGCCACGCTCATTCACGCACCGCTACCAGAGCCCGGCGTGCATGCCGGCGTGGACATCGCCCCGGCACCCGCACCAGTCTTTAGTCTGCGCGGTGTAGAAGGCGAAATCGCTGTGCGCATCGGCCAGGACGTGACAGCGCAGCAAGCCGCCGCGCTGACCCCCGAAACTGCAGCCGCACTGGTGGATGCCTATGCCGTCGCCATCGAGTTTGTCGACAGCCGCTGGCGTGAGGGCACCAAGGCCCCGGCACTGACTTTGCTGGCCGACGGCCAGTGCCACGGCGGCCTGGCGCTCAGCCACTGGCAAGATTTTGCGCCGCTGCGCAACCATGACTGGAGCCAGCAAACAGCCACGCTGCAAATCAACGATGGCACCGCCCAACGCTTTACCGGCACCCACAGCCTGCAAGACCCGACCTGGTTACTGGCGACTTGGCTGCAGCACGTGACGGCCCACTACGGCACAGTGGCAGCAGGCACGGTGGTCACGACCGGCACCTGGACAGGTTGCCCCGAAGTGCAAGCTGGGGACTTGGTCGCTGTGCGCTTTGACGGGCTGGGCGAAGTGCGCTGGCAGTTCTGAACTTGCTGCAAACCAGCACCCAGAATTATTAAAAAAGTAGCTACATGTCCTTGCAGGCTATATGTTTCAGTATCTTTTATATCTGAAACATAAGCCACGCAAGGGCATGTAGCTCCTTTTATAAATAATGCGTGGCAGCTAGGTCAGACGCTAGGCAGTCTTGAGCCCCAGCCGCTTGGCCAGCTTGTGCAGATTGCTGGGGTCGACATCCAGAGAACGGGCAGCCTGTGCCCACTGCCCCCGGTGTGCATCCAGCGCCCAGCGAATGGCCTCGCGCTGCGCACTGTCCACTACGGCGCGCATGGAAGGGGCGGGGGCCAGCATGGGCGCGTGCAACACAGCGGCTGCCAGTGGTAACGACTGAATATCCAGCCCCAGCCAGTCTGCCTCCAGCGTCACAATGTCACTGCGCTGTGCGCCATGGCTCAGTGCTTTGAGCGCTGCACGGCTAACCACGTGTTCCAGCTCGCGGACATTGCCCGGCCATGCATAGCGGTGCAGCGCATCTTCTGCCGCCATCGACAGGCGCAAACTGCGCAACCCCAGACGCGCACGGTTGAGCTCCAGAAAGAATCCAGCCAGCAGCAGCACATCGTTGCCACGCTCACGCAGTGGCGGAATTGGTACGGGGTAGACCGAAAGACGATGGTACAGATCTGCACGGAAACTGCCTTCCTGCACGCGCTCTTTCAGGTTGCGGTTGGTGGCCGCAATGATGCGCACATTCACCTTGCGCGGACGGTCTGCGCCCAGCCGCTGAATCTCTCCGTTTTGCAAGGCCCGCAGCAGCTTGGCCTGAATGGACAGGGGCAGCTCGCCCACCTCATCCAGAAACAGCGTGCCCCCTTCTGCGGCTTCAAAGCGGCCAGCGCGCTCGGCAATGGCCCCTGAAAAAGCACCGCGCACATGGCCAAACAATTCGCTTTCAGCCAGAGCCTCCGGCAACGCCGCGCAGTTCACGTGCACCAACGGCTTGGCGCTGCGGCGTGACAGCTGGTGCAGGCGCCGCGCAAACAGCTCCTTGCCCACGCCGGTCTCACCGAGCAGCAGTACCGGTAGCTCGGTGTCGGCCACCACGCGCAGCTCCTGCAGCAGGCGCTGCAAGGGCTTGCTCTCGCCAATGATCTCGCCCTCGGGGCGGGCGGCCACACCTTCGACCACCGCCCCGGCTGACTGGCGTGCGCCACGCAGGACGGTCTCCAGGCGGGTGACACGGATGGCAGCCTCAACCAGCAGGACCAGCGCTTGCAGATCGCGCACAGCCCGTCCCTCGAAGGTGCCGACTGTCAAGGCATCCAACGTCAGCACACCCCAGCACTGGCCCTCGACATCCAGCATCACCCCCATGCAGTCGTGCACATCCAGGGGCTGGCCCACCTGCTCCAGCACCAGGCCGTCATACGGGTCTGGCAAGGGGCTGTCATGCGCAAAGCGCACCACCTCGCCGCCGCGCTGGATCAGCGTGGCCAGGCGTGGGTGTTCGGCCAGGGGAAAGCGCCGCCCCAGCGCATCGCTGGACAGCCCATCCACCGCCACGGGACACAGGCTGCGTGTCTCGGTATCCAGGCGCAGCAGGGCCACCGCACCGCAGCCAAAGTGCAGCCGCAGCAACTCAACCAGACGCTGCAAACGCACGGCCACGGGCAACTCCAGGGTCAGATCGGTGACCAGCAAAGCATGTAAGGGATTCATGGTGAAAACAACCTTGTTCGGGTGTTTTCCACCCTATCTCCCGCAGGTAGTTATGACCTTGATCTAGGTAAACACTTGTTTTTATTTTGATTTTTTCTGGCCTGTTCCATGCATAGCTCTGGGCAACGGTGCATGTCGCACAACTTCAGGAGCCTGTCCATGAAACAACCCACGCTGACCGCTGTCTCTTTAGCGCTGTGCGCCCTGGCCCTTACCGGCATCGCCCCGGTGGCGCAGGCCGCGCCCCAGGCCGCCCCCACCAAGGCGGCCGCACAGCAATCCGTCAAGCGCTTTGTGCTGCACACCAACGTGGTGGACGGCAAGATGGTCTATGTGGACGATAAAGGTGTCGTCAACCCCACGCTGAATGTCGCGGCAGGCGACAGCGTGGAGATCGAGCTGCACAGCGGCGAAGGCGCCGAGCATGACCTCATCATCGATGAGCTGGGCGTGTCCTCGGGCAAGTTCAGCGCCGACGCCAAACAGACCGTACGTTTCAAGGCCGGCAAGGCTGGTGAATTCCAGTACTACTGCTCGGTCCCCGGCCACCGCCAGGTCGGCATGTTTGGCACCATCAAGGTCACGGGTGATGCGCAGACGGCCCAGAGCGCGCGCGACACCGCCAACGATGCTGCGCTGGCCCTGTACACCCCCATGAGCGTGCCGCTCAAGAGTGCCAACGCCAACGCCGTGAGCATTGCCGCCGACCCCAACCAGGTGCCCCAGCTCACCGCGGCCCCCGGCCCACAGGTGCACAAGGTGCGTCTGGAAACCGTGGAGCTGTCCGGCAAGCTCGATGACGACACCAGCTTCACCTACTGGACCTTCAACCGCCAGGTGCCCGGCCCCATGCTGCGCGCCCGCCAGGGCGACACCATCGAGCTGACGCTGGCCAACGCCAAGGACAGCAAGGCGATTCACTCCATCGACCTGCATGCCGTGACCGGTGGCCATGGCGGCGGCCAGCACACCCAGGTGGCGCCCGGCCAGGAAAAAACCATCACCTTCAAGGCCATGCATGCCGGCCTGTTTGTGTACCACTGCGCCACGCCATTGGTGCCCCAGCACATTGCTGCCGGCATGTACGGAATGATCCTGGTCGAACCCGAGCAAGGCCTGCCCAAGGTGGATCGCGAGTTCTATGTGATGCAGGGCGATATGTACACCCAGCGCCCGATTGGCGCCAAGGTGCACCAGGAGGTGGACCTGCAAAAAATGTCCGATGAGCTGCCCAGCTACTACGTCTTCAACGGTGCCGTGGGCGCCCTGAGCAAAACGCACAAGATGCAGGCCCAGGTGGGCGAGACCGTGCGCATCTACTTTGGCGTCGGTGGGCCCAACAAGATCTCGTCCTTCCACGTGATTGGCGAGGTGTTTGACAAGGTCTACAGCGAAGCGGCACTCAACACCATCAAGCACAGCGTGCAGACCACGCTGGTGGCGCCCGGCGGCGCGGCGATTGTCGAGCTCAAGGTCGACCACCCCGGTAGTTATCTGCTGGTGGACCACGCGCTGTCACGCACCGGCAAGGGCGCCGTGGGCGTGCTGGAAGTCACGGGTGAGCCCACGCCCGGCGTCTACAAGGCCAGCGCGCTGTAAACGCTGGCCGAAGAACCGCCCCACAGGCAGCCTCGCTCCCGCATGCAGCGGGCTGCCGCTCTCTCCCCACCGAATACCACCAATCAGGAGGCTTGCCATGTCTTACATGGAGCAATCACTGGGCCAGCTCGCCCGCCGTATCCCGGGTGCTACCGCACTCTTTAACAGCTACCAGCTCGACTTTTGCTGCGCCGGCAACCGCAGCCTGCGCACGGCCACCGAAGGCCTGGGCATCGACCTGCCCGCACTGGTGCAGGGCCTGGAAACACTGGAAGCCCGCGCCGCAGCCGCCCAGGCGCTGGACTGGAGCCAGACCAGCGACACCGAACTGGTGGAACACCTGCTGACGCGCTACCACGCCGTGCACCGCGAGCAGTTGCCCGAGCTGATTCGCCTGGCGCGCCGCGTGGAGCATGTGCATGGCGAGCGCGAAGACTGCCCGCACGGCCTGGCCGACCACCTAGACGCCATGGCCCAGGAGCTGGAAAGCCATATGCGCAAGGAAGAGGTGGTGCTGTTTCCCATGATCAAGCGCGGCCAGGCCGAGATGGCCAGCATGCCCATCTCGGCCATGCGGGCCGAGCACGATGACCACGGCGTCGAGCTGCGCCGCCTGGCCGCGCTGACCCACGACATCACCACGCCACGCGACGCCTGCACCACCTGGCGCGCGCTCTACATGGGGCTGCGCAGTTTCCGCGACGACCTGATGCAGCACATCCACACCGAAAACAACATCCT
This sequence comes from Comamonas sp., assembly GCA_015478895.1. Classification (GTDB taxonomy): domain Bacteria; phylum Pseudomonadota; class Gammaproteobacteria; order Burkholderiales; family Burkholderiaceae_C; genus Comamonas. The sequence continues at coordinate 220,078 of JADMKK010000041.1, read as the reverse complement.
GTTCGAGCGCTTTGCGCCCGCACAGGTCTTGTAAATCTTTGACAGGGAGGGCCACACACCATGGGTCCGTACAAAAAACACTGGTTCACACTGATTGCCCTGTGCATCGTGATGTTCTCGCTGCTCGGCTATCTGGGCGCGGACATCTACCGCTCCGCGCCGCCAATTCCCGACCATGTCGTCACCGCCCAGGGCGAGGCGCTGTTTACCGAAGACGACATCCTCGATGGCCAGACCGCCTGGCAATCGGTAGGCGGCATGCAACTGGGCTCCATCTGGGGCCACGGCGCCTACCAGGCACCCGACTGGACCGCAGACTGGCTGCACCGCGAGCTGACGGCCTGGCTGGAGCTGGGTGCGCAAGAACGCCACCAGCAGGCCTATGACAGCCTGAACGTGGGTGCCCAGGCCGCGCTGCGCGCCGAGCTGAAGGACGAATACCGCCACAACCGCGTGGATGACACCGACACGCTCACGGTGAGCACACGCCGCGCCCAGGCCATGGCGCAGACCGCGCAGTATTACGAGCAGCTGTTCTCCGACGAGCCCGCGCTGCGCGGCAGCCGCAAGAGCTTTGCGATGAAGGAAAACACCCTGCCCAGCGCCGAACGCCGCGCGCAGATGACCAAGTTCTTCTTCTGGACCGCCTGGGCCGCCGCCACCGAGCGCCCCGACAGCCGCGTCACCTACACCAACAACTGGCCGCACGAACCGCTAATCGACAACGTGCCCAGCAGCGAAAACGTGGTGTGGTCGATTGTCAGCGTGGTGATCTTGCTGGCGGGCGTGGGCTTTTTGGTCTGGGGCTGGTCCTTCCTGCGCCACCAGGACGGCGATGAAGCCGCCGCCCCGGCGCAAGACCCGCTGACCCGCTTTGCCCTCACGCCCTCGCAGCGCGCGCTGGCCAAGTACCTGCTGCTGGTAGTGGGCCTGTTTGTCTTTCAGGTGCTGCTGGGCGGCTTTACCGCGCACTACACCGTCGAAGGCCAGGAGTTCTACGGCGTCGATGTCTCGCAGTGGTTCCCCTATGCGCTGACGCGCACCTGGCACATCCAAAGCGCGCTGTTCTGGATTGCCACGGGCTTTCTGGCGCTGGGCTTGTTCCTGGCGCCCGTGATCAACGGAGGCAAGGACCCCAAGTTCCAGAAGCTGGGCGTGGACGTGCTGTTCTGGGCGCTGGTCTTTGTTTGCGTCGGCTCTTTTGTCGGCAACTATCTGGCGATTGCACAGATCATGCCGCCCGAGTGGAACTTCTGGCTGGGCCACCAGGGCTATGAGTTTGTGGACCTGGGCCGCCTGTGGCAGATCCTCAAATGGGTAGGCATGCTGCTGTGGCTGGTGCTGATGCTGCGCGGCGTGCTGCCAGCACTGCTGGCACGCAACGGCGAAGACAAAAACCTGCTGGCGCTGCTGACCTGCTCGTGCGCGGCGATTGGCCTGTTCTACGGCGCCGGCCTGTTCTATGGCGAGCGCACCAGCCTGACGGTGATGGAGTACTGGCGCTGGTGGGTGGTGCACCTGTGGGTGGAAGGCTTCTTTGAAGTGTTTGCCACCACCGGCCTGGCCTTTGTGTTCTCCAGCATGGGACTGGTTTCGCGTCGCATGGCCACCACGGCCAGCCTGGCCTCGGCCTCGCTGTTCCTGCTGGGCGGCATTCCCGGCACCTTCCACCACCTGTACTTTGCTGGCACCACCACCCCGGTGATGGCCGTCGGTGCGTCATTCAGCGCGCTGGAAGTGGTGCCGCTGATCGTGCTGGGCCACGAAGCCTGGGAAAACTGGCGCCTGCAACAGCGCGCGCCGTGGATGCAGCAGGTCAAATGGCCGCTGCTGTGCTTTGTCGCCGTAGCCTTCTGGAACATGCTGGGTGCGGGCGTCTTCGGCTTCATGATCAACCCGCCCATCTCGCTGTACTACGTGCAAGGCCTGAACACCACGCCGCTGCACGCCCACGCCGCACTGTTTGGTGTCTATGGCTTCCTGGCACTGGGCTTTAGCTTGATGGTGCTGCGCTATGTGCGCCCACAGCTGGTGTTCAGCGAAGGCCTGATGCGCACCGCCTTCTGGTGCCTCAACGGCGGCCTGGTGCTGATGATTGCCACCAGCCTGCTGCCCATCGGCCTGATCCAGTTCCACGCCAGCGTCAGCGAAGGCCTGTGGTGGGCCCGCAGCGAAACCTTTATGCAGCAGCCGCTGCTGCAAACGCTGCGCTGGGTGCGTACCTTCGGTGACGTGGTCTTCATCGTCGGCGCGCTGGCCATGGCCTGGCAGGTGGTGACGGGCGTGCTCGGCTCCGGCACGGCCAAACCTGCGCTGCTGCCCAGCGGCGTCACCCTGGGCAAATAAGCCACCCCCGACTTGCGCCCGTGCTGCGGGCGCAAGTCTCCACCCCAGACAACCGACAAAAAAACACCATGCAGATCGACAAACTCAAACACCAGCACACCGACATCCTGCGCCGCGTGGCCAGCCTGCGTGCACTCACACACGCCGGTGTGGCCGACAACGCCGAGGCGATTGCCCAGGGCATGATCGCCATGAGCGCCATCGTCAAGCTGCACCTGGCCGTGGAAGACCAGGCCCTGTACCCCGCGCTGCAGCGCGGCGGTGACGCCGAGCTGGCGCGCCTGGGCCGCCACTACCAGAGCGAGATGGCGCCGCTGGCCCAGGCCTATGACGCCTTTGTGCGCCGCTGGAACACGGTCGCGCGCCTGCGCAGCGATGCCGAGGGTTTTCGCACCGATGCCAACGCGGTGCTGCGCCAGCTGCACGCCCGCATGCAGCGCGAAAACCTCGAGTTCTACCCGCGCATCGAGGCGCAGGCAGAGCTGGTCTGACGCGCTGGCCTGCACCTCCAGCAATTGATTTTCAAGTGGCACCTCTTGCCCTGCCTGGCAGGGCTTTTTTGCGCCTAGTGCGCACTGCGGCGGGCCGCCACACCCCGCACAAAGCATAGCTATCAGCCCTTGCTGAATAAGCGCCGGAAGCCGATTTGACTAATACAGCACCTGCTTCAGAACAAGGCGCAGCGCTGGTACCCCACAGACCTGCCGCAGCAACGCTGCGAGGCGGCAGGGACAAACTCCCGGCCTCTGGCTACCAAGTTACGGCTAGATGTGAGACCAGTCGCTCATCCGACGATGGGATGCTTAAGCGTCTGCAGCGTAGAACAGCTTGCGGCCCTTATCGCCCGACACCGCCTGGGCAATCGCACCAATGTGGTCGGGCGTGGTGCCGCAGCAGCCGCCGACGATGTTGACCAGGCCTTCGGCTGCAAACTCATGCACCAGGCGGCTGGTCACGTCCGGGGTTTCGTCAAAGCCGGTATCGCTCATGGGGTTGGGCAGGCCGGCATTCGGGTAGCAGCTGATGAAGGTGTCCGGCGCGGCCTTGGCCAGCTCCTGGATGTAAGGGCGCATCAACGTGGCACCCAGCGCGCAGTTCAGCCCCACCGACAGCGGGTTGCTGTGGCGCACGCTGTGCCAGAAGGCCGTCACGGTCTGGCCCGACAGAATGCGGCCCGAGGCATCGGTCACGGTGCCGCTGATCATGATGGGCAGCACCTCGCCCGTGGCTTCAAACGCTTCTTCCACGGCAAACAGCGCGGCCTTGGCGTTGAGGGTGTCGAAAATCGTCTCGACCAAAATCACGTCTGCGCCGCCTTCAATCAGCGCCACGGTCTGCTCAAAGTAGGCTTGGCGCAGGGTTTCAAAACTCACATTGCGCGCGCCGGGGTCATTCACATCGGGGCTGATGGAGGCGGTCTTGGGCGTGGGGCCCAGGGCGCCGGCCACATAGCACTTGCGGCCATTGACGCTGTACTTGTCGCAGGCCGCACGCGCGATCTGCGCGCTCTTGAGGTTCATCTCGCGCGCCAGATCGGCCATGTGGTAGTCGTCTTGCGCCACGGTGGTAGCACCAAAGGTGTTGGTCTCGATCAGATCAGCCCCGGCGGCCAGGTACTTTTCGTGGATGTCCCGAATCACGTCCGGGCGGGTGATGGACAGCAGCTCGTTGTTTCCCTTGACGTCACGCGGGAAGTCCGCAAAGCGCGCGCCTGCCCCGTCTACGCCGGCATAGCCTTCGCCGCGGTACTGGGCTTCGCCCAGCTTGAAGCGTTGGATCATGGTGCCCATGGCGCCATCGAGGATGGCAATACGCTGTTGCAGCAAGGCGGGCAGTTCTTGGGCGCGGGTGTAGGTAGGCAGGCTCATAGGCTCAATTGTAGGAAGCTGCGCAAGCCCTGCGCCGCAGCATGTCGATATGTGCTGGCGCGCCACCGGCGCACTCAGGCCGTATAAATAGCCCGTGCCATGCGGAAGGTGAGATTCCAGCGCTGCGCCCCCAGCAAAGGGTGCTGTCCCGCCTGCAAGGGCCGTACACCATGAAACACCATGCGCGATGCGCCTCCCCACACCAGCACATCGCCATGCTCCAGCCGAAAACTGCGCACGGGGTCCGAGCGCTGCAATCCACCCCACACAAAGGTGCACGGCAGGCCCAGCGACACGGACACAATCGGTGCGAACTTGTCGCGCTCATCGGCATCGTGGTGCAAGCCCATCTTCGCGCCGACTTCGTAGCAGTTGATCAGGCACACATCCGGTTCAAAGCCCAAATAGCCCGCAAGCCCAGACAGCACCTTGGCCTGCTGCTTCAAAAATTGAGGCATTGACGGCCAGAGCTTGCCGGTCAGCGGATCGCTGCGCGTATAGCCATACGCGTTGCGGTTGGCTGCCCAGCCCCACTCGCCGCAATTGCTGGTGCGTACCGACATGGGCAAGCCACTGGCCGTGTATGCGGCTTGAAACGGCTGCTGCGCCAGTACCTGCTGCACGGCAGCCATCCACTCACCATCATTGACAGCTGCCCAGCCGCGCAGCAGCACCGCACCGTCCGCAATGGTTTGCGGCGGCTGGGGTTCTGTGTCAAACAAAGGCAGTGTCATCGTGCATTCCGGCTTACAGCACCTTGCCGGGGTTCATCAGATTCAGCGGATCGAGCGCGGCCTTGATGGCACGCATGGCCGCCAGCTCCTGCGGCGTGCGGCACAGCGCCAGGTACGGTTTTTTGTGCACCCCAATGCCGTGTTCGGCAGACACCGAACCCTGGAACTCACCCACCACGCGGTACAGCTCAGCTTCTACCGCATCGCACTCGCCGTTGACCGTTTTTCCGTCCGTCGAGACATGCAGGTTGCCATCTCCCACATGCCCAAAGAACAAGCTGAAGTGGCCGGGCCAGCGCAGGTCGAAGGCTGCCTGAATGGCATCGGCAAAGCGGCCGATGTCCGCCTGCGGCAGGCTCACGTCAAAGTTGATCGACGGGTGCAAATGCGTGCTGAATTCTGCCGGGGCTTCACGCAATTTCCACAGTGTTTTGGCTTGCGTCTGCGACTGTGCAATCACCGCGTCCACGACATGTTCGACTTCCATGACTTCCCCCAGCGCAGCTTCTAAGGCTTCGCGCAAGCTGGCTTCCTCCTTGCCATCGACGTCAATCAGCGCCAGCAATGGGTGTGCTTGCGCAAACGGCGCCTGCAGGCCTTGCCAGCGCATGGAGGCTTGGACAAAGTTGTCCCACATCAGCTCAAACGCCGAGACACTGTTGCCAAAGCGTGCCTGCATGTGCTGCAGCACGGCCAAGGAAGCGTCAAAGCTGGGCATGGCCACCAGTGCTGTGGCCTTGGCTTGTGGCTTGGGACGCAGGCGCAGCAGCACCCGCGTGATGATGCCCAGCGTACCTTCCGCGCCAATAAAGAACTGCTTGAGGTCGTAGCCCGTGTTGTTCTTGAGCATGGGGCGCAGCATGGGCAGCACGGTGCCATCGGCCAGCACCACTTCCAGGCCCAGCACCTGCTCACGCATCATGCCGTGCTGCAGCACGGCATTGCCACCGGCGTTGGTGGCCACATTGCCGCCAATCTGGCAGCTGCCGCGTGCGCCCAGATCCACGCCAAACACCAGTCCGGCTTCCAGCGCCGCCTCTTGCACCTGCTGCAGCGTGACACCGGCTTGCACCGTCATCAAGGCCGATTGCGCGTTCAAGTCTTCCATGGCATTCATGCGTTCCATGGAGATGGCCACGCAGCCTTGCACGGGCACAGCGCCACCAGCCAGCCCTGTCAGGCCGCCCTGCGGCACCACAGGAATACGGTGTGCATGGCACAGGCGCAGCGTTGCGCTGACGTCTTGCGTGCTGCGGGGACGCACCAGTGCCAGAGGCACCACAGGCGGCGTGCCGCTCCAGTCAGTGTAAAACCGTACTTCAATGGCATCACCACACTGCACGGCTTCCGCGCCCAGCATTTGCTGTAAATCTTCTAAAAATTTTTGTTGAGACATGACAAGCCCTTTCACTGCCAGCATTGTGCGATTGATACCGCACCGCGTATTGGCGGCTGACCATAACGCGCTTCAAGCACGCACAAACCACATAACCTCATACTTCAAACGCATAGATTTACGCATTTCATGGATGGCTTTTTTATGACAGCTCCCTAGAATGGCCGTCTGCTGCCGAAAAAAGTGGCATATCAGGCAACAAGAACGGTCATGCCAACCCTTGTGGGAGGGCTGCCATGACCGCTTTTAACTTTCTCGGAGACAACGATGAACGCAGCCGCGCCCAAGGCTCTGCAAGTGCAGGCCCCAGACTATGTCAAGAACCCCCAGCTGATTGCCTGGGTCAGCGAAATGGTGGCTTTGTGCAAGCCCGCCAAAGTACATTGGTGCGATGGCTCGCAAGCCGAGTACGACGCGCTGTGCCAGCAACTGGTGGATGCCGGCACGTTCAAGAAACTCAACCCCGCCAAGCGTACCAACAGCTTTTTGGCCTGCTCTGACCCTTCGGATGTGGCCCGCGTGGAAGACCGCACCTTCATCTGCTGCGAAAAGGAAGAAGATGCTGGCCCGACCAACAACTGGAAGGCGCCCGCCGAGATGCGCGGCATTCTGAACCCCTTGTTTGACGGCTGCATGGCCGGTCGCACCATGTATGTGGTGCCGTTTTCCATGGGCCCGCTGGGCTCACCCATTGCGCACATCGGCATTGAGCTGTCTGACAGCGCTTACGTAGCGGTGAACATGAAGATCATGACGCGCATGGGCCGTGCCGTGTACGACGTGATCGGCACCGATGGCGAGTTTGTGCCCTGCGTGCACACCGTGGGCGCCCCCTTGGCCGAAGGCCAAGCAGACACGACCAGCTGGCCGTGCAACCCGACCACCAAGTACATCGTGCACTACCCCGAAACCCGCGAAATCTGGTCGTACGGCTCGGGCTACGGCGGCAACGCGCTGCTGGGCAAGAAGTGCTTTGCGCTGCGCATTGCCTCCACCATGGGCAAGACCCAAGGCTGGCTGGCAGAACACATGCTGATCCTGGGTGTGAGCAACCCGCAAGGCAAAAAGTACCACGTCGCAGCCGCCTTCCCTTCGGCCTGCGGCAAGACCAACTTCTCCATGCTGGTGCCCCCGACCGGCTTTGACGGCTGGAAGGTCACGACCATTGGTGACGACATCGCCTGGATCAAGCCCCAGGCCGACGGCAGCCTGCGCGCCATCAACCCTGAAGCGGGTTACTTTGGCGTGGCACCGGGCACCAACATGCTGACCAACCCGAACTGCATGAATAGCCTGGACAAGGACGTGATCTTCACCAACGTCGCGCTGACCGACGATGGCGATGTGTGGTGGGAAGGCATGGAAAAAGACACCGGCTTTGTGCCCGAGCATTTGATCGACTGGCAAGGTAAAGACTGGTCGCCGGCGATCGCCAAGGAAACCGGCGCCAAGGCCGCGCACCCCAATGCGCGCTTTACCGTGGCCGCCACCAACAACCCTGCGCTGGACGAAGCCTGGGACGACCCGGCTGGCGTGAAGATTGACGCGTTCATCTTCGGTGGCCGTCGCTCCACCACCGTGCCGTTGGTAACGGAAGCGCGCAACTGGACCGAAGGCGTGTACATGGCCGCGACCATGGGTTCCGAGACCACCGCTGCCGCCTTTGGCGCACAAGGCGTGGTGCGCCGCGATCCATTCGCCATGTTGCCGTTCGCGGGCTACAACATGAGCCACTACTTCCAGCACTGGCTGGACCTGGGCAAACAGGTCGAAAGCACAGGCGCAGCGCTGCCCAAGATCTTCAAGACCAACTGGTTCCGCAAAGATGCCGAAGGCAAGTTTGTCTGGCCCGGCTACGGCGAAAACATGCGCGTGCTCAAGTGGATGATTGACCGCATCGAAGGTCAGGCACAAGGTCAGGACACAGCCTTTGGCGTGGCACCGACTTACGGCGAAATCAACTGGACGGGACTGGACTTCAGCGCCGAGCAGTTCGCCACCGTGACCGGCATTGACAAGGCCGCATGGGCCGAAGAAATGCAACTGCACACCACCCACTTTGCGCAACTGGCCAGCGGCATGCCCCAGGCATTGCTGGATACCAAGGCCGAACTGGAAAAGCGTCTGGCTGCTTAAAAAAGGAGCTGCCTGCCCTTGTATTAAAAGGCTTTGCAAGGCCTATCACTTGCAAAGCCAATAAATATCAGGGCATGACGCTATCAAAAGACAAAGGCCGCAATGGGCAATTGCGGCCTTTGTCTTTTTTGGCATTTGGAATGCCACGGAGCCCTTTACGCGTTGGCCAGCTTGGCGCTACGCTGCTGGTGCAGTTTCACCCCGACCGCACCAGCCGACAGTACGCTGACCGCCAGCGCCAGCGCGGCACCAAAGAACACGGCATTGGGCATCTGGTGGTCCATCATCCAGCCAAAGATGGGCGCCGCCACGGCAAAGCCCAGATCCAGCCCTGAATACACCGTGCCATACACGCGCCCCGTGTTGCCCGCAGGGGTTGCGCGCTTGATGAGCATGTCGCGCGAAGGGCCTGCCAGGCCATGGCCAAATCCTGCGATGGCAGCGATCACCAGCGCCCACATGCCAGGCAGCCAGCCCGTGGCAACGAGGGCCAGGCACGACGCGGCCAGCAGCAGAAAAATGGCAATCGTCTTTTCCAGCCGCTGCACGCGCGCAGCCAGAAAACCGCCGCCGATCATGCCCATGGCGCCGCACAGCATGAAGCCGGTGACGACCAGCGCCGTCGTGGTCAGCGGCAGTCCGTAGATCTGGTGCAGCGCGGTACTGGAGAAATTCTGGATCGCACTCAGCGCGACGGTGCTGAAGAAAAAGAACAGAAAGCACAGCCATACGGCAGGCAGCTTCAGATAGGCAAATGCACTTTCGCCCGAGACCGCTGCCGCAGCCTGGTGCGCCGCAGCGGTGGCCGTGGCGGGTGCATCAAAGGCTTTATCGTCAATCCAGCGGCGGTTGAGCACCATGATGGCCAGCACCACAGCGGCCAGCAATGCGCCGCCCAGGCAGGCCATGCGCCACGAGCCCGTCCAGGTGGTAATGCCCAGCATGAACACCGGCGCGCTGGCCCAGCCCAGGTTGCCAGAGATGCCATGCACCGAGAACGCATGGCCAATATTCTTGGCAGTGATGCGCTTGTTCAGGATGGTGAAGTCCACCGGGTGAAACGGTGCATTGCCCAATCCGGCAAAGAACGAGGCGGCCAGCAGCATGGCGTAGCTTTGCGCCGATGCCGCCAGCAGTCCGGCCACGATGAAACTGCTCAGCGCCGCAAACAGCACGCGCTGCGCGCCCACTTTGTCGACCAGAAAGCCGGAGAGCATTTGCCCCGTGCCAGAGACAATGAAAAACAGCGACACCATCACACCCAATTCGGCGTAGCTGGTGCCAAAGTCGGCAATCAGCCACGGAAACAGGGGCGGCAGCAACAGGTGAAAAAAGTGGGAGGAGCCGTGGGCCAGGCCCACCAGCGACATGGTGCGCGCATCGCGCCGTTCAGCAGGCAAAGAAGCAGTCATGCCAACCATCTTAGGGAGCTTGTGCACGGCAGGTATGCGATAGTCTGCCAAAAGCTATTGCACATCTGCCAACCCATAACCTCCGCTGCGTGCCTGCCCATGTCTGCCGCTGAATCCTTGGTCAACCCGCATCGCCATGCGCGCACACTGGCGCGCATTCCGCTGCTCGATCCCCTGCTCTACCAGCCGCATGCACAGCGGCCCGTGCGCTCCAAGATGCGTGAACTGAACAAAGACACGCTGATCATGCCGCACACCCATGCATGGGCGCAGCTGGCCATCTCTACCGGTGGCGTAATCCGTGTCTCGCTGCCCAATGCCACCTATATCGTTCCGCCGCACCGTGCGGTCTGGGTGCCGCCAGAGGTGCAGCACACCGTCACGCTGGTTGAGACCGCCCACCTCTACACCTTGTACTTTTTGCCCCGGGCGCATGGTGGGGGCGAACAGGCAAAGTGGATGGAAGACGCCGCCTGGCAGGAATGCCGGGTCATGCAAGCCTCTGCCCTGCTGCGTGCGCTGGTGGTGGAGATGGACACCCGTGGTGACCATGCCGTACCGCTGGACGCCGCCACACTGCAGCGCGAGCAGCATTTGAGTGCGCTGGTCTGTGAGGAAATCCGCCGTGCACCGGTGATTCATCTGGGGGTACGGCTGCCACAGGACAAGCGTTTGCTGCACCTGTGTGAAGCCGTATTGCAGGACCCCAAGGGCCACCGCACGCTGGAGCACTGGGCACTGGATACCGGTGCCAGCCTGCGCACCGTGGCGCGCCTGTTTCGCGCAGAGCTGGGCTGCACGTTTACGCAGTGGCGCCAGCAGGTCGTACTGTCCAAAGCCGTGGCGCTGGCAGCACGCCAGTGGCCGATTGCACGCATTGCCGCCGAGCTGGGTTACACGCCCAGCGCCTTCAGCGCCATGGTGCGGCGCACGGTGGGCATGAGCACGGCCAGCTTTCTGGGTCAGCACGCCACGCGCAGTGCGTGAGGTGCTTATGCACTAGCCGATCAGCGGTGCAATCTGCCGCCGGGCCGGCCTTTGCGCGGGTACAGACTTTGTCCGTTCACCACAATGCCCTGCGGGCGCAGCGGCAGCATGCCGGCGATTTCATCGGCCTCCACACTGTCGTGATCGACCTCTGCCAGCGGCGCTTGGTAGGCATAGACTTCACGGCCATCGTCGAGCTGCGCCACGTAGGTGGGGGTGATATCCGGGATGGGGAAATTCAGGCTCACCAGCCACGCCCCGTGCGGCATCTCGCCCAATGATTTGACAGCCGCGCGGCTCATGCTTTCAGGGCGCTGGAACAGGTAAACCAGCGCATACGGTGTCCATGAATACGCCCACATATCGCCACGCTGCACCTTGGCCCAGGGGCAGCGCAAGGCGCTCATCCAGCGCAGCGGCCAGCTCCACTCCACGCCGTGCACTTTCACCTGCGGCCACGCACGGTGCAGCGCTTGCAAACCATCGCCTGCGCCGCAGCCAGCATCCAGTACATGCGCATCAGCAGGCAACGCGATGTGTGCCGCCAAGCCATCCAGCGCACCCGCCGGGGTAGGGAAAACAGGCGCGTCGCGCCAGGCGTTGAGGGGGTAGATCAGCAGCAGCAAAGCCAGTGGCAGCAGCCAGCCCCAGGCCGGAATCTGCCCGGCCGTCAGCACCAGCCATGACAGCGGAAAGCCCACGGCAATCATGGCGCGCCGCCACCAGCTCGCACCCAGCAGGCTTGCCAGCGAGCCCATAACGCCAGCCAGCAGTAAAGCCAGCCACCAGGGCGCAAGCTGCTGGAGACCTAAAAAAACTGCCCAGGTCACCGCCCAGGTCAACAAAGCGGGCAGCGGCCACAGCAGCATTCGTTGCATCGTCAAAGTCCAGCGCGCTAGCCGCGCAGTTTTTCAATCAAACCGTTGAGTTCTTCGAGCGAGCCAAACTGGATCGCCAACTCTCCCATGTCCTGCAGCTTGCCGTGGCGCTTGACGCGTTTTTTGACGCGCACTTCCACCTGTGCCATCAGCAGATCAGACAGCTCTTCTTCAACCCGCTGCACATCGCGCGATTTGGCCACTTTCCTGGCCTTGGCCGCTGCCGTGCCATCGTTGCTTTCTGCAATCTTCCTGACCAGGCTTTCTGCCTCGCGCACCGAGAGTTTTCTGGCCGCAATCTGGTTGCCTGCCGTGATCTGCTCAGCCTTGTCCAGCGCCAGCAAAGCGCGGGCATGGCCCATGTCAATGTCACCAGCCATCAGCATGGTCTGCACCGGGTCTGCCAGGTTCAGCAGGCGCAGCAAATTGGAGGCGGCCGAGCGTGAACGGCCCACCGACTGCGCCGCCTGCTCGTGGGTGTAGCTGAACTCTTTCACCAAGCGCGCCAGGCCCTGCGCTTCTTCCAGCGGGTTCAGGTCTTCGCGCTGAATGTTTTCGATGAGCGCCATGGCGGCAGCGGCTTCGTCCGGCACATCGCGCACCAGGACGGGCACAGTCTCCAGCCCCGCGATCTTGGAAGCACGAAAACGGCGCTCACCCGCAATGATTTCGTACTTGCCGGCATGCTCACCCTGGGCCAGCTTGCGCACCAGAATCGGCTGCATGATGCCTTGGACTTTGATACTTTCTGCCAATTCATACAGCGCACCTTCATCCATGCGCGTGCGCGGCTGGTACTGGCCCGCCACCATCTGCGTGGTGGGCAGGCTGCTGGGCACATCTGAAGCCGCCGTGGCCAGCGGCTCCTCGCCCACTTTGGGTCCCAGCAAGGCCTCTAAACCACGTCCGAGGCCCTTGGGTTTCTTGGTCACCATGGTTTTCAGTCTTTCATCAGTTCTTGCAACAACGCATGGCCCTGGCTCCAATCGCCCAGACCGCTGTCGCTATTGACATGGCCCACAGGGCCTACATTCACAAAATCAGCTTCCCAGGACTGCGCCATTTGCTGCGCACGTTCTGGGCTGCAATACGGGTCGTTCTGGCTGCCCACCAACACGGTGGGAAACGGCAGTGGCTGCATAGCAATGGGCGACCAGCCGGGCAGCACCTGGCGCAAGTGCACTTGCTCGACATCGGCAGGCGCCACCAGCAACGCGGCGCGCACTTTGGTCTTTGCCAAAGGCGAATGCGCCGCCCACCACGCCGTCAAAACGCAGCCCAGGCTGTGCGCCACCAGTACCACATCACGGTCACTGTCCAGCACCGCTTCCTGCAACTGGATGGACCAGTCGCCGCGCAGCGGGCGCTGCCAGTCATGCTGTTGCACGCGCTGGTAGCCGAACCGGCTTTCCCAGCGACTTTGCCAGTGCGCAGCATCAGAGTTGTGCCAGCCGGGCAATGTCAGCACACGGGCTTGCTTGGGAGCATCCATACTTCGTTATCTATAGCTGTACGCCCTTGCGTATCAAGGGCTAGAGGGTTATTTGGCTTGCAATCACATCTTCTGGATGCGTTGCACCATCTCCTGCGCAAACTCGATGAATGCCTTGCTGCCCTTGGCAGATGGGTCAAACACCACACCGGGCACACCGTAGCTGGGCGCTTCGGCCAGACGCACATTGCGCGGAATGACGGTGTCAAACACCTTGTCGCCAAAGTGCGACTTGAGTTGCTCGCTGACCTGCTGCTGCAGCGTGGTGCGCGGGTCAAACATGACACGCAGCAAACCGATGATCTGCAGGTTCTTGTTCATGTTGGCATGCACCTGCTTGATGGTGTTGACCAAGTCGGTCAGACCTTCCAGTGCAAAGTATTCACACTGCATTGGCACGATCACGCCATGGGCGGAGCACAGGCCATTCAAGGTCAGCATCGACAAACTCGGCGGGCAGTCGATCAGCACAAAGTCAAAGTCACCATCAACGGCTGCCAGCGCAGTCTTGAGCCGGTCATTGCGGCGCTCCAGGGAGACCAGTTCGATCTCCGCCCCACTCAGCTCCCGGTTCGCACCCAGCACGTGGTAGCCGCACTTTTCAGAGAATGTGGCCGCCTCCTGGATGGATGCGGATTCCAGCAGCACCTCGTATACCGTCAACTCCAGCGCCCGCTTGTCGACGCCTGAGCCCATAGTGGCATTGCCCTGCGGATCCAGATCCACCAACAACACACGCTGACCAATTTTGGCCAACCCTGCTGCCAGATTCACCGCTGTAGTAGTCTTGCCGACGCCGCCCTTTTGGTTGGCAATACAGAAAATTTTGGCCATGAAAGTTCGCTGGTGGTCAGTGCCCAAAGCACCCTGAAAATCACAATCGTTGTCTGCAAATAGCTGCCACACAACGGAAAAAGGCCAAGCACGCCGTGCTTTGGCCTTTCAATGCGACACGTGAACCATGCCAATTATTTTGCTAGCTCACCTTCGCATTGAAAACCTGAGTTTATGCGAGGAGCGCTGCACACGGCGGTTCAAACTGTGTCAACGACGGGTTTCGCCCACACAATGCAACGCTCAGCATCCAATCCGGGAACCTGCAAAGGTTCCACGTGAAACACTTGCACCTCTTTGCCTAGCGCATCGATTTCGTCTTGCGGGTGCTTGCCCTTCATGGCGAACCAGAGGCCGTGATCGGCCATCGCTGCACGCGACCAGGTGGTGAAGTCAACCAGCGACGCAAAGGCGCGGCAACTGACGATCTCATAAGGGCCCTTGAGCGTTTCCACACGGGCGTGGATGCCCTTGAGGTTGGGCAACTTCAGCGATACCGCCACCTGCTGTAAAAAGGCCGCCTTCTTGCCCACGGTGTCTACGCAGTGCACATCCACATCAGGGCAGCACACGGCAAACACCACGCCGGGCAAACCACCACCCGAGCCCACATCCAGTTGCGCCGTACGTTCACCAACGGCCTTGCCCAGTGACGCCACATGGCGCTGCAACGCGGGCACGGCTGCCAGGCTGTCGAGCATGTGCAGCGCCATCATCTCTTGCGGATCACGCACCGAGGTCAGGTTGTAGACCTTGTTCCACTTTTGCAGCAGATCCAGGAAACCCATGAGCTTGTCGTACTGCGCTGCGCTCAGACTCAAGCCCAGCTTATTGGCACCCTGCTCCAGTTGTTGGCGCAAATCACTCATTGTGCAGACTCCTTGGCGGCAGCGGCAGCATTAGCCTGCAAGCCCTTGAAGCCACCTTTTTTCAGGTGAATCATCAACAGCGAAACTGCTGCAGGCGTCACGCCAGAAAGGCGTGACGCTTGGCCCAGGGTTTCTGGCCGGTGCTTTTGCAGCTTCTGGCGCACCTCAAACGACAGCGCAGCAACCTGCATGTAATCCATATCGGCTGGCATCTTCAAAGTTTCGTAATGCGCGGCCCGTTCCACCTCATCATTTTGGCGGTCAATATAGCCCGAGTACTTGGCCACAATCTCCAACTGCTCCACCACATCGGCATGCAGCTCGCCCAATGTTTCACGTGAAACGATGTCAGCGCCGTACTTGCTGTCGCTCATTTCCATCAATGAGGCGTAGCTCACACCGGGGCGTCTGAGCAGATCAAACAGGTTGTACTCACGCTCAATGTGTTTGCCGAGTACACGCTCTGATTCAGCGGCTGGCAGGCTGCGCGGGTTCACCCAGGTAGCCTTCAAGCGCTCTGTTTCACGTGAAACAGCATCGCGCTTGCGGTTGAACATGTCCCACTGTGCATCGCCCACCACGCCCAGCTTGCGGCCAATTTCGGTTAGGCGCATGTCGGCATTGTCTTCACGCAGTTGCAGTCGGAACTCAGCGCGGCTGGTAAACATGCGGTAAGGCTCGGTCACGCCCTGGGTGGTGAGGTCATCCACCAGCACGCCCAAATAGGCTTCGTCACGGCGGGGCGACCAGGCGTCCATGTCCCGCGCTTGCAGGCCGGCATTGATACCGGCAAACATGCCTTGGGCGGCAGCCTCTTCGTAGCCCGTGGTGCCGTTGATCTGGCCGGCAAAGAACAGGCCCTGGATCTGGCGGGTTTCAAAGCTGGACTTCAGACCGCGCGGGTCAAAGTAATCGTATTCAATGGCGTAGCCAGGGCGCAGGATGTGCGCGTTCTCCAAACCCTTCATGGAACGCACCAAGGCGATCTGGATGTCAAAAGGCAAAGAGGTGGAAATACCGTTGGGGTAGAACTCGTGCGTGGTCAGGCCTTCGGGTTCCAGAAAAATCTGGTGGCTGTCTTTGTCCGCAAAGCGGTTGATCTTGTCTTCCACGCTGGGGCAGTAACGCGGGCCCACGCCTTCGATCTTGCCGGTGAACATGGGGCTGCGGTCAAAGCCGCTGCGAATGATCTCGTGCGTGCGCTCATTGGTGTGCGTAATCCAGCACGGCATTTGACGCGGGTGCATGGCGGCATGGCCGCGGTAGCTGAACACCGGAATCTGGCCTTCGTTGGGCGTGCCGGGCATGCCGTCACCGGGCTGCTCCGACAGCTGGCTGAAGTCGATGGAGCGGCCATCGATGCGCGGTGGCGTGCCCGTCTTCAAGCGGCCTTGCGGCAATTGCAATTCTTTGAGGCGTGCAGACAGGCTGACGGCCGGAGCATCACCCGCACGGCCACCGGCGTGGTTGTTCAGGCCCACGTGGATTTTGCCGTCCAGGAAAGTGCCGGCGGTCAGCACCACGGTCTTGGCGCGGAACTGGATGCCAATTTGCGTGACAGCACCGACCACGCGGTCGCCCTCCACCATCAAGTCATCCACCGCTTGCTGGAACAGCCACAGATTGGGCTGGTTTTCCAGCATCTCGCGGATGGCGGCCTTGTACAAAATGCGGTCAGCCTGCGCACGCGTGGCGCGCACGGCGGGGCCTTTGGAGCTATTCAGGATGCGAAACTGGATGCCGCCAATGTCGGTGGCCAGCGCCATCGCGCCACCCATGGCATCGACTTCCTTGACCAGATGGCCTTTGCCAATGCCGCCAATCGACGGGTTGCACGACATCTGACCCAGCGTCTCAATATTGTGGGTCAGCAGCATCGTTTTGCAGCCCATACGGGCTGCGGCCAGCGCCGCTTCGGTGCCAGCATGACCGCCACCGACGACGATCACATCAAATTCTTGGGGGTACAGCATGGTTCTTACTCCGTGGCAGGCGGCGCAGGTGCGTCCGCCCTTTTGCAACCATCGCAGGCGTGCAATGTGTGCAGCCCGCGCAGCTCAGAAATTTCGGGCGCAGGCAAAACCCCCAATTTTCCCACCCTTTGTGCATATTGTCTTTGCCGACCCTGCCGCCGTATCGCAGGTGCGGATTCTCGCGCTGCGCACTGACGGCCCAGTTGCGCGCACAGGCGTAGCATGGCGGCTGCATTTCAAATGAACTTATCAGAAAGGTTTGAGACATGAAGCTTTATTTCAGCCCCGGCGCGTGCTCGTTGTCCCCCCACATCGTGGCCCTGGAAGCCGGTTTGCCGTGCGAAACCATCAAGGCCAGCACCAAGACCCACCAGCTCGACGACGGCACAGATTTCTACCGCATCAACCCATTGGGCTATGTGCCCTTCCTGGTGCTCGACGATGGTCAAACCCTGCGCGAAGGCCCGGTGATCGTGCAGTACCTGGCCGATCAGGCACCCGAGAAAAAGCTGCTGCCCGCCGTGGGCAGCATGGAGCGCTACCGCGTGCTCGAATGGCTGAACTTCATCGGCACCGAGCTGCATAAAAGCTTTGGCCCACTGTTCAAGCCCGACACCCCGCAGGACTACAAACCCATCACCATCAAGGCGCTGCGTGGCCGCTATGAATGGGTGGAGCAGCAACTGGCTGGCAAAGACTATCTGATGGGCAGCCAGTTCACCGTGGCCGATGCCTACCTGTTCACCGTGAGCAACTGGGCCAAGCACGTGGGGCTGGACTTGTCCGATCTGCCGCAGTTGCAAGCCTATCTGGCACGCGTGGGCAGCCGCCCGGCGGTGCAAGCGGCGCTGCGCGCAGAAGGCCTGCTCAAAGACTGATCGCCTTCCTTGTCTCCACAAAAAAGGCTTCCTCATGGAAGCCTTTTTGACAGGTCTAACTAAAAGTGAAGCGGCTTGCCCACGCTACTGCTTGATTTCAGCCACAAAAGCATCTGAAACCCAGCACCATCAACGGCAAGCTGCTCCTTTTATGAAGACAGCAACGCAGCAGGCTGTGCATAGCCCAGGCCATGACTGCTGTCTTGCTGCTCCAGATGGAACTGCTGCACCACAGCGGCCAGGCCTGCCGCTTGCTCTTTCAAGGACTCTGCCGCTGCGGCCGATTCCTCGACCAGTGCAGCATTTTGCTGGGTCATGCGGTCGATATCGCCCACCGCCTGGTTGACCTGCGCAATCCCGCTGGATTGCTCGGTCGATGCTGCCGTGATTTCACCAATGATGTCGCCCACACGCTGAATGCTGGTGACGATGTCCTGCATGGTCTTGCCCGCAGACTCCACGTGTTTGACGCCACCGTCGACAGCATTCACGCTGCTTTGGATGAGGCGTTTGATGTCGCTGGCAGCTTCTGCACTGCGGCGCGCCAGCAGGCGCACTTCCCCGGCGACAACGGCAAAACCACGGCCCTGCTCACCCGCACGGGCGGCTTCTACCGCTGCGTTGAGCGCCAGAATGTTGGTCTGGAAAGCAATCGAATCAATCAAGCCAATGATGTCGCCGATCTTGCGGCTCGACGCCGAGATCTCGTGCATGCTGTCGACCGCCTGAGAGACGATGGAGCCGCCTTGCGACGCAGTCTGCGAGGCCGATGCCGCCAACTGGTTGGCCATCTGCGCCGACGATGCGGTTTGCTGCACCGTGCTGGTCAGTTGCACCAGCGAGGCCACCGTTTGCTGCAGATTGCTGGCGGTCTGCTCCGTGCGGGCAGACAAATCCCCGTTGCCCGTCGCAATCTCCTGGCTGGCCATGGCAATGTTGCCGCTGGCGTCGCTCACGCGGCCCACCATGCTGTTGAGGTTGCCCTGCATCAACTGCAAGGCATGCTGCAGGTCAGAGACCTCGTCTTTGCCCACCACCTCCAGTTTGGCAGTCAGATCGCCTTGTGCAATGGCATCGGCCAAGCGTTTGGCATCACCCAGTGGTCGGCAAATTGACACCATGTTCATCAGCGTCAACGGCGCCACCACCAGCGTGGTAATCACCAGCGCAAGAATGAACAGCCACTGCGTTTCCGATGCCACCTCGCCGCCCCGCACCTGCGCCGCTTGTGCTTGGTCCTGCAGCAGTTGCTGCAGTTGCTGCAGCTGCTTTTCTGCCTCGACAAACTGGGTGATGGCCCGGCCACTGACGCGCTGTGCCACCGTGGCACTGTCATAGCCCCCAGCAATCAACTGGCGGGCCACCGGGGTGAAAAGCTCCTGGTACTTGCTCAGATGTTCCAGCAGTGCTTGCACCATCAAGGCGTCTTGCTCAGGCGCTACCTTGGTAAAGGCCTCACTGGCAGCACGAACGCTGTCGATGCTGGAGAGCCATTGCGCATGGGTTTTTGCCAACTGCTCGGGCTGCTCATACTGAATCACCATGTCTTTTTCCAGGATGCGCACCATGCCCATGCTGCTTTGCACCTGGGCCAGCAGCCCCGTTTGCTGAAATGGGCCTTGGATAAAGCTCTGGTTCAAGTCATACACGCGGAACATGCCAAACATGCCCGCGCCGCCCAACAGCCCCAGCAGTAGTAACACCACTGCAATAGCCCCGAGCATTCTCACCTTGATGGTGAACATCCGCATTAGTGCGAACACATCCATGATTCAATTTCCTCTATATCGCCCTACGAAGATGGGCTAGGGCACCCATGTTGAAAGCTTGTGCGGGTCACACCGTCCAAAACTGCAAATGTTTGAAAAGGTGTAAAAGGCAAAAAACTACTTCAGTTTGCCAGACATGGCCTACAACAGTCGAGCTAGGTATGCCCTGCATACGGGTCTTTTATTCTGCTATCGGGGTCGCGTCGCAATCTCGCGTTCCACGTGAAACATAAAGCGCTGCTCAGGCCTGCGTTCTCAGAGGCGAAGTCTCTGCCATGATGTCCATCATGCGTGGCCAAATTCAATAGCAATGCAGCCCACTTCAAGCACAAGGAGTTTTTTATGGAACATATTTTCAAAGTCGAAGGCATGACCTGCGGCCACTGTGAGCGTGCGGTGGAACAAGCCCTGCAAACTGTGGACGCCCAAGCCCAAGTAAGCATTGATCGCGCTATTCAACAAGTGAAAGTGGTCAGCCAGTCGGAACCGGCAGCGCTGGTGGCAGCCATCCAGGAAGAAGGCTACAGCGTCATCGGCGGCTGAGCGCCTGGGCGCGGCATGCTTGCTACTTGTTGCAAGCATGCCGCGCCACCCTTGCGGGTCTCCTCAATGACGGGGTTTGACAGACTTTGCAGATCCAATGTGCAGACGCACAATTCCAGGGTTTGAAGACCTTTCCTTGCGTTGAACATTGGAGACGAACCATGAGTACCCGTGAAATTTTTGTTGTCGGCGCTGCACGTACCGCTATTGGCACTTTTGGCGGCAGCCTCAAAGACGTTCCTAACACCCAGTTGGCAACTACCGTGGTGAAAGCGGCCATTGAACGTGCAGGTATTGCACCCGATGTGGTGGGCCATGTGGTGATGGGCAATGTGATCCCCACTGACACCAAAGACGCTTACCTCTCGCGTGTAGCCGCCATTGATGCAGGCTGCCCGATAGAGACCCCGGCATTCAACGTCAACCGCCTGTGCGGCTCAGGCTTGCAGGCCATTATTTCGGCGGCGCAAGCCATTGCCTTGGGCGACTGCGATGTAGCGATTGGCGGCGGCTCGGAGTCGATGAGCCGTGGCCCCTACTTTGACACCGCATCGCGCTGGGGCGCACGCATGGGAGACGCCAAAAGCATTGACTACATGCTGGGCATCCTGCACGACCCGTGGAAGAAGATGCACATGGGCATAACGGCCGAGAATGTGGCCGAACGCTACAACATCAGCCGCCTAATGCAAGACGAACTGGCTGTGCTGAGCCAGCAGCGTGCAGCCGCAGCAATCGCTGCAGGCTACTTCAAAGATCAAATCGTGCCCGTAGAAATTGCCACGCGCAAAGGCACCGTCGTGTTTGATACCGATGAACATGTGCGCAGCACCACAACCATTGATTCACTGGCCAGCATGAAGCCCGCTTTCAAGAAAGAAGGCGGCAGCGTCACAGCGGGCAATGCCTCCGGCATTAACGATGGTGCAGCCGCCGTGACCCTGGTCGCCGGTGATCGTCTCCAAGCTTTGGGCGCCAAGCCTCTGGCACGTCTGGTCGGTTACGCCCATGCCGGTGTAGATCCTGCCTATATGGGCATTGGCCCGGTACCCGCCACACAAAAAGTGCTGGAACGCACGGGGCTGAAAATCCAAGATATGGACGTCATTGAAGCCAACGAAGCCTTTGCCGCCCAAGCCTGCGCGGTGATTCAGGAGCTGGGCATGGACCCCGCCAAGGTCAATCCCCATGGTTCAGGCATTTCGCTGGGTCACCCTGTCGGTGCGACCGGCGCCATCATCACCACCAAGGCGATTTATGAGCTGCATCGCACTGGTGGCCGCTATGCATTGGTGACGATGTGCATCGGCGGCGGCCAAGGTATTGCTGCGATTTTTGAGCGCGTCTAATACGCACACAGCGCTGTAACCGCGAAAAAACCAGAGCTTAAAAAGGCCTGCCGTTGTGATGACGGCAGGCCTTTATTGCGAGGGCTGGCAATGCACTAAAACAAGCTACTTTGCGCCAATGGTGGGACGGCCTTTGCCAGCTGGGAGCGGTTAGAAGGCTGCTTCTTGGGCATCGCCAAGTTTTCCCTTGCGGGAACATCGAGCACGTCAACTTCCTCCACTTCCTCCACTTCCTTCACGGCCTTTATAGCCACGACTGCCTTGCCGCCCTCAACAGAAGCCACGGGTTCTACAGCCCATAGAGCGCGGTCTTGGTCGGCATCTTTTTCGGTTGCGATCTCCGGGACGCTGAGCGCCACAACGTCAGGGGGCAGCGCCTGGTCGCTAGGGGCGAAAGGCGCACACAGCAAATCCACCAGGGGATTCCATTGATTTTTGGGCAAGCCCAGCGCCACACCTTCCAAGGCGCGCAGCGCCAGCGAGGCAGCAACGTTGCAAGTCAGTGCCCCTTCCAGGCACTGCTCCAGCGCTTGGCGTTGCTGCTGAATCGACTTGCGCAGCGTTGCAGGCAGCACCCACTCGTCAATGCGCACCATGCACCAGCCAAAATCCGTAGCCAGCACCTTGGCATAGGCTTTCAGCACATTGCGCCCCTGCGGCCCATTGCCTGCGCGCTGCGCAGTTTGCATGGCGCCTAACGCCTGCTCAAAACCTCTGGTGGCACACGCCAGCACCAGTTGCGCCTTGCTGGGAACGTAGTAATACAGCGTGGGCTTGGTAATACCTAGCTGGGCCGCAATTTGATCCAGCGACGCACCAGCAAAGCCTTGCTGCTTGAACAGCGTGGCTGCGGTGGACAGCAGTGCCTCATGTTTATTGCGCCGTTGGGTGACACGCTGTTCTGCGGTGCCCCAAGGAGAACGCGCCTCCATTGCAGGAGCGGTGGGGATGGCCTCATAAGGCTTTGATGAAGATACTGTCAAAACTCATAACCAATAGCAAGCACACGCGGTATTTTAAGGAGACCCCTGCAAGTTATTACTCGCTCACACTGAATAAAATCGACCGACTGGAAAGTATGCGACCCACTTTCAATGTTCGAAAACAAGCAACTCATCACCGTCTCTATCCAGAAAAGGCTTCTCTGCTGTGCAGCACACCGCAATAGCAGCGGTCTTTTAAACTGACTGAGCCCTCACCTTGCTCACTTTTTCCTCAATTTTTTAATTTTTCATTCATGGCCCCGCTGCTATCCAAACTGTCTGAAACATTAAGTTGTGCGCAAAGCCAGGAGGAATTAGTGCGCCCCTTGCTGGAAATGCTGCAGCAGGTGGCGCAACTGGAGTCCACCTACCTCACCCGGATCGATCTTGAGCAAGATCTGCAGCAGGTGCTGTACGCATGCAATACACAGCAAATGCAGATTCCTGAGGGCCTGTCCGTACAGTGGAGTGACACCTTGTGCAAACGTGCGTTGAGCGAAGGCCGTATGTGCACGATGAACGTGCAGGAATGCTGGGCAGATTCCCAAGCCGCCCAGGCACTTGGCATTCGCACCTATGTGAGCGCACCGGTGCGCCTGTCCGATGGTGTGGTCTATGGCACCTTGTGTGCCGCCAGTGGAAATGAAGCCAGTTTGCCACCCGGCACTGAGGCTATCCTCCAGCTTTTTGCCAAGTTGATTGGCCAGCATGTCGAGCGTGAAATCCTTGTCCGCCAGCTCCAAGAGCGCAATGCCCAGTTGACACACCTTGCCCTGACCGATCCACTCACGCAACTGCCCAATCGTGCCGCCTTGCTCGACGAGCTGCAGCGCCTGCTTTCACGCGCACAGCGCAGCAATGGCTGTGTGCTGGTAGCCTTCGTTGATTTAGACGGCTTTAAGCAGGTCAATGACACCTATGGTCATGCAGTGGGAGACGAATTACTTCGCACCGTGGCCCAGCGCTTGCAAGACAGCTTGCGGAGTGGGGACATGGTGGCCCGTATGGGAGGCGATGAGTTCGTCATGGTCACGCCCGGTCCAGATCAAGACATCCCACAGACACTACAAGCAGTGGCGTGCCGCTTGCGCACTGCTTCTGCGTGCGATATCGCATTGGCAAATGACAAACTGCTGCATTACAGCGGCGCCAGCATTGGCTTGGCCCATGTACCGGGTACCTGCAGCCTTGATGATGCACTTCAGCAAGCCGATAGCGCCATGTATGCCGACAAACAGCGCCGCCGCATGTCTGGCGTTGCCCCACAGTGTCCCCGCTGAGCGATTGCGCTCACGCTAAGGCCTCACGATCACGCCCTGCAGCAATATCTGCACCGCTTGATCTGCGATTTCTTCGGGCGAGTAGGCCCCTCCGGCGTCATACCAGCGACCAATCCAGCTCAGCGCACCGGCAATCATGAATGCCGTCATTTTGGGGTCACACGGCGCCAGCAGCCCCTGCTGTACACCAGCCTCGACCAAACGCCGAAATGCCAGATCAATCTGTGCTTTCATACGGCGCAATTCGTTGCGGCTGTCCGTCGGTAATTGCTCATCGCCCACGCGAATCAGGCACATGCCAAAGTCCATCGTGACAATCTGGGCGTAGACACGCATGCAGGCCTCCAGCTGATCGAGGACTGAGCCTCCGGCCTGCCGCGAGGCCTCAATTCCCTCGAGTGTCATCTCCAGCCCCTGGCGCACACATTCCAGCAGGATTTGGTCCTTGCTTTTGACGTAGTAGTACAGCGTGGGCTTGCTGACGCCCAGACGTGCAGCCACATCGTCCAAGGACGTGGCATGGAAACCGCGCTCATTGAACATCTGCGCGGCAGTCGACAACACCGCCTGGCGTTTGGCCTGTCTATTTTTTTCACGCTGCGCATGGCGGGCACCCTGCAAGGGCTGCGTGATCTCCGGACTCACAGAAGCCATAAAAGACAACCTTCCGCTTCATATCTACTTACCAGTAAGCATCCACCCAATCAAAAACAATTAAAACACTGTTCTTGTTAAGTATGGAAAAAACATTGAAATACATAGATTTAAGGTTTTCACTAAATGGGTAAGTCCCCATGCCTTATTGGCTGCAAAAATCCAGAATCTACTCAAAAGTAGACAACTTACTTCTGTGGATAAGCTGCCCATGCAAACCTCGAAATCTCTTGCCTCGTCGCCGCACCCGCTGCTCAGCGTGCAAGGCCTGACACTGGCTTTTGGTGGTGTCAAAGCCCTGACCGGCGTGGGCTTTGATGTGCAGCCCGGCTCCATCACTGCCGTGATCGGGCCGAACGGTGCCGGCAAGACGTCCCTGTTCAACACCATCTCGGGCTTCTACAAACCCACCGAAGGCAGCATCCGCTTCAGGGACCAGGACATTACCCGCTTGCCTGCACCACAGCGCGCCAAGATGGGCTTGGGGCGCAGCTTTCAGAACATTGCGCTGTTTCGCGGCATGACGGTGCTGGACAACATCAAACTCGGCCGCCACGCCCACCTCAAAACCAATGTGCTCGACGCGCTGCTGTACATGGGCAAGGCACGGCG
This sequence comes from Comamonas sp., assembly GCA_015478895.1. Lineage (GTDB taxonomy): Bacteria > Pseudomonadota > Gammaproteobacteria > Burkholderiales > Burkholderiaceae_C > Comamonas. The sequence goes on along the minus strand of JADMKK010000041.1, from coordinate 195,085 downwards.
TGAAGAAGCCGCACTGCGCGCCGACATTGAGGAACGCATCATCGATTTCCTGGAGATCGACCACATCCGCCATGCCCCCGTCTCAGCGCTGTCTTATGGCTTGCAAAAACGCGTGGAGATGGCCCGGGCGCTCGCCATGCAGCCGGAAATCCTGATGCTCGACGAACCCGTCGCCGGCATGAACCGCGAGGAGACCGAAGACATGGCCCGCTTCATCCTTGATGTGCGCGCCGAATGGGGCGTCACGGTGCTGATGGTCGAACACGACATGGGCATGGTCATGGATCTGTCCGACCACGTGGTGGTGCTCAACTTTGGTCAGGTCATTGCGCAAGGCTTGCCTGCTGAGGTGCAAGGCAACCCAGAGGTCATCAAGGCCTATCTGGGCTCAGGCGATGTGCACGATCTGCGCCGCAAATTCCACGCCAACCCCAGCACCGCAGGAGCCGCATGATGGATTGGGCCTATCTGTTTGAAATCAGCCTCACCGGCATTGCCAGCGGCGGCCTGTACGCCTTGGCAGCGCTGGCCTTCGTGCTGGTCTACAAAGCTACGCGCGTGGTCAACATTGCCATTGGCGAAATGCTGATGATGGGCGCCTACCTGTTCTTCACTTTCACTGCCATGTGGGCGCTGCCGCTGTGGCTTGCGATCCCTGCTGCAGTGCTGGCCAGCGGCGCGCTGGGGGCATTGATTGAGCGCACCATCATTCGCCCGCTGCTGGGCGAGCCACCCATTTCCGTATTCATGGTCACCGTGGGCCTGGCCTCGGTGCTGGTCGGCATTGTGGAGATGATCTGGACGGCCGATCAGCGCCGCCTGCCTGACTTCATGCCCACCCAGCCCATCATGGTCGGTGAGGCTTTCCTGGCACCCAAGGTGTTCTGGGGCTCGGTGATTGCCGTCGTCTTTATTGCCACCGTGCTGCTGGTGTTTCGATTCTGGCGCGGTGGTGTGGCCTTGCGTGCTACGGCCAGCGACCAGGCAGCGGCGTACTCTGTGGGCATCAACGTACCCCGTGTGTTCTCGCTGGCCTGGGTGGTGTCGGCCATGATTGCCGCCGTCTCCGGGATCATCGTCGGCTCCATTGGCGGGCTGTCGTCCAGCATGGGCGTCTTTGGCCTGTCGGTGCTGGTGGTGGTGATTGTGGGCGGGCTCGACAGCGTTTTGGGCGCACTCATTGGTGGTCTTGTCATTGGTTTGGTCGAAGCACTGGCCGGCGCTTTTCTGGGTGGCGAGTACAAGCTGCTGGCCACCTTCATTGTGCTGGTGGTGATCTTGATGATCCGCCCCTACGGCCTGTTTGGCACCCACGAAATCGAGCGGCTCTGAGCCCCTTCAAGACACACCAGGAGACACCACCCCATGCGCATCGGAACGCTCAAAGAAAGCTATGTGGCAGACGCGGCCTTGTTTGACTCGCGCACGCAAAAAACCTGGCTGGTGATTGCCGCAGCCTTGCTGGTCATCTTCCCCTTCATGGCCACCGAATACTGGCTGTACATGGCCTGTCTGGTGGCCATCAATGTAGCCAGTGCCACGGGCCTGAACATCCTGACCGGCTACACCGGACTGGTCAGCCTGGGGCAAGCAGCCTTCATGGGACTGGGCGCCTACACCGTGGCCGTTTTAGAGACCCACGTAGGCACGCCTTTTTTCATCAATTTGCTCGCCGGTGGTGTGATCGCCATGCTGGGCGGCATCATCGTGGGCATTCCGTCCCTGCGCGTCAAAGGCTTGTATCTGGCGATTGCCACGATCGCCGCATCATTCATCACGCACTTTCTGTTTGGCAACCTGCAGTTTACGGGCGGCACCACGGGTTTGTCGCTGCAACCTGCCCGATTTTTCGGTATGCCACTGGACACCTCGTTTCGCCTGTACTGGCTGATCTTGCCGGTCACGGTGCTGATGCTGCTGGGTGCAGCCAACATCTTTCGCACGCGCATTGGCCGCGCCTTCATTGCCATCCGTGACCGCGACATTTCGGCCGAAGTGCTGGGCATTCCGCTGCTGCGCTACAAGCTGCTGTCGTTTGGTCTGTCGTCGTTTTATGCGGGCGTGGCAGGCGGCATGTGGGCCTACTTCTTCCGCGTGGTTACGCCCGAGAGTTTTCCGCTGCTGATGTCGATTTTCTTCCTGGCCGCCATCATCGTCGGCGGCATGGGCTCCATCCTGGGCGGCATCCTCGGCGCGGTGTTCATGACTATGGTGCCCGAGATCCTCAAGCTGCTGGTCGCCGTGCTGCCCGGCGGCACCGAGCTAGCGGTGTTTCTCTCGCCCGTACGCACCGTGATTTTTGGCCTGCTGATCATTGGATTTCTGGTTTTTGAGCCCCATGGACTGGCAGAAATCTGGCGCCGTATTCGCCGCTATTTCCACCTCTGGCCCTTCCGCAATTGATGGCCCTTTTCACTTTTTTGCCACGACCACCACCAGGAGACAAGCATGGATAAAACTCTGATTTCTCAGCCCCGCCGCAACCTGCTGATGGCAGTGGCTGCAGCCGGCGCCAGCGCCTTGGCCGCATCACCTCTGAGCGTTTTGGCGCAAACCAATGAGGAGATCGTGATTGGCGGCTCCATCCCCATGACCGGCGTGTTTGCCTTTGCGGGCGTGGGTATCAATGCCGGCATTGCGGACTTTGTAAAGATCACCAACGACGCTGGCGGCGTTGAGGGCCGCAAGCTTAAATACGTGCCCGAAGACACCGGCTACAAGGTCGATGTGTCGGTGGCCACCTTCAAAAAAATCACCAGCCAGAACAAGGTCAACCTCTACTACGGCGACTCCACCGGATTTGCCAAAACCATCAATCCCGAGCTGGATCGCAACGGCAGCATTTTGATGGCAGGTGCCTCGTTTGCCACCGAGCTGAACGACCCTAAAAAATACCCCAACCAGTTCCTTGTAGGCCCCGACTACACCGAAATGTTTGGCATCTTGCTGCGCCACATTGCCAAGGAAAAACCGGGCGCCAAAGTGGCCTTCGTCTACTCGGACTCCGAGTTTGGGCGCGACCCCATTGAGAGCAGCGAAAAGCTGGCCAAGGAAATGGGCCTGAGCGTGCCCATCAAGATCATGACGCCTGCGGGCAGCGTGGATGTCTCCACCGAAGTCATCAAGCTGCGCCGCGCCGCCCCCGACTACACCATCTTCCACGGCTACATCCTGGCGCCCATTCCGGAGTTCGTCACCCAAGGCAAGCAGATGGGCATGACCAGCAAGTGGATGGGCACCTTCTGGACCATGGACAGCTCCACCGTCATGCAGATGGGCGAGAACGGTGACGGCTTCATGGGTGTCATGCCCTTTCGCTACTACTACGACACCGAAAAATCGCCCATGCTGGAAAAAATCCGCACCCTGCGCCCGGAGTACCAGAGCACGGCCTACATCCAGGGTTTTCTGGCTGCCATGCTGTTCACCGAATCGGCGCGCCGCTGCTTGAAAGCGGGTAAGCCACTGACCGGCAGCAACCTCAAGGCCGCCCTGAACAGCCTGGAGAACTTTGATACCGGGGGGCTGATTGGTGTGCCCATCACCATCAAGGGCAACTCCATCCCTGTGGGCCGCGTCTACCGCGCCGACTTCAAGGCCAAAAAGATGGTCGCGGCCTCGGACTGGATCTCTCTGGCCAAGTAAACCGCCCTCAGGGCTGTGGCACCCCATGCAGCAGCCCTGTGTGTTTCCATTTTTTGCAGCGCCAAGCTGTCTCTTAGTTTTGTTGGACGCCATGCAGCCCACCCCGGACAACGTGCTCGAGATCAACAACATCGAAGTGATCTACAACAAAGTCGTGCAAGCCCTGCGCGGGCTGTCGCTGGCGGTGCCGCGCGGCCAGATCGTGGCGCTGCTGGGCAGCAACGGCGCAGGCAAATCCACCACGCTCAAGGCCGCATCGGGCCTGCTGGAGCTGGAAGACGGCGCGCTGGAGTCCGGCAGCATTCGCTTTAACGGGCAGGACATTGGCCGCACTGCGCCGCAGCAGCTGGTGCGCCAGGGGCTGTCGCATGTCATGGAAGGCCGGCGCGTGTTCGAAGACCTCACGGTCGAAGAAAACCTGATTGCTTCCACCTACGCCCTCAGCGGCCGCGCCAACGCCCAAGCGCCTGGCTTTGATCTGGTCTACACCTACTTTCCGCGCCTGCATGAACGGCGCAAGGGGCTGGCCGGTTACCTGTCGGGCGGCGAGCAGCAAATGCTGGCCATTGGCCGCGCACTGATTGCGCAGCCCGAACTCATCTTGCTCGATGAGCCCTCGCTGGGCCTGTCGCCCAAGCTGGTGGAAGACATCTTCTCCATCATCGCCCGCATCAATGTCGAGCGCGGCACCTCCATGCTGCTGGTTGAGCAAAACGCCACCGTGGCACTGGCCGTGGCGCACCGCGGCTACATCATGGAGAACGGAAAAATCGTCATCGATGGCAGCGCCGAAAAGCTGGCCAACGACCCCGATGTGCGCGAGTTCTATCTGGGCATGGGCGGCGGCGGCGAGGCCAAAAGCTTCAAAGACATCAAGCATTACAAGCGCCGCAAACGCTGGCTGTCCTGAGCGCTGCTGCACCCCGCTTTTCTTCGTTTTTTGAATGCCAAGTGACGCCATGAAACCCATGCTGCAACTGCCCGAGTCCACCCTACCCCAGATGCTGCGCGAACGCGCCCGCAGCGACGCGCAGCGCGTGGCCATCCGGCAAAAAGACTTTGGCATCTGGAAGCCCTTCACCTGGGCCAGCTACTACGAACGCGCCAGCCACTTTGGCATGGGCCTGCGCTCTATCGGGCTGGCTGCGGGAGGCCATGTCGGCGTGATTGCCGAAAACCGTATTGAATGGGTGCTGGCACAAATGGGCACGGGTTTGGTGGGCGGCGTCACCGTGGGCGTCTACCCCACCAGCCCCACCCCCGAAGTGGCCTACGTGGTGGGCCACGCAGACATTGAAATCATGGTCTGCGAAGACCAGGAGCAGACCGACAAACTGCTCGAAGCCCTGCCCCATTTGCCCAAACTGCGCAAGATCATCGTCATGGAAACCAAGGGCCTGCGCAGCTTCACGCCGCAGCAGCGCGACATGATTGTGACGTTTGAAGCCGTCGAGCAACTGGGCGCGCAACAAGGCGATCCGCAGTGGATTGAAGCCGCCCTCCAGGCGCAGTCGCTCGATGACATTGGCCTGATGATCTACACGTCTGGCTCCACCGGCAAACCCAAGGGCGCGATGATCTCCTACCGCAACATTCGCGGCGTGGTGCCGGGGATTGTCGAGCGCCTGCATATGCACGCGGGCACCACGCATTTGTCGTACCTGCCGCTGTGCCATGTGGCCGAGCAGATGCTCACCACGTTCTGCCCCATCTATCTCGGCTCCCAAGTGCACTTTGGCGAATCGATTCGCACCGTGCAGGAAGACCTGCGCGAGATTGCACCTAGCATGTTTCTGGGCGTGCCGCGCATCTGGGAAAAGCTGCACGCCTCCATCACCATCAAGCTGCAAGAAGCTGGCGGCTGGCGCCAGGCGCTTTTTGACAGCGCCTTTGCAGCCTGCACGCCGCTGGCCGAGAAAGCACGCAGCCAGTGGACGCTGGCTGAGCGCCTGCGCTTTGGCGCGTACTACTGGCTCATTTTGCGTTCGCTGCAAAACTTCATTGGCCTGCGCAAAGCCACCGTGGCGCTGACTGGTGCGGCCCCCATCCCGCCCGATGTGGTGCGGTTCTTCCGCGTTCTGGGCGTGCCACTGATCGAGGTGTATGGACTGACCGAATCCACCGGCATGGTCACCGGCCACGAACTGCACCACGTGCAGGTGGGCACCGTGGGCATTCCCACCCAAGGCGTGACACACCGTATTGACCCCGTCACAGGGGAGTTCCAGATTCAAGGCGACATGGTGTTTGCCGGTTACTACCAAAACCCGGAAGCCACGGCCCAGACCGTGCAGGACGGCTGGCTGCACACCGGCGACGTGGTGCGCGAGGTCAACGGCCAGCTGCACATCGTGGATCGCTTGAAAGACATCATGATCACCGCTGGAGGCAAGAACCTCACGCCGTCCGAAATTGAAAACACCATGAAAGGCAGCCCCTACATCAAGGAATGCATCGTGGTGGCAGACGGGCGCAAATTCGTCAGCGCGCTCATTCAGATCGACTACGAAACCGTGGGCAAATGGGCCGAAACCCAGCGTATTGCGTTTACCCATTTCCGCTCGCTGGTCGAGGACGAACGCGTGCGCCAGCTCATCGACGGTGTCATTGCCCAGGGCAATGCGCGGTTGGCGCAGGTTTCGCAAATCCGCAAGTTCCACCTGCTGACCAAAGAGCTGGACCACGACGACGGCGAAGTCACCGCCACCATGAAAGTGCGCCGCTCCAGCATCTACAAGACCTACGCGCCAGAGATTGATGCGCTGTACCACTGAGCGCACCACACCGTCATTTAAAAACCAGAGCTGCATGCCCTAGTTGTGCCTTCATTTCAGACCCTTTTCATACGGAAAGCACGGTTTGACGAGGGCAAACAGCTCTTCTTTTTTCTTTTTCACAGGAAACGCTATGCCTGCACCCATCGCCCCTTTGCAACTTGAGCAGCAGCACGGCGTTGCCACCCTCACCTTCTCACGCCCTGAGGCGCTCAACGCCATCAACGTGCCCATGGCCCTGGCCCTGCGCGATGCGGCGCGCCAGCTCACGCAAGATGCCGGCGTGCGCTGCATTGTGCTGCGCGGTGCGGGCCGCGCCTTCATGGCGGGTGGTGACTTGGCCACGCTGCAAGCCAACCCCGTGCAAGGCGCCAAAGAGCTGATAGGCCCGCTCAACGAAGCCGTGCAACTGCTGGCCGCAGGCAACGCGCCGGTGATCGCGCAAGTCCACGGCGCAGCCGCTGGCGCGGGGCTGTCGGTCATGCTGCAGGCCGACTTTGTCTTCGCTGCCGAAGGCACGCAGTTCAACATGGCCTACACCAAGCTGGGCGCCAGTTGCGACGTGGGCGCTTCGTGGGCACTGCCTCGCCTGGTGGGCCTGCGCCATGCGCTGGAAATTGCGCTGCTCAGCGAGCCCTTGAACACCGAACAAGCCCTGCGCTTGAACCTCATCAACCGCGTGCTGCCCGCCGCTGACCTAGACGCCGCCGTGCAGCAACTGGCCCAGCAGCTGGCCAGTGGCCCCACCCAGGCCTATGGCCACATGCGCCGCCTGATGCGCAGCAGTTTTGAGCGTGATTTGCCCACCCAGCTGCAGGCCGAAGCACAGGCATTTATTGCCTGCGCACACACCGAAGATTTACCGCGCGGGCTGGCCGCTTTTTTTGCCAGGCAACCGGCGCAATTCGAAGGGCGCTGAGCCCCTGCACCAGCGCGCTGTTTGCGCCATCTGGCGCATGCAAAAAGGGCCATGCGCATGCATGGCCCTTTCGATTTTTTAGCGTCGGTGTTTAAAAGGGTGCATCGTCCGGATCGGTATCTTGCGGCGCAGTCTTGGGGCCCGTCATGGCGCCTTTGCCCGCCACGCGCACGGCCAGCGTTGCAGTGCTGGCACCAGCGGCTGCGGGCTGACCCATCTCCGTACGGCCTTCACCGCCCAGCGCTTCAATCAGATCGGGAATCAGCTTGCTCAACTCGCCCGTAGCAATCGCCACATCGGTGTCAAAGCCGCCTTCGTCGCCGGCTTGGTCGAGCACCGTATCGGTAAAGGCAATCTTCTTGATCTGCAGGCTGTCGGTCAGCACAAAGCTCACGCGGTCGTCCCAGGTCAGCGCCAGTTTGGTGGGCAGCTTGCCGTGTTCTACGTGCTGTTTGACTTCGTCAATATCCAGCGCATGGCGTGCATAGCGCACCACAGCCTTGGATTCGTCTGCGGCCTTGAGTTCACACTCGCGGTCGATGCTGAAGCCCACAGGTGCTTCCTGCGTCAGCAACCAGTGCGCCATGGCGGCTTGGGCGCTGGTTTGCGTGTCCAGCAGTGCCACGCCAAAGCCCTTGAGGCCTTCGACCAGCAGCGTTACCACGTCATCGGCTTTGCCCTGCGCACCGGTGTCCAGCACCAGGAATTTGGCCTGCGGGTCTATCCACACCCACATGCTGCTTTGCTTGGTGAAAGCCATGGGCAGCAAGTCCAGCTTGGCCTCGTCTTTCAGATCGCGTTTCTCTTTTTTGCCGGGCTTGCGGCCCAGCTCTTTTTCAATCGCATCGGCCTTTTCCTGCACCTTGCGGTTGAGCACGCTGGCAGGCAGCATTTTGGATTCGCTCATGAAGCGCAAGATCCACTGGCCGCCCACACTCTCCGCCAGCAGGCCATTGTCTTCACCCCGTGGTGGCACCCAGCCTGACGATTGCTCTTGCGTCGCGCCGCATTGCATGAATGGCGTCTTTTGCAGCGCCTCTTCCACTTGCTCCAGTGAGCCTTCCCATTGCGCCGCCATGCGGTACACGATCATGTTTTTGAACACGCAGCCACCTTCTTCCTGATATATCTAAAAACCAAAATGGGTGCCCGATCTCGCTGCACCCATCTTCAAATTAAGGAGCTATAGGCCCTGGTGGAATAAGGGGAAAACAGCAAAAACGCTCTGGTTTTTACCACTGCTATCGCCCCGCCACTCACCTAGCTTTTTATTACTTTACACAGCAGCAGCAAAGCCTCACGAAGCGCTTACATAGAGACCTCAAACTTGCCTCCATCGACACAGCAATCTCGCCGTGTCCCTGCAGCACCATCCCCACCTCAAGGAGTTTGATATGGCCCTCTTCCAACGCACTTTGACCGCCACCGTTGCCACCGCCGCTTTGCTGGGTTCTTTCGCGTTCAGCGCCCATGCCCAGCCAGCACCCGCTCAGGGCCCGGCTGCAGCCCCTGCCCACACAGCGCCCCACCATGGCCCACGCGGTAAAACCATGGACTTTGCCAAGTTTCAGGCCGATCGTACCGAACGCCTGAAAACACTTTTGCAGATCCAGCCCAGCCAGCAAGCCGCCTGGGATCAGTATGCCAAGGCCATCACGCCTCAGCCACGCGTCAAGCCTGCCGGTGAGCGCCCTGACCTGCGCAAGCTGACCACCCCTGAGCGCCTGGACCTTGCGCAACAACTGCGCAAAGAGCGCACTGCCAAGGCCGAGCAGCGGGATCAAGCCACGCGCACGTTCTACACCAGCTTGAACGCCAGCCAGCAAAAAGCATTTGATGCGCTGAGCGTCCAGCGCCAGGGCCCTCGCAAGGCTGGTCATGGCCAGCGTGCTGGAAACCACCACGGCAAACACCATGGTCATGGTCACAGCCCTGCCGCTCATCCGGTCGCCCCTGCTGCGTAAACCAGCAAGTCCAGCGCTTTTTAACCCCTCTCCAGCAGGCTTCGGCCTGCTTTTTTTATGCCTGTCGCCAGAGCACTGGCTGTCAGGCGGCAATGCCTTTTGCCCAGCGCCCTGTCGTCTGCGCGAAGCTGCGACAACTTTCCCGCTCTGAAAAGAATTTTTCATTATTCACAGCCTGACAAGCGATGCGGTACGGCTGTGCATGCTGGGATTTTTGGCACTGCGCAGACCGATGGAAAGCGCATTCAGCGCATTTTTTTGCAGCGCTTATTCCGTGAGCCAGTGTTGGATGTTTTCGATTTCTCGAATCCAGTTACCAACAATAAACAAAATAAAAACAACTACTTAATCCTAAAAAATCGCCAGCCATGTAACTACGGGTTTTCACCTGTAATTTTATTACAAGGGCTTTGGGCTGCATTGGTGTAACGCAGTTACGAGGCTTTCCACAGCATTGAAGGCGAATTCGTCGATTGTGGATAAGTCTGGGTGCAATAAAAGAGTAACTATCGAGTTATCCACTGCAAGTGTCGACCCTGCAAACTTGTACCCAAAACGGGTACACGCCGTACCTGCCTTCAAGCACATACTTTGAAGTTTTCTAAACTCTTGATATGAAACAGAATTTTCAAGTTATCCACAGAAGCAGGACTTGCTTACTATTACTACTAATTAAAAATAGAATAAATAAAGAATAACAACCGCGCGAAAAATCGCGCAGATTTTTAAAACCACTTGCGTGTCGTTCCGTGTTTTTCAGGTAGTTCGGTCTTTTCCGCGAGTGGCTTGCCTGTGCACATGCAGCGTTCCCTGGCTAAGAAAAGTTGTTTTCTTAGTTGTTCAACTTAAAATTGATAGCACTGTTCCTAAGATTCATAAGGGTTTATTGCCAAAAATACGGTTACATCAGCGATCTAAAAAACCTGTGGATAAAAATAGGAACAAAGCGTAGATATCCACAGAAATTCAAATTTTTTGGAAGTTATCCCTGTTTGCATGACAGCGGGAACAGGGGCTGACCCACATGATTCGCAAGACTGCAAGTGCTTGAAATCAGGTTTGAAACCAAAGTTATCCACAGAAAGAGTGCTCACCTACTATTACCTACTATTTTTTTTATATATAAAAAAGAACAAGTTAGGTGAAAGACATGTCGATCAGAAAAAGTAGGCAGCGCAGGTGCAAGCACCCGTCAAATAGTCAGAAAATGATGGCAGTCACTGTCCACGTGTTAAAGAACGCCATCAAACACGCTGAAAACGCCTTTTCAGTGAGGCTCTGAAAAGCGCAAAGTTTTTCTTTCTCCAAAGCTTATCCACAGAAAGTTATGCACAACAGTGGATAGCCAGAAGACACCACCATGGTGACAACGCTATTCGTTCAAATAAATTCAACGGGTGACGAAGTGCTTACTGGAAAACAGGAAAAACAGCATTCAAAAAGAGAAAAATACTTTCAAGCCTTTTGTGGCGTTAATCAAGGCACTGCAAAGGCAGGCAGCTATCAAAACATCGGTTTTTGCGTAGCAGCTTGCGTGCCCTAGCGGTTGGAACGTTGGCCAGCATGGCTGCGCTGCGGGCTTGGGCTCCAGGGCTCCACCTGAGCACGCCTGAACGGCCTCTGAGCGGCTGTAGCGCAAATTCGGGGTCTACCCCTTGGCTGGCCAAGACTGCCGCGTCAGGCGCCTGTGGCCACCAGCGCATATTGGCAAAGCGTTGCACAAAAAACGGCGCTGCCGCCTGCACGATGTGGTGGGGGTGCTCCAACCATGCCAAGTTGTTTTCAAAGCATCAATGTCAGTACGGGCAAGCTTGCGGGAAAGAACAGTAGTTGGATTTGAAAGATTTAAGTGTTTTAGGCCTCTAGCCCTTGTACAGCAAGGGCTGATAGCTATAAAAAAAGCCTGGGCACTTCCCACAGGAAGCGCTCCAGGCTATCAAGCTACAAGCGATGCAGCAGACGGGCTACGCCTGCTGGGTGCACAAGCTACGGTGCTTAGAAGCTGTGCGATACGCCCATGTCCATGGCGCGCGTGGTTTTCTGGCCTTCGATTTTTTCGACGTTGCCGGTCACGTACAGCTGGGTACGCTTGCTCAGGTGGTGCCAGTAGCCCAGACCCAGGTCATGGGTCTTGGTCAGTGCCGCACCGGTTGCCTTCAGGTCTTTGCGATCAAAGTTGTACTTGGCACGCACAGAACCAGCGGCGCTCACTGGCACGGCCACACCCAGGTCATAGGTGGTGCGCTTGCCGTCTTGCTCGCCATCTACGATCTGGCCGTTGCCTTTGCCGTTGTTGTGTGCCACGGTCAGGAAAGTCTTGGCCACACCAAAGTCGTACGTGGCGCTGCCGGCGTAAGCCTTGTCCTGGTTGGCACGCTGCATGTAGCCCAGCGCGGAAGTCAGGTTGCCGTTTTTGTACAGCACGGTCAGACCAAAGGGATTCTTTTCGCGTGAACCATCGGTGAAGCTGGCATTTTCACCCAAAGCAGCACCAACGATGGCCTGCAAGCCCGCCACTTCAGGGGTGAAGTACATCACGCCGTTGTTCCACTTTTCGTCGGCACCTGCGCGGCGGTTACCGCGCCCACCCACAAAGTCACCGCCGAAGACATCGGGGTCAGCCGCGATGTTTAAGGTGTTGTCTGAGCGGCCCATGCGCACAGTACCGAAGTTGCCAGACAGACCAATCACCGAGATGTCGTTGAAGAACGATGTATCGCTCTTGTTGGCACCGGTGGAGGCATCCAGACGGTGTTCTATCTGGAAGAAAGCCTTCAGACCACCGCCCAGATCTTCCTTGCCCTTGAAACCGATGGCGCTGTAAGTGCCGGAGTCCATCTGGGTGGTGGGCTGGTTCTTGGCGCTTTCATAGCGCAGACCCAGATCGACACGGCCATACAGGGTCACGTCAGACTGGGCAAAAGCGCTGGCGGCGGACAAGCCTGCAGCAGCAGTCAAAGCGCAGACCAGAGTTTTACGAACGAAGTTTTGCATATCAAATCTACAGAGAGAGAAAAGTCTTCCCCATTCGCACCACAGCCTTTTTGGCCACAGCGGCGCTGAGCCTGAGGGCTCGAGGTGCAGGAAGACGAGGGGGAATTCAGTTCAAAAAAGAGGCCCTTTCAAACACTCCCGAAAGAGGTTGAAAGGGCCTTGTTGGCCAGAGTGGCGCGGAGCAGGTTTGAGCAACCCCGCGTCAGCCCAGTATTACTTCTTCAGCTTGTAGGCAATGACGTAGTCACCGATCGTGGTGCCGACAGAGCCGTGACCACCGGCCACCAGCACAACCATCTGCTCGCCTTGGCTGTTCAGATAAGTCATGGGTGTGGCTTGGCCGCCAGCGGGCAAGCGTGCGTTCCACAGTACATCGCCAGTGGCAACGTCATAGGCGCGGAAGTTGTTGTCCACAGCCGCGCCCAGGAAGGCCACGCCCGTGGTTGTCATCAAAGGACCACCGATACCGGGCACACCCACCTTGATAGGCAAGGGAACGGGCGACAGGTCTTGGATGGTGCCGTTGCGGTACTGGTAAGCGATCTTGCCGGTACGCAGGTCAGCAGCGGCGATCGTGCCCCATGCTGGAGCCTGGCAAGGCACGCCCAGAGGCGACAGGAACGGGTGCATCTTGACGGCGTAATCCGCGCCTTCGTTGGCGTTGATACCTTGCTCGCCCAGATTCATCACGGTGTCACCGGACAGTTCTGCACGGGGAATCAGTGTCGAGACGAAGGCCAGGTAAGTCGGCATGCCGAACATCACTTGACGCTGTGGATCCACGGCAACAGAGCCCCAGTTGAATACACCGAAGTTACCGGGGTAGACGATGGTGCCTTGCAGCGAAGGTGCTGTGTAGCGGCCTTCATAGCGCAGTTGCTTGAACTGGATGCGGCACATCATCTGGTCGATCAAGCTGGCGCCCCACATCGACTTTTCGGTCAGTGCTGGGGGTTCAAAGCTCAAAGCCGACACAGGCTGTGTGGCCACAGTGTGTTCGCCCGGAATGTCGGTGCCCTGAGGGGCAGCGCGTTCGGTCACTGCATGGATGGGCGTGCCATCGCGGCGGTCCAGCACGTACACGTCGCCTTGCTTGGTTGGCAAGACCATGGCCGGTGTGCGGCCCTGCTCCAGATCCAAGTCCAGCAGTACAGGTTGCGAAGCCAAGTCCATGTCCCACAGGTCATGGTTGACAGTACGCTGGTACCACTTGAGCTTACCGGTCTTGATGTCCAGCGCTACAACGGCAGCGGTGTACTTGTCTTCGTGCTCATTGCGGTACTTACCCAGTTGGTCAGGCACGCGGTTGCCCAGGGGTACGTAGACCAGACCCAGCTCAGCATCGGCCGAGAATACGGTCCAGCTGTTGGGCGAGGAAGCCTTGTATACCTGGTCAGGATTGGCGGGGTCGAAAGGCTCGGTTGCCTCTGGATTGCCCGAATCCCAGTTCCACAGCAGCTTGCCGTTGTGTACGTCATACGCACGGATCACGCCCGAAGGAGATTCCACGGCGTAGTTGTCGTTCACCGAGTGACCCAGAACCAGAATGTCACCAATGATCACCGGAGGCGATGTGGGGTTTAGGTAGCCAGGTTGCTTGGTGGGCATGTTGTGCATCAAATCGATGGCACCCTTGTCACCGAAGTCTTCACACACCGCGCCTGTTGCCGCATCCAGAGCGTAGAGCTTGGCATCGGAAGAAGGCAGGAAGATGCGGTTCTTGCACATGGCGGCTGTGCTGGCAGCGGTGGCTTGTGCCACGGGCGCTTCCAACGCTGCAGCAGGTTGTTCACCGGCCACTTCAGCGACGGCAGCGGCCACAGGGGTCACATCGGCACCACGGTAGAAGGCAACGCCACGGCAAGTCTGGTGTTGACGGTTCGATTCCAAGCCAGCTTGGGGGTCAAAGCGCCACTTTTCAGCACCGGTGTCGGCATCCAAAGCGATGGCCAGGCTGTGCGGTGTGCACAGGTACAGGCTGTCACCGATCTTGATGGGGGTGGCTTGGTAAGTGGTTTCACCCACGTCACCAGGGCCCTTCATGTCGCCGGTGCGGATCTGCCAGGCCACGTCCAGCTTGTTCACGTTGTCGGGCGTGATCTGGTTGAGCTTGGAGAAACGCTGACCGTGGTAGCTGCCTGCATAGGCTTCCCAGTCACCTTCTGCTTGCACGGTGTCACCGGTCTTGGCATCGGGATTGACCACTTCCATGGACAGCTTGCCCGAGGTTTCGTGCAGGTGGAAAGGAATACCGATAAAGGCAATCACGGCCGACAAAACCGAGGTAGCCAGCACAGGCATACCGGATGCAAAAGGCAACTTGCCCGCAGCGTCACGGCGCGAAGCGGGAATGGCCATCACAAAACCGATGATGGCGGGCAGACCCAGACGCGTGGCCAGCGGCCACCAGTGCAGGCCGGCTTCCCACAGGGACCAGACCAGCAACACCAGCATCCAGACGGCGTACAGGGGCAAGGCCCAGCGCGCGCGCTTGAAGAAACCAAAAGCGGCCACCAGAACGGCCACGCCGCTGATGAGATAAAAGGGGCTTCCGCCCAGAGACAACAGGTACGCACCGCCGAAAGTCAGCGGCAGGCCAAGAATGGCCAGTAGTACAAGGGTTAGTGCACGCATGTGAACTCCTTGTGAGTTTGAGAAATGACGCTAGCCATGATTGAAATATCTTTTTATGGATCAATTACCAACAAAAAGACCGCCACTTCAATGTCTTACGGCACAACGGTCGCGCAAGTCATCCAAAGCTGCAGTGTTTCGTCAGGAGCGCCATCTTATTTGGCTATGTGAATACATGCAGCGCGAAGTTAGCGCTAACAGTTTTCAGTGCCTTTTAATTAATATTCATATATTTCAGTGTTTACTGAAATAGAAAAATAGTTTGTATAAACAGCCGCTTAAAGACGTTGATAAAACTGCTTTATGATTAGGGTTTACCCTTAATACCATTTTGTAAATATGGGTGTCTTATTCAGATAATCCTAAAAAACAACCGCAGTCCCCTGCAGAGGGGCTCCTGTCAAAGGCACTAACCGGTGCGCTTTTCCAAAGTAAAAGGTGGCAGGCCTTGGAGCAGCTGTTGTCCATAACTGGTCGCTACCAAACGTCGGTCATAGCAGTAGACATGGGCCTGGTCTTCCTCGGTGCGAATGGCCCGGCCCACCCACTGCGCCAGGCGAATGGCGGTGGCTGGAACGACCAAATCATTGAACGGATTACGCCCACTGCTGCGCAGCCATTCGGCACGGGATTCGCCGACCGGGTCATCGGGTGGCGCAAAAGGCAGCTTGGTAATAAACAGCGATTCACACAGAGCACCGGGCAAATCCAGCCCCTCACCAAACGACTGCATGCCAAAGATGATGGAAGGCAGGCCTTGCTCCACGCGGTTGCGGTGCTCCGCCAGCAGCATGGCGCGGGGCATGGCGGTCTGCACCAGCACTTCGCTGCGCATTGCCGTGGGCAAGGCATCCACCGCCAAGCGCATCTGTTCGCGGGAGGTAAACAGCACGAGGGCCCCGGCCTGTACTTCACTCAAGTCGTGCATCAAGCGATCCACCATTTCACGCGTGAAGGCAGCAGCCTCCCGCGGATCCGCACGGGTTTGGTGGGCTACCAAAGTGCCTTGTGTTGCATAGTCAAAAGGGCTGGCCACTTCCAAGGTTTGCACGGATGCATCGCCATGCAGGCCAGCTTCACGCAGAAAGAAATCAAAGTTTCCGCAACTCGTTAGCGTGGCGCTGGTCAGCACCGCTCCTCGTACTTGGCTCCATAAATGATGGCGCAGCGCGGCACCAGGCAGGATGGGACTGGCGTGGCCTTTGACGACGATGTAGTCGCCCTCTATCTCCAGCGTGAACCACTTGGCGTTAGGTACGCTTTCCGAGCCATCTTCGCGCGCCTCGGGCTGCTGGCTCAGGAGCTGCGCAGTGTCGTGCACCGCTTCCAGCCGGGGCGCCAGCGTACCGACCTGGGCATACAGCTGAGACAGGCGTTGCGCCTCCTCCGGTTTGTCCTTGATCTCTGCTTTGAGCGCCTTTGCAATCGCACGCAATACGTCAATAAAGCCGCTGGCGTTGTGCATGACCTGGGCCAAAGGCTCCAGCAGTGGCGCTGGCAGGTCGCCGCGTGGGACGCGCGCACGCGCTGGCCCGAAGCGTTCGTTCTGGCCCTTGAGCTGTTCACCATAGATCTCCATCACCCGGCGCGCCAGTTCTGTCAGATGCTCGCGCAAACCACCGCTGAAGCCGGCGATATCCGCAATCTCATCGACCTCCATCAACTGGCCGACACGCAACGCGCGGCTGGCCAGCTTGTCAATCCATTGCAGTCGGCTCATATCCATCTCGCACGCGAACTGTGACAGCGCGGTCTGCGGCAAATGGTGGGCTTCATCCAGGATCAGCAGGCTCTCACTGAGATCCGGCAGCAACCGGGCGCCCAAGCTGGAAAGCAGCAAATCATGATTGGCCACAATGACTTGCGCAGCCACCATGTCCTTGCGTCGTTCGTAATAGGTGCAGTCATTGAATACGGGGCAGTGCCTGCCTGTGCAGGAGCTGCCTTCCGCTGCGACGGGGCTCCATGCCTCGTGTTCGGGTGGGCTGGGAAGGCTGTCTCTATCTCCGTTCCAGTCGCCTGTAGCCAGCGCATCGGCCATGGAGGCATAGAACTGCATGCGCGCTTCAGTTTCTGCTTGGGGACGTTTTTTACGCTGTTCGCTGGCTTCTTCCGCAAACAAATCGTCAGCTTCATCGCTGTTTTCGCCTGAGCTGGCCAATCGCTCCAGCTTCAACTTGCAAACAAAACGGCCGCGCCCTTTCGCCAGAGCAAATTTGAACGGCGTGGGCAGCTGCAGCGCCAGTGCGGGCAAGTCTTTGTTCACCAGTTGCTCTTGCAGGGCCACCGTCGCCGTGGAAATCAACACACGTGTGCCGCGGGCCAGCGCCATGGCAATCGCCGGGGCAGAGTAGGCCAGCGATTTACCCACACCTGTTCCTGCCTGAATCACCGCAATTGATTTTTTGGGATCCGCAGCGCCTTCCTCGACCTTGCCAAGCTGGGCCTGCGAAAGTGATTCTGCGATCTGGGCTGCCATTTTTCGCTGCCCTTCGCGCACACGAAATCCGGGAATGGATGCAACGACCGCGTCAAACGATTCCAGGGCCTCCATGGCCCACTTTTTTTGGCTCATTGGGGAATTCTGTGATGTTGAGAGCTGCTGGATAGTTTGAAAAATTCTTTTCAATACACAAAAATTCTCAGAACAGCATTTCAAAAATTATCTATAGCACTCTATCGGACGAGTCAGTGCTTGTTTTTCAAGCACTTCACTTGTACTCCGAGGTCGGTGAAGCTTTGGACCGGTACTGGGAAAAGCGGTGGAAAAACAATTATAGATTGTGGATTTCAAGCAGGCTCAATCAAGGATTTAAGTGAGCGCGGCAAGCTTTTGAAAAGAAAAAGTATGTGGATAAATATAAGATTAATTCTGCGAGAGTCATGAAAAAATCTTTTCAATCATGCTAAGACTATCCACAACTCTGTAGATCCATCGTCCTGTGGATAAGTAGAAGCTGCATATCTAAATTTTGCCAAAATTGACTAACAGAAATTGTTAGCTACTTACCCACAATCTACAAAGAAAAAGTTTGCTCAAGCTTTTGGGAAATTAGATAAGCCATCTCGAAGTAGTCGATAGCTTTCACGTCTTGAAAGATAATAAATATTACAAAATGCTCTTTCTTCTACAAATATGACGAGAGCAAACGAAAATTCTTGTTACTTTTCTGATCTATTTCTTGTGGTTGGAAATCATTGTTAAAAAAATAACAAAAATTTTGGCAGATGCAAGAGATTTGATAGGTATGCCTTTGTGCAGGCTGCACAAAAAATCAATCTTCTTGTAGGAAAAGACCTCGACATGGTCGAGCGTTTATTGGTCTAAATGGGCCTCAAGCCCTTATGTAATAAAGGCTCACTGCTACCAATTACTAAGTATCAGCAGCTTGGGCTTGCTCTGCTTCAAGATGCTCGGTAGTTTCCCATGCCAGTGAGTTTGTGACCCTGCTTACATTTGCCTCTACTTATAAGGAGACGATGCATGCAGAAGTTCAAAGGCTTAAGTTTGCTGGCATGTGCCACCGCGCTGGTGGCTTGTGGTGGCGGTGATGATGACAACGTCATCACACCACCCACGCCAGATATGTCACGGGGCGCCTTGCTCTCTACGGTTCCCAGTACCGTCGTTCAATTTGACGCTGCGGGCATGGCCCAGTACCTGACTGCGACGCCTTCGGGCACGTCACTGCTAGCAGTAGCTGGTGCCCCTGTATGCGGGGTGAGCGTGTACGAGTTTGAATACGCCACCGTAGGCGGTGCCAACGAAACCACCAATGCCACCGGTGCCATCATGGCCCCGACAGGCACCGACGCAGCTTGCAGCGGCCCACGCCCTACGCTGTTGTATGCCCACGGCACGACCACCGATCGCAATTTCAACATTGCGAAAATTGATGACGCGAGCAACTCAGGCGCCAACGAAGGTGCATTGATTGCGGCCATGTATGCCGCACAAGGTTTTGTCGTGGTGGCTCCCAACTATGCGGGCTATCACAAGTCCAAATTGGACTATCACCCTTATCTGCATGGCGATCAGCAGAGCAAAGACATGATCGATGCCTTGACTGCAGCGCGCAAAGCCTTTGCGGGTTTGCAGATTAAGGAATCTGACAAGCTCTTGCTCTCGGGCTATTCGCAAGGCGGGTATGTGGCAATGGCTACACACCGTGCGCTGCAAGCGGCAGGTGTCAAAGTTACGGCATCTGCGCCGCTGTCTGGGCCCTATGCGCTGGCGGCCTTTGGCGATGCCATGTACTACGGCAATGTGAATCTGGGTGCCACCATCTTTGTGCCCATGATGAGCACTGCCTACCAAAAGGCCTACGGCAATATCTATACCAATCCGGGTGATTTGTTCGAGACCACCTATGCCACAGGCATCGAAAGTCTGCTGCCGACCACGCAGCCCATGGCCACGCTGTATAGCCAAGGCAAGCTGCCGCAAACAGCGCTGTTCAACAGCACACCGCCTGCTCCGTCCTTGGCCAATATCACGCCGCCCACTACACCTGCGGCCCAAGCGCCCTTGTTTGCGCTGGGTTTTGGCAATCCCGCACTGATCAAAAATGAAGCGCGCTTAGGGTATCTGATGGATGCCCAAGCGAACCCAGACGGTGCCGTGCCCACGTTGCTCACCGGCTTGCCTGCTGCAGCCCCTGCCCACCCCATGCGCAAAGCCCTCAAGGACAACGATCTGCGCAACTGGACGCCGACCAGCCCGGTGTTGCTGTGTGGCGGGAATGCAGATCCGACCGTGTTCTATGGCCTCAACACGACAGCCATGCAAGCGCTGTGGACAGCGCCTTCGCCGTTAGCACCCGCAGCAGGCATGGTTGCGGTGCTGGATGTGGACTCGGCATCTGCTGGCTTGGGTGACCCTTTTGCTGCAGTCAAGGCCGGTTTTGCTCAGGCCAAAACAGCCACTGCCACAGCAGGCGGAGCCAGCGCTGTGGTGCAGACCTACCACGGCGGTCTGGTGCCACCATTTTGCACAGCCGCAGCACGTGGTTTCTTCCAGCAGGCACTGGCTGTCAACTAAGCCATACGCATAGCCAAGGCGCAAAAAAAGCAGACCTTCGGGTCTGCTTTTTCTTTCCGTTCAGGCCTTAAGCCGCCGCAGCCGCACGCTGTAAACGGTCGCGCACGCCTTCCCAGTCGGCGCTGTCGGGCGGGGTTTCAATCCAGATCAGCTTGGCGCCCAGCGCATCAAAGTCGCGCAGCGTGCCAAACAGTTCGCGGGCAGTAGCCAGCGCTTGCTGGGGCATGGCGCGCAGGTGCACGTCCTTGGAAGCATTGCGCAAGGCGCTGCGGTGGTACACGGCAATGTTGCGTCCATCGGCACCCAGCAGGTCCAGCGCCGATTGCAGCTGCGGCGCTGCCATGAGGCGCACCTTGGCGTTGGGTGCATAGTGCGCCAAAAGCGTGCCTGAGGCACGTGGCGTATGGGCAAGCAGCTCTTCTTTCGAGAGTGGACGTTGGCCACAAGCGCGTTCAATGTCGTCGCGTGTGATAGCACCGGGGCGCAGCAGCACGGGCACGCCGCGTGTGCAATCGACAATCGTGGATTCAATGCCCACTTCGCAGGCGCCGCCGTCCAGCACCAACAGGTCATCACCAAACTCGGTGGCCACGTGCTGGGCCGTGGTGGGGCTGACGCGGCCAAACTTGTTGGCGCTGGGCGCTGAGACGCCCCACACCGGGGGGCTCAACTGCTGGCAGGCCTTGAGCACAGCATGCGCCACAGGATGTGAAGGGCAGCGCAGGCCCACGCTATCTTGGCCGCCGGTGGAGGCTTTGGCCGCATCGGGAAGGCGCGGCAAGATCAAGGTCAGCGGGCCGGGCCAGAAAGCGTCCATCAGTTGCTGTGCAAACAGCGGTACTTCTTTGGCATAGCGAGTGATGGCCTGGGCGTCGGCCACATGCACGATCAGCGGGTGGTTGGCCGGGCGGCCCTTGGCTGCAAAGATCTGCGCCACAGCGGCATCGTTGTCGCTGTCCGCCGCCAGGCCATAGACGGTTTCGGTCGGCAGGCCGAGCAGTTCACCACGCTGCAATGCTGCGGCTGCAGCGTGTACCGATGCTGCGAGCTGTCCATCCAAAATCATCTCAGTTCCTCTTGTGGCCCTGTTACGGGAATTTCTGGGCTTCATAACGCATACGCCCTTGCGCAGAAACCTGCGCAAGGGCGTGCCCTGTTGAAGGGGATATTTTCGCTGGGGTCGGGGCTGGCGCCAACCCGGGCAAGGGATGACCCCGCTTAGAACGGCGCAATGCCCAAAATTTCAGCAGCTTGGAGCGCTGTGGCGCGGGCCTGTTCGGGCGTGGCGGCGGTGATGTTCAGGTGCCCCATCTTGCGGGCGCGCTTGGCATCGACCTTGCCGTACAGGTGCAGGTGGCAACCCGGCAAGGCCAAGATCTGGTCCCACGCCGGTGTCTGTGCGGTGTCGCTGTCTTTGAACCACAGATCGCCCAGCAAGTTCAGCATGGTGCTGGCGCTGTGCAGGCGCGGCTGCACCAGCGGCAGGCCGGTCATACAGCGCACTTGCAGCTCAAACTGCGACACATCACAGCCGTTTTGGCTGTAGTGGCCGCTGTTATGTGGGCGCGGTGCGATCTCGTTGACCACGAGGCTACCGTCTTGCAGTACGAAGAACTCCACGCACAGCACACCGACGTAGTTCAAGCCTTCTGCTACAGACTTCGCAGCTGCTAGCGCTTGCGCTACCTGGGTTGAAGGCAGATTTCCTTCATAAACCTCAGTCACCGCCAAGATGCCGTCGCGGTGCAGATTGCGCTGCACGGGCAGGTGGACGATGCTGCCATCACGGCCGCGCGCCACGATGACCGAGCATTCGTGCGCCAGCGGCAGCATCTTTTCGAGCACGCAGGCCACGTGCCCCAGTTCGACCCACGCGGCGGCGAGTTCTTCCAAGGTTTTCACGCGAACCTGGCCCTTGCCGTCATAGCCCATGCGCGCGGTTTTCAAAATGCCGGGCAGCAGGTCAGCGGCTACCGCAGCCAATTGCGCGGGAGTTTCAATCACGGCATGCGGTGCCACGGGCACGCCGCAGCGCACAAAGTGGGCTTTCTCGGCGGCGCGGTCTTGGGCAATGGCCACCGAGGCACCAGCGGGTGACACAGGCAGGCTTTGCGCCAGCGTGTTGAGCGCGGCAGCGGGCACGTTCTCAAACTCGGTGGTCACAGCAGCGCAGAGTTGGGCCAGTTCGCTCAGGCCTTGCGCATCTTCGTAATCGGTGCGGATGTGGTGGTGGCTGACCAAGCCTGCGGGGCTGGTGGCGTCCTTATCCAGCACGGCCGTGAAGTAGCCCATGGCCTGCGCGGCATGCGCAAACATGCGGCCCAGCTGGCCGCCACCCAGCACACCCAGCGTGGCGCCGGGCAGGATCACATCGGTTGGATTGCTCATGCGGCCACCGGGGGCAAGGTCATGGCGCGGGCGGCAGCGGTCTGCTCGGCGCGGAAGGCTTCGAGCTGGGCGCGCAGCGCAGGGTTTTCATTGGCCAGCAAGGCCACGGCAAACAGCGCGGCATTGGCGGCACCGGCAGTGCCGATGGCGAACGTAGCCACGGGCACGCCCTTGGGCATCTGCACGATGGAGTGCAGCGAATCCACACCTTGCAGGTGGCGCGTGGTCACGGGCACGCCCAGCACCGGCACAGTGGTTTTGGCGGCAATCATGCCGGGCAGGTGGGCAGCGCCGCCGGCGCCGGCGATGATGGCTTTCAGACCCCGGCCTGCGGCCGCTTCCGCGTAGGCGAACATGTCATCGGGCATGCGGTGGGCCGACACCACTTGCGCCTCGTGGGCGATACCGAACTGCTGGAGGATGGCAACTGCGTGTTGCATGGTGTCCCAGTCGCTGCTGGAACCCATGACCACTCCGATCTGGATGGGGTTCATGTTCTCTCTCAAAGGGCGCTTGCGGCCCGGCCAAGTGGAAGCGGCGATTTTACGGGCATACCCTGCTTGCGTCGGGCTTTGGGGTCGTCGTGAGCCACGCTGGCTTGAAATTACGCGCTTCGTGCGCATCTTGTGCGCAGGCGTGCAGCTCCGCTGCCAATGAATTGCATAGAGAATGCGGTGCATGCCCGTTGGGCGCTGACGTACATACCGCACAGGGACAGACACATGATTGATATCACCATCGAAAATTTTGAAGCGGAAGTGGTCGCCACCTCCATGACCACCCCCGTGCTGGTCGATTTCTGGGCGACCTGGTGCGGCCCTTGCAAGACCTTGGTGCCCACGCTGGAAAAGCTGGAAGTCGAATACGCTGGTCGGTTCAAGCTGGCCAAGGTGGATGTGGATGCGAACCAGCAGATCGCCGGCATGTTTGGTATCCGCAGCGTGCCCACCTGCGTGTTGATGGTGGAGGGCAAGCCGGTGGATGGCTTCATGGGCGCCCAGACCGAAGGCCAGGTGCGCGAGTTTCTGGACAAGCACCTACCCTCGGAAGGCGAGCTGGTCGCTGAAGCGGAAGTCGACGAGGCTGAGCAATTGCTGCAGTCGGGCGACACACAGGCTGCGCTGCAAAAGCTGGCAGAAGCCGTGCAGGCCGATCCGAATAACGACGACGCACGCTTTGACTATGTGCGTTTACTGATCACCACGGGCGACTACGAGCAAGCGGCGGGCCTGCTGCACGAGCCACTCAAGCGCATTCCCAAGCCCTTGGCATTTGAAGCGTTGCACCAGTGGCTGCAATGCATGTTGTATGTACAAAACGATGCGCGTGGTAATTGGGAGTTTGCGCAGTTTGATGCCGCCATTGCCCAGAACAAGCGTGACTTTGACACCCGCTTTTCCAAGGCGCAGGTACTGGCCGCAGAAGGGCAATGGACCGCAGCAATGGACGAATTGCTGGAAATCATCATGCGCGACAAAGAGTGGAACGGCCAGGCCGCGCGCAAGCTGTTCGTGGCCATCCTGGAGCTGATTGCTCCCAGCAAGCCCAAGAAAACCGATGCCGTGCCCGGCAAAACGGCGGGCGGCATTGAGCTGGTGGGCAAGAACACGGCCGAGCAAGACGAAGCCACAGCGCTGGTCAACAGCTACCGCCGCAAGCTGAGCATGGCGCTGAATTAATTTATTTCTGCGCTGCGCCCGCTTTCCGCATTACCGCTTTATGCAAAAACAGGAAGCGGTGCTTGAAGGCTCATGAAAATATGAGCGCAACGCCGTTGACTGCATTGAATATCAAGCGCTTAAAGCTTTGAAATCAAGCAATAGCAACGGCTGGTTGCTATCTTTTACGGCGCTGGTGCATTCTGCAGGGTGGTCAGCAAGTCCTGCGTGCTCAGGGTGGGCTCTGGCACTGTGTAAATGCTGGAATCCGCCTGAATGAGGCCCAGATCAAAACGCTGCCCGGCCAGATAATCCTGTACCGACTGCAGCACGATGGGGCTGCGGTGCAAATGGGCGGTGGCTTTCAGCTCATCCAGCGTCAGCCAGAGCGTTCGCACAATGCCATCGTCCAGCATCCGGTGCGCATGGTGCATGCCCAGATCGCCCGTATACGCAAAGCGCATATAGGTAATGTCTGAACCTGTGCGTGTGCGCAGGAAGCGGTTCATGTAGATACCCACCAGCGCAGAAGGCGTAAAGCTATAGGCTGTCTCTTCCAGCACTTCGCGCTCACAGGCTTGCTGCGGAGTCTCGGCGGGGTCGAGGTGACCCGCAGGTGTATTGAGGCGCAGGCCATCGGCCGTGATTTCTTCTACCAACAAAAAACGTTGATCGCGCTCAATCACCGCAGAGACGGTGACATTAGGTTTCCATCGGTTGGGCATGCGCGCATTATGGCGAGGCGTGACGCTGCAAATGTCAGCCAATGTCGCCAACTATCAAATTCAGAGCTGTAAAGACATGTAGCAAGCGCCTTCGCCGTAACTTTGTAAGTGTTTGAACTGTTGTGCATCATTCACGTTGGTCACAGAAAAGCCTTGACGCTCCCAATAAGCTTGGGAGCCTTGTACCGAAACCAGTGCGGCCTGGCGTACACCGCGTTCCCTGGCTTGCTGGAACACGTGCTGAACCAGATGGCTGGCAATGCCCTGACCCGCCAATTCTGGCAATACGGACATGTCGTGCAAATACAGCACTTGCTCACCAACAACCGGGGGCGTGAAAGGGCCGTTGAGCGGCGTAATTTTGCCGGGGCTCGACCAATACGCGGCCAGATAAGCCAGCAAGCTGGTTTGCGCCTGGTGGGCGTACGCCACGCCGATGGAGCAGTGGTGGCGACAGGCCAACCGCTGGGCAAAGATGGCTTTGCTCTCCAGAAATTCTGCGCCATAGCAGATGGTCTGGATATGCAGCAGATGCTCGACATCGTCAGGGCGCAAAGGCCGAACGGTCAGTGGTAAGGCAAGTTGGGAAAACGGCATGGCGGCGTTCAAAGACATGCTTCGACTGCGGGCTCCACCATTCCCTCGTGCCAGCGTTGGCGGATGGCTTCTATCTGCGCACGCAAACCGAGGAAAGCGGGAACCAACTCGGGGTCAAAGTGCGCGCCGGCCTGCGCGCTAATGTGGG
Source organism: Comamonas sp. (assembly GCA_015478895.1). GTDB lineage: Bacteria > Pseudomonadota > Gammaproteobacteria > Burkholderiales > Burkholderiaceae_C > Comamonas. The sequence goes on along the minus strand of JADMKK010000041.1, from coordinate 169,598 downwards.
CCAGCGCCTTGTCGACAGACCAGGCCTGTTTATAGGGTCGCTCGGAGGTCAATGCATCAAACACATCGGCAATCGCCACAATCCGGGCCGCCAAGGGAATGGCTTGTGCCCGCAGGCCCAGTGGGTAGCCGCTGCCATCCCATTTTTCATGGTGGGTCAGCGCAATGCTGCGTGCCATTTGCAAGATGCCGCTTTCGTGCTCACCAATGATCTCCGCCCCAATGTGCGGGTGCTGGCGCATGATGGCCCACTCCGCATCGTCCAAAGGCCCCGGCTTGAGCAGTACGGCGTCTGGAATACCAATCTTGCCGACATCGTGCATCGGGGCGGCGTGCAGCAAGTCATCGGCCCACTCAGGGCTGCAGCCAATGGCCAGCGCGAGCGCGTGGGAGAAGTGGCTCATGCGCAGCACATGCATGCCGGTTTCGTTGTCCTTGTATTCCGCAGCGCGACCCAAGCGCTGCACGATTTGCAGGCGTGATTCACGCAAAGTATCAACACGGACCAAGGAGAGGTGATTTTTGACCCGTGCCTTCACGATGGACGCTCGCACGGGCTTGAGCAGGTAATCCACGCCCCCGGCCTCAAAGCCTTGCTCCTCGTCTTCCATCTCCGACAGCGCGGTGACAAAGATCACCGGCACGCCTTGCGTGGCCAAGTTTTGCTTGAGCTGGCGGCATACGTCATAGCCATTGATGTGCGGCATCATGATGTCCAGCAAGATCAGGTCTGGTGGCTGCTGCTGTGCCAGCTGGAGCGCTTTCGCGCCATCGGTGGCAAATTGCAGGCGATAGTCATCGCCCAGAATTTGCCGCAGCACATGCAGGTTAGTGGGTTCATCGTCCACCAAAAGCAGGCGGGGCCTGCGGTCTTCATGGCTGCGCAACATGCGGAGTTTTCCCGTGATCTAAAGGTTGAAAGTGGTAAGCCAGCGCTTGAGCACTGCCGAGCGCCTGGTCGAAGTCAAATACATCCAGTGCGGTCTGGATCGGCACCATGGCGGCGGCAGGGAGCAGTTGGGACAGTTGCTCTAAGGCTTTGGAAGGAATTTCTCCCGCCTGCAGCGCTGCAATCAATATCGGCAGTACGGATGCAGCCTGCTGGTGCTGCGCAGCGCTCAAGGCGGTCATGCCGTCTGGCTGAGCGCGATCAGAATTATCGCCTGCAGAGCAATCGGCATAGTGCGCTGAGGCGCAGAGCAATGTGTCGATCTGCGCCAGCGCCGAGCCCATAGCAGGCAGGAGTGCCGCGAACTGTGGGGCATTTTGCTGGCGTGCCGCCGTTTCCATCCGGGTCAAAATCTCGTGCAACTGGCGCAGCGCCAAGTTGCCTGCCGCACCGCGCATGCGATGCACCATGGCAGCGACGGTGTCCCAGTCTGCTTGCTCGCACAGGCTGCGCAGCTCTCGCTCCCGACCGCCTTGCTCACCCATGAATCTGGCCCAAGCTGCGCGCAAAGGCGCTGTGCCGCCCCAGAGCTGTAAACCGGACGGCCAATCTACGAAATCGCCATCCATGGGGTAGGCATCAGACACCGCGGCGGCCGTGCTGGACGCGGCGAGCGCACTTGCACTTTGAATGCTGGCATCACTGCTGCTGGGCAGGACGCGGTCTTGGAGCACACGCGCGATTTCCGCTAGGAATTTGGGGAGTTCCAGAGGCTTGGTCGCAAAGCCGTTCATGCCCGCATCGAAGGCCGAGCGACGATCCTGTTCCAAGACACTGGCCGACAGCGCAATGATGGGTACGGCCCTTTGCTGGTGCGCTTGCTCCCATGCCCGAATGTTCTGGGCGGCAGCCAAGCCGTCCAGCTGCGGCATCTGCAGATCCATCAAAATCAGGTCGAAGTGGTGGGCCTGGCGCAGTTGCACCGCTGCCAGACCATCGTGTGCCAAGGTCAGGGTGTGACCTTGTTTACCCAGCACCACAGACAGTAACTCCAGGTTCTGGGGGACATCATCCGCGGCCAGAATGTGCAGTGGTTGCAGCTGGGGCAGGGTTGATGCGGCCAGACTGCGCGGCGCAGCGCCCGGTGCAACCTGCAGCTGCACATGAAATTCACTGCCCTTGCCGAGCTGGCTGCTGGCTTGAATGCTGCCACCCATGAGCTCGGCCAGCTGGCGCGAAATGGTGGTGCCCAAGCCTGTACCGCCATAACGGCGCGTGGTGGAGGCATCGGCCTGCGAAAAGGGGTCAAAAATACGCTCCAGCTTGTCCGATGCAATGCCAATGCCCGAGTCTTTAACGCGCAGGTGCAAGGCGCTGGTGGCCGGTTCATAGCTGGCGTGCAGCTGTACATAACCTTGCTCGGTAAATTTGACGGCATTGCCCAGCAGGTTGGCCAGAATTTGCTGAATGCGCAGCGCATCTCCATGCAGATAGGTGGGCACATTCGCGTCGATGTGCATCAGCAACTGCAAGCCTTTTTTCTCGGCCTGAAGCCGCTGGGCACTCAGTACCAGCTGGCAGGTGTCAGCCAGCGCAAAGTCTTCCATTTCGAGCGTGACAGCGCCTTTGTCGAGCTTGGCCGTGTCCAGGATGTCGTTGAGCAGCCGCAGCATGGAGCGGGCTGAACGGTGCACGGTTTCCAAATAACGCTCTTGGGTAGGGCGCAGCGGTGTGTCCAGCAGCGCTTCAGAAAAGCCAATGATGGCGTTCATGGGCGTGCGGATTTCGTGGCTCATATTGGCCAGAAAAGTGCTGCGCGCCGTGGCCGCGGCTTCAGCGCGTTCTTTGGCTTCCAGCAAGGCCTGTGACAAGCTGCGGCGCGCCGTGATGTCTGTGAGCAGCTGGGTGATGCGGAAGGGGTTGCCGCTGGCATTCAAGATGGGGTTGAAGCTGGTTTCCACCCAGATGACGCGTCCATCCTTGGTGACGGCCTGGCATTCACGGGTCACAAACTGCCCTTGCTGCAACTGCTGCCACATGGCGGCATCTTCTTCGTAACTGGCTTCACTGTTGAGGCAGAAAATACGAAAGTGCAGGCCCTGAATCTCCTCCTGCGTATAGCCAAAATGATTCAGAAAGTTTTGGTTGGCCTGAAGAATCAGTCCATCCATGCTGTAGTCGATCACGGCCATCGCGCGATTGATGGCATTGACCGTGCCCACAAACTCCGCGTTGCGGGCCTTGGAGTCCGTGTTGTCCATCAGGACACCGTCAATCCAGAGCACCTGGCCTGCTTCGTCATGCACGCCGCGACCACTTTCTGTGACCCAGCGCATGCTGCCATCGCGGTGGCGCAGTCGGTATTCGTGGTGGTAAGAAAGGCCCGTCGTTATGGCTTCATGCACGGTGTGTTGAAGGCCTTGCATATCTTGCGAAAGTACCAGGTCCTGCATGCGTTCAGGCGTGCTTAATAGTGCTTCGGCAGGCCAGCCTGTCAGCATTTCAACGGCTTTACTGAGAAACAGGGGGCGCCATGCTGCCTCTGCACTGCGGCGGAAGGTGACGCCGGGAATATTGCTGATGAGGGTGCGGTGCTGTTCTTCACTGCGAAGCAGCGAGGTTTCCATCGCGCGACGCTGCCGCATATCCGTCAGAAAGCCCACAAACAAAGGCTGGTTGGGCAAGGGGACACGGCCTACGGCCAGGCGCACCGCAACCAGCTCACCATTCTTGTGCTGTGCGTGCACCTCGCGGCCAGAGCCAATGATGCTAGTATGCCCTGTCGCCAAGTGGCGCTGCAAATAGCCGTCGTGCCTGTCTTTGTCAGGCTGCGGCATGAGGATATTGACGTTGCGCCCAATGACTTCTTGGGCCGTCCACCCCAGCAGCTGTTCTGCGGCAGGGTTGAAAGCGCTGATGGTGCCATTGCCCTCAATCATGATGATGCCGTCAACCGCCGTATCTACGACAGCACGCAAGCGCGATTCGCTGCGCTTAATTTGCTCAAACATCTGGCGCCATCGCATCCCAATGTTGGTGGCCAAAATGAGCCCTGCGAGCAGCAAACAAACAACCGCAGTGGTCAGTACCAAAGGCCAGTGTTGCGCATCGTCCTCCAGCAGGTCATTGGCACCCACGGGTAAATGGATGGCATCCATTGCCACGTAATGCATCCCAGAGACGGCAAGGCCTAACACCACACCACTGACGATGTTGACAATCATGGGCTGGCAGCCTAGTTCCGGCAGGCGACGGTGCACCATCAAGGCCGCGACAGCGAAAATCATCACCAGCGTGATGGCGAGCAGCAAGCTTTGAGGGGAATAGTAAAAAGCATTGGAAGCGTGCGCAGCGGCCATGCCCCAGAAATGCATGCTGGCCACACCCAGGCCCAATATCAGACCATTCAAGAGCAGGGTGCCCCATGTCCGTACGGGCTGCTGCAGGGTGCGCATGGTGACCATGGCTGCGATCAGGCTGGGCAGCGCCGACATCGCGCTGTGCACAGCAGAAAATTCACTGCTGGCGCAAGGCGCAAATGCAAGCATGCCGATGAAGTGCATGCACCAGATTCCGCCGCCCAAGGACACCGTGCCCGAAAACTGGGCCAGTGCGCGTGCAGGCATCTGCTGAGCTTTCTGCGCCAACCCCGCCATTTGCAGCGCCATGGTGCAGGTAATCACGGCAATAAAAACAGACACGGCCACCAGCAAAGGATCCATCCACGCCCATTGCATGGGAATGTATTCGGCGCTGTCAGAAATCAGGTGAATCCACATAGAAGGCAGGCCAAGTCGAGCAAGCAAAGCCCGCTATCTTGCCTTGTTTCGCTGCGAAGCAGGAGGGCCGCTGCTGGTGCCCGCTGCAGCCTCCAAGTATTTAGCCATGCGATGGTCTGGTGCTGCTGCGTGCCAGAGAAGCGCGCAAAAAAAGAGGGCCTTCAAGGCCCTCTTTGTTCCGGTTTAACGTCCCGCGTTGGCGTCTGCGACGGTCAGCGCCGTCATGTTTACAATGCGCCGCACCGTGGTGCTGGGCGTCAGCACATGCACGGGCTGGTTGGCCCCCAGCAAGACCGGCCCGATCGCAATGCCGCCGCCTGCTGCCTGCTTGAGCAGGTTATAGGAGATGTTGGCCGCATCCATGTTAGGCATCACCAACAAGTTGGCATCGCCGGTCAAGCTGCTGTTGGGCATGAGCTTTTTGCGGGACGCCGAGTCAAAGGCCAAGTCGCCATGCATTTCGCCATCCACTTCCAGCCACGGTGCCTGGATGCGCAGCAAGGCCAGGGTTTCGCGCATCTTGACGGCGCTGGGCTGGTTGCTGCTACCAAAGTTGGAGTGACTAAGCAGTGCCACCTTGGGCTTCAGGCCGAAACGCATCATTTCTTCGGCCGCCATCATGGTGATTTCTACCAACTGCTCTGCGGTGGGATCGTAGTTGACGTGGGTGTCGACCAAAAACACTTGGCGGTCGGGCAGCATCAAACCGTTCATGCAGGCATACGTGGTGGCGCCGGCTTTTTTGCCAATCACCTGATCGATGTAGTTCAGGTGCATGTGGGTGTTGTGCCAGGTGCCGCAGATCAGGCCATCGACCTCACCCTTGTGCAGCAGCATGGAGCCAATCAGCGTCAGGCGGCGGCGCATTTCAATCTTGGCGATCGGGGCGGTGATGCCCTTGCGCTCGGTCATGCGGTGGTAGGACTGCCAGAAATCGCGGTAGCGTGGATCGTCTTCCACGTTTACCACGTCATAGTCTTTGCCCTGCTCCAGGCGCAAGCCAAATTTTTCAATGCGCTGGGCAATGATGGTGGGGCGGCCAATCAAGGTAGGGCGTGCAATGCGCTCGTCCACCACGATTTGTGCCGCGCGCAGCACGCGCTCTTCTTCGCCTTCGGAGTAAGCCACGCGCTTCTTGGCGGCTTTTTTGGCGGCCATGAAGATGGGCTTCATCACCGTGCCGGAGGCGTAGACAAAGGTCTTGAGGTGCTCGCGGTAAGCATCCATGTCCTGGATGGGGCGTGCAGCCACGCCGCATTGGGCCGCAGCTTCGGCCACGGCGGGGGCCACGATCAACATCAGGCGCGGATCAAAAGGCTTGGGAATCAGGTACTCCGGGCCGAAGGACAGCGGCTCGCCCACGTAGGCTGCAGCGACTTCTTCCGATTGCTCGGCTTCTGCCAAAGCGGCAATCGCATTGACCGCGGCAATTTCCATCTCGTCCGTGATGGTGGTGGCGCCGCAGTCCAGCGCACCGCGGAAAATGTACGGGAAGCACAGGACGTTGTTGACCTGGTTGGGGTAGTCCGTGCGGCCGGTGGCGATGATGGCATCGTCACGCACGGCCTTGACGTCTTCCGGCAAGATTTCCGGGTTGGGGTTGGCCAGTGCAAAGATGATGGGCTTGGCCGCCATCTTGGCCACCATGTCTTTTTTCAGCACATTCCCTGCCGACAGGCCCAGGAACACGTCTGCGCCTTCGATGACTTCAGCCAGCTTGCGCAGCGCGGTCTTTTGGGCGAACAAGGCTTTGTCTTCGTCCATCAGCTCGGTACGGCCCTCGTAGACCACGCCGGCAATGTCGGTCACAAACACGTTCTCGCGCTGCAGGCCCACTTTGAGCAGCAGGTTCAGGCAGGCCAAAGCCGCCGCACCGGCGCCCGAGGCCACCAGCTTGACCTGGCCAATGTCTTTGCCCGCCACCTTCAGCGCATTCACCATGGCCGCAGCCACCGTGATGGCGGTGCCGTGCTGGTCATCGTGGAAGACCGGAATCTTCATGCGCTTGCGCAGCTCACGCTCCACATAAAAGCACTCAGGCGCCTTGATGTCTTCGAGGTTGATGGCGCCAAACGTGGGCTCCAGCGCGGCGATCACTTCGACCAGTTTTTGCGGGTCTTTTTCGTCGATTTCGATGTCAAACACATCGACCCCGGCGAACTTCTTGAACAGCACGCCCTTGCCTTCCATGACCGGCTTGGAAGCCAGCGCGCCAATGTCACCCAGGCCCAGCACGGCGGTGCCGTTGGAGATCACGCCCACCAAGTTGCCACGGCTGGTGTATTTGAAAGCAGCCGCCGGGTCTTTGACGATTTCTTCGCAGGGCGCTGCCACACCGGGCGAATAGGCCAGCGCCAAATCGTGCTGATTGGCCATGGGCTTGGTGGCTGCAATGGCGATCTTGCCGGGCTTGGGAAACTCGTGGTATTCCAGCGCAGACTGGCGCAACAGCGCACGTTTATCGGGCAAGGCGGGGGTGGTGTTCTCGGACATGTCGTCTCGTCTCCCAGGACGCAAAGTGTGGCGATGGCACCAGTGTGTTGGTGCCATCTTCGAAATCTTGTGCAAACCATTGTAGGGGGTCGCTATCAAAAATACGCCTTGCCAGGGCGCTGGCTGGGGTAAAGCAGTTGGAACTTTGGGAAGACCAATCCCATCTTGCCAAACCTCTGACGTCGTCGTCATAACGCGTGGCCAGTTGGATAGGTTGCAGATCAAGATTGATTGAGCGCATCAAATATTGCAGTGGCTTGGCGAGCCAGTGCATTGGCGAAATGAACGCAATTTTTATAGGCGCAGCACATTAAGTTACCTAGGTGCCCTCAGGGAGCCTGGCGCTACACTGCTCCCCTTTTACCGTTTCAGTTTCACCCTATGCACGCCGCCTTTGGTTGGTTAGACGCGATCATTCTTGGAGTGGTCCAAGGTCTGACGGAGTTCTTGCCCATTTCTTCCAGCGCACACTTGCGCATCCTTGGCCCTTTACTGCCTGGTGGAGCTGATCCAGGGGCGGCATTTACGGCCATCACCCAGTTGGGCACTGAGCTGGCGGTGCTGATTTATTTCCGCAAAGATGTGGCGCGCATGCTCATAGCCTGGTGGGCCAGCTTGCCAGTGGTTGGCAGCCGAAAATCAGGCCAGCCTTTAGAGACAGATGCCAAAGTGGCCTGGCTGGTGATTTTGGGCACCATTCCTATCTGTGTCTTGGGGCTGCTGCTGCGCAGCTGGATTGAAACCACTTTTCGCACCCTGGCTGTGACGGCCATCATGCTGATCGTGTTTGGTCTGATCTTGGGGTGGGCAGAAAAGCGCGGCACCCAAACCCGCCAAATTGGCCATTTGGGGTGGAAAGACGGCATCTTGCTGGGTTTTGCACAAGCTATGGCGCTGGTGCCTGGCGTTTCGCGGTCGGGAGGCACGATTTCTGCTGGTTTACTGCTCGGTATGACGCGTGAGGCGGCAGCACGTTTTTCCTTCTTGCTGGCGATTCCTGCGGTACTGATGTCGGGCTTTTACATGTTGCTCTTCAAACGCGAACCCATGACCAGTGACCAGTGGGGCATGACGCTGGCCGCCACGGCGATTGCCTTTGTGGTGGGCTATGCCGTCATCATCTGGTTTATGCGCCTGATTTCGAACAAAGGCTTCGGCTACTTCGTGATCTACCGCGTTCTTTTGGGGCTTGCAATCTTGCTGGGCCTGTACTTTGGATTTATCCAGTAACCTCTCTCTGTCATTGTTTTGTACCGAGCGACACTGAAAGGACGCTCAACACCATCATGGAAATTCCTATACTTATCGCCCTCATCATCTTGAACGGCGTCTTTGCCATGTCAGAAATCGCGCTGGTCACAGCACGAAAGGCACGGCTTCAAAAGCTGATCGATGAGGGCGATACCGCCGCTGCTGCAGCGCTACAGCTCGGCGAAAATCCCACGCGCTTTCTCTCCACCGTTCAGATTGGCATCACCTCCATTGGTGTGCTCAACGGTATCTTTGGTGAAGCCGCTTTGGCCAAGCCACTGGCCCAGTGGCTCTCCGAAATGGGCATGAACAGTGCCTATGCGGGCACCGCGGCCACGGCGTTTGTCGTGGTGGCGATCACCTACGTGTCGATTGTGGTTGGTGAGTTGGTGCCCAAGCGGTTGGGCCAAACCAACCCTGAGGCCATTGCACGTTTGGTGGCCAAGCCCATCAACCTGCTGGCCAAGCTGACTAAGCCTTTCGTGCTGCTGCTGACATGGTCAACCCAAGGCTTGCTCAAATTGCTGGGCGTGCGCGAGAACAACGACTCCACCGTCACCGAGGACGAAATCCATGCAGTGCTGGCCGAAGGCACCACCTCGGGTGCCATTGAGCAAAACGAGCACACCATGATTCGCAATCTGTTCCGCCTGGACGATCGCCAGATCTCTTCGCTGATGGTGCCGCGTTCCGATGTCGTGTGCCTGGACGTGAGCCTGCCGTTTGCAGAAAACATGGCCATCGTGGAGTCGCACGACCATGCCCGCTACCCCGTCATCGACGGCAGCTTTGAAAACCTGCTCGGCGTGATCAACTCGCGCCAGTGGCTGGCCAATGCCTTAAAGGGCCAGCGTGAACTGGCCGAATCCAAAGAGCTGATTCAAAAGCCCATCTACATTCCCGAGACCATCACCGGCATGGAACTGCTGGAAAGCTTCAAACTCTCGGGTGCGCCCATGGCGTTTGTCATTGACGAGTACGGCGAAATGCAAGGTATCGTCACCGTGCGTGACCTGACGGAAGCCATTACGGGTGAGTTCGTCACCGAAGACCCCAGCGACTCGTGGGCGGTGCAGCGTGCCGATGGCTCCTGGCTGCTCGACGGTCACATTCCCATCGTGGAGCTTAAAGACCGCCTGGATCTGCGCTCCGTGCCCGAGGAAGAAAAAGGGCGTTACCAAACGCTCAGCGGCATGATGATGCTGCTGACCGGCAAACTGCCCGCAGTGACCGACAAAGTGGTCTGGGAAAACTGGGAGTTTGAAGTGGTCGATATGGACGGCAAGATCATTGACAAGATTCAAGCCACCAAGTTGGATGAACTGAGGCTCGATGTGTCGGCAGACAATTAAAACCTCGCACATTCAGCCCCAAAAAAAGCAGCTTTCGAGCTGCTTTTTTTGTGCACGTTTGCATCACCGCATACGCTGATCACCATACGCACACCAGCCCGGTTTGGGGCCTTTTTTGGGGTGCAGGCGGCAGGTCTCGGGGCGCTTCTCGTAGACGGTGCAGCGGCGTGTTTGTGCATCCAGAAAACTGCAGTCCCCGCTGGCGCGGCGCGCCATGGTGAAGATGTTGTGCTTGGGGTTGTAGTGGTCAATCAGCTTGGCTTTGAGCAAGCGCTTGGCAATCAGTTTGTGGTCCACGTTATCCACTTCAAACTGATCCACCAACTCCAGGCGTACCAAGTCTGGCAATTGCACTTCCAGCGGCATGGTGCAGCAGTTGGCGCCGCAGGTGTCGCACATCCCGGGTTTGTATTTGCTCCAGGTTTCGAGACGGTCAACGTCGACGATGCGGATAGCGGTTTTCATGGGCAAGCGATGATGTGAACAAAGGGTATTTATAAAAATAGGAGCGCCTTGCCATAGTCATACATAGCTTTCAAATAAAAAAGTATCTGAAGCTAAATGATTGCAAGGGCATCAAGCTATTGTTTTTATGGCTTGCACTCTGCAGATGCACGCATGGCTGGTCCCTATAGCGAGGCAAACTGCTTGCTGCGGCTGCCGTAAAAAAGCCTGCGCGTGGTGCGCAGGCTTGTCGGGCGCACCTGCGCTGCGCGGGTCGTCATGCTCAAGGCGATTGGTGCACGCCCACCAAAAACTGGCTGCACATGGAGTCGGGCGATGCGTTTTGCACACCTTCTTTGGGCATGCTCAGTTTGCTGGCTACCGAGCTGTATTGGCGCTTAAGGGTGCTGCCGGTCACAACGCCCAAGGCTCTGACTTCCTGCGGTGTCAGCATTTGATTGCGCACGGCTTCTTGCATGGCCACGCAGACGCTGCTCATGGCGTCATAGCGGGCCACGGTATTGGCGTAGAAGAAATAACCGCCCGCAAAGCCCAGCAATGCAGTAATCAAACCAATCAGAAATACCTTGCCTTTGGCCATATTTATCCTTTTGTGTGGAAGCCACGCTGTGCTGTTGTGGCCGAAAGTGTGCGTGAGAGCGTATTGCAGCGCTTGTAGCAGGGTGATGCCGCAGCGAGGCATACCGTGGCGAGCGTCTTTGGTGCATACCCTAGGGTAAACGTGCATAAACGGTGCAGGGCGCAGGAAGTTGTGCAAAAAAACACAAAAAAACAGCACAAATCGGTTATTTCGAGGCCGGGGAAAAACTGGCACGGCGATTGCATTGATGTCTATTAAGTGCTTGTGTACCCGCTTGTATTCAAGCGCAGACACCCTTGATTTAGCTCTCCATTCCCAAAGGAACTGCCATGCTGTCTCGCCGCCTTTTGCTCGCTTCTTTGACTTCTTCTGCACTGGCTTTGTCCATGGCTGCGCCCACTGTGGTGCATGCGCAAGACAAGGTGATCAAGGTGGGCACGCTCAAGCTGATCCATGGCATCACGCCGTACTTCTATGACAAGTTCACGCCAGCGGGCTACAAGATTGAAGTGATCCCGTTCGAGACGCCCACCGATGGCAAGAACGCCGTGGTGACCAAGTCGGTGCACTTTGGTACCTACGGCCTGGCAGCAGCCACGCTGGGTGCCGCTGCTGGTGAGCCCGTGGTCATCGTCGCGCCCACTTGCAATGGCGGCATGGCCATCGTGGTGGGCAAAGACAGCGGAATCAACAGCTTCAAAGCGCTCCAAGGCAAGCGCGTGGGCATCCTGCCCGGATCGACCCAAGAGGCGGTGTTCAACGACCGCCTGAAGGCCGAGGGCATGACCATCAAAGACGTAAAGCCGGTGCGCGTGTCGTTCAGCGAAATGGCGGGCGCTTTGGAGCGCAGCGATATCGACGCTTTTGTGGGCGCAGAGCCTGGCCCTTCGTTGTCGGTGATTCGCAATGTTGGCAAGGTGCTGGAGTTCCCCTACAGCACACCCACCGGCAAGGTCAACATGGTGATGACCACGCACGCCGACACGGTCAAAGCCGATCCTGAACTGACCAAGGTGTTCTTGGAGATTCACCGCCAAGCGTCGGAATACGCCATGTCTCACCGCGCAGAGCTGGTGCAGATGGCGCACAGCAAGCTGGGCTTTCCGAAAGATGTGGCCAATCTGGCCGCCGACAACGTGGAGCTGACTTGGAAGATCGACGAAGACTGGGTGGAGCGCAGCAAGTACTACGGCTCGCTGATGCTGGAGCGCAAGCAAATTCGCAAGCTGCCTGATTACAGCCAGTTCATCGTCACCAGCCTGAACCCCAAGCTCTAACGCCGCGCGGGGCACAGCGTGCTGTGGCCCTGTCTTCTTTGCCAGTTTTAGGAATTTTCGCCATGCCATCCCCCGCCGTAACACCACCCGGCGGCGCTGCCCGCAGCGCCGCATCTGCCGCCTCGCCGCAGCCAGCCCTGGTGCTGCCACCCCAGCCTAGCGCAGCCAAGGTATGGATGACGGCGTGGCTGGTGCCCGCCATTTTGCCGCTGCTGCTGTTGCTGGCTTGGGACTTGGCCGTTCGTGCTTCGGGCACCATGCTGATCCCTTCACCCAAAGAAGTGGGGCAGATGCTGTGGGACTTCGCATTCGGTGGCATTTATGACGATGCCTTCAGCGAGACCTTGGATGTGCACTGGATCAAGTCCATGTCGCGCGTTTACGGGGCTTTTGCGCTGGCTGCGCTGGTCGGTATACCTCTGGGCTTGGTGATCGGTAAAAATGCCGCCATACGCCGTTTTGTCGACCCTACGCTGCAAATGCTGCGCCCGGTGCCGGTCACGGCGTGGTTGCCACTGTCGATGATCTTCTTTGGCGTAGGTCCCAACGCAGCCATCTTTCTGGTGTTCTTGGGCGCCTTCTTTCCCATTGTGATTAACACCACCTTCGGCGTGAAGTCGGTCGAGCCGCGCTTGTTTGAAGCAGCGGCCATGCTGGGCTGTACCGGCACCGCCATGTTCCGCCAGGTGGTACTGCCGGCAACCATGCCCTCGATCTTCAACGGCCTGCGCTTGGGCCACGGTATTGCGTGGTTCTTGATCGTAGTCGGTGAAATGACGGGGGTGCCCGAAGGCTTGGGCGCCGCCATCATGGACGGCCGCATGCTGTCGCGCACTGACGTCGTCATCGCTGGCATGGTAGTGATTGGTTTCACTGGCTTTGTCACCGACCGTTTGCTGGTCGCCCTCAACAACCGTTTGCTCAAGTGGAGCCCGCAACACAATGTCTGACATCCTTGCTCACCGTATCCCTGCGCCCATTTTGGACATTGCCAATGTCAGCAAAGTCTTTAGCCTGAATGGCCGCCCGATTCATGCGTTGAAAGACGTCAACCTGCAAATCCAAAAAGGCGAATTCATTTGTTTGATTGGCGCATCAGGCTGCGGCAAATCGACGCTGCTGCGCATCATGGGCGGCTTTGAAAATGTCTCCACAGGTGTTGCCAAGATGTACCACATGCCAATCTCTGAGCCCGGGCCGGATCGCGGCATGGTGTTCCAAGACTACGGCCTGTTCCCTTGGCTCACGGTGCGCCAGAACATTGCGTTTGGCCCCAAGCAGCGAGGTTTGCCCGATGCCAAGCTCAAAGAGATCGGGGATCACTATCTGAACATGGTCGGGTTGACCAAGTTTGCCGATCACTTCCCCAACCAGCTCTCAGGAGGCATGAAGCAACGCGTATCGATTGCACGTGCACTGGCCAATGAGTGCGAAGTGCTGCTGATGGATGAACCCTTCGGTGCGCTGGATGCGTTGACGCGTGAAGTATTGCAGCAAGAATTGTTGGACATCTGGGCCAAAACCAAACTGACAGTGATTTTTGTGACGCATGCCGTGGAAGAAGCGGTGCTGCTGGCCGACCGTGTTGTGGTCATGACGGCAGGCCCCGGCCGGGTCGAGCGCGACTACCGTATTCCGCTGGAGCGCCCGCGCCATATCACCGCCCCGGAATTCAACCTGGTGCGCCAAGAGCTGACGGACATGCTCAGCAGCCACGTGGCGCACCACGCGAAAGCAGCCTGATGCTGGACTGTCTGCGGCACCTTGACGATGCTGCGCGCCGCGCGGCTTATGACAATACCAGCGCCGTCGCTAACAGCGCTGCGCAGTTGGCCGATTTTGAAGCCCGCAGCGCAGCCATGGTGGATACCACGGCGGCACATTGGGATCTGCCGTATGGCATGTCGGAGCGACAGAAATTTGATTTTCTGGGAGCACATCCAGGCGCTGCCACGCTGCTGTTTATCCACGGCGGTTATTGGCAAATGCGCCATAAAAACAACTTTCGTTTTGTGGTGCAGGGCGCATTGGAAAATGGCTTGAACGCAGCGTTGGTGGGCTATACCTTGGCGCCGCAAGCCACGCTCACGCAGATCGTGCAGGAGGTGCGTGATGGGATCGCCGCAGTGCGCGCCCATGCGCTGCAAAACGGTGCGTCGGATCGCATACTGTTGTGCGGCTGGTCAGCAGGTGGGCACCTCACCGCCATGTGTTTGGATGCACCGGGTGTGGTGGCCGGTTTGGGCATCAGCGGTATCTACGACTTAGGGCCGATTCAGCACAACTATCTGAACGCAGCATTGCAGCTCAGCGATGACGAGGTGCAGGGCTTGAGCCCTCTGCGGTTGCCCGTGGTGAACAAGCCTTTTGTGACGGCCTATAGCACCGCAGAGCTGGCGCAATTGCAAGCGCAAAGTCAAGCGTTTGCGGCGTACCGCAAAGCATCCATCGCAGATGCCGTGCTGCCTGTGCTCGGTGCCGATCACTTCAGCATCTTGAACGCTTTGGCCAGTCGCGATGGCGTGCTGCTGCAGGCGCTGCTGCAGCACGCATAAAACCTCACGACGTCAGAGCCGCCTTGCATTAAATGGATTTAATAGCTGCTAGCCCTTATGAAATAAGGGCCAGAGGCTGTTTTGACCTTGCATTTTGCAGCATGTGCAACGTGATGTTTTTCACTTCATCACGGCTGACGCGAACGTGTTTTTGCAGCAAGATTTTGGCTTGCAAACCATCGCGGCGCAGCAGCGCCTGCAAGATGCGGCTGTGCTCTTCGTAGGTTATGTCAATGCGGTAATTGCGTGTGAACTCCAAGCGGCGAACGATGCGGATACGGTCGGTAATATCGCGGTGAATGCGCGCCATCTCCAGGTTGCCGCTGGCGGTCATTAAGTCCATGTGGAACTGCTCATCATGGCGAGAGACTTCGGCGATCTCCGTCAAACGCTGTGGCACAGGCACGCACCACAGCGCAGACAAGTGCGCCAAGCGCAGCGCTACATCGTGGTCTGCCGTCAGCAAGTCCACGGCGGCACATTCCAGTACCGCGCGCACGTCGTACAGCTGCTCAAACACGGTGAAATCCAGGGCGTTCACCACCCAGCCTAGCTTGGGCATGACCGAGATATAGCCTTCACGCTGCAAGCGCACCAAGGCCTCGCGCACGGGGGTGCGGCTCATGCCCAGCTCGGCACCGACTTCGTTTTCACTGAAGCGGTCACCAGGCACATATTGGAAGTTGTCCAACGCTTGGCGCAGCTTGTCGTAAGCCACATTGGCGAGGCTGGGGACTGGCACGGAATCTTCTCCTGGTAATGTTGTCGTAGTGCATGCAGCGCACATGGGCGTGCGCTGCCAATCAGGCATTACCGCTGCATGCAATACGCGCGCCAGCCGCCATGAGCGGTGATGTCTTGGGCTTGCTGCAATGCAAATCCTTCGCAGATAAAGCCTTTGACAACGCGGCCATCTTCCAGCTGCACATTCCCAATCCCCAACGGTGCAGGCACTCCAGCGACAAAGTGGCCCAAGTTGGCCAATGGCACTTCCCACACCTCCACAGCAATCGCTGCACCGTTATCGCAACGTGCTAAACCGGGTTTCGCCGGAACGGTGCCTTGCAAGGCATACAAGCGATAGTGCGCAGCAGTGTGCGTGGCTTGCTGCAAGCGTGCGCCGCAGGCCAGCAGTTCGTGATTCAGTGGCATGCCGCTTAAATGCGCACCTACCACGGCCAGTTCAATCGTTGGGCCTTGTACTGGCACATGCCAGCTGGGGAGCAGAGCATCGACCTTCGGTGCTATACCGGTGACGCCCGCGGGCAGTATGGCTTGGTCGTGCAGCTGCTGCGCCCAGCGGATCAAGTCGGGTTCACGCCATGCGGGGGCAATCAAGGTGATGCCAAACGGCAACCCACTGGGCAGTTGCGAGGCTGGAATTGCAATCGCAGACCAACCGAGCAAATTCACAAAATTGGTGTACGTGCCCATTTCGGAATTGACGGCAATTGGATCGGCCTGTGCCTCGGCAATGCTGGGGTGGCGTGGTGCGCTGGGTACGCACAACACGTCGACGTGTTGCCAGATTTTTTCGGCCTGTACCTTCAAGTCTTGCAAGTGGTATTGCGCGGCAAAGGTATCTGCCGCGTTAAAGCGCTCGTGCACATCCAGCACCTGGCGAATCACAGGCAACAAGGCCTCGGGGTGCGTCTCGTAAATGCTGCGTGCGCCCACCACGCGTTCGGCCACCCAGGGGCCGTAGTACAGCAAGTTGGCCACTTCAAACAGCGTAGCAAAAGAGAGTGGGTTCACCTGTGCGGTTTGCTGCTTGAGTCCATCCATAAAAGCGTTAAAGGCCACGTCGTAATCGGCGGACAACTTGGGCGCGTCATGTACGCCCACACGCAGTTGTGCCAGTGGCTGGTGCGCGGCCACAAAGGGCCGTGCTTGGCTGTAGCTGTCACCCGCGTCTACGCCTTCCATGATGGCCATTACGGCGGCGCTGTCGGCCACATTCAGCGCCAATACGCCAATGCAATCGAGCGTGCGGCATGCGGGCACCAAACCGGTGCTCGGCACTGCACCGGGCGTGGGTTTTAATCCCACAATCTGGTTGAACGCTGCAGGCACACGGCCGGAGCCTGCGGTGTCGGTGGACAGGGCAAATGGCACCAAACCACGCGCCACGACAGAGGCAGAACCTGAGCTTGAACCACCAGAAATCAGCGTGGCATCAAAGGGGTTGGGCACCACGCCATAGGGCGAGCGTGTGCCGACCAAGCCGGTTGCAAACTGGTCCAGATTGGTCTTACCCAAGACGATGGCACCGGCTTGTTTTAAGCGCTGCACGGCCACAGCATCTTGCAGTGCATCGTGCGCAAAGGTGGGGCAGGCAGCGGTGGTCTGAAAGCCCGCCACATCAATGTTGTCCTTGGCGGCAAACGGAATGCCAAACAGCGGCAATTGGGCGCGGCCCACGGTGGTTTCTAAGGCCTTTAGTGCTGTGGTTTGGGCTTGCAGCTGTTCGGCAGTGGCAATGCTGATCCACGCCGTGTCATCGGCCTTGCAGGCTTGGCGCTGCTGCTCCAGCAACTGGGCCGGGTCTGCACCCTCTTCGTACGCGCGCTTCCAATCTTCGAATGTGCCAATCAGCATGATGAATACCCGGTTGTATACAAGATGCTGTCTTTAAGCAGGTTACGTGCCAATTGCGACGTGCGCCATGCAATGGCAGGAAATGCGCAGTGGGCGCGCAGGGGATTGCTCACAGCTTGCGCGGTAAGCGTTTTTAAAAAAAGGCTTGAAGCCTTTTCGGGCTTCAAGCCTTGTACAGCCTGCGCTGACAGCTCTAATTTTTGAAATTAGACATCGATATTGCCAGCACGCAATGCGTTGGCTTCGATGAAATTTCGGCGCGGCTCTACTTCGTCGCCCATCAGCATGGTGAACACGCGGTCGGCTTCGATGGCGTCACCAATTTGTACTTGCAGCAAGCTGCGCACATTCGGGTCCATGGTGGTTTCCCACAGCTGGGCGGGGTTCATTTCGCCCAAGCCCTTATAGCGCTGGCGGCCAGTGGTGCGTTCGGCTTCGGAGATCAACCAGGCCATGGCCTGGCGGAAGTCGCCGACCTTTTCAGTCTTGGCTTTCTCGCCTTCACCACGGGTGGCCTTGGCGCCTTCGGCCAGCAGACCGTTGAAGTGCTGGGCTTCATCGGCCAGCGCTGCATAGTCTGTGCCGCGCACAAAGTCTTGCGTCAGGATGGAGCTCTTGATGTTGCCGTGGTGGTGGCGGCTGATGCGCAGAATTGGGTTGTCATTCACCGGATCGATTTCAGCGGTCACAGCAGCAGGAATGCCGGTGGTGGTCAGCTCGCGCAGCTTGGCTTCCAGAATGGGCGCACAGGCCTGGGCTTCTTCCAAGGTGTCAAGCTTGATTTGCACGCCGTCAGCAATGGCGCGCAGGGCTTCTGCGTCCATGAAGTTGGACAGGCGTTCGATCACGTTCTCTGCGGCCAAATGCATATTGGCCAGTTTGCCCAGCTCTTCGCCTTCCAGCACGCGCGCATTGGCGCCGCCGGTGGTCACGCTGGCGTGGTTCAAGGCGATTTTCAGCAGGTACTTGTTCAGCGCCGGACCGTCCTTCAAATACAGCTCTTCCTTGCCGTTCTTGACCTTGTACAGCGGTGGCTGGGCAATATAGATGTGGCCGCGCTCGACCAGCTCCGGCATCTGGCGGTAGAAGAAGGTCAGCAGCAGCGTACGGATGTGCGCACCGTCCACGTCCGCGTCGGTCATGATGATGATGCGGTGGTAGCGCAGCTTGTCGGGGTTGTAGTCGTCCGAGTTGCTCTTGCCCGAATCGGCGCTCACCTTGCCAATGCCGGTGCCTAAAGCGGTAATCAAGGTGATGATTTCCTGGCTGGACAGCAGCTTTTCATAGCGCGCTTTTTCCACGTTCAGGATCTTGCCGCGCAGGGGCAGGATGGCCTGGAACTTACGGTCACGGCCTTGTTTGGCCGAGCCACCCGCAGAGTCACCCTCGACGATGTAGATTTCGCACAGCGCGGGGTCTTTTTCCTGGCAATCGGCCAGCTTGCCGGGCAGGCCCATGCCGTCCAGCACACCCTTGCGGCGCGTCATTTCGCGGGCCTTGCGCGCGGCTTCGCGGGCGCGGGCGGCGTCAATGATCTTGCCGCACAGCAGCTTGGCGTCGGTCGGGTTTTCTTCTAGGTAGTCGCTCAGCAGCTTGCCGACGATGTCTTCAACTGGTGCGCGCACTTCCGAGCTGACCAGCTTGTCTTTGGTCTGGCTGGAGAACTTGGGCTCAGGCACTTTCACGCTCAGCACGCAGCACAGGCCTTCGCGCATGTCGTCGCCGGTGACTTCCACCTTAGCCTTCTTGGCAAACTCGTTTTGATCGATGTATTTGCCGATCACGCGTGTCATGGCGGCGCGCAGCCCGGTCAGGTGGGTGCCACCGTCACGCTGCGGGATGTTGTTGGTGAAGCACAGCACTTGCTCGTTGTAGCCGTCGTTCCACTGCATGGCCACTTCCACACCGATTTCGGTGCCGGGAATGCCTCCATAGGTTTCGGCAGGGCGCGAGCCTTCGGCGTAGAACGCGGTGGGGTGCAGCACCTTTTTGTTGGCGTTGATAAAGCCGACAAAGCCTTTGACGCCGCCGGCGCCCGAGAAGTCGTCTTCCTTGCCGTCGCGCTCGTCTTTGAGGCGAATGCGCACGCCGTTGTTCAGGAACGAGAGTTCGCGCAGGCGCTTGGCCAAAATTTCGTAACGGAACTCGAAGTTTTCTTTGAAGATGTCCTGGTCGGGCAGGAAGTGCACCTTGGTGCCGCGCTTGTCCGATTCGCCAATCAGGCGCATGGGCGAGACTTCAAAGCCATCCACGATTTCGATCAAGCGGTTTTGTACAAAGCCGCGTGAGAAGTCGATTTCATAGGTTTTGCCATCGCGGCGCACGGTCAGCTTGAGCCAGATCGACAGCGCGTTCACGCAGGACACGCCCACGCCGTGCAGACCGCCCGAGACCTTGTAGCTGTTCTGGTTGAACTTGCCGCCCGCGTGCAATTCGGTCAGGGCGATTTCCGCAGCCGAGCGCTTGGGCTCGTGCTTATCGTCCATCTTCACGCGGGTAGGAATACCACGGCCGTTGTCGATGACGGAGAGCGAGCCATCGGCGTGGATCGTCACCAGAATGTCATCGCAGTGGCCGGCCAGTGCTTCGTCGATGGAGTTGTCCACCACTTCAAACACCAGGTGGTGCAAGCCGGTGCCATCGGACGTATCGCCGATGTACATGCCGGGGCGCTTGCGTACGGCTTCCAGGCCTTCCAGGATCTGGATCGAACCTTCGCCATAGCCGGTATCTGCGGGGGCGATCACGGGGGCTGTGGATGAGGTGTCTGGCTTGTTCTCGTCGGTCATGAAGGTGCCTTACTGCTGCAAAACTAAGAGCTTGTTGCCCTTGCTCTGCCTAGGAAATACCAATAAATCATTTCAAAAATCAGCGCTGGCAAGGGCCAGTAGCTATCTTTTTGTTATGCGCCGTGCGGTCAAGCACAGCGCATCGGGCGCTTAAATGCGCATGGGCATGACAACGTACTTGAAGTTGTCATTGCCGGGAATGCTGACCAGCGCGGAGCTGTTGCCGTCCGCCAAGTCGATCTTGACCATGTCTTGCGACATATTGGCCAGAACGTCCAGCAGATAGGTCACGTTAAAGCCGATGTCGATGGCGTCACCGCCGTAGTCGATGTCCAGCTCGTCCACGGCCTCTTCCTGATCGGCGTTGTTCGAGGCGACACGCAAAGTGCCGGGCTCAATCGTCAAGCGCACACCCTTGAACTTGTCGCTGGTCATGATGGCAGTGCGCTGCAGCGAAGCCAGCAGCGGCGCGCGGCCCAGTGTCACGGTGTTGTGGTGGTTGCGCGGAATGACGCGGTTGTAGTCGGGGAACTTGCCCTCGACCAGCTTGGTCACAAATTCCATGCCGGCAAAGGTGAACTTGGCCTGGTTGTTGGCAAACTGCATCTCGATGCGCGGCGAGTTCTCACCGCCTACATCGCTGAGCAAGCGCTGCAGCTCCAGCACCGTTTTGCGCGGCAAGATCACTTCTTGCTTCTCGCCCACATCCACATCCAGCTCGGCGCTGGCAAAGGCCAGGCGGTGGCCGTCGGTGGCGACCAGGCTCAGGGTGTTGCCTTCGGCCACAAACAAGATGCCGTTCAAGTAGTAGCGAATGTCTTGCACCGCCATGGCAAACGAGACCTGGCCCATCAGGTCTTTTAACACCTTCTGGAACACGCTGAAGGCGGGGCCAAAGTTGGCCGCTTCCTGCACCAGCGGGAAGTCTTCACCGGGCAGCGTCTGCATGGTGAAGCGGCTCTTGCCGCCCTTCAAAATCATCTTGGACTGCTGCGACTCCAGCGCGACGGTCTGGTCGCCGGGCATGGTCTTCAAAATGTCGATCAGCTTGCGCGCGCCAATGGTGGTGGAAAAGTCGCCCGTGTCACCGCCCAGCTCGGCCGTGGTGCGGATCTGGATTTCCAGATCGCTGGTGGTGAATTGCAAGGCGTTGCCGGTCTTTTTGATCAGCACGTTGGCCAGAATCGGCAGGGTGTGGCGGCGCTCTACGATGCCGGACACCGATTGCAGGACCGCGAGAACTTTGTCTTGTGTGGCTTTCAGGACGATCATGTCAACCTCTATGTTTCAGTAGCGGGTCTCGGTGCGAATGGGCAGCGGCGCATCGTTTTGCGCCCCCTCGTGCCACCCAAACCCCCTCATTTTGCTCCGCAAGGCTGGAGCCGGCGAGGGGAAAATCCATCAGCCTTTGAGCGTTTGCTCCAGCACATGCAGCTGCTGGTTCAGCTCGGTCAGTTGCTGGCGCTCGGCCGAGATCTTGCGCACGGCGTGCAGCACCGTGGTGTGATCGCGGCCGCCAAACAGCTCGCCAATCTCGGGCAAGCTCTTTTGCGTCAACTCTTTGGCCAAATACATGGCGATCTGGCGCGGGCGGGCAATCGACGCAGGGCGCTTCTTGCTGTACATGTCCGCGACCTTGATCTTGTAGTAGTCAGCCACCGTCTTCTGGATGTTTTCCACACTGATCTGGCGGTTTTGAATGCTCAGTAGATCGCGCAGCGCCTCTCGCGCCAGCTGGATCGACACTTCTTTTTGGTTGAAGCGCGAATAAGCCAGGATTTTGCGCAGCGCACCTTCAAGTTCACGCACGTTTGAGCGCACGTTTTTGGCCACAAAGAAGGCAACCTCTTCGGGCATCTCGGCATTCTCCGCACGCGCTTTGTTGATCAGGATGGCCACGCGCATTTCCAGCTCGGGCGGCTCAATCGCCACGGTCAAGCCAGAGTCAAAGCGCGACACCAGGCGCTCATGAATGTTGGTCAGACCCTTGGGATAGGTGTCTGAGGTCATCACGATGTGGCTCTTTTTGGCCAGCAAGGCTTCAAACGCGTTAAAGAATTCTTCCTGCGTGCGGTCTTTGTTGGCAAAGAACTGCACGTCGTCAATCAGCAAAAGATCGAGCGAGTGGTAGCGTTCTTTGAACTCATCAAAGGTGCGACGCTGGTAGGCTTTCACCACATCCGAGACAAATTGCTCGGCATGGATGTAAAGAATTTTGGCGTCCGGTTTGTCCTTGAGCAGCTGGTTACCCACAGCATGTACAAGGTGCGTCTTACCCAGGCCGACACCGCCATATATAAATAGCGGGTTGTACAGATGGCCGGGCGAGCCGGCCACATGCATGGCGGCCGAGCGCGCCATGCGGTTGGCGGTACCTTCGACGAGCGTTTCAAACGTCAGGGCCGAGTTCAGGCGGTTGCGAAATGCGGGAACCGGTGCTTCTTCCACGCTGGAGCCAGAGGGCAGCAGCGTTGGAGCCTCCGAAGGGGTGCTGCGTTCGGCTTGGTAAGGTCGAACATAAGTGCGCACCACACTTTCACGGTGAGCAAGCGCCAACTCCAGAGTGACGGGCTGGCCGTACAAGTCTTCCAGCAGGCCGGAAATGCGTCCCGCATATTGGGCGCGGATCCAGTCAAGCTTAAAACGGTTGGCCACATAGACCGTCACTTTGGAGAAGTCTTCCGTGACCGTCGCCACCAAAGGTTTGATCCAAGTATTGAACTGTTGCTCAGGCAAGTCCTGGCTGAGCTGCTCGACGCAGGCCAACCACAGGCCTTGACCAGCATCGTTAGGTAGTTCCTCTGTCATGTCGGATAGGCGCGCTTTTTGTGGATAGGAGGAACGGTTGCGGGGCTGTGATTGTAGCTTTTCAAATAGTTATCCACAAATGCGCGGCACTTTTTCCAGCATGTGAACACGGTCACATATTTTGGAGCAGGTTTGCAGGGTCATTGCAAGAGGTGCATAACCCTGAGATAATTTCGGGTTTCCCTGAATGTGTTCAGGGTGATAAGCCCCGCGTGAAGCTTTTATTTGCGGGCATCGGCTGCAAAGCTGGTGCATCCAATGCTGGCTTGGCCGGGGGAAATTAGGTACTGCGCATCCACAAGGGCTGCGCCGGCCAGTAAGAAACTGAACCTTCTCAAGGAACGAACATGAAGCGTACATACCAACCCTCCAAGACTAAGCGCGCCCGCACCCATGGTTTCATGGTGCGTATGAAGACCAAGGGCGGCCGTGCCGTCATCAATGCTCGTCGCGCCAAGGGCCGTAAGCGCCTGGCCGTCTAAGGTCAGCTCGCTTGGCCGACTGCCTGACACCATTCCCTGCGCCTAGCCAGGGCTTGCTGTGATGCAACGGCTGCAAACGCGCCCCCAATTTCAGGCGACGATGTCCGGGGGGACTATCTCCCGGACGCCGCACTTTGCTTTGCACCGGTTGGTGCTCAGCGAAACCGACGTTGCCAAGGACGCTGAGCCAACAGGGCCCGGTGCGAAGCTCTCAGAGCCAGCACCGCAGGCCCTGTTTGTCGTGCCCGGTTGCCAAGTGCCACAAGTGTGGCTGGGCCCTCTGGTGCCCAAGCGCTGGGCCAAGCGATCGGTGACGCGGCACGCCATCAAGCGGCAAATTTATGCCGTAGCGAGCGAGTTTGATGCGCAGTTGCGCGCCTTGCCGCCTGCTGCGTATGTGGTGCGCCTGCGTGCTGGTTTTGATCGCAAGCAGTTCATCAGCGCCACGTCAGATGTGCTTAAACAGGCTGTGCGTGCAGAGTTGCTGCAGCTGTTGACGCATGCAACGCGGCGCAAAACACCGAAACCGGCACCCGTGCCGGTCGATGCGTTGCCACCGGAATCGGTGGTCATTGCAGGAGCGAGCTAAGCCATGATCAAGGCTTGGCTCATGGCACTGGTGCGTGGCTATCGCCTCATGCTCAGTCCGTGGCTGGGCCCATCGTGCCGATTTGAGCCGACTTGCTCCGCCTATTCATTGCAGGCACTAGAGCAGCACGGCGCTGCAGCTGGTAGCTATTTGACACTACGGCGACTGGCGCGCTGCCAGCCGTGGTGTGAAGGCGGGCATGATCCCGTGCCTGACCAAGCGCCCAAGCTGTTTACCGGTTTGACCTCCTCTTCCTCACCAAAGAAGTCTTCATGAACGACATTCGCCGCACCATTTTGTGGGTGATATTTGGCTTTTCCATGGTTTTGCTGTGGGACCAATGGCAAATCCACAATGGCAAAACTGCCACGTTCTTCCCTACGGCGCCCAAGGCAGTGGCCACTGCGCCCGCTGACAGCAAGCCTGCCGATGTACCTGATGCCGTGACGGCGTCAGCTGGCACGGCCTCGGGCAGCGATGTGCCGGGCGCTGCAGATACGGCCCCTGTGGCCCGTGAAAAAATCACCGTCTCCACCGACGTGCTCAAGCTGACGTTTGACACCCAGGGCGGCGCCGTGGTGCACGCTGAACTGCCCGCTTACGCTTCTGATGCAGATCGCAGCAAGAGTTTTGTGCTGTTCGACCAGAGCGCTGACCGCATTTACATGGCTGAAACTGGCCTGATTGGCGGTAACTTCCCCAATCACAAGACCATGATGACGGTCTTGCCCGGTGAGCGTGAACTCCAAGACGGCCAAAACGAACTGCAAGTGCGTTTTGAATCGCCCGAGCAAGGCGGCGTCAAGCTGGTCAAGACTTTCACCCTCAAGCGCGGTGCCTATGACATCGCTGTCAAGCACGAAGTGGTGAACAACGGCACGACCGTGGTGTCGCCCCAGCTGTACCTGCAGCTGCAGCGTGACGGCAATGCGCTTGATGGCGGCAACGCTTTCTACTCGACCTTTACCGGCCCTGCCGTGTATTCGGAAGAAAAGAAGTTCCAGAAGATCGAGTTCAAGAAAATTGCCGAGGGCAAGGCTGAGTTCCAAAGCTCCACCAGCACAGGCTATGTGGCCATGGTGCAGCACTACTTTGCCAGCGCCTGGTTGCTGGGCGAAGGCGTGCAGCGCGACAACTACGCGCGCAAGGTGGGCGACAACCTGTTTGCGGCAGGCACGATCACCAACGTTGGCGATGTGCAGCCTGGTCAAACCAAGGCCGTGGATGCGCGCCTGTTTGCCGGCCCGCAGCTGGAAAAGACACTGGAAAGCCTGGCCCCGGGCCTGGAGCTGGTGAAAGACTATGGCTGGCTGACCATTCTGGCCAAGCCGCTGTACTGGTTGATGGACAAAATCCACGGCATCGTGGGCAACTGGGGCTGGTCGATTGTCGGTCTGGTCCTGTCGCTGAAGATTTTGTTCTACTGGTTGAACGCCAAGGCGTACGGCTCGATGGCCAAGATGAAGGCGGTCAACCCCAAGATCATGGAAATGCGCGAACGTCTGAAGGGCAACCCCCAGCAGATGCAGCAAGAGATGATGCGCATCTACCGTGAGGAGAAGGTCAACCCGATGGGCGGCTGCTTCCCCATCATGATCCAGATTCCGGTGTTCATTGCGCTGTACTGGGTGGTGCTGTCGTCGGTGGAAATTCGCCACGCTCCGTGGATTTTGTGGATCACCGACTTGTCGGCCAAGGACCCCTACTTCATCTTGCCGCTGCTGATGATGGCTTCGTCGCTGCTGCAGACCGCGCTGAACCCTGTGCCACCCGACCCGATGCAGGCCAAGATGATGTGGTTCATGCCGCTGATCTTCGGTGTCATGTTCTTCATGTTCCCTGCTGGTCTGGTGCTGTACTGGCTGACCAACAACATCTTGTCGATTGCGCAGCAATGGGTCATTAACACCCGCATGGGTGTGCCCCCGCAGTTCAATCTGCCGAACTTCAAGAAGGCAGACGCCGCTGTCACGGACGTCAAAGCCAAGAAGAAGTAAGCCCCGCACGGCTTGCTAAACCCCTCAAAGGCCGCATCTGCGGCCTTTGATGTTTACAAGAGATGCTTTAAAAACAAGAGCGTTGTGCCCTCGTGAAATCTGCAACTCGCATGGTTTCATAGGTGAAATCAAGCATTCACCAGGGCAAAGCGCTCCTGTTTTTAAACCGTCCATGGCCCCCAGATGCGCTGGGCGGCTGCAGCACAAAGGATGTCAAGCCATGCTTGCGCGCCATACCGACCCCATCGTTGCCATTGCTACTGCGCCAGGGCGCGGGGCCGTGGGCATTGTTCGCGTTTCCGGCAAAGCCATTGCAGGCTTTGTGCGCCACTTGCTGGGCAAAGAGCTAAAGCCGCGCGAAGCCACGTACTTGCCTTTCAAAGATGCCAAGCAAGCGCCCATCGACCATGGCTTGGCCCTGTACTTTCCCGGCCCCAACAGCTATACCGGCGAAGACGTGCTGGAGCTGCAGGCGCACGGCGGTCCCGTGGTGCTGCAGCTGCTGCTGGCGCGTTGCTTGGAGGCTGCGCAAGAGGTGGCGCCCACATCGGGTGATGCTGTGCTGCCCGGCCTGCGTCTGGCGCAACCCGGCGAGTTCACCGAGCGCGCGTTCATGAACGACAAGATCGACCTGGCGCAGGCTGAGGCCATTGCCGACCTGATCGACGCCAGCACCGAAGCCGCAGCGCGCAGCGCCAGCCGCTCCCTGTCGGGCGAGTTCTCGCGCGAGATTGGCGAGCTGCGCGATGCGCTGGTGCACCTGCGCATGCTGGTGGAAGCCACGCTGGACTTTCCCGAAGAAGAAATCGATTTTCTGAAGAAGGCCGATGCCTATGGGCAGCTGGACGCTCTGCGCGCCTTGCTGGGCATGGTGCTGGCGCGCACCCAGCAAGGCGCGCTGCTGCGCGAAGGCATCAAGGTAGTGATTGCGGGGCAGCCCAATGCGGGTAAAAGCTCGCTGCTCAACGCCTTGGCGGGGGCGGAGCTGGCCATCGTCACGCCGATTGCTGGCACGACGCGCGACAAGGTGCAGCAGACCATCCAGATCGACGGCGTGCCGCTGCACGTGATCGACACCGCCGGTCTGCGCGATAGCAATGATGAGGTGGAGCGCATTGGCATTGCCCGGGCGTGGGAAGAGATTGCCGGGGCCGATGCCGTGCTGTTTCTGCACGATCTCTCGCGCATGGGCGACAGCGACTACGCTGGCGCCGATCTGGAGATTGCGCGCACGCTGGCCGAGCGCATCGCGCCGAACATTCCCGTGATCGACCTGTGGAACAAGACCGACCTGGCAGCACCCGGGGCCCACATGCAGACGCTGCCACCGCTGGCGGGCCGCAAGGGCAGCGAGGCAAGCCTGAGCCTGTCCGCCCGCACCGGCGATGGTCTGGATGCCGTGCGCCAGCGCCTGCTGCAGGTGGCCGGCTGGCAGTCGGCCGCTGAAGGCCTGTACATTGCGCGCGCGCGCCATGTGGAGGCGCTGCAGGCCGTGGGTGCCCATTTGGAAGAAGCGCATGACCAGCTCAACGTGCCCGGCCCGGCGCTGGACATCCTGGCCGAGGAGCTGCGCCTGGCGCAAACCGCGCTCAACAGCATTACGGGCGAGTTCACGTCCGACGATTTGCTGGGCGTGATCTTCAGCAGTTTTTGCATCGGCAAGTAAACGCAAAAAAGCGCCTGGGGAGGCGCTCTTTGAGGTTTAGGGACTGTCAGTCGCAGCTTAGCCCGCTTAGTCCAGCGTGATCTTGGCTTGCTTGACCACGTTGTCCCATTTGGTGATTTCCTTGGCGAGGAACGCCTGCGAATCCTTGACTGACATGCCGGCTGGCAGCACGCCCACGCTGTCGAGCTTGGCCTTCACGTCGGCTTCCGGCAGTACGGCGGCGATTTCCTTTTGCAGCAAATCGATGATGGGCTTGGGCGTGCCTGCGGGCACGGCAGCCATGAACCAGGCGTCGGCCACAAAGTTCTTCAGACCGGCCTCGTGCATGGTGGGCACATTCGGCATGGCGGGCAGGCGCTCGGTATGGGCCACGGCCAGCGCACGCAGGTTGCCTGCGTTCAGCTGGGAGTTGATGGTGACGGCGGTCAGGAAACCAAAATCAGTTTCACCGGCCACCAGCGACACCACGGAAGGCGCACTGCCCTTGTACGGCACGTGGGTGACTTTCACATCGGCCTGCAGGGCATACAGCGCGCCGCCCATGTGGTTGGGGCCGCCGGTGCCCGAGGAGGGGTAGTTGAGCACTTCAGGCTTGGCCTTGGCGGCGGCGGTCAGGTCGGCCAGCGATTGCAGCGGGCTCTTGCTGCCCACGGTCAGCACCAGCGGGCTGCGGCCCACCAGGCTCACCACATCCAGATCGGTGAGGGGCTTGTAGGGCAGTTTGGGGTAGAGGCTGGGCGAAATCGCTAGGCCGCCCACGTCACCCAGCACCACGGTGTAGCCGTCTGCAGGGGCCTTGGCCACGCGGTCCACACCAATCGTGCCGTTGGCACCGGGCTTGTTTTCCACCACCACGGACACGTTCAGGCGCTCGCTGAGTTTTTGCGCAATCAGACGGCCCAGGATGTCGGTCGAACCACCGGCCGAGTAAGGAATCACCAGCGTGATGGGCTTGCTCGGGTAGGCATCTGCAGCATGGGCTGCGCCGGTGATGGCGGCGGCCAAGGCGGTGACGGTCAGCGCGGTGCGCCACAGGGAACGGGTGCGGGACATGGAGTTAGCCTTCCTAAACTTGAATTAGCTTTGTTAATGATAGCAAAAGTCCAGCGAGAAATCGGGCAAGTGGTGGTGCGGTGTGCCTTGTTTTTATGCAGCTCAGCAGTGGTGTAATAGCAGTGCAGTGCTTTGCTTTCAGGAGCTATATGCCGTTGTACTTAAAAGGTTTCAGATACTAAACAGCGTGAAATCAAGGGCTGACAACGGTAGGCTGCTCTAGTTGTCGATGCAGGATGCGGCGGATTTCCACAATTGCACGCGGGTGCTCCTGCACGCTGTGGCCAAAAGGCACATCGCGCGTGTGGTTGCCAATGATGGCGTGGTAGCGCACGTGCGGTGTGATGGGCAAGCTGGCAGCAAGGCGAAAAACCAAGCGGGCAACAAGAACAACGTCATAGGCCGCGAGTGCAGAGCGCTGCTTAAGGCGCCCAGCCCTGGCGGATATGGCGTGAGAAATCTGCGCTGGCCCCTGCATCGTCGAGCATTGCAGGACGCTGCCAGTTTTGCGCGCGTTCGGTCATGTTGCCTGCGGCGCGCAGCACCTCTATGGGCTGCGGAGACTGGAGTGCCCCTGCATCCCTTAAATATTCAGGCAGATAGCCAGAGGCCAGCAAGCGCCAGTCCGTGGGCAAGGCCTGACCAATGCGGCGTGCCAATTGCCAAACAATGGTGGTGCAGTTGGCGGTGAGCGTGTGATAAAAGCGCGGCGTTTGGCGCAGTTGTTCGGCTTGCTGGGCATACGCCATGAATAAATCGCGCATGCTGCTTGGCGCCATGCTGATGCGGTACAGGTGCACTTGCTCGCTGCGCACATTGGTTCGCACCGCCAGAATGTCGCGTTCATCGGCCGCTACCAGGGCCATCTCATACTGTTTAAAAAAACCTGCCAGGGCATCGAATTGCTCGTGCTTTTCTTTGCGAATTTCGATGGAAAACACCACATGCTGGCCGTCTGTGAAGCCAAAAGACACCAGAGTGTGCGCAATGGCGGGGCCCATCCAATAGGACAGGACCACATCCACACTGCGCAGTTGGTTCAGGTCATAACTGCGCGTTTCCCAGCGCGGTGTGTAGTCGGTATCGCTGCGCCATTGGAAATTGCGCACGTTGTTTAACTGCACGATGCCGGGCTGCTGCGGGTCGGGAGTGAGGTTGACCAGTTGTGCTACATCGTCAGCCCAGGCTCTGTCTGCTTGGGGGGTAATGCTGGCCCACCAAATCCACAGGCCCAGCATCAGCGGCAATCCCCCCGCGAGGATGGGAACCATGCGCTTTTGCAGTAAGGCGCAGCCCACTAATAACAGCCACGCAACACCCCAAAGCCAAACGGCCGCGTGCGAGAACTTGCCTGTGGGCGGCGCATGCAGAAACAGCGCCATACCGCCCCACACACTACCTAGCGCCGCCGCGATGAAGAGGCAGCACCATCCCGCTGTATGCAGGAAAAACGGCCAGAACGATCTGTGCGCTAAAAAACGGTGGTGAGTCGCCATAAACAGGCCCCAAGCTACAACAGCCAAGACTTGCCGTTGTTTGCAGCGATTGTGCAAGCCGCCCTAAAAAAGCCGGCACTGCCGGCTGAGGTGCAAGTGCTCAATGCCTTTTAGTGACCGGCAAAGTCCACCAGCGTGAACAAAGGCAGCTTGCCAGTTTCAGTGAGCAGCTTGGAGCCCCCCAGTTCAGGCAAGTCCACGATGGCCGCGCCTTCCATGACTGTGGCACCCAGTTTTTCGAGCAGTTTTTTGCCCGCCATCATGGTGCCGCCGGTGGCGATCAAATCATCAATCAGCAAGACTTTGTCGCCAGGTTTGACGGCATCGGTGTGCAACTCCACGGTGGCGCTGCCATATTCCAGCTCGTAAGTCTCTTCCACGGTCGTAAAAGGCAGCTTGCCCTTTTTGCGGATTGGAACAAAACCGACGTTAAGTTCATAGGCAATGACCGCGCCCAGGATAAAGCCCCGCGCATCCAGCCCTGCCACCACGTCTGGGCGCTTGTCCGCATCCATGTAGCGGTGCACAAAAGCATCAATCAGCACGCGAAATACTTTGGGGTTTTGCAGCAAAGGGGTGATGTCGCGAAACTGCACGCCTGGCGCGGGCCAATCGGGGACGGTACGAATGTGCTCGCGAAGGTAGTCGTTGACGCTGGAGGTGTACATGGGAGTGGTCTGAAAGCGCCTCAGCTGGGCACGGCTTGTGCTTGAGCAGGCGGGAATAAAGAGTTTTGTAACCCAGTGAGCCTGACCTAATGCGGGCGCCACGGGGCAAAGATATTCAAAAAGTGTAATCAGACCACCGTTTTTTTGCCCAATCGGGGCTATCCATGCGGGGCGGCCATCCCGCACTGCAATGCTATCGAGCGTGGACATGGCGGGATCGATAAAATCGCAGCATGAATACCCCCATGCACATCGCTCCCGTCTTGGGCGCTACGCAAGCACTCGCAACGGCGCGTGAAACTCTGGCCATCGAAATTCAGTCCATGCAAGCGCTGGCCGAGCGTTTAGATGACAGCTTTGTCCAAGTCGCGCAGGCCATTCTGGCAACGCCAGGGCGCGTGGTCGTCATGGGGATGGGTAAGAGCGGCCACATCGGCCGCAAAATTGCCGCCACGCTCGCATCTACAGGAACCCCCGCATTTTTTGTGCATCCCGCAGAAGCTAGCCATGGTGATCTGGGCATGGTCACCAGCAAGGATTTGGTGCTTGCGATTTCTAACAGTGGTGAGAGTCAGGAGCTGACTTCGCTACTACCTGCGCTCAAGCGCCAAGGTGTGAGAATTGCGGGCATGACGGGTGGATTGACTTCCAGCTTGGCCAAGCACTCGGACTGGGTGTTAGACACGAGCGTAGAGCGCGAAGCTTGTCCGTTGAATCTGGCTCCTACGGCCAGCACGACCGTGCAATTGGCTTTAGGAGACGCATTGGCCGCCGCTTTGCTGGATGCGCGTGGTTTTAAGGCTGAAGACTTTGCGTTGTCACACCCTGGGGGGGCGCTGGGTCGTAAGCTGCTCACCCATGTTCGCGATGTGATGCGCAGCGGAAACGAGGTGCCGCGCGTGCAAGCCCATGACAGCTTCAGCACGCTGATGCGTGAAATCAGCGCCAAGAGCATGGGCGCCAGCGCGGTGGTGGACGAGCAGAATCGACTTCAAGGCATTTTCACGGATGGGGATTTACGCCGCCGGATAGAAGATGGGATCGATCTGCGAACAGCGAAAGTGGTCGATTTGATGCACCGCACCCCTCGAACCATTTCCCCGGATGCATTGGCTGCCGATGCTGCGCAGCTCATGGAACAGCACGGCATTACGTCGGTGTTGGTTGTCGATGCACAAGGATGTTTGCTGGGCATGGTGCACGTGCGAGATCTGATGCTTGCGAAGGTCATCTGATGCCCCAAACCGCTCAAAAATCTGCTCTTAATGTCGCTTCAGCATTGCTGGAAAAAGCCCGCCCTGTTCTTGTCGTTTTCTTTGATATCGATGGCGTACTGACCGATGGTGGTCTCCACTTTACAGAACATGGGGAAACCATTAAGCGTTTCAATACGTTGGATGGACACGGTATCAAGTTGCTGCAGAAGGCAGGAATTACCCCGGCAGTCGTAACCGGGCGCGACTCCGCGCCGCTGCGTTTGCGTCTGCAGCAGCTGGGCGTTGAGCACGTTGTATTTGGTACGGAAGACAAGCTGCCGGCAGCACAAGCCATGCTGGATCGCCTGGGCTTGGGGTGGCATCAGGCTGCAGCGATGGGCGACGATTGGCCAGACTTGCCTGTTATGCAACGCTGTGCCTTAGCGTGCGCACCGGTGAACGCACACGCGGAGAACTTGGCCATCGCCGACTGGGTCAGTCGTGCGCAAGGTGGACACGGTGCGGTGCGCGAGTTGTGCGACCTCTTGCTCCTGGCGACGGGACACTATCAGCGCCTATTGGAGCAATACCAGTCATGAAAAAGTCTTTGCAGCGTGTGTGGGAGCAAGTTTCGATTTATCTACCCGTACTGCTCATGGCGCTGCTTGCTGCAGCCACCTGGTGGCTAGTGCGCAATGCTCCAAAGCCGTTAGTTGCAAGTGCTGACCCCACGATGAGCGCGGAGCCAGACTACACGTTGCAAGACTTTTCGGTATTGCAGTTTGACGCTGCCGGGCGCATGCAAAGTGAAATTCTGGGCGATATGGCGCGCCACTATCCAGCCACGGATGTTTTGGAAGTTGATGAAGTTCGCACGCGCAGCGTTGGCTTAGACAATGTGGTCACCACAACTTCCGCTCATCGGGGGATTAGCAACTCAGACGCATCGGAAGTGCAGCTGTGGGGCAATGCCAAAGTTCAGCGTACAACGCCCAACAATGCTGCGGGGCTGATGCGCCTGGAGGGCGAATTTTTGCATGCATGGACCAATGAGGAGCGTGTGCAATCGCATCTTCCTGTGGTACTAACTCGAGGGAATAATCGTTTTAGTGGCGATAGTCTGAAATATGACAATCTTTCGCAGGTCATTCAATTACAAGGGCGCGTGAAAGGCGTCATACAAAACAATAAATAATATTTTTAATAAATAAGCAATATTCTTTTTGTGTTGTAGGCAAAATTCTTATTCAGCAATAAAAAAGACCTTCAAGGTCTTTTTTATTGCTGCCGGATTATTCTTAACTTCCGTTGCGATAACGGCTGCCATTATCATTGCCCTGCCCATATCCACTCTGGTTATTCCGGCCCCGTGGGCCGGTGCCATAGGGGCTGCGAAACCCCCCTTCTCCCCGGCCTGCATATCCTCCTTGGCCAAAACCTGCGCCCGCACTGTTATTGCCTCCGTAGCCGCCGCTACGAGGAGCGCGCGGCTCCATAGGGCGTGCAACGTTGACTACGAGGCTACGGCCCCCTAAGGGCTGGCCGTTCATACCTTGAACGGCAGCACTGGCCTCGCTCTCGCTGTGCATCTCTACAAAGCCAAAGCCTTTAGAGCGACCCGTATCCCGTTCCATCATGACTTTCGCGCTAATCACAGTACCAAACTGTATGAAAGCTTGTTCCAAATCGATGTCACGAATGCCGTAGGGAAGATTTCCAACGTATAACTTGCTGCCCATTACACTCTCCTAAACCCTGAACGAAGGCATATAGTCGTTGCGCTATTAAACGCTTCTATTAAGCCGGTGGTAAATATATTGCAACAGAATCTATTAATTCTGCGTAAATATTATTGTTAGAGTTGGAGAGATATGGCAACCGTTGAAAGAGAAATTTTCTGAAAATAAAAAAGGAACCCGAAGGTTCCTTTTTTATTACAAGCGCTTAGAAAGCGCTTGATGCAATGCAATTGGCTTAGTAACCGCCACGGCCACCGCCGTAACCGCCACCACCGTTGCCACGACCACCGCCGTAACCGCCGCCACCATTGCCGTAACCGCCACCACCATTGCCGCCGCCGAAGCCGCCGCTACGTGGAGGACGTGGCTCCATAGGACGTGCTTCGTTGACCACCAGGTCACGGCCGCCGTAATTTTGACCATGCAAACCTTGGATAGCGGCTTGTGCTTCTGCATCGCTGCCCATTTCCACAAAGCCGAAGCCCTTGGAGCGGCCAGTGTCACGTTCCATCATGACCTTCGCGCTTTGAACAGTGCCGAATTCAGAAAATGACTGCTCAAGGTCGCTGTCACGAAAAGCGTATGGCAAGTTGCCAACGTAGAGTTTGTTGCCCATGGAGGACTCCTACAAAAAAACTGGAAACGCGATGGAGCCCCAACGAAAGTCAACTAACCGTGACCACTATAGAGACGCAAACGCACTACTCTTGTACCCGTGTACCTGGGAGCGATGCTCATTATGAGGCCATTGTCACGTCCTTGAAATGTGCTTTTTCTGAAAATTGGATGGGTTACAACAAAAGATACAGGATTTACCCCAATTTAAGGTGTATGCCTACGCGCGTCATGCAAGTGTTGGGTGAAGGAGCCGAGGAGGTGCTGCCAATCCGAGGGTTTGGGTGATGTCAGCGCTTCACACTCTGGCGGACGAAAACTTGGGTGCATGGAGGCGCAGACCAGCAAGCGGGTCGTGCTGGGTTGGATAGAGGCTTACGAGGGCTTTGCTGTGTAAAGCGCTGTCAGGCGCTACGGGTTTGGCATAATGGACGCCATGCGCTGATTTGCTTCTGCTTGCGGGCGCTTTACAAATACTGCTAAAGACGAAACCGCTTTGGTAAAACCCGGACTCGTTTTTAGCGATGCCGGGTTTTTTTATGTCCTTCATCGCCACACCTCAAACCATGCATTTTTCGGATGCGCTGCTGCTGCAAAGTGGCAAGAGCATCCGCGACTACACCCTCGCTTTTGAGACCTACGGCACATTGAATGCCGACAAGTCCAACGTCATCTTGGTGTGCCATGCCCTCAATGCCTCGCACCACGTTGCAGGCGTATATGAAGGCCAAGCCAAGAGTGAGGGCTGGTGGGACAACATGATTGGCCCCGGCAAATCCGTGGACACCAACAAGTTTTTTGTGATCGGGGTGAACAACCTGGGTTCGTGCTTTGGCTCGACCGGGCCGATGCATGCCAACCCCGATACCGGTGAAATCTACGGCTCCAGCTTTCCGGTCTTGACCGTGGAGGACTGGGTCAACGTCCAAGCCTTGTTACTGGATCGTCTGGGCGTGCAACAAATGGCGGCTGTGCTGGGCGGCAGCCTGGGTGGCATGCAGGCCTTGAGCTGGACGTTGCAATACCCTGAGCGCATGCGCCACGCCGTGGTGGTGGCCAGCGCGCCCAATCTGAACGCCGAGAACATTGCCTTTAACGAAGTGGCGCGCCGCGCTATCGTGACCGACCCGGATTTCCATGGCGGTGACTTTTACGCGCACAACGTGGTGCCGGAACGCGGCCTGCGCATTGCCCGCATGATTGGCCACATCACCTATCTGAGTGATGACGTGATGAACCAGAAGTTTGGCCGTGAATTGCGCGATGGCCCGAACATCAAGTTCACCACGCAGGACGTTGAGTTCCAGATTGAAAGCTATTTGCGCTATCAGGGCGACAAGTTCAGCCGCTACTTTGATGCCAATACTTATTTGTTGATCACGCGGGCACTGGACTATTTTGATCCGGCCAAAAAGTATGGCGGCAAGCTGTCTGATGCACTGGCGCGTTCGATGGCCAAGTTCTTTTTGGTCAGCTTTACCACCGACTGGCGCTTTGCCCCCAACCGCAGCCGCGAAATGGTGCAGGCGCTGCTGCAAAACGGCCGGGCAGTGAGCTATGCCGAGATTGATGCACCCCATGGGCACGACGCATTCTTGCTGGACGACCCGCGCTATTTGGGTGCCATGCGCGCCTACTTTGAAGGTATTGCCAAGGAGTTGACTGCATGACCGCTACCCCCACGATGCAAGCATTGGCCCAACTCGTGCCCCAAGGCGCACGGGTGCTAGATTTGGGCTGCGGCGACGGCAGTTTTCTGGCGTATTTGCAGCGCGAGCGTGGCTGCACCGGCTACGGCGTGGAGATTGATGACGCCAATGTGCTGGCCTGCGTGCAGCGCGGAATCAATGTGCTGCAGCTCAATTTGGACGAAGGGCTGGCCATTTTTGAGGACAGCAGCTTTGACATGGTGCTGCAGATCAACACGCTGCAGCATTTGCGCAATACCGAAATCATGCTGCGCGAAACCGCCCGTGTGGGGCGCATGAGCGTGGTGAGTTTTCCCAACTTTGCGCATTGGCCCAACCGTTTTTCCGTGCTGCGCGGGCGCATGCCCGTGACGCGCCATTTGCCCTACCAGTGGTACGACACGCCCAATATTCGCGTCGGTACGTTCAAGGATTTTGAATTACTGGCCCACAAAAATAGGCTGAATGTGGTGGACGCATTTGGCTTGCAGGAAGGGCAATTGGTGCGTACGCTGCCCAATTTGCGTGCGAGTACCGCAGTTTTCTGTCTGGAGCGTGGCTAGAAACGGATCTGCGCGACAGCCGATGCACCCGGGATTTTTGATAATTAATCCATGCCTCAATTTGCCGCCAATCTGTCCATGATGTACACCGAACTGCCTTTTTTGGCCCGCTTTGCGGCGGCTGCCAAAGATGGATTTCGTGCGGTGGAATACCTTTTTCCCTATGCCTATCCTGCACAGGAGCTGGCGGAGATGCTGGACAAGCACGGTCTCCAGCAGGTGCTGTTCAATGCACCACCAGGTGGGCGCAATGTGCAAGAAATGGCCGGGGCATGGGAGGGCGGCATGCGCGGCACGTTGTGCATTGCCGGGGAAGAGGCCCGCTTTCGCAATGGCGTATGGGAAGCGCTGCGTTACGCGCAAATTTTGAAATGCCCGCGCATTCATGTGATGAGCGGCTTGATGCCCAGCGGCGCTGTGCGCTATGCGCTGCGCAGCACCGTGCTGGCTAATTTATGCTGGGCTGCGCAGGCGGCGGCCGATGTGGGGGTGGAGATCTTGATTGAGCCGATCAATGGCCGCGACATGCCGGGTTACTACCTCGACCGCCAAGAGTTGGCGCACAGTTTGGTGCAGACGGTGGCCGCGCCGAATCTGAAAGTGCAGATGGATTTGTACCACTGCCAGGTGAGCGAGGGCGATGTGGCCAGCAAGCTGCGCCAGTACTTGCCCACCGGGCGTGTGGGCCACATTCAGATCGCTGGTGTGCCGGATCGGCATGAGCCCGACCAGGGGGAGCTGAACTACGCCTACTTGTTCGAAGTCATCGACAGCCTGAACTACCAGGGCTGGGTGGGCTGCGAGTACCGGCCGCGCGGCGAAACCAGCGCCGGCTTGCAATGGATGAAAGCTTAGGCGTCAATCATTAAAACGATAGCTGCTTGCCCTAGTGTTTACTTGTTTTCAGGATCATTTCTATCTAAAAACAAGCAATGACTAAGGCAAGCAGCTATTGTTTTTGACGTTCTTTATTTCAGCCAGCCGCGCTTGCGGAAATACAGCATGGGGCCTACGGCGCTGGTCACCATCAACGCCAACACATACGGGTAGCCATAGGCCCAGTCCAGCTCGGGCATGAACTTGAAGTTCATGCCGTAGACGCTGGCAATCAAAGTGGGCGGCAGCAAGGCCACGCTGGCCACCGAGAAGATCTTGATGATCTTGTTCTGGTTGATGCTCAAAAAGCCCACCGTGGCGTCCATCAAGAAGTTGATCTTGTCGAACAGAAACTGCGTGTGGCTGTCCAGCGATTCGATGTCACGCAGGATCTGGCGTGCGTCTTCGAACTGCTCGGCGCTGAGCATTTTGCTGCGCATCATGAAGCTCACGGCACGGCGCGTATCGAGCATGTTGCGGCGGATGCGGCCATTCAAGTCTTCCTGGCGTGCAATGTCGGCCAGTACTTCCTGGGCGTCGTTGTCGGTGACGTTGCCGTCCAGCACCTGGGCGCTGACTTTTTTCAGGTCGTCGTAGATGCCCTCCAGCGTGTCGGCCGAGTATTCGGCATCGGCATCGAACAGCTTGAGCAGCACATCCTTGGCGTCTTCAATCAAGCCCGGCGCACGGCGTGCGCGCAGGCGCAACAGGCGAAAAACGGGAATGTCTTCTTCGTGAATGGAAAACAGCACGCCGCAGGATTTGAGCTCGGTGTTGTGCTGGTTCAGTATGTAGGCCACGCGCACGCTGCGTGGATCGTCTTCGTCATCGAGTAAAAAGTCGCTGCGAATGTGCAGCTCGCCATTGTCTTCTTCGTAAAAGCGGGCGGATTCTTCGATGTCCAAATCCATGGCATCGGCGGGAATGGACAGCCCGTAATACTGCTGAATCCAGCGCTTTTCTTCGAGCGTTGGCGATTCCAGATCGACCCAGACGGGCTGGAACTGCGCCAGCTCTTCCAGCGCAGCAATTTCCTCTTGCACCAGCCGTCCGTTGGACAGCGTAAAGACATTGAGCATACGGCTCTCCCAAATGTTGTTATGGCTTTGGCGGGGATGATTGGTGTGGCTTCCAATCCTTCCACAGACCGCGCAACGCCGTTTGGGAGAGGATGGAAGCTACCAACTAGGGCAGATTTCCACGATGTTTTCTCAAAAATATGACAAGCCTGCGATTATGCCGGGCTCTGGGCGCGGTTGCAGGCAGGCCAGTGTTAGCGCAAAGGGGGCGTTTGTAGCGCGTGGGCGCGGCACAGATCGGCCCAAGCAGCAGGTTTGGCGTGGGGCGAGCGCAGCAGGTAGGCGGGGTCATAGCTGACCACTATCGGCGTGGCATGCACTTGGTGCACCTGCGCGCGCAAACGGCCCAAAGCCTCTTGGCTGCCCAGCACCGCGCGGGCAGCGTGCAGGCCCAGCACCACAATGCGTGCAGGGCGTGTTTGCAGCATGCACTCGGTGAGTCCTTGCTGCAATGGTTGCCAATCGACCGGGGCTGAAGGCAGGCCCGCGACGGGAAAAGCATCGCTGCCGGGGCGCTGGAGGCCCGCAATCCAGACATGGCGGCTATGGTGCAAGCGCAGTGCGCGCAACATGTTGTCCAGCAACTTGCCCACTTCGCCGGACAGAGGCTCTGCCGGATTGGGCCCTTCCCAGATAACCAGCCAAGCTTGCGCAGCATCACCCCCACTCGCTTCGGGGTAAGCCGCGACAGCGGGGGCCATGCGCCACTGCGCAGCGGGCAGGCCAGCATCCGTTGTTGGGGGAGCTACCGCGGTAGGCGCCGCACCATGGCGCGCTGGTGTGGCTGGTGCCGGTGCCGGTGTCGGTGATGGAATCGGTGCTGGCTGCGCTGTGACAGGCGTCATTGCAGTGGGTGGAAGCGCAGCAGGAGGGCTCTGTATACCTGTGGCAGCGCTCGTATTT
The DNA here is from genome assembly GCA_015478895.1 of Comamonas sp. GTDB lineage: Bacteria > Pseudomonadota > Gammaproteobacteria > Burkholderiales > Burkholderiaceae_C > Comamonas. The sequence continues at coordinate 130,153 of JADMKK010000041.1, read as the reverse complement.
GCCATGACCGCATCCGCTTGCGGCGCTGCCGCAGCCACGACAGGTGAGGGCAACCACAAGGTAATGCCCATCTCTTGGAGCATGGCGCGTTGGCGGGTGTCGAGGTTCAAGGCCATAGGGGCATGCTCATCAAAATGGCAGTTTCACGTTCGCCTTGGTGCACGGGATAGTACTTTTTGCGCGCGCCGACTTGGGTAAAGCCGTGGCGCTCATAAATGCGGCGTGCGCGGTGGTTGCTCTCCCGTACTTCCAGCCAGAGCCATTGTGCTTGTGCGGTGTGCCTGGACCAATCGCCCAGCGCGTCCAGCAACTCACGCGCCAAACCCTGACCATGGTGCATGGGAGAGACAGCCATATTGAGCAAATGGATTTCATCCAGTATTTGCATGGCCAAAAAATAACCGAGTACTTGCTGGTCTTGCAGGAGTACGCGGCCGTAATACCCGCTGCGCAGGGCGTCTGCAAAGTTGCCGTGCGTCCAGGGGTGGGTGTAAGCCAGGTTCTCAATAGACAAGACGCTGTCAATCAGCGCTTCGGTGAGCGGCAAGAGCTGGCGCGCATCGCTGCTCAGCGCGGGTTCTCGGGCGACCACTTGCGGTATCACGCAAGGCGTATCAAGCGGTTGTAAAGGCAAACGGCTGGCACTCATCATGGCTGGGGGGCGTGGGCAGCAGCAGCTTGCCGGGCAGCTTCACGTTCTGCGGTGGTTTGGGCCACTTTATCGCGGATGTACAAAGGCAAAGCGTAGGAAGCGTCAACCAACAGGCCGTCGGCAATGCGCTGCGGTGCCAAACGCAGCAAAGCGGTGGCCGTGGGCAGCGCATGCACATGGGCGGCGTTCGGGGCCAGTTGTTCGGTGTACACGGCGTGCGCATTGCCAGCGACGGCCAGCCGCCCTGGCTCGACCACCAAGTTCTGTGGCGCAGACAGGCCCAGTGGGTAGGTGGCGCACCACACGCCGCTGCTATAGCGATAGCCTGCGTGGTAGACCTCTGACATGCGCGCATCAAGTACTGCCATGACATCGGTCACGCCGTGCTGGTGGCGCGCCTCTTCTGCCACGGCCAAAAGGGTGTCGATGGGTAGCAAGGGTAGATCTGCTCCCATCGCCAAACCTTGGGCAATTGCACAGGACGTGCGCAATCCTGTGAACGATCCGGGTCCACGACCAAAAACGATGGCAGTGAGGTCGGAGAAATTCAAGTCCAGCGCCTGCAAGCCTTGCTGGATGCTGGGAATCAGCGTCGCCGAAGAGTTGGCACCGCCTGCTGCCTGGTGCTGCCACAACTGATCGCCGCGCTGAACGGCGATAAACAAAGTGTCGGTGCTGGTATCAAAGGCAAGCAAATTCATGGCGGCAATGGCAAAAACGATCAAAGCGCCGCGCAAGCAATCAGTGCGGCGAAGCCTGCAATTATCTTCTGCGTGCTTCAAGCCCGTTGAGGGCGGCGGTCAAAACCGCGCGGGCCAGCACTACACTTTGCAACCATGTCCCAAGATTTGCGGTGGCGCAACCTGCGCCTTTTCTTTGTGGGTGGTGTGTTGGCGTGTGCCAGCACTGCCTTTGCGCAGTCCTTGCCCGCCCCGGTGGAGGCGGCCTTGGCGCGGGCCAGCATCCCGCGCGAGGCACTATCTTTTTATGTAGCACCTGTTGAATCGAGCAAGCCTGCCAGGCGGGTGTGGCAGGCCGGCATTGCGATGAATCCGGCCTCGGTGATGAAACTGGTCACCACGTATGCGGCGCTGGAGCAGCTGGGACCCACCTACGTTTGGCGTACACCCGTGTATCTGGATGGCGTGATAGACAGCGGGGCATTTCGCGGGACGGTCTACATCAAGGGCTCAGGAGACCCCAAGCTGGTTTCTGAGCGGCTTTGGCTCTTGCTGGGGCGCTTGCAGGGCATGGGTGTCAAGGTCATCGTGGGCGATATCGTGGTGGATCGCTCCGCCTTCCAAGTTCATGACCACGACCCTGCGGCCTTCGATGGGGAACCCTTTCGCCCCTACAACGCCGGGCCGGATGCTTTACTCGTGAACTACAAAACCCAGGTGCTGGGTTTCATGCCGGATGCCGCTGCAGGCATTGCTCGCATTCACTATGAGCTGCCCATGGGGCATTTACAGGTGCCGGCCAGTGTCCCTCTGGCTCCGCAAGGAACTGCTTGCGGTGATTGGCGCAGCCAGTTGCAGGCCGACTGGAGTGACGCACAGCGCATTCAACTTAATGGCCAATACCCCGCCAGCTGCGGCGACAAGAACTGGCCCGTTGCACTGCCCGATCCCCAGACCTTTGCTTTGAAGGCAGTGGAAGGCATGTGGCGCAGCATGGGAGGGCAGATCACTGGCCGTGTGCGTGATGGTCTGGTGCCCCAGGGCTTGAAACCTGCGTGGGAGAACCAGTCACCTTCGCTGGCGGAGGTGGTGCGCGACATTAACAAGTACAGCAACAACGTGATGACGCAGCAGGTGTTGCTCACCTTGGGCAAAGAGCGCTTGGGCCAGGGGAGCTTTGAGGCAGGCCGAACCGCCTTGTCGCAATGGTGGCAACTGCGCTGGCCTGCGGCGGAGATGCCCGTGGTCGAAAACGGTGCGGGCTTGAGCCGCACTGCTCGCATCAGCGCCCAGGCGCTGGGCCGCATGCTGCAAGGGGCCTGGGCCTCTTCGGTGATGCCGGAGTTCATGTCTTCCCTGCCTATTTCCGGTATGGATGGCACTTTGCGTCGCAGCAAGGCCAGCGCCAATGCACACCTTAAAACGGGTTCTTTGCGAGATACCAATGCATTGGGAGGTTACGTGCTGGGCAACAGCGGGCAAAGGTATGTACTGGCTGCAATGGTCAATCACACCAATGCCGGCGCTGCGCGGCCTGTCATGGATGCACTGGTGGACTGGGTGGCGCAGGACTGAACCCTCCCATGCGTTTGCTAGGCGAACGCATAAGCTTGCCATCTTGCTGATGGTGATCCGTCCTTTATTCTTGCAATTTAAGGGGGGGTGCGTCACACTTGCAGATCGAATTTTTGGGCGGGTCCAGAAATTCTGAAAGGTGTTACGTCATGCCGGATACGGCCGTCCATCGTGCATTCAGGACTATTGGGCCATGGGTCGCTGCGGCTTTATTGGGGCTCAGTGCACCGCATTTACAGGCCAAAGGATCGCTCGATAGCACAAATACCGCTGAAGTTGCTTTGGCGGATTTGCCCTTACAAGCACGAACGACCTACCGCTTGATAAGGAAGGGTGGCCCTTTCGCCTATGAAAAAGATGGCTTGGTATTCGGTAACCGCGAGCGCCTGTTACCCGCTAAAAAGCGAGGCCATTACCGGGAGTACACCGTGAAAACGCCTTGGTCTCGTGATCGCGGCGCTCGGCGCATCGTCTGTGGTGGCGTACCACCCACGCAACCCGAGGTTTGTTACTACACCAGCGATCACTACAACAGCTTCCGGAAGATTACGCCATGAGCTCACTTGACTTGCACTGGAGTCGTAACCCGACTGCATTGGGGAACTTGTGGAGCGGCGCGCTCTCCATCCCTGCTTGTGCCCCAGCTTTATGTGGGCAGACACGATTGATAGAAAGACCTACGGAGATGGAGACACAGTCTTGTCCCGAGCCACAGAACCTTTTACGCAGTGTTCGTAGCAACATCGTGCAGTCTATTCGTGCGTTTCGTATTCCAGATTTGCAAAACGCAGCCATGGCCATGGGGCAGCATTTCTTGTATGCCAATTTGGCCCATACCCAGACCAAGCAAGATGCGTTGGAGCTGATTGCTGTTCAGTTTCACTTCCCGGCGCACTTTGGCAAGAACTTTGATGCGCTGTATGACTGCCTGACCGATCCACTGCACAAGGCGGGTCCTCAGCCAGGCTTTGTCGTCGTGCTGGATCAGTTGCCCATTGCCGTTAAGTTTGACAAAGAGGTCCGCGAGCAATTTCTAGATTGTTTCAGAGACGCTGCGGATTATTGGGCAGAACGAAAAATCGCTTTTCGCTGTTTTTACTCGTTCCTTTAAACGCTGCTGAACGGCCTGCCCTAAATTGCACTGAGTGACAGCACAATTTAGGGGAGCAAGAATGATCCAAAGGCTTAGACGATCGCACCCGCGTTCGGGTCATTAGGATCGCCAGCTTCCGTCTTGACCGGCTTGATCAGGTCTTCGCGCTTGACACCCAGCCACATCACAATGGCTGAGCCCACGAAGATCGACGAGTAGATACCGAACAAGATACCAATCGTCAACGCCAGTGAGAAGTAGTGCAGGCTGGGGCCACCAAAGAAAAACATCGCCAGCACCATGGCCTCGGTCGAGGCGTGGGTAATAACGGTGCGGCTCATGGTGGACGTGATCGCGTGGTTGATCACCGCGGGCGTATCCATCTTGCGCTGCTTGCGGAAGGTTTCGCGAATGCGGTCAAACACCACCACGGATTCGTTGACCGAATAACCCAGAACCGCCAAGACACCCGCAAGCACGGGCAGTGAGAACTCCCACTGGAAGAAGGCGAAAAAGCCCAGGATGATCACCACGTCGTGGAAATTCGCGAACGCGGCGGCCACGCCAAACTTCCACTCAAAGCGAAATGCCAAGTAGACGATGATGCCGACCATCACCACCACCAGAGCCAGCAGGCCGTTGGTGACCAGCTCTTCACCTACTGAGGGGCCGACAAACTCCGTGCGGCGCATCTCCACCTGAGGGTCTGCGGCCTTTAAGGCCGTCAGCACGCTTTCGCTTTGCTGGGCAGAGGTCACACCTTGCTGCACGGGCATGCGGATCATTACGTCACGCGCTGTGCCAAAATTTTGCACCGTGACGTCGGTGTAGCCCTTGTCCTGAATGGTCTTGCGCACCTTTTCAAGATCGGCCGGCTGGCTGTAGGCCACTTCCATGACCGTACCACCGGTGAACTCCACCGACAGGTGCAAGCCCTTGGTGACCAGGAAGAACACAGCCAGCGCAAAGGTAATGATAGAGATCGCGTTGAGCACCAACGCGTGTTTCATGAACGGGATGTCTTTTCGGATGCGAAAGAGTTCCATGTCTCTCTCCTTTACTTTGTTTTAGCCACAGCAGTGCTGCTGTCGGCTTCGCCTTCCGGCTTCCACACGGTACCGATGGACACGCTCTTGAGCTTCTTTTGGCGGCCATACCAGAGGTTCACCAGGCCGCGTGAGAAGAACACGGCAGAGAACATGCTGGTGGCAATACCAATACAGTGCACGACCGCAAAACCGCGGACTGCTCCGGAGCCAAAAGCCAGCAGCGCAAGGCCAACGATCAAGGTGGTCAAGTTGGAGTCCAGGATAGTGGCCCAAGCACGGTCATAGCCGGCATGAATCGCCGCTTGGGGCGACAAGCCTGCGCGCAATTCTTCACGAATGCGTTCGTTAATCAGTACGTTCGAGTCAATCGCCACGCCGATGGCCAAGGCCATTGCCGCAATCCCGGGCAAGGTCAGCGTCGCCTGGAGCATGGAGAGCACGGCCATCAGCAGCAAGACATTCACGCCCAGCGCGATGGACGAGAATACGCCAAACAAATGGTAGTAAATGCAGATGAAGATAACGATGGCAACAAAGCCCCACACCACCGAGTTGATACCGCGGTCAATGTTCTCAGCGCCAAGACTCGGGCCAATGGTGTATTCCTCGATGATCTCCATGGGGGCAGCCAGCGAGCCTGCGCGCAGCAACAGCGAGGTGTCATTGGCTTCCATGGTGGTCATGCGGCCTGAAATTTGCACGCGTCCGCCGCCAATTTCAGAACGGATCACAGGCGCCGTCACCACTTCGCCCTTGCCTTTTTCAAACAAGATGATGGCCATGCGCTTGTTGATGTTCTCGCGCGTGATGTCCTTGAAGATGCGTGCGCCCTTGGCGTCCAGCACCAAGTTCACCGTAGGCTCCTGGGTCTGACCGTCAAAACCGGGTTGGGCGTCGGTCAAATTCTCGCCCGTCAAGACGACTTGTTTCTTGACGATAACGGCATTGCCATTGCGATCCAGGTAACGCTCAGAGCCAAAAGGCACATTGGCGCTGCCCATTTCGGCCGCACGGCCTTCGGTGGATTCGTCCACCAGACGCACTTCCAAAGTGGCAGTACGGCCCAAAATATCCTTGGCCTTGGCCGTATCTTGCACGCCCGGCAGTTGCACGACGATGCGATCAGTGCCTTGCTGCTGGATGATGGGCTCCGCCACGCCCAACTCGTTGATACGGTTGTGCAGCGTGGTGATGTTTTGCTTGAGCGCCTGATCCTGCACCTTGCGCAGCGACTCCGGCTTGATGGATACGCGCATGCGGCCTTCCGTCGCGTTGCCGGCATCGACTTGAAGGTCGGGGAACTGATCGGCCAACAAATTGCGCACGGCAGTCACCGACGCTTCATCGCGCAAGCGGATTTCAATGCCCTGTCCGTCACGGTTGACGCCGCCGTGGCGAATGTTCTTGTCGCGCATCATGGTGCGCAAGTCACCGGCCAGCGAATCTGCACGCTTGGTCAGTGCCGCCTGCATGTCCACTTCCAGCATGAAGTGCACGCCGCCACGCAAGTCCAGACCCAGATACATGGGGTTGGCGCCCAGTGCGCTGAGCCACTGCGGCGAACGGGACACCAGATTCAGCGCCACGATGTAGGTGGGATCGCTGGCATCGGTGATCAAGGCGCGTTCAATGACGTCCTTGGCCTTGAGTTGCTCTTCGGACGTGTTAAATCGTGCACGTACCGATGTGCCTTCAAGGCTGAGAATGTCAGGCAACAAAGAGGCTGCTTGCAGCGCGCTCTCTACGCGGGCTAGGACGCCCTCATCGACCTTGACAGAAGATTTGGCGGAAGACACCTGCACTGCAGGTGCCTCGCCGAAGAAATTAGGCAGGGTGTAGATCACCCCCACCAGTAGCGCGACCACAAGGATCGCGTACTTCCAGACCGGGTAACGGTTCATGATCGCGCTCTATCTCTCACACTGGGGAAGCAGGGCGCGGCATGCCTATCTTGACAAGCCCACCGGCCCGTTCAACCAGAGAAGCTGGTTTACTTAACGGAGCCCTTAGGCAGTACTTGCACGACGGCCGAACGCTGAATCTGTACTTTTACGCCGGTGGCGATTTCAACGAACAAGAACTGCTCATTCAAATCCACTACACGGCCCAGGATGCCGCCAGACGTTGCGACTTCGTCGCCCTTGGCCAGTGCTTCCACCATGGAGCGGTGTTCTTTTTGGCGCTTCATCTGGGGACGAATCATCACAAAGTACAACACCACGAACATCAGCACCAGCGGCAGCATGCCGGTGAGGGAAGACATCATGCCGCCATCAGCTACAGCTGCAGCAGGGGCGGTTTGGGCAAAAGCGGAAGAAATAAACACGGACGGACTCCAAAATGGAATGGGTCAAAAAAGGAACAGGCCATCAACCTGTGCGCGCATGCAGCATAGCTGAGCGCAGGTCAGCGAAGCATTGTATGCGTGCGCTTTAGAGTCTGTGGCACGTATTCCTGAGTACCTGCCAGTGTTTGCTTCTCCAAGGTGTTTCTAAGTGAAAAAGGCCTCTAGCCATTAATGGGTAAGGGGTTGTCGCTCCCATTTATGAAGCAACAACCCTTTCTCCCTGTTTATGACTGCAGTTTCCAAGCTTGTTCCAGCGCCTGCCATTGCTTGCGTGCGGCTTGTAAATGGCGCTCTTTGACGTGCCCATAGCCCCGGATGCCTTCAGGAATGCTGGCAATTTCTACGGCCAGCGCCAGCTTTTCGCTGCGTAGCTGGGGGAGCAACGCTTCGATACTCGCCTGGTACTGCGCAATCAGTGCGCGTTCCGTTTTGCGCTCTTCGGTGCGTCCAAACACATCCAGCGCACTGCCGCGCAAGCCTTTGAGCTTGGCCATCCAGGTAAACGCACTGCGCACCCAAGGCTGGTAGGCCTTTTTGACCAAGTGCCCGTGCTCGTCTTTGCGCGCCGAAAGGGGCGGGGCCAAGTGGTGGACCAGCTTGTAATCGCCTTCAAACATGTCCGCCAGTTTTTGCGTAAAGGCAGGGTCGGTGTGCAGGCGGGCCACTTCATACTCATCTTTGTAGGCCATGAGCTTAAAGAGATAGCGCGCCACGGCTTCAGTCAGACGTGTAGAGGTGCCCAAACGCGCTTCTGCGGCCTGCACTTTGTCGACAAAGCGGCGGTACTCCTGGGCATAAGCGGCATTTTGATAGCCCGTCAAAAACTGCTCGCGCTGCGCCAGCATCTCGGCCAGGCCGGGCTTCTTCATGAACTGAATCACCTGGCGTGTCGCATAGATAGATTGCACCTGCGCCAGATCCTGCGCACAGCGACGACCCCACTCAAAAGCCGCCTGGTTATTGGCAACCTGTACGCCATTGAGCTCCATCGCCCGCAACAACGCGGCGCGGCTCAGCGGAATGCGGCCGTGCTGCCACGCGTAGCCCAAAATCAGTGGGTTGGTGTAGATGCTGTCGCCCAGCAACTGCACTGCCGCTTGCTCGGCATCAAACTGGCCCAGCAAATCTGAGCCCACCGCTTGCGCAATCACTTCACCGCATTGCGCGCCGGGGGCTTGCCAGTCTGGGTTCTGGACGAAGGCTGCGGTGGGTGCGCCGTGGTTGTTCAGCGCCACAAAGGTGCGCCCCGGCTGCATGACAGACAAGGTGGTCTTGTTGGCGGCCACGATGGGATCGCAGGCAATCACCAAATCGGCCTTGGCCACATCCACTTTGGTGGTGTGAATGGCTTGCTGCGTATTGGCAATCTGAATGTGGCTCCAGGTGGAGCCGCCTTTTTGCGCCAGCCCGGCCGCGTCTTGCGTCACGACGCCCTTGCCTTCCAGGTGCGCCGCCATGCCCAGCAAGGAGCCAATGGTGATGACGCCTGTGCCGCCGACCCCCGCCACCACAATGCCCCAGGCCTCTACTGCATTGGGCAGGACAGGCTCGGGAATAGCGGGCAGCTGCGACAGATCGCCCTTGGCCTCTTTCTTGGGCTTTTTCAGGGTGCCGCCTTCCACGGTCACAAAGCTCGGGCAAAAGCCTTTGACGCAGGAAAAATCTTTGTTGCAGCTGTTCTGGTTAATACGGCGCTTGCGGCCAAATTCGGTCTCGACCGGCTCCACCGACAGGCAGTTCGATTGCACCGAACAATCGCCGCAGCCCTCACACACCAGCTCGTTGATAACCACGGTTTTGGCCGGTGCCACCAAGGTGCCGCGTTTGCGGCGGCGGCGTTTTTCGGTGGCGCAGGTCTGGTCGTAAATGATGGCCGTGCAGCCTTTGAGCTCGCGGAACTGGCGCTGGATGCGATCCAGTTCATCGCGGTGGTGCACCGTCACCCCTGGCGACAAGGTGACGCCCTGGTATTTCTCCGGCTCATCGGTGACGATCACCAGCTTTTGCACGCCTTCGGCCAGCAGGCTTTGCATGATCTGCAGCACGCTGTGGCCTTCCGGGCGCTCGCCCACGCGCTGGCCGCCCGTCATGGCGACGGCATCGTTGTAGAGCAGCTTGTAGGTCACGTTCACGCCTGCGGCAATGCTCTGGCGAATCGCCAGCAGCCCGCTGTGAAAATACGTGCCATCGCCCAAGTTGGCGAACACGTGGGCATCTTTGGTAAACGGCGCCTGGCCGACCCAGCTCACGCCTTCGCCGCCCATTTGCGTGAAGGTGCTGGTGGAGCGATCCATCCACACCGTCATGTAGTGGCAGCCAATACCGGCGACAGCACGGCTGCCTTCGGGCACGCGGGTGCTGGTGTTGTGCGGGCAGCCGCTGCAAAACCACGGCGTGCGGTCGCCGGTGTTGACCGTTGCGGTGTTGAGGCTGCGCTCTCGCGCGTCAATCACGGCCAAGTGTTGATCCATGCGGGCCGCAACATCATCGGGAACGCCCAGTTTTTTCAGGCGTTTGGCAATGGCACGGGCAATCAGGGCGGGGGTCAAATCTGCATTGGCGCGCAGCAGCCAGTCGTTGCTGTTGTGGCTGGGTTTGCTCCACTCGCCGCCTTCGCGGTCTTCAAACTTGCCCACAACGGTGGGGCGCACATCGTCACACCAGTTGTAGAGTTCTTCTTTGACTTGGTATTCGATGATCTGGCGCTTTTCTTCGACCACCAAAATCTCTTGCAGCCCGCGCGCAAAGTCGCGGGTGATGGTGGCCTCCAGCGGCCACACCACATTCACCTTGTGTACGCGAATGCCCAGGCGCTGGCAGGCGGCGTCGTCTAGCCCCAGATCGACCAGGGCCTGGCGCATATCGTTATAGGCCTTGCCGCTGGCGATGATGCCAAAGCGGTCTTGCGCGCTTTGCACCACGTTGTAGTTGAGCTTGTTGGCGCGGACATAGGCCAGGGCGGCATACCATTTGTGGTGCATCAGGCGCTGCTCTTGCTCCAATGGCGCATCGGGCCAGCGAATGTGCAGCCCGCCTTCAGGCATCGCAAAGTCTTCAGGCAGCACGATGTTGACGCGGTCAGGATCCACAAACACGCTGCTGGACGATTCCACCACTTCCTGAATCGTCTTCATGCCCGACCACAGGCCGCTGAAACGGCTCATGGCAAAGGCATGCAGGCCCATGTCCAGAATTTCTTGGACGCTGGACGGGAAGAACACCGGCGTGCCGCAGGCCTTGAAGATATGGTCGCTCTGGTGTGCAGCGGTAGAAGACTTGCTGATGTGGTCATCCCCGGCCAGCGCAATCACGCCGCCGTGCTGGGCCGTGCCGGCCATGTTGGCGTGCTTGAACACGTCCGAGCAGCGATCCACCCCCGGGCCTTTGCCATACCAGATGCCAAATACGCCATCAAATTTTTTGGACTGTGGATACAGGTCCAGCTGCTGCGTGCCCCACAGCGCAGTGGCTGCCAGTTCCTCGTTTACGCCGGGCTGGAACACGATATCTTGTGTTTCCAGGTGCTTTTGTGCTGCCCACAGCGCCTGGTCATAACCCCCAAGCGGGGAGCCACGATAGCCGCTGATGAAGCCGGCCGTTTTCAGGCCCTGCTGCGCATCGCGCAAGCGCTGCAGCATGGGCAAACGCACGAGCGCCTGCACACCGCTCATGAAGGCGCGGCCTCGATCTAGGGTGTACTTGTCATCCAGCGTGACGTTTTCCAGCGCTTTGCGCACGGCTTCGTTCAATGGGGCGTTCATCGTTGTCTCCTTGTCCTTGGTATCCACCATGCGCTTGGCTGGTTGTTATGTGTGGGGGTGATGCCCTAGGTTCAGTGTAGAAGTCGATGATCGGTAAGGGATTGCTTTTTTTGCTCCAAAAATCCAAGATTGAGCAAGATCCTTTCTCAATCAAGGGAAAACGTGAATACTCTCGACAAGTTTGACCTCGCCATCCTTAATCATTTACAGGCCGACGGTCGCCTGACCAATGCCGAATTGGCGCAGCGCGTGGGGCTGTCCGCCGCACCGTGCTGGCGGCGCGTGCGGGCGCTGGAGCAGGCCGGATACATCCGTGGCTACCACGCCCACATTGATCGCCACAAAATCGGTCTGGGTGTGCTGGCCTTTGTGCGCATTGATGCCGAAATCAGCTCCGGCAGCCGCACGCGCGAGATGGAAGAAGCCATTCGTGCCATTCCTGAGGTGGTGAGCTGCCACTACATCAGCGGCAAAGGCATGTTTGAGCTGCAGGTGGTGGCCAAGGATCTGGAGAGCTTTTCGCAATTCACGCGCACCGTATTGCTCAACTTGCCCAATGTGAAAGACATGCACACCAGTTTTTCGCTGGGAGAAGTCAAAACCAGCACTGCATGGCCGTTGCCCGCCTTGCCCAAAGAGTGGTGAGGGTTGTCTGCAGAAAACTTGGTAAAAGCTGACAATCCTTAGCAATGTCTGAGCAAGCCACGCCCCCTAATTCACCCAATGCGCCGCAGGGGCGCATTCTTGAAGAACCCTCTGCGGCGGCGCCCATGCCGCCTCCCAAGCCGGTGCCCACCTGGGCACCTTTGGGCACGCCGATGTTTCGCACGTTGTGGTGCATCACCCTGGTGTCCAACATCTGTGTGTGGATGAACGATGTGGCCGCCGCGTGGATGATGACCTCGCTGACCACCTCGCCCGTGCTCGTGGCGCTGGTGCAGACGGCCTCCACGTTGCCGATTTTTCTGTTTGGCCTGCCCAGCGGCGCGCTGGCAGACATTCTGGATCGGCGCAAATACTTCGTCTTCGCGCAGTTCTGGCTGGCGTTTGTGGCGGTGCTGTTGTGCGTGGTGGTGGCCCTTGACTGGATGACGCCGGGCGTGCTGCTGGCGCTGGTGTTTGCCAATGGTCTGGGCATGGCCATGCGCTGGCCGGTGTTTTCTGCCTTGGTGCCAGAGCTGGTGAGCAAAGCCCATCTCTCCTCGGCCATGGCCTTGAACGCCGTGTCCATGAATGTCTCGCGCATCATCGGCCCGCTGTTGGCGGGCGCCTTGATTGCCAGCGCAGGCACGATGTGGGTGTTTGTGCTGAATGCCGCCCTGTCCATCATTTCCGGTGTGGTGTTGCTGCGCTGGAAGCGCGAGCAGGTACCGGCCAGCCCGCTGGGGCGTGAGCGCCTGCCCAGCGCCATGCGCGTGGGCTTGCAGTTCGTCAAAGAGTCACCGCGCATGCGCGCCGTGATTGCCCGCACGGTGGTGTTTTTCTTTATGACCACGTCCATCATGGCGCTGCTGCCACTGACGGCCAAACGCTTTGAAGTGAGCTGGATCAGCACCGCCGGGGCTTTCACCTTGCTGCTGGCATCCATGGGTCTGGGCGCGGTAATTGGGGCATTGATGCTGCCGCGCATTCGCCAGGCGCTGCCCAGTGAAAAGCTGGTGACGGCAGGCACTTTCTTGCAAGCCACGGCAATCACCGGGATTGCCCTGGTGCCGACTTTGCCCCTGGCCGTGGGATGCATGATGCTGGCCGGCCTGAGTCTGGTCAGCACCGCCAACACCATGGGCGTGCGTGCGCAGATGGCGCTGCCCAACTGGGTGCGGGCGCGGGGCATGGCGGCCTACCTGATGTCCATCATGGGCGGCACGGCCATTGGCGCAGCGGTGTGGGGCAAGGTGGCCTCGTTGACCAGCGTGCCCACCAGCTTGATGGCGGCCGCATTGACTGGCCTGCTGGCCATGCTGCTGGTGCAGCGGCTGTCGGTGGACCGCCAGGTGCTGGAAGATCTGAGTCCATCCAAAGCGTGGATTCCACCCAAGCACAGCCAGCCCGAAGAAGGGCGTGTGGTGGTGCACATTGAATACACCATCAACCCTGAAAAAGCCAAACGCTTTCGCACCCTGATGCAGGAAAGCCGGCGCAGCCGCATGCGCCAGGGGGCACTGCAATGGCGGCTGCTGCACAGCATGGAGCGGCCCGAACGCTATGTGGAAGAAATCGTCGATGAATCGTGGACAGAACACCTGCGGCGCTTTGACCGGGTGACCGAGGCCGACGTGGCGCTGCGCGAGCTCAAGCTGGCCTTTCACGTCTCCGACAGTCCACCGCGTGTGAGGCGGTTCTTTGAGACGCACTGATTGCCGGATGTAAAAAAGAGAGCTGCTTGCCCTGGTGTTTGCTGGATTTCAGAGTGTTTTTATTCTGAAAGCCAGCAAAGTCAACGGCAAGTAGCTCTCTTTTTTTTGCAAAGTTGAATGCTTAAGGAATGGGCACACCTTTGGGCCACAGCGTCCACAGACGCAATGGCTGTTTGATGCGGCCTGCCAAATCCCCTGCTTCTTTGCCCCAGCCCATAAAGTAGTCAGCCCGCACCGCGCCCACAATGGCGCTGCCGGTGTCTTGCGCCAGCACCAGGCGCTTGTATTCCACTTCAATGCCTTTGGAATACATCCACACGGGTGTGCCATACGGAATGCTGGCGCGGTCTACCGCAATGGATCGGCCTGGCGTCAGTGGCACGCCTTGGGCGCCTTTGGGGCCAAATTGCGCATCGAGGCCTTCCAGTGCTTCTTCTTTGAAAAACACGTAGCGTGGGTTGCTCCACAGCATCTCCTGCACGCGCTCGGGGTTGGCGGCAATCCAATTACTGATGCCGGGCCAGCTGGCATCGGTGATCAGCTTGCGGTCCAGCAGCCAGCGGCCCACGCTCTTGTAGGGCTGGTCATTGGTGCCTGCATAGGCCAATCGAATATTACGCACGCGGCCATCCGCCTCGATCATGCGCACGCGGCCCGAGCCCTGGATGTGCAGCACCAGCGCTTCAATCGGGTCGTTCAGCCAGGCAATTTCACGCCCGGCCAGGGCGGCCTGGGCTTCAGGCAAGGTATCAATTTGCTGGCGCGTGTACCAGGGCTTGCGCACGCCAAAGCCAGCAGGCGTGCCGTACAGCGGAATGTTGTACTCGGGCGTACGCAAGCGAGAGCCATGCAGCTCCGGCTCGTAGTACGAGGTCAGCATGCCCTCCACGCTGCCATCCAGGGCCTGGACGCGGTAAGGTTGCCAATGCGTTTGCAACCATTGGCGCTGTTCTGCGGCATTGCCAATGCTCAGGCGGCGCACATCGCCACACAGGCTGGCCAGCGCGGCAGGCGGGCGCTCGCAGCTGCGCAGCCAGGCGTTCCAGGCTTCATGCAATTGATCGTCCTGAAAGCCCGGCAGCTCACTCCACGCCACCGGCAGCCAGCGGCTCTTGGCGCGCACCACGGCAGGGCCGATGACCGGGCCTTCCTGCACATCAATCGAGGGCTGGGTCGGCGAAGGACGCGGTGTGCTGGGTCTGGGGGGGCTGGAAGAGCAGGCAACGAGGCTACCTACAATGAGCGCCAACGATGCACGAAGCAGGAGAGATGCAGTCATGGGCTTGATTTTGCTTGAAGCTTTACTGGCTTTGGTCATTTTGGTGGCGATTGTGTGGTGGACCATGTTCCAGGGCCGCAGCAAAGGGGAGTTGCCGCCGCCCGACGAGCCACCGTCGGACGATAAGTCATAGCCCGTCCTACGCAATGCGTCTGGCGCGGCTGATAGGCTTATTGAATGGGTCTTTAACAATAGGGCACTCAGATCGCTACAAAGGAAAAACCATGCGCAAACACGCTCTTATTGCCTCCGCAGCAGCTGCCGCCTTGTTCATCAGCGGCTGCGCCACTGAAGGCACCGGCATGACCGATGGCCAAAAACGCACTGCTACTGGCGCAGGCGTTGGCGCATTGGCAGGTGCTGCCATCAGCGCTGCCACCGGCGGCAAAGCCGGGGTTGGTGCCGTAGCAGGTGCTGCACTGGGTGGCGTTGGCACTTATATCTGGTCGCAAAACCAGGAAAAACGCAAACAAGAGATGCAGGCTGCCACGCAAGGCACCGGCGTAAATGTCGTGCAAACGCAGGATAACCAGCTGAAGCTGGAAATCCCGAGCGACATCTCTTTTGATACCGGCCGTTATGACATCAAGGGCAACTTCGCCCCCATTCTGGATCGCTTTGCCGAAGGCCTGCGCAGCAGCCCCAATGCGGAAGTGCGCATCGTCGGCCATACCGACAGCACAGGTTCGGATGCGGTGAACAACCCTCTGTCGCTCAACCGTGCCAACAGCACCCGTGACTACCTGATGCAGCGCGGCGTGAGCGGCAGCCGCATCGCAACCGAAGGCCGTGGCTCTTACCAGCCCATTGCTTCCAACAGCACCGGCGATGGCCGCGCACGCAACCGCCGCGTGGAAATTTACGTGGGTGAACGCGCGCAGTAACGCGTATGGCAATATGTAAATAAGTAGCTGCTAGCCCTTGTGTAGCAAGGGCTGGAAGGCAAAAAGGCTCTGAATTTTCAGAGCCTTTTTTGTGGACGCTATGGATGTCTAGATTTGGCCGTGCGCGCGCAGCAAGTTGGCCAGCTCGACCGCGGATTTCACTTGCATCTTGTCGAACAAGCGGGCGCGGTGGACTTCAACCGTGCGCACACTGATGTCCAGCTGATCGGCGATCAGTTTGTTGGGTACGCCTTCCACCACCAGCTTCATCACACCCTGCTCGCGATCGGTCAAATCTTTCAGGCGTGTCAGCAAGGCATGGCGCAAGGCGGTCTCTTCAAGGTACTGTGCTGAAAGCTTGAGCGCTTGCTCAATGCGGTCAACCAGCACGTTGTCAGAAAATGGCTTTTCGCAGAAATCAAAGGCACCTTGCTTGACGGTTTGCACGGCCGTTGGCACGTCGGCATGGCCCGTCAAGAAAATCACTGGCACCGTCTGGATAAAGCCTTCGCGCTGTTTGAGCTGCTCAAACAGGGACAGGCCCGTCATGCCCGTCATGCGCACATCCAGCAGCAAGCACTGCGGGTGGCGTGGCACAGGGCGCGTTTGCAGCATTTCTAAAAATTCTTCAGCGCAGCGAAAGCTTTCGCTGTAGAGGCGGCGCGAGCGCAGCAGCCAGGCTAAAGCATCACGTACATCCGCATCGTCATCGACGATGTAGACGGTGGCATTGGTCACAGGTTCCATGGAAAAACAGCTTATCTAATCTGGATCAGCCACCACTGGCAGGCTGAAAGTAAACACCGTACCACGCGGGGCATTGTCGGAATAGTGCAATTCACCGTGGTGCTGCTCCAGCACCGTGCGGCACATGCTCAGGCCCAAGCCCATGCCTTCTTCCTTGGTGGTAAAGAAAGGCGTGAATAACTGCTCTGCGACATCCTTGGGAATGCCACAACCTTGATCCGCCACAGTAAAGAGCACGCGCCCTGCATGTTCTGGATCACTGCCCCATTCTGCGCGAATACTGAGGTCTTTATACGAGGCCCCCATGTGTTCCATGGCCTGCATGCCGTTGCGTGCCAGATTGAGCAGCACTTGTTCAATCATGGTGGAGTCACACACGATGGGGGGCAAGCGCGGCTCGACGTCCACATGCACACGCACTCCCAGCTTGATGGCCTGCATGCGCACCAGGGGCATGACGGCTTCAAGCAGTTCAGTGGCGGTGATGGACTCGTGGCTCTGGTCCCTGCGGCGCACAAAATCGCGCACGCTTTTAATGACCTTGCCTGCCCGGTCCGCCTGAAACGCGATGCGCTTCATGGCACCCTGGATATCTTGCAGACGGCTGCGCAGCGCATGGGCGTCGAGCCGGGAAAGATCTCCATCGTGCGCAATCATGTTCAGTGAGCCATTGGCGTAGCTGGACACGGCCATCAGCGGCTGGGTCAGCTCGTGGCTGAGCAGCGACGCCATTTCCCCGACGGTGGCCAGACGCGCTGTCGCTTGAAGGCGCTCATGGGAGGCGCGGGACAGGTCTTCCATGCGGCGCTGCTCGGTAATGTCGATAAATGCGCTCATCCAGCCGGTCTGCTGGCCTTGGGCATTGATCAGCGGCGCTTCAAAAATCAGCACGGGAAAACGTGTGCCATCCTTGCGCATGAAAACCGATTCATGGCCTTCACGCGGCGACGGAATCGCCCCCGACAGCCGACCTGCCTGGCGACGCACGTATTCCTCGGCCAGCTCTGGGGGCCAGTAGGGCGCAAAGCTCTGGCCCAGCAACTCTTCGGCACTGAAGCCCACCATGCTGCAAAACGCAGGGTTGACATAGCTGATGCGGCCTTGCAGGTCGCGCGCGCGCAGGCCGGTAATGAGCGAGTCTTCCATCGCTTTGCGAAATGCCAGCGCATCGCCCAGATCGCGCTCTGCGCGCAAGCGGCGGCGGTTGTCCCGCACCAAGACCACCAGCACCGAACCCAAGGCAATCGCCATGGCGGTGACCATGGCGGTCATCACATTGGGAAATACGCTGGGGGCTCGGTGCCAGCTGTCCATGCGCAACACCATGGTGTTGCCCGGTAGATCCAGCAATTGCTGCGAGGTGAAGACGCGAGAGCCACGCCATGCTGCGCCCACCAGGGCCAGCCGCGTGCCGTCAGGCTCGGTAAAGGAGACTTCCTGGCTGCGGGTGAGGTTCTTGCTCACCTGCGTCGACAAAATGCTCTGCAGGGCATATGTGCCGACCATGAATCCGTGCAGCACGCCGGCATCCATTTGCGGCAGGCAGACCTCCATCAATTCAGCCCCCATGGATTCGCCCAGAATTTGAAAGTAACTGGTGGAATACGAGGGCGCATTGGTGCGCTGCGCGGTGCTGCAGGCGGTGAACGCTTGGCTAAAAGACTCTTCGCGCTGCGGTTCATCCCACTGCGCGGCGCGATAAGGCGTGTATGCAGTCTGCAAGATTTTCATCTGGGGGTCGCGCCACTCAATGCGCAGCAGCTCGCGCCGCACTTGCAGCACCTCGGCAACGCGCGTGCTCCACTGCTTCGGGGTGGTTTGGGGGGCGTTAATGGCCTGCAGATCCTGCAAGTTGCGACTGAGACCGGAGCGCACTTCCACCACAGCCTGTGCGGTGTCGCGGTCGAGCTTGTCTTGCACTTGGGACGCTTCATACCGCCCTGCCAGCCACACCATGGTGATGAGCATGCTCACGACAAGTAGGACCAAAAGAGTCCACAGCGACCAGCGCCGCCATGCGCTGTGCCAGCGCTGCCAAGGCCAAGGTTGAAGAGGGTTCACAGCACGCGATGTTCCAAAGCAGGCAAGCGGCTACGCACTTGCCGTAAAAACGCCAAATCTAACACCGCGCAAGCCATGCCTGGGCCTTGCTGCGTGCATTGCGCCAAAACTTGGCCCCAAGGGTCCACTACCATGCTGTGCCCCCATGTAAGACGGCCATTGGTGTGGTGCCCGCCTTGTGCGGCGGCCAACATCCAGCACTGATTTTCAATAGCCCGTGCGCGCAGCAGTACCTCCCAGTGCGCTTGGCCGGTGGTGTGGGTGAAAGCAGAAGGGGCCAACAAAATATCCGCGCCCTGTACCGCGTGCAGGCGGTACAACTCTGGAAAGCGCAGGTCATAGCAGATACTCATGCCAAGCTTCCAGGCGCCACCGTCACGGTCGGTAATGGGCACCACGACGGGCACATGCCCGGCCTCAATGACGATGGATTCGTCGTAATGCTCATGCTCCGTGCTGAAGCGAAATAAATGAATCTTGTCGTAATGTGCCACCAAGCTGCCTTCGGGACTGAACAGCAAACTGGTGTTGCGGACACGATCCGGTCTCTGAGCTTTCAGAGGGACGGTGCCGCCAATCAGCCACACGGCATGTGCCGCCGCCCAGCGTGCCAGAGCTTGTTGAATCGGCCCGTCGCCGAAGGTCTCGCACCAGCTTAGTTTGTCGGTATCGTGCATCCCCATGCCGCAAAAGTATTCTGGCAACACCACCAGTTGCGCCCCTTGCTGCGCCGCCTGTGCGACCAGGTACTGGGCTGCTTCCAAGTTCGCCGCTACGTCGGGCGTGGAGACCATTTGCAAGACCGCAACTTTCATGGTTTGCCTCTTCTTTCATCAGGGGGTGGTGTGGCGTTGCGCTGCAGGGGCTCCACCACAGGGTCTGCCCATGATCCATGCACATGGAAAGTGCGGGTAGCCGCTTCCATGAGCGGTGCACGGAACAGCATTTGCGCCAAAAAGCTACCCAGACCAATGACAGGGTTGATAGCCGTGGCTGCCAGGGAGGCCGTCATGGCATTAATTTCTGGCACCACCACCACGCGCAAGTCTTGGGTCTCTTGCACCAGACTGGCTTGTCCTTCCATCAGCGCAGCAGCATTCAGTCCCTTCATCTGCAGGTTGTTGGTGCGTGCGACGCCCTGCGTGACGGTAACATCGCCCCGAATGAAGTCAAAGGCAAATCCTTGGCTAAACACATCCCGGAAATCCAGGTTAATCCGGCGTGTCAGCGACTGCAAGCTCAGCACACTCAGCAGCTTGCCCATGCCGGGTTCTACTTTCAGAAATTGGCCTTTGCCCACTTCCATGTGTACACCGCCTTGCATGCTGTGCCAGTGCGGAGCGATGGGCGCCCCCTGCCAACCGAGGTGACCGGTCAGTTTGCCTTCTCCATTGCGAATGACACCGGGCGTGCCAAAACGTTCCAGCAGCAAGCCGGCATTGTCCATTTCCAGCATAAAGCTCAGTGCGGTAGAGCGAGGCTGGCCGCGCCCTGTGCCTCCCCACACACCGTTGGCCTTCCAGCGCGCTTCTGGGGTGGTCAGATCAAATTGCTCCAGGACCCATTCGCGGCCATGCTCACCTGCGCGGTTGTGGGCCTGTAGGTCCAGTCGTCCCAAGGCCTTGTCGGAAATCGTCAGGGCATCCACTTGAATATCCAGCGCTGGCAGGCTGTCGGGGTCAGCCTCGGTCTGCGTTGCCTCATTCATGCGCTGGGCTTCTGCCTTGGGCAAGGACAAGTGCTCAAGCCGCGCAAACAAGCGCCCAGAAACATGGCGTGTGCTGGGCGGCTGGTACTCCACATAACCGCCAAATTGCTGTGCATTCAATTGACCATGCCAGCCGCCATTGGCCTGCACCACCCGGGCTTGCACCTGTCGGATCTGGCGCTGGCGCAGCATAAGTTCGTCAATCTGCACATACAGGTGCTGGGGCAAAAATGCCTGGGCCTGTGCCGATACCGCTCCACTTGCGTCCTGCGTTTCCAGCAGTTCCAGCCAGGCATCCGCATCGAGCTGCGGCAGCTGTACCGAGGCAGAAACACCTTGCCCCGTATCGGCAGGTGCGCCAGCGTCCTCTTTTCCGACCACGATCCGGCCCGTAATGACTTGGGAAGGTTGAACCGATACATCCTGTAAATACGTGACGTGCCCACGATCAGCCACATCCACCCGCAGCTCCTGCAGCCCTTTGTCAAACAGCGTTTGTGCCACGCTCAAGGGCAAGGCTTGCTCGGCGGTCTTGTTCAGCGGTGCCGGCATGTTGAAAGCCATGCCCCGTAAGTCAGAGCGCACCACAATCGCTTGCTGCCCGCGCTGGCTGGCCACATCAATCTCGTAAGCCGCCTGACCTTCGCCAAAGCGGGCCAGTTCTGAAACGAGAGGCAGGCTGCGCTCGGCCTGTAACCCTTGGGCGGTGGCCTGACCACGGGCTCGAATGCGCACCCCGGACTGGGCAGATTTCATACCGCCTTGTACCGTCAGCGAGCCACCTAAAGCGTAGGCTTGCACGCCCTGCAAGCTAAAACCTTGGTCGCTAAAGCGCACTTGGCCTTGGAGTTTTTGCAACTGCGGCAAGTCTGCGCTGAGGCGCAATCCGTTGTCGTGCAGCCCCACACTGCCTTGAACTTGCAGAGCATCAATTTTTGCAATGGGTAACCGAAGATCGAAATCCAGGCTGGCATTGCCCTGCGCTTGTGCTGTATCCAGGGCTTGTTGAGTGATGGTGGACAAGGGCGACTGGCGGACAAAGTCCAGCATCGGTTGTAAGCGCCCCTGTCCGGCTGCGTGAATGTGGATATGCGGCGCGCTAAGATCGGCAATGCGAGCGTTGACTAACGCCATGCGCAATAACGGATGCCCTGCAAACCCCGTGCTGGCGCGCTGGACTTCCATGGAGCGGCCCTCAAAAATCAGGCGGCCTGACAGGTTACTCAATGCTGGCCAAGCGGTTTGATCTGCGGTGCGCAAACTCGCTGGTAAGAAGTCATACGTCACATCGCGCAGGGGCGCATCAATGTAAAAACGGCCAGACCCCGGCTGTGAAAACGGCATGTCCTGCAAATGACCGCGCACCTCAAAGCGCACATTCTCGGCATGGCCCTGGATCACGCTGTCGCGCACATAGTGGCGGGCGCTGGCGGGTAACTCCAGCGGCAAGTAACGGTGCACCCTTGCGCCGTTGGCGCGCTCCAGTACGCCTTGGAGCTGCAAGACACCAGGCAGGCGCTCTGCGGGCTGCACCCCCATGTCCCAAGTGGCAGACAGTTGCCCTTGCGCATCGGCATTGGCAAATGTGGCTTCTGGAACTTGCACTCGCCAATGGCCGTCCTTAACTTGCCAGCGCAGTTGCGCCTGCAAGCGATCCATGGGTATTTCAGGCTCTTCAAACACCCCTGGAAAAGTGAGTGCCGCATTGCGCATGGACAGTTGCGCCTGGCCGCCTTGCTCATTGAGTTCAAACGTAGCGCCCATTCCCTGAAAACCGGGCGTACCAATAGCAGACTCCTTCGCTTGCGCCTGAAGCGTTAGCTCTCTGACATCGCCCTTGGCGGCATAGCGGTCACCAGACCACTGCAGCTGAAAATTGCGCAAAGTGCCCTGCGGCTGCCACAAGGCCAGCGGTTTCATCACTGAAGGCGGCAGCGGCAAAGCTTGTGCAAGGGCACTTGCCATACCCAGGTCAGCATAGTCCCAGGCCAGTTGGGTACTTGTGGGCTGTCCACGCTGCGCCTGCACCTTGACTGACCAATTGCTGCTGGGCCAGTGCGCACCATCGGCCTGCAGGAAACTGAAGTGCTGTCCGTTGACTGTCCACCTTTCTGCACTGGATTGCATTGCCAAGCGGCCCTGTAATTCGCGGACCGTGAAGGCCGGCAAGCTAACGTCGCGCCAGATCACGTGGGCAGTGGCCAGTGCCATATCCGTGGTCACGCTGGCCAGCTGACCGCGCTCAATATCGACCCATGCGCGCAAGGAGCCAGAGGCCTGGGCACTTGCCACACCCCATTGGCTGGGCCACGGCAGCTTGGGCAATTGGTTGAGCTGGGTTTCCACATACCACTGCCCTGTCCACCGCTGCCAAAGCGGTTGGGAAGAGGGCAGTAAAGGATGGCGAAATTCCCCCATCACCTGCAGGCGCTGGCTCGGGTCTCTGGCCGGGGTGGCATCCATGCGCAGGGCGTGTTGCCATGCACCGCGCCGCAGCACGATATGGACATCCTGAAACGACTGCAGCGGCAGGGCATGCAGTGCGTCGGTGAAATGCAGCACGCCGTGGCGCAGTGCCAGCTCGGGCTGATCGAGCAACCAGTTCACGGCGGCGTTGTCAGAGCCGCCACCTTGCCCGACATCCAGACCCGCCACTTGCCAGCGGCCATCGTG
The DNA here is from genome assembly GCA_015478895.1 of Comamonas sp. Classification (GTDB taxonomy): domain Bacteria; phylum Pseudomonadota; class Gammaproteobacteria; order Burkholderiales; family Burkholderiaceae_C; genus Comamonas. The sequence continues at coordinate 107,287 of JADMKK010000041.1, read as the reverse complement.
AAGCCGCTGCACATCCAGCACGGGGGCATCGATGTACAACTGCTCCAGCCCCATGCGCAATACGGAGCGTGCAGAAATGGTAGCTACCACCCTAGGCAGCTGTAAGACTGGGAGCCCTTTTTCATCCAATATGGCGACCTGCACAAGCTCGACGGTAGGAAAGATACCTTCCGAATGCGCTGAAATCGCGCCGATGCGCACCGGAGCACCTACGGCCTGACTTGCCAAGCGCTCCACATCGCCGCGCCAGTCGCCGATTCGCGGCACAATGAAACCGTGGAGAACCACTGCCACAGCGATGATCAGTAGCCAGCATGCCGCAACCAGACCCAAACACCAGCGGGCAATGCGGGCCATGATGCGCAACTGACGTGAGGGTAGGGGGTTCTGATCGATCATTCGTGGGTTCACAAGCGACTGGAATTATCGCCCGCCTGCCCTTTGGTGCATGACACCAAGGGTTCGGGCCTCCGGCGGCGAGTGAGCTTGCGCCAACCAGTGCCAAGCATGCAGATCGCAGACCATCTTGAGATTCACAGCCCCGCCGCGGCCTATTCGCGTTTCTGGCAACGCCTGCATCGGCGTTACGCTGATGTGATGCAAGCCTTGCCTCCGGGGGCCCCAGAGCGTGCCAGTATGGAGCAGGCGCTCACCCGTCTGCAGGCCCAAGGTCTTGACCTGTCGGCCGCATTGCGTGTGCTGCGTCAGCTGGTGATAGAGCGCCTGATGACGCTGGACTGTGCCCAGGCCATCGACTTGGCAACGGTGACGCGCAGTGTCACGGAACTGGCAGAGCTGGCATTGGATCGAGCGTGCCTGGACGTGCGCCAGTCCCTGGATGAGCGCCATGGCACTCCCTTGGGCCCCGATGGCCAGCCCGTACCGCTGTGGATCATTGGCATGGGCAAGCTGGGCGCCCGTGAACTTAATGTTTCCAGTGACATAGACCTGATCTATGTGTACGAGCATGATGGAGAAACGCCTGGTCAGGTGAATGGACGCGGCAAAATTTCGCACCACGAATACTTTGGCAAAGCGGTCAAAGCCATCTACAACCTCATTGGTGACACCACGGAGCACGGCTTCGTCTTTCGCGTGGATTTGGCGCTGCGCCCGCATGGCAACTCTGGCCCCGCTGCCATCTCGCTGTCGGCGCTGGAAGACTATCTGCAAGTGCATGGCAGGGAATGGGAGCGTTTTGCGTGGCTCAAAAGCCGTGTGGTGGCTCCCAGCGCAGAAATCCAGGCGCCGAATGTGCAAAGCTTGCGCGGTGTGGTACTGCCCTTCGTCTTTCGCCGTTATCTGGACTACAACGTGTTTGATGCGCTGCGCAGTCTGCACCGGCAGATCCGCGAGCATGCAGCGCGGCGCAGTGCAGGCCATCCAGAACGGGCAAACGACGTCAAATTGTCGCGCGGCGGTATTCGTGAAATTGAATTTACCGTGCAATTGCTGCAGGTCGTGCGGGGTGGGCAGTTTCCAGAGTTGCGCTGCCGCCCCACGCTGGAAGCGCTGCAGCGCTTGTCACGTGCCAACCTCATGCCGGCACAAACCGCAGAGCAACTGGCGCAGGCCTATACCTTTTTGCGCAACGTAGAGCACCGCATTCAGTATCTGGACGATCAGCAAACCCATGTCTTGCCCACGCGCGACGATGATCTGGAGTGGATTGCGCGCACCATGGGCTACACCAGTGTGTGTGCTTTTCTGCATCAGCTGGATGCGCACCGTGAGCTGGTCGCTCAGGAATTTGATATTTTGCTGGGGGGCAGTCAGGCTGCGCAATGCCAGGGAGGCCTTTGTGCCGGGCCTCGCGCTGGCAAGGCTGCTGCCCCAGCGCCGGAGCTGGAAACCCTGATCGAACAATTACCCCCCGTGCTGGCCCAGCGTGTGGCGGAGTGGCGAGACAACGTGAAAGTGCGCGGCCTGCGCGACGAAGCCCGCGCCCGCCTTTTCAGGCTGGTGCAGCATACGGCGCAATGGGTGGAACAAGGCAAGCTGGATAACGAGGCTGCCATTCGTTTTATCAACTGGCTGGAGCCTTTGCTGCGCAGAGAGAGCTATCTGGCGCTCTTGCTGGAGCGCCCTTCGGTGCATGAGCGTCTTTTGCACTTGTTGGGGGCGGCCAAATGGCCTGCTCGCTACTTGCTGCAACACCCTGGCGTCATTGATGAACTGGCCAGCGATCAACTGTTTCACGACCGTTTCAATGCCCAGGATTTTGAGCAGGAAATGGCATTGCGCCTTGCTGCTTTGGAGAGCACTGGCGAAGATGATGACGAGAACCTGCTGAACCTGTTGCGCCGCGCCCACCATGCAGAAACCTTTCGTACCTTGGCGCGTGATTTAGAAGGTGCCATTACGGTCGAGCAAGTAGCCGATGACTTAAGTGCCTTGGCCGACAGTGTGTTGCGCGTGACTGCACAGTGGTGCTGGAAGCGCCTGAAGCAGCGCCACTGTGAGGAGCCCAATTTCGGCATCATCGGTTATGGCAAATTGGGCGGCAAGGAACTGGGCTACGGCAGTGATCTGGACATCGTCTTTATCTTTGACGACGCAGATGAAAACGCTCCCGAAATCTATACCGCCTGGGTGCGCAAGCTGATCAACTGGCTGACGGTGAAAACTGGTGAAGGTGATTTGTTTGAAATCGACACCGCGCTGCGCCCCAATGGCAGTTCAGGCCTGCTGGTGTCGAGTTTTCAGTCGTATGCGGACTACCAGCAGCAGCGTGGCAGCAATACCGCATGGACTTGGGAGCACCAGGCCATGACGCGTGCGCGCTTTGTGCTGGGCAGCGAGGATCTGCGTCAACGTTTTGACGCGGTGCGCGAAGCCGTTATCTCGGCCCCACGTAATGTGCAGTCGCTCAAGGAAGAGATTGTCACCATGCGCGAACGTGTGCGCAGTGCGCATCCTGTTCGCAGTGAACTGTTTGATGTCAAACACGGCCAAGGCGGGATGGTGGATGCAGAGTTTGCGGTGCAGCACTTGGTGCTCTCGCACTCCGCGCAACACCCTGAACTACTGGGGAATGTGGGCAATATCGCCTTGCTGCAACGCGCAGAAGCCGTGGGTTTGCTTCCTGCTGGCGTTGGTCGGGCAGCTGCATCCGCCTACCGTGAACTGCGCCGTATTCAGCACCAGTCACGTCTGAACGAAGGTGCAGGCTTGGTGCCACCGAGTCTGATTACAGGACATCGAGAGGCGGTGCTGGCCTTATGGCGCGCCGTATTTTCCGGGGGCTAACCCGTAATAGCGGGTTGAAACTATCTTTCCTTGCCTTCCATAGGACAAACTCGGTCAATCTTGCACGTGGAAGTGTAAAAATATGTTCGATACTTGCGTGAAGAAGCCATGAAACTTGTTGAACTGAACCTCGAAACGATTCCATTTGGGCAACCTATTCCTTTCGCACTGCGTGGCGCGGGAGGCACGCTGTTGGCTGGCAAAGGATTTGTGATTCGCTCAGCGGAAGACTTGCGTGTGCTGCTGGTGCGCGGACAGAGCTTGTTTGTTGACACGGATGAGTCCGGCGACAGCTATCGGGCTTTCTTGGGGCAACTGCAGTCCATGTTGATGTCTGACAAGCCACTGGGCCAGATTGCCAATATGACCATGCAGTCGAGCGGGGCCGCCGCGGATGCCTCGGCCGACAGCGGCATGCCACCATGGCTGGAATGGCAAAGCCGGTTGACGCAACTCCTGCGCTACCCGAGTGCCAGTGATTTTTCACTGCGCTTTGACGACGTGTTCAACAACCTGGATCTGTACACACAGAAAAATACAGACGGCGCGCTGCTGGCATTGCTGCAGATGTCTGCCGAGGAAACCCGCTACTACAGCGCCACTCACGCCATGCTGGTCTGTGTAGTGTGCATGACGGCAGCACGCGAAACCCTGCGCTGGCCTGAAAACCGGGTGCGACCCTTGGGGCGTGCGGCGTTGAGCATGAACATTGGCATGGCGCAGCTGCAAGATGAGCTGGCACAGCAAAGCCTGCCTTTGAGTGCAGTTCAGGCCCAGGAAGTGGACAGCCACTCCATGCGTTCGGTGCGCATCCTGCAATCCTTGGGTATTACCGATCCGCTGTGGCTGGATGCCATCAAGGGCCACCACCACCGCGCGCCGGGCAAGCTGGCTGAAAAAACCTTGGGCGAGCAGATGGCGCGCTTGATTCAGAGAGCGGACATTTTTGGTGCGCGCATCGCGCCACGCTCCAACCGCAGTCCCATGTCGGTGACGTCCGCCATGCAGGCGAGCTATTACGACGAAACCAAATCGGTCGACGAGGCAGGCGCCGCTTTGGTCAAAGCCTTGGGGATTTATCCGCCAGGTGCCTGGGTCAAGCTTGCCAGTGATGAAATCGGCGTCGTGGTGCGGCGTGGCGCGTCCGCGGCAACCCCAAAAGTAGCGGTGCTGCTCAACCGCCAAGGCATGCCGACCGGTCAGCCCTTGCCCCGAGATACGGCCCAGGCGACCTGGAAAATTGTCAGTCCTGTCGCACAGAAAGATGTGCGTGTTCGCCTACCTTTGGAAAAATTGCTGGCCCTATGATGACCTCAAGGCAGCTACAAAGGGGGTGTGGAAATTTTGGGAACCAATCCTGATTTTCAGTACTCATAACGTGATGTCAAGGTTTGAAAACCACCAGTTTTAGAGTTGCGAAGCCTGCCCACTTCGGTGGTGATTGTCCGTCTTGGGGTGTATCTCCTCCCTCCCTCTCTTAATTCGCTTCAGGACGCTTCGCAGCCTTTTTATTCTCACAAAGAGCACCGACCAGGTGCTCTTGTGCTTACTGGCCCTCAAGTTCATCGCCGGTGAGAGGACATGCTGCAAGGAAGTGACCGGCACATGCAGAGGCCCTGTGTGGATTGTGCGCAGTACAAGCTCTTGCCGCGACACCTACAATCACGGGCCATGAGCCTCTCCTCCATCTCCGCCCTCTCTCCGCTTGACGGCCGCTACGCTGCCAAGCTTTCCGCCCTGCGCCCCATCATGAGCGAACAAGGCTATATGCACCGCCGCGTTCAAGTAGAAATTACTTGGTTTATCGCGTTGTCGGATGCTGGGTTTGCAGAATTTGCGCCGCTTTCTGAAGGTGCGCGCGCTTACTTGCATGGCTTGGTCAGTAACTTCTCTGCAGCCGACGCCGAGGCGATCAAAGAGATCGAGAAGACCACCAACCACGACGTCAAAGCCGTGGAATACTGGATCAAGGCCAAGTTCGATGGCCGCCCTGAGCTGCAAAAAGCGGCCGAGTTTGTCCACTTTGCCTGTACCAGCGAAGACATCAACAACACCAGCCATGCCCTGCAAATTCGCGTGGGCCGCGACATGGTCGTGTTGCCGGCGCTGGACCGCATCACGCTCAAGCTGCGCGAAATGGCGCACCAGTTTGCGGCGGTGCCCATGCTCAGTCGCACGCACGGCCAGACCGCATCGCCCACTACTGTGGGTAAAGAAATTGCCAACGTGCTGGTGCGCCTGCAAAAGGCCGTGGACAACATTGCCAACGTCAAGGCGCTGGGCAAGATGAATGGCGCGGTGGGCAACTACAACGCCCACATGTCGGCATGGCCAGATTTCGACTGGGAAGCGTTTGCCCAGAACGTGATTGAAGCGCCCGAGCCCAAGGGCCTGGGTTTGACCTTCCAGCCGTACTCAATCCAGATCGAGCCGCACGATTACATGGCCGAGCTGTTCGACGCCGTGGCGCGTGCAAACACCATCCTGATCGATTTTTCTCGCGATATCTGGGGCTATGTGTCGCTGGGTTATTTCAAGCAACGCCTCAAAGCCGGTGAAATCGGTTCGTCCACCATGCCGCACAAAGTCAACCCGATTGACTTTGAGAACGCCGAAGGCAACTTGGGCCTGGCCAATGCCTTGCTCAAGCACCTGTCCGAAAAACTGCCGATCAGCCGCTGGCAGCGTGACCTGACCGACTCCACCGTGCTGCGCAATATTGGTGTGGCGCTGGGTTACGCCACCTTGGCTTACGCCTCGTTGATGACTGGCCTGAACAAGCTGGAACTCAACGAAGAGCGCCTGGAGCAAGACCTGGACAACGCTTGGGAAGTGCTGGCGGAGCCCATTCAAACGGTGATGCGCCGCTATGGCGTGCAAGGCGCCTACGAGAAGCTCAAGGAAGTGACCCGTGGCAAGACCGTGCAAGCCGCGGATCTGCACACGCTCATCAACGGTCTGGAAATTCCCCAGGCCGACAAAGACCGCCTGCTGGCGATGACCCCTGCGTCGTACATCGGCAAGGCGGCCGAGCTGGCCCGCCGCGTTTAAGTGCGGGCATACAGCCATTAAAAAAGAGAGCGGCATGCCGTTGTGCATGCTAGCTTTCAAAACTAAAGAGCTGCGAAAGCTAGGTTTTACCTAGGCATGCAGCTCTTGTTTTTGATAACCGCACAGTAAGGACTGCCTCCGGGCAGCAAGCCCCCATGGCCATCAAGTCCACGATTTTCAAAGTCAATCTGCAGATTGCAGACATTGACCACGGCTACTACGCCGACCACAACATGACCCTGGCGCGCCACCCCAGCGAGACCGATGACCGCATGATGGTGCGTCTGGTGGCGCTGGCGCTCAATGCCTGGCAACTGCAGGCGCTGTGCAATGGCGACGGCACCCTGTCCTTCGGTGTGGGCCTGAGTGATCCCGACGATCCAGACGTACACATCACCGATTACACCGGCCAAAAGCGCCTGTGGATTGAAGTGGGCCAGCCCGAAGACAAGCCCATCTCCAAGGCCTGCAACAAGTCTGACCACGTGCTGGTGTATCCCTTCAGCAGTGCCGCCAGCATCTGGTGGAAGGGCATTGAAGGCAAAGTCAACCGCCAAAGCAAGCTGGAAGTGCTGAATATTGATTCCGAAGTCGCCCAGCAACTGGGCAGCTTGGCCGAGCGCAGCATGCAGATGCAAGCCACCATCCAGGAAGGCCAGTTGACGCTGTCCAGCGACAAAGGCAGCGTGGTGGTCGAGCCTGTTCGCTGGAAATAAGCCATTTTTTGCAGCATCTAGCCCGTGCAGGGCTGCCTGACTACCCATTTCTAGGGATGTCAAACGCAAGCTTTTGTTACACACTGCCTCGAATTGGAACAAGGCAGTATCAATATGAGCTTTTTCACGCGCAAATACGCTTGGCGCATCGCCACCCTGGTCCTTATTGCCGGCTGCGGTGGTAGTGAAGAAATCCCCGACGCAGAGGTTTTTGACACCCTTCCTGCCAAGCAGTTGACGGTGCGGGCTCCGGTGCAGCAGTGGGTCAATCAGGTGGCGGTACAAGCGGTCGATTTTCCGGACAGAGACCTGCCCGTCATCGACATGGCCGGGGGCAGTGCCAGCGTGGACCTGCCCAGTGATCTGGATGATTCCCTGCTCATTTTGCGGGCAGGCTGGCGCGATGAGGCAGCGCAAGCTGTGGCCCAGCAAGAGGGCACAACGATTGATACGCCACAAGGGCCGCCTGCGCGCATTTATTCCGAACTGCTGCTCACGGGCGCGCAGCTGCAGCGCATGGGCGCAGGCTTTAATCCGCTGGCCGACTACATCAGCCGCCGCACCAACGACTATGTCGAGCTGCTGACCAACGAGCGCATTCGCCACTACCAGGACCAGATGGCTGCCCAGTTCATCACCCAGGACTTGACGGGCGATGGCCATGTGGACTTTGACGATGCACTGGTCTTTGACCCCAGTAATGCCCTCCACCGGGGGCGGCTGAGCTTTAACTACGAAGTCGCCCTGCACGAGCCTTTGCCCAATGGGCATTCTCTGGCCCGCGCTTACGCGGATTTTCCAGACACGCTGCACGAAGATTTGACGCACGCGCTGGAAATTTATGAAGGCATTTCACCGCCCAGCAGCAATAACAATTTGCTGGCTACGGTACACATTGATGTGGATGCCGGAGGTAGCGTGCGCATCGATGAAATGCCGCAGCTGGAACTCAATGAAAGCAATCCACGCTTTATTCACCGCTATGAGCGCACGGTGAGCCAAGGGCAGCAGCTGACCCTGCACGCCCAGGCCCAAGAGGGCTGGAAGCTGGTGCGCTGGGCCGGTTGCCCTGCGGTGCAAAGCGACAACAGCTGCCGCATTGCGCTGGATGAAGATGTCGAAGTCAGCGCGCAGTTTGGCTTGCTGGAGCATGAGTTGGTAGATGGCGTCGCTGGTGTGATCGAAATGGACAAGCACGGGCAATCCGTGCAGCCTTATGCCATGGAGTACAGCGGCAATACGGTATTGATCCGCAACGTCACCGACCCCGCGTTGCGCGCCGCACTGAATCAGGCGGTGCCCACCACGGTGCTGGCCCGAAAAAACCGCGTCTACCCTTTGCAGCAGATTGAACAAGTCCTCGCCGACAGCGTTGATGGCGCCTGGCGGTTTGCCATTCAGCATGTAGAGCCCACCGAGGTCTATACGGCGTTTTCGGCTTTCGATGCGGGCGAAGTGGCGCAGTTTGAAGACGTTGAGCACATCTCTATTGCCGTCGATGGTGAAACCGATGCATCGCACGACATGCTGCGCATGAGCCCCTTGCGCCAGGTGACATGGATTCCAGGGCTGGGCCGTGCGTTGCCTGCCGGGCATGGCTACTACCTGGTGGATGGAGGCGCTGACGGTTTCAAGCTGGTGCGCAGCCAGTCTCAGGTGCAGACGCTGCAGGGGACAGATGCCACACAGAGCATGGCCTTGGCATGTGCCGAAAATCCCCAGGCTCCCGATTGCGTGCAACTGGCCCGGCAAGCGGGGTTGACGGGGGCTGCCAAGTGCCGGTTGCTGGCCGACGTGTTGCCCACCAGTGACCTGAGCTGTAATGTGGGGTTGTTTGAGTTGGAGTTGGAGGCCAAAGTAGCGGACACCACCTTGGTGGGCAAGTTCTCGCTGGAAGCCAATCTGTCGGTGAAACCGTATGGCAGCATGTCCTTTCGCTGGATGCCGTTGCCTGTTTTCCCATTTGCCGTTGCAGATTTTTCCTCCAGTGGCCGGGGTGTGGTGGACTTTACGCTGGGCTCCAAAGCCTTTGTCGGCTTGGGCAGCAAGTCACAGGCCTTCAAGGAAATGGGGACGCCCAAGATTGATGGCCTGATGTACTGGTCCACCATCATGTTCCCCAGCACGCACAGTGGGCTGGAGCTGGCATCCATGGCCAATGGCTATGGTCACGTACCGGCCATCCAGGGCCCGGCGGAAGCGGCTGCCAACATTCCTGCGGGGCAAAATTCCGCCCCCGTCGAGCTCAAACGTTTCTCGGCCGTCACTACCGACAAGAAAAGCTTGCTGACGGTGTCGATGCTGCTCAATACCGCCAGCCCTGCGGGCGTGGTGTTTCCCGTGAAGATCAAGGCCAGTATCGTGGCGGAAACGACGGGTGCCATGGGGCTGGAACTCAAGGCAGCACAGCGCGTGCGCTTCTTTTATGACATGGACGCCGACATTGGTGCCAAGTGCAAAAAAGTCTTGGTGACGTTGTGCTACGGCATCAAGATTCCGCAGCGTGTGAGCGGCAACGTCAAGGTCAAAAGTTACCAGAAATTCAGCGCCGGGCTGGTGGCCAATGGCGAGATTGCACCCGGTATCAAGATTCAGATTACGGCAGGCCCTCGCACGATTGCGGAAGAGCTGCTCAGCGCTTCCGCCGGGGTGTCCGTGCCGATTTATGCGGTGGGGCAGGTGCTGGGGTTTGCTTACTCCAACTTCCCGGAAGATGCGCTCAATCAGATTCCCACCAACTGCGGCGTGTCCGGCAATGCCATCGCTTTTGGCATTGACTTCAAAGTCTCCGCCAGCGCCGTCATCCAGCCCGCCTTGCAGTTCAAGGCCAAGAAGATCAACGTGACCCTCAAGCTGCTGCCCAACGTCAACATTTTCTCCTGGGAGGATCGCCGGCCCATTCTGCCGGCTACCTTGCGCAAATTCATGAAAAGCCCAGATGGCGTGCAGTACGAATGCATGCCGGTCGACAAGCGACCTGCGCGCTATGTATCGCAAGATCACCTCTGGAAAGCGGGAGACTTGAATTGGGATCAATTGACGCAAAAACTGACCACTTCACTGCGCCTGATTCGTGAGGACAATGGCAGGCTGGCGCTGTATGCGCTGACACGCGCTGATGACCGCTACGACGACCGTGATGGTGGCAAGGGCCGCGGTGCTGTCTCGTCACAGAAAGAGCTCTGGAGCAGCGGTATTACCGATCACCCAGGCTCCCGGATTGCTTTCGAGAAGAAAACGGGTCAACTGGTCGTGTATGACCTGCGCGAGAAAAAGCTCAAAGCATGGCCTGATAAACCCACCGCCAACAATCCTGAAAGCAACTCCCTGCACATGCATGAGCAGGGGTATCTGGAGATTCTGGATGCCTCGGGCAAGCAGCTGTGGCGCTCCAACAGTCCGCCCAAGAAATAGCGCGGCTTTGCCCCGGCGCAACGGCGGCCTGCTCAGACCGTCGCTGCGCCAGGCCACGCCCTACAATGCGGCCCAGTTTTTCACACTTCTACAAGACTTGAAGGCCGACGCTATGAACATCATTCGCTTTTCTGACCTGTGCGCCCAAGGTAAAGCCCAGGGCCAGCGCGTTTTTATCCGTGCAGATTTGAATGTGCCGCTGAGCGATGCCGGCCAGATCACCGAAGACACCCGCGTGCGCGCCTCGGTGCCTGCGATTGAAATGGCCTTGAAGGCAGGCGCTGCGGTGATGGTCACCAGCCACCTGGGCCGCCCTACGGAAGGGGAGTTCAAGCCCCAAGACTCGCTGGCGGCTGTCGCGCAGCGCCTGGGTGAGCTGCTGGGCCGCGAAGTGCCTTTGGTAGCCAACTGGGTGGATGGCGTAGAGGTGCAGCCCGGTCAGGTGGTGCTGCTGGAAAACTGCCGCGTGAACGTGGGCGAGAAAAAGAACCAGCCAGAACTGGCCCAGAAAATGGCCCAGCTGTGCGACATCTTCGTCAACGACGCGTTTGGCACCGCCCACCGTGCCGAAGGCACCACCTACGGCATTGCCGAGTACGCACCGATTGCCTGCGCAGGCCCGCTGCTGTCGGCCGAGATTGATGCACTGAACAAGGCGCTGGCCGCCCCTGCGCGCCCTTTGGCGGCGATTGTGGCTGGCTCCAAGGTATCGACCAAGCTGACCATCTTGAAGAGCCTGGCCGACAAGGTGGACCAGTTGATCGTCGGCGGTGGCATTGCCAACACTTTCATGCTGGCTGCGGGTCTGAAGATCGGCAAAAGCCTGGCCGAACCCGATCTGGTGGCCGATGCCAAAGCCGTGATCGACGCCATGGCCGCGCGCGGTGCCGATGTGCCCGTACCCACCGACGTGGTCACTGCCAAGACTTTTGCGGCCGATGCGCCTGCTACCGTCAAGAAAGCCACAGAAGTGGAAGACGACGACCTGATCCTGGACATTGGCCCTGAAACTGCCGCCAAGCTGGCCGAGCAGCTCAAGAAGGCCGGCACCATTGTCTGGAACGGCCCCGTGGGCGTGTTTGAATTTGCCGCCTTTGAAAACGGCACCAAGGTGATTGCTGAGGCGATTGCAGCGTCCCCCGCTTTCAGCATTGCCGGCGGTGGCGATACCTTGGCCGCCATTGCCAAGTACGGCATTGAAAAAGACGTGGGCTATATCTCCACGGGCGGCGGCGCTTTCCTCGAAGTGCTGGAAGGCAAGACCTTGCCAGCCTTTGAAATTCTGCAGAAACGCGCCAACGGTTAACAACCCACCGCCAGCCCCGAACGGCTGCAAATTTTAAGTAAAAATAGCCTCTAGCCCTTGTAAACAAAGGGCAAGTAGCTATAAAAAAGCCCATCACTGTGCAGTGATGGGCTTTTTTGAGGATTGCGCCTGCAGGCCGCTTAACCAAAGATATAAGCGCCGCCCGCCCAAGCCAGATAGCCCAGCACGCTGAAGTAAATCACCGTCACCACCAAGCCCAGGTAACCGAACAACACACACAGTCCGTCGCGCTGCAGCATGCCTACGGTCAAGAACAAAATGCCCACGGCGGGGGCGGTATTGGAAAACGGGATCAGGCCCAGCGGGGCCATCAGCAACACACCACCAAACACCACGGCTGCGCTATGCACGCGTACCCAAGACGGTGTGGTCCAGCCAGCCCAACGCGGTTTGACCCAGCGATCCAGCTTGCCCACCACGCTGACGCCTTTGCGCAAGGCGGGCACCAGCTTCTTGGCATCCAGTGGCTTGTTCTGGATGCGCTCGGGCAGCCACGGCAGGCGGTTCAAAAACAGCGCCACGGCCAGCAGCACAATGGCTGCGCCAAAGACCGTGGAGACACCGGGGATAGAGACAGGAATCAGAAAGGGCAGCGTCGAGACGGCGCACACCAGCAGCATGCCCTCGCGCCCGGTGCGCTCCATCAAGGCTTTGAGGGTGATGGTGTCACCACGGATATCGTCAATTAACTCAGAGAACAACTGGCTCAGCATAAGGATCGAAAAGCGCTGGGTTTCAGCGTGCAAAAACAAGGGGAGAAAAGAGCCCGGAAAGGCGGTAGCGCTGGCATAGGACTCGCCGTGAACGGCGATGGTGACACAAAAACTGCCGCTCAAGCGGTGCGACTGTACCTCGTGCCCGTATCCTGGTGCAGGACGCCAAGCCATCGTGCCTAGGCGCTGCGGGGTCGGCATGCAAGGGCTCCACAAAGATGCCGACAGTGAATGTATCTGCCCCTCTAAAATGGCTCCTCATGACTTTCCTCGACATGCTGCGCGACGCGTCCACGCGCAACAACTCCATGCTGTGCGTGGGGCTGGACCCAGAGCCTTCCAAGTTTCCCGCAGCCATGCGCGGCGATGCTTCCAAGATTTACGATTTCTGCGCAGCCATTGTCGATGCCACTGCCGACCTGGTGAATTCCTTCAAGCCCCAGATCGCCTACTTTGCCGCCCACCGGGCCGAAGACCAACTGGAAAAGCTGATGGAGCACATGCGCCGTGTGGCTCCACATGTTCCGGTCATTCTGGATGCCAAGCGTGGCGACATTGGCTCTACCGCCGAGCAGTACGCCAAAGAAGCGTTTGAGCGCTATGGCGCAGACGCAGTGACGCTATCGCCCTTCATGGGCTTTGACTCCATCACGCCCTATCTAAAGTACGAAGGCAAGGGCGCCTTCCTGCTGTGCCGCACCTCCAACCCCGGCGGAGATGATCTGCAAGCGCAAACACTGGCCCACATCCCAGGTAACCCGCACATGTTTGAGCACGTGGCCAAGCTGGCGCAAGGCCCGTGGAATACCAATGGTCAACTGGGTCTGGTGGTCGGTGCCACGCGTCCACATGAGATCGAACGGGTGCGCGCTGTGGCGCCTACGCTGCCTTTGCTGATTCCTGGCGTAGGGGCGCAAGGCGGTGATGCGGTGGCGACCGTCAAGGCGGCGCGTCTGGGTGGTGGGCCCATCATCATCAATTCTTCGCGTGCCGTACTCTACGCATCGCAAGGCGAAGACTTTGCTGCAGCGGCCCGCCAGGCCGCGCTGACCACCCGTGACACATTGAACGCCGCCGCCCAAGCCTGAGGGCGCATGGAGGCCCGGCTCGGGCTTACCGTGCTAGCGCATTGAAAGCACCCATGTTGTGACTGCAACATGGGTTTTTTTGTGCTCGTTTCCAGCTTTGCTTTTGCTTTGTATCAGCGGGCGTAGCAAAAAAACGCACTGTCGTTCTTTTTTTTGCTACGCAGGCGCCAATCCTAGGGTTTACCGAGTCCCTCGCTCAGAGAGCGCCCTCCACAATTCTTACAAAGAGGCCTTTATCAGGGGGTCTATCGCAGCCTTCACTGACGTTAAGGACGCGATAGACCGGACTGACAACGACTAATAAGCGGAGACAAAAGCATGAGTGAGCGTCCATGGTTGGCAGCGTATCCCCAAGGTGTACCAGCGGATATTGAGCCCAGCAGTTACCACTCCCTGGTGGATTTAATGGAGCAGGCTTTCAAAGCCTATGCACCACGCGCTGCCTATTCATTCATGGGCAAAGATTTAAGCTTTGCCGATATTGACCAGCAAAGCCAGTTGTTCGCGGCTTACTTGCAGTCGCTGGGCCTGCAACGGGGCGACCGCGTGGCCATCATGATGCCCAACGTGCCGCAGTATCCCGTGGCTGTGGCTGCCATCTTGCGCGCCGGTTTTGTGGTGGTGAACGTCAACCCGCTCTATACCGCGCGGGAGCTGGAGCACCAACTCAAAGATTCTGGCTCCAAGGCCATTGTCATCATTGAAAATTTCGCATCCACCTTGCAGCAATGCATTGCCAAGACGCAAGTCCAGCACGTGGTGCTGTGCGCCATGGGTGATGAACTGGGGCTGCTCAAAGGCACCCTGGTGAACTATGTGGTGCGCAACGTGAAAAAGATGGTGCCCGGCTATCAGCTGCCGACAGCGGTACGTTACAAAGATGCTTTGGCCAAGGGCAAGGGTGGCCAATTTCAGCGCCATGAAATTGGGCCGGACGATGTGGCCGTCCTGCAGTACACCGGAGGTACGACAGGCGTCAGCAAGGGTGCTGTGCTGCTGCACCGCAACATCATTGCCAACACCTTGCAGTGTGAAGCCTGGTTCAACCCGGTGGTGCAAGAGGTACGCCAAAGTGGGGAGCAGTTGACCAGCGTCTGTGCGCTGCCGCTGTACCACATCTTTGCTTTTACCGTGAACATGATGCTGTCCATGCACACCGGCGGCAAAAATATCTTGATCCCGAATCCGCGTGATTTGGCCGGCACCCTCAAGGAGCTGTCGAAGCACAAGTTCCACAGCTTCCCGGCGGTCAATACCTTGTTCAATGGCTTGGCGCACCATGCAGATTTCAATACGGTGGACTGGAGTTCGCTGAAAGTTTCGGTCGGTGGTGGCATGGCCGTACAAGGCGCTGTGGCCAAGCTGTGGCTGGAAAAAACGGGTTGCCCCATCGTGGAGGGCTATGGTTTGTCGGAAACCAGCCCGGTCGTGAGCTGCAACCCTGTCACCGCCAAGGAATTCACTGGCTCCATCGGCGTTCCCAGCCCCAGCACCTATGTCAAGCTGGTGGGCGAAGACGGCCAAACCGTCACTGAGCTGGGCAAGACGGGCGAAATCGCGGTCAAAGGCCCCCAAGTCATGGCCGGTTACTGGCAGCGCCCCGATGAGACCGCCAAAGTCACTACGGCGGATGGCTACTTCCTGACCGGCGACATTGGCACGATGGATGCGCGCGGGTTCTTCAAAATTGTCGATCGCAAGAAAGACATGGTGCTGGTCAGCGGTTTTAACGTTTACCCCAATGAAGTCGAAGAAGTGGTTGCCATGTGCCCTGGCGTGATGGAATGCGCCGTGGTAGGTATCCCGGATGAAAAAACCGGAGAGGCGGTCAAGCTGGTGGTGGTCAAGAGTGACGAGAGCCTGACCGAGCAAAAGATTCGCGATTTCTGCCGGGAGAACCTCACGGGCTACAAGCAACCCCGCGTGATCGAATTCCGTACCGAGCTGCCCAAAACCCCGGTGGGCAAAATTTTGCGCCGCGAATTGCGCTGATTAAGCTGCGCGTACACTTCGGGCACTGGCGCAGTTCAGTGCCCATTCAAGCAACGGCCCTTTCGGGGCCGTTTTTTATGTTTCTTTCACTTTGTCCCGTATGTCGATTGCGATCTTGAGCGCCCTTCCCGAAGAACAGCAAGGCTTGAGCCAGGCGCTCACACAACCGCGTCAGATTCAGCACGCTGGACGCCAATTTACGCGAGGCAAGCTGCATGGCCATGACGTGGTGCTGGCGTTGTCTGGCATTGGCAAAGTGGCGGCAGCTACGGCTACGACGGCTTTGATTGAGCGCTTTGGTGCGCAGCGTTTGGTGTTCACCGGCGTTGCGGGTGGGTTGGGAGAGCAGGTAAGGGTGGGCGACGTGGTGGTGGCCCAGCAATTCCTGCAGCACGACATGGACGCGCGCCCTTTGTTTGAGCGTTGGCAAGTGCCGGGCTACGACAGCCCCTTGTTTGCTTGCAATCCAGCCATGACCCAAGCCCTTCAGCAGTCTGCACAAGCCTGTGTAGATGCCGCAGCGCACTGGCAAGAGCCTTTGCTGGGCGGCCACCGCCCTCAAGCGCATGCAGGCCTGCTGGTGAGTGGGGATCAATTTATGGTGTCCGCCCAGCACAGTGCCTTGCTGCGCAGCGAGTTGCAGGCTGCCCAGTACCAAGCGCTGGCGGTAGAGATGGAGGGTGCCGCCATCGCCCAAGTCTGTGCTGACTACGGCGTGCCCTTTGCGGCGGTGCGCACCATTTCTGATCGGGCAGATGACAACGCTCACGTAGATTTTCCGGCGTTTGTTAGCGCCGTGGCAGGGCGTTATGCACAGTACATGCTCAACCACTGGCTGCAGGCACAGTCTTGGTGATGAGCATGGAATGGGGCCAGCCTGGTGCATGCCTTGACCCCATGCCTTGAGTGCCCGGGCTCTGGCTGGAAAGTCTTCACTGACTTTGTGTTACAAAATGCGCGGTTTGCATGCGCTTTTCGCTACCCGCCTTCTTCTTCCATAAATTTAATGATGACCCCTTCTGTGGGCGTTTCCAGCGCCATTCGTTCAACATCTTCAAACGCCCGCTCAGTGGCTCGGCGGGTGACCGCCATCGGCATTGCGATGATGGCCGTGGTTCTCCTGGCATTGAGTTTGGCGGTTGCCTACATCACCACGCAAGCGACACGCAGCCAGTTGGTCGGCAGCGTCACCCATGCCACCGTCGGGCTGGTCGCGTCGATTGATACGGTCGAGCAGGCCAACCGTCGCATGGTGGAGCGCTCTTCCCAAGCTTTTGCGCGTTACTTCAGCGGCACGATGGATCTCGAAGATTCAATGGGCCTGCTGTATTCCGACGGTATTGCGCTCAATGACGACTTTTCCGTGGTGGACCGGTTCAGTGAAGACACAGGCGGCGTGGCCACCATCTTTGCGCGCAAAGGGGATGATTTCCAGCGAATCGCCACCTCGCTGCGTAACTTGGAAGGCGAGCGTGTCATGAACACCTTGCTGGACCGCAATCATCCGGCCTACCAACTGATTCGCAGCGGCAAGACTTACACCGGGCGTGCCAATCTGTTTGGCAAGCCGTATATGACGCGCTATGAACCCGTCAGAGATTCCGCAGGCCAGACCGTCGGGATTTTGTTTGTTGGAACGGATCTGACGGCCTTCCAGGAGGGCATGCAGCAGCAAGTGGCCAATATGCGCTTGTTTGAGCATGGGGGCTCCATGGTGATTGACCCTGCCCATAGCTGGGAGAGCGCCACCTTCGTGGCACATGCCCAGCACAGCGGCAAAAAAGTGCTGGAAGTCTTTCCACAGGCCCGAGAGTTTCTACAGGTTTTGAGCAACAACAGCGATGGTTTCGCAGAGGAAGTCATGCCGCTGCTGCCCAATCAGGGGGCGCAACCTTGGTCGGTGATGCGCAAAACCCAAGAAGGCTGGTGGGTGATCAGCGAGGTATCCGATCAGGAAGCCATGGCCAGTCAGCGCCGCGCCTTGTGGGCGGTGTGGGGTGCCATGGGGCTGGCCTTGCTGGCGCTGGCCGGGGGGCTGTTCTGGACGCTGCACAGCGGTGTCAGTCGGCCTTTGCGTGAGCTTACGCAGACCATCACCCGCGTTTCGCGGGGTGATCTCACCCAGCCCTTCAGCAGTCCCCGGCGTGATGAAGTCGGCGACTTGGTGCGTGAGATTGAAAGCATGCGCCAGCGCTATGTGCAGATGCTGCGCCAGGTCAGTACCGCTGCCCACAGCATTGCCAGTGCCAGCAGCCAGATTGCCCAAGGCAACCAGGATTTGTCGGAACGCACAGAAAGCACGGCCGAGCGCCTGGCTCGCACGGCCCAGAGCGTAGAACAAGTGACCCATGGTGTACGGCAGTCCGCCGATGCTGCATCGCAGGCGCACCAGCTCTCGGCTTCGGCGGTCGATGTGGCTTCTCGTGGTGGTCATTTGGTGGGCCAGGTGGTATCCACCATGGGTGAAATTAACGACAGTAGCCGCAAGATTGGCGACATCATTGGCGTGATTGACGGCATTGCCTTTCAGACCAATATCCTGGCGCTCAATGCTGCCGTGGAAGCTGCACGCGCTGGCGAGCAGGGCCGTGGCTTTGCCGTGGTGGCCAGTGAAGTACGCAATCTGGCGCAGCGCAGTGCCGAGGCGGCCAAGGAGATCAAGCTGCTGATTAACACCTCGGTCAGCAAGGCGGAGTCTGGGGCCCGTCTGGTTGAGGATGCCGGGCAGACCATGGACGACATCGTCCGCTCAGTGCAGCGCATGGGTGACATCATTGGCGACATTGCTGCAGCCTCCAGCGAGCAGGCGCAAAGCATTGCGCTGGTGAACCAGGATGTGGCAGAGCTGGACCAAATGACGCAGCAAAACGCGGCCTTGGTGGAAGAGTCCACCTCTGCCTCGCAAAGCATGCGTGTGCAGGCCAACCAGCTGGAGTCCTCTGTGGCCGTTTTCAAGTTGCCCGAGGAGCAGGCCGACTCCATGCTGCGGCTCTAGCCTCCAGCTTCCGGTGGTAGTGCATCTTGCAAGCCCGGTACAGCGCAATACGCTGTCCGGGCTTTTTCATTGGCGCACAATGCAGCTCCATAGCCGCTGCAGCCACAGGAGCCCCGCATGAACGCACGCATACCCGCCAACGCTTTGAATACCACCCAAGTCCTCGATCAAGTCAGCCAGAAGTGGGACAACGATATTGTTGGCCAGCTCAAGGACTACATTGCCATTCCGGCCAAGTCGCCGATGTTCGCGCCGGACTGGGCGGAACAAGGCCTTTTGGACACCGTGCTGCGCAATGCAGCAGCATGGGTGGAAGCCCAGAAGGTGCAAGGCCTGAAACTGGAAATCGTGCGCATGGATGGTCGCACTCCCATCTTGTTTTTTGAGGTGGAAGGCACCCAGCCCAATTCCAATTTAGCCAGCAGCCCCACCGTGCTGATGTATGGCCACCTCGATAAGCAGCCTGAGTTTGAAGGCTGGCGCAGCGATCTGGGGCCGTGGACGCCCAAATACGAAGACGGCAAGCTGTATGGCCGCGGCGGTGCTGACGACGGCTACGCTGTGTACGCCAGCATTGCAGCGGTGCAGGCGCTGAAAAGCCAGAACGTGGCGCACCCGCGCATCGTGGGCATCATTGAAACGGCGGAAGAAAGCGGTTCGGCAGACTTGCTGCCTTATATCGACGCATTGCGCCCCCGCCTGGGCGCTGTGGAGCTGGTGATTTGCCTGGACAGTGGCGCGGGCAACTACGACCAGTTGTGGCTGACGACCAGCCTGCGCGGTATGGCCAGCGGCACGTTGAAAGTGGAAATTTTGACCGAAGGCGTGCACTCGGGCGATGCCTCGGGTGTCGTACCTTCGTCGTTTCGCATCATGCGCCAGGTGCTGGATCGCTTGGAAGACAGCGCCACAGGCCGCATGCTGCCCGCCAGCTTTCACTGCGATGTGCCTGCGGAGCGCTTGCTCCAGGCCCAGGCCACCGCGGCCATCTTGGGCGATGCAACCTACCAGCGCTTTCCGTGGGCGCACCACGACTGCGGGGGCTCCTCGCTGGTTTCGCTGCCCACCACCACCGATCCGGTGCAGGCGCTGCTCAAACGCACCTGGGAGCCCACTTTGTCCGTTACCGGCGCCGAAGGCTTTCCGTCTTTGCAAAATGCCGGCAACGTGCTGCGCCCGTACACGGCGTTCAAACTCAGCCTGCGTTTGCCGCCCCTGGTCGATGCCGCCACTTGCGTGCAAGAGATGAAACGCCTGCTGGAAGACAACGCACCTTACCAAGCCAAAGTGACGTGGGAAGGGCTGTCCAGCTCCAGCGGCTGGAACGCGCCCGCCATGACTAACTGGTTTGAAAGCGCGCTCAACAGTGCCAGTCGCGCGCATTTTGGCGAAGACTGCGGCTACATCGGCCAAGGCGGCACCATTCCGCTGATGAATTTGCTCAGCCAGGGTTTCCCCAAGGCGCAAATGATGGTCTGCGGTGTGCTGGGCCCCAAGAGCAATGCCCATGGCCCCAATGAATTTCTGCATGTGCCGTATGCCAAAAAGCTGACAGCAGCCGTGGCCCAGGTGATTGCGGCCATGCCCGTTGCCGCAGAAACCGTCAGCCCATAGCTCTACGCTCCTAAAAAAAAGCACCTTGCCGAGGCGCTTTCTTGTTTTCAGCTATGAATGTCTTCCAAAGCGTTGGTTGACCAGGGCATTGTGCTTAGAAATCAGGAGTATGCGGCTGCTGGCATCAGGTCGTGCTGGCCGCTTTCAGGCAGTGGGCGCTGCGCCTGTACCACTTGGTTGCGCCCGCCACGTTTGGCGCAATACAAGGCCTGATCGGCGCGATCCAGCGTGGTGTCAATCAATTCGCCGGGAATGTGTTCGGCCATTCCTATGGAGACGGTCAAACGCAAATCAGGCACGGATGCGTCAATCTGCGCCGCCGACACCGCTACGCGCACGCGATGGAGCGTTTGCATGGCGCCGTCGACGCTGGCATCGCTGAGCAGCAGCACAAATTCCTCACCACCCCAGCGGCACAGCACGTCGGAGCTGCGGATATTGCTGCGCACCACATCGGCAAATTTTTTCAGCGCCTGATCGCCCACGCTGTGGCCGTAGGTGTCGTTGATGCTTTTGAAGTGGTCCAGGTCCATCTGCACCAGCAGCATGGTGCGCACGCCGCGCAGACAGCGGCGTTGCTCCAGCTGCATGAGTTCGAGCATGTGCCGGCGATTGAGCAGGCCGGTCAGCGGATCGCGCGAGGCCAGCTCCTTGTTGGCCGCCAGTGCTGCGATCAGTTCCTTGCGCTGCACATGCAGGCGTTTGCGAAGCTGGTGCAGGCGCAGACTCAAAAACATGCTGCCCAGCAGCATGTTGAACATGACCAGACCGTAAATGAGCTCTAGCTGACGGCCCTCAGCGGGTTGCTCGCGAAACGCAAACAGCATGGCCACGGCATACACGCCGACTGCATAGAACGACAACACAATGATCTGTTTGGCGCGCAAGTTCAGCCCAGCAAACAACAGCGCGATGGCCACGGAGCCCGGCACCACACCTTTGGCGCTGCCCGCAATCACATAGGCAAAGGCACTCATGGTGACGGCCCAGATGATTTGCGGCAGTGCCAGCGCCGGGTCGCGCCATCCGGCAGTCCAGCCGCTGCGCACCAGCAGTGCCATCAATCCCGAACCGCTGAGCGCCACCGCAGACCAGACCAGCACGGCGGAGCGTGAAGCAAGGCCGGTGTGTGCCACCGAGTACATGACCAGGCTACTGATGGCCATCAAGCCCACTGCCAGCCAGGACATGCTGGCGCGGTTGCGCAATGCCGCGTTATTGGAAAAAAGCAGGTTGGAGGTGCGAGTTAGAAAATGCTTGAAAGCGATGTTCCTCATGGGAATATGCTCGACAGAAGGTAACTTCGTAAATTTTGGTTACATCCATTTTTTGCGGTCAGCCGCAGATCTCTAGGTGGGTTTTTACCGAGGGCATGCAATTACTGTCGTTCAGACAACAAAGCCGACCATTGGTCGGCTTTGTTGCAGTGTGGAGAAGATGGCTTACAGCGTAGCTAGCACCAATGCTGCTAGTGGCGCGGTTTCGGCCCGCAGTACGCGGGGGCCCAGCGTGACCGGCGCAAACCCCTGGGCGCGCGCCAGGCTTTCTTCCTGCGCTGTCAGGCCGCCTTCCGGGCCGGAAAGAAAGTACACCGCTTGCGCGGGCGCGGTCAGCACCTGCTGCAGGGGCTGCGTGCCTTCGGCCAGCGACAAAACCGCGCGCACGGCGTCTTCATCGGGCGATTGCTGGTGCAGCCATTGGGCCAGGCTCAGCGCTTCGTGAATCACGGGCACCCGGTTGCGGCCCGACTGCTCGCACGCAGCAACGGCCACGGCTTGCCAATGCGCACGCTTTTTGTCACCGCGCTCGCCTTTGAGTTTGAGCACGCTGCGCTCGGCCAGCAGCGGGGTGATGCTGGTGACGCCCAGTTCCGTAGCTTTTTCGACCAGCCAGTCCATGCGCTCGTTGGCGGTAATGCCAGCCAGCAGGTGTACCGGGCGGATGTTTTCGCGCTCGGTGGCGGTGTGGCTGTCCACGCGCACCTGCACATCGCTGCGGCCCATGCGCAAGATGGTGGCTTGCCATTCGCCGCCTGCGCCATCTTGTGCGCCGTCAAACAGCGTAATGGTGTCGCCCGGCTGCATGCGCAGCACTTGAACGTGGCGTGCGGCACCGGCGGGAAGATCAATCTCAAACCGGGCGCTCAAGGGCACAGGGCAATGGAAACGGGGCATGAGAGCCTCAAAAAAAGAAGCTGCCTGCCCTTGCCAAACCTAATTTTCAGATACTTTTCATATCGAAAACGAGTTCAATCAAGGGCAGGCAGCTATGGTTTTACATGCGCCCGTAGGCGTAGCCGACTTGCGGCTGGATGTTCTCAATCTCGTCAATCACCTTGAGCAGCGGGCCCAGCTGGCGATAGCGGTCACAGGTCGAACGGATGTAGTGGATAAAGCGCGGCGTATCGGCCAGATATTTGGGTTTACCGTCGCGCAGCGTCAGGCGCGCAAAAATGCCTGCCACCTTCAGGTGACGCTGCAGCCCCATCCATTCGACGGCGCGGTAGAACTCACCAAAGTCATCGCCCCAGCCGCTCTGGCTGGTTGCGCCCACCAAGCCGGCCTTGCGCGCCTTTTCCCAGTAGCGCACGGTGACGTCAATGGTGAAATCTTCTTCCCAGGTCAAAAACGCATCGCGCAGCAAGCTGGCAATGTCATAGGTGATGGGGCCATAGACGGCATCCTGGAAGTCCAGGATCGATAGCCCCCCGCCGGGCTGCATCGGCAGCATCAGGTTGCGCGCCATGTAGTCGCGGTGAACATAGACACTGGGCGCCGACAGGTTGTGCGCCACGATGCTGTCAAACGCTTTGCTGAACACCGCCTGCTGAGAGTCTGTCAGCGTCTTTTGGCGGTGCTCGCCAATGTACCAATCTGGAAACAATTGCAACTCGCGGCGCAGCAAGGCTTCGTCATACGCAGGCAGCACACCGGGTTTGGAGGCCAATTGCCAGCGCAGCAGCAAATCCGAAGCCTCGCGGTACCAAGGCTCGGCATCGCGCGGCTTGGCCGGGTTCAGAATTTCGATCAGCGTGCGCTGGCCCACGTCGCTGAGCAGCATAAAACCGTTGGCCTTGTCCCAATCGAACACGTGGGGAACTGGCAGATCGGCCTGCGCCATCAAGGCTTGCACCTGAACAAAGGCATCGCAGTTTTCTTTATCCGGTGGCGCATCCATGATGATGCGGCCGGCACCATCGTGGGTATCGATGCGCAGATAGCGCCGAAAACTGGCGTCGGCCGAGGCAGGGCGCAGGCTCTCCACACGCAGTGCGTGGCGCGGCGCTTGCTCGGAAAGCCATTGTTCAAACAGCGTTTTGCGGGCGAAATCTGCCCAAAAAACAAGAGATGTAGGGATGATGGGATCGCTCATGGATAATCCCATTCTACAAACGGCCCGAGAACCCCTTGGTGCCAGCCCTTCAATCTCCCGCCCTGACTGAATGTGCCTGTAAGCCTGCACTCTTTTGCCCTGCCCTCACCACAGCGCCTTGCGGTGTCCACGGTCGTCCGCTGGACACCCTTGGCCGCTGCTTTGGCACTGGCTTGGTCCGCCGCTTTGCCTGCGGCTGCGCAAGACAGTGGCAGCACGCCCAGTCTCTGGGATGCGCCACTGCCAGCCCCCCAGCTCAAGTCCAGTACGCAGCTGCAAGAAACGCTGGATCCTGCGCTGCGCAATCAATTGCCGTCCTACATCAAGGCCGAGCAGATCTCGGGCCAAGCAGACATTCAATCCACGTTAGAGGGCGGCGCTGAGCTGCGCCGGGGCGATACCGTGCTGCGCGCTGACCGTATGCAGTACGACGTGGCAGACGATACGGTTCATGCCCAAGGCAACGTACACATCAACCGCGGTGGCAATATTTTTCAAGGCACGGCCCTGCAACTGCAGGTCGATGCCTTTCAAGGTGATTTCACCCAGGCTACTTACCAGTTTCTGGAAACCCAGGGCCACGGTGACGCGGAGCGCGTGGAATTCATCGACCGAGACAATAGCGTGGTCTATCAGGCCACCTACACCACGTGTTTGCGCGACGATGATGCGAGCTGGGAGCCTGACTGGATGCTGCGCGCCCAGCGCATTGAGCTAGATCGCGCCACCGACGTCGGCGTAGCTTACGGCGGTAGCCTGGAGTTCAAGGGTGTGCCGATTTTGCCGGTGCCCGCACTGAGTTTTCCGTTGTCTGATCGTCGCAAATCAGGCTTGCTGCCGCCCACCATTGGTGTGGACAGTGTCAGCGGCGTGGAATACAGCCAGCCCTACTACTGGAACATAGCGCCCAATCGCGATGCCACCATTACGCCCACCCTCATGAGCAAACGCGGCTTGAGCCTGGGCACCGAATTCCGTTATCTGGAGCCCAACTACGCAGGCGTTTTGGATATGGAATACATGGCCAACGACAAACTGCGCGACCGTGACCGTTGGGGCTATAACTGGAAACATGCAACGTCGCTGAATTCTCCGGTCGGTCGATTGGGCTTGAATTGGAATCTGACCCGGGTGAGCGATGACAACTACTGGCGCGACTTCAACAGCATGCCTGGCAAGAAAGAAGCTTTTGCCAGCACCGAGGAGCGTTTGCTCAGCAGTAATGGCAATCTTTCCTGGGCATCTGGCAAACACAGCGTGAACGTGTTGGTGGAACGCTGGCAGGTGCTGCAAGACCTGGATGCCATCATCGCCCCGCCCTTTAACCGCATGCCCCAAGTGCAATGGCGCTACAACACGGACGAGTGGGCCACCAAAGGCTGGGATGTCAACTTGCTCGGGGAAACCACGCGCTTTACGGCGAGAACTTGGGATGGCGTTCAAAACCCTAACAACGCCCAGCGCAGCTTTGGCTTGGTGCAGGTGGCCAAGCCGCATGCGTTGTCAGGTGGTTTTATTACGCCCAAGGTGCAGCTGCAAACAAGCAACTATCAGTTCGATAACGCTTCGCCGCTGCGCCCCAAAAGTAAGTCGCTGGCGATTCCGACGGTGAGTTTGGACAGTGGTCTGGTGTTTGAACGAGACAGCTCGTTCTTGTCGCGCAATTACCTTCAAACTCTAGAGCCGCGCGCTTTCTATACCTATACGCCCTACCGTAACCAGAGCATGCTGCCGCTGTACGACACCGCGCTGGCAGACTTTAACTTTGGCTCTATTTACAGCGAAAACAGCTATACCGGGCGTGACCGCATCGCGGACAACAATATGTTGACGGTGGGCCTGACCACCCGCTATTTGGATGCCGCTGATGGTGCGGAAGTGGCACGTTTAGGCATTGCACAGCGCCTGCGTTTTGCCGACCAACGTGTGGGCCTGGGTTATGACACTTTGGGCACCAAAGGCTGGTCAGATATCTTGGTCGGCGGGGGTGTCACTTGGAATTCACGCTGGAGCACGGATGCCTTGGTGCAGTACAACCGCGATATTCAGCGCCCCACACGTTCATCGATCAGCGGCCGGTACACCCCCGGCCCTTATAAAACCTTGAGCGCTGCCTACCGTTATCAGCGCGAAAACAGCCTGCAACTGGTCAACCAGGGCAGTGAGCAGGTCGATTTTGGCTGGCAATGGCCGCTGAACAACGGGCGCAAAAATGTTTTCGGAGAGGCAGCCGGTGGTGGCCGTTGGTACAGCGTAGGTCGCTTGAACTACAGCATGTATGACAAAAAGCTCGTAGATGCCATTGTCGGTTTTGAATACGACAGCTGCTGCTGGATTGGCCGCGTGGTGGTGGAGCGTGTGCAAAATAGCCGCACGGAAGCCCAAACCAAGCTGCTTTTCCAGCTGGAGTTCGTAGGATTTTCGCGTCTGAGCCTTGGCGCAGATCCGTTGAAAAGCCTTCAAGAATATGTCCCCGGTTATCGCCCTTTGCGCGGCCGTTCTGGCTCAGTACCGAGTCGATTTAGCAATTACGACTAATCACCATGCGTCATTTGATCTCTATGCCACGCCATTTTGTTCTGGGACTTGTCTGTGCTGCCGCTTTATCAACAGGGATGGTGCAGGCACAGGGCATGCGCTCTGCCGACTACATTGTGGCGGTAGTCAATTCCGAACCGGTGACCAATAACGAAATACGGGCCCGCATTCTTCGCATCCAGGAAAGCATGAAGGGGCAGGGCGTGCAGAAACTGCCCAGTGGTGACCAAGTCATGGCTGAAGTGCTGGAGCGCCTGATCGTCGAAAAGGCGCAAATCCAAGCGGCCAAGGACAGTGGCATTCGAGTCGATGATTACGCGGTTGACCAGGCCATTCAGAATCTGGCCCGCCAAAATGGGCTGGATCCGCAAGGAATGCAGCGAGAAATGGCTAAGCAAGGCATCGACGAAGCCATTTTCCGCGAAGACATTCGCAATCAATTGCTGATGCAGCGATTGCAAAATCGTGAAGTCGATGGCCGTGTGCAGGTCACTGAACAAGATATTGACCAGTATTTGACAGAACAAAACCGTCAGGCGGCACCTGCCGATATGGCAACTGCAGCCCTCAATCTGGGGCACATCCTGATCGAGGTGCCGGAGCGTGCGACGCCTGCGCAGTTGCAGGAGTTACAGGCACGCGCCCAAGAAGCTGTACAAGCTGCGCGCAGCAGCGCTGATTTTGAAGCCGTAGCGCAGCGCTACTCGCAAGCTGGACCTGCCGTTTTGGGCATGCGCCCCTCCAATCGCTACCCTGCACTTTTCATAGAGGCTGTGGGTCAAACTGCGGCAGGCGGTGTGGTCGGACCGGTGCGTTCTGCCGCAGGGTTTCACGTGCTCAAAGTGATGGAAAGAAGCGCCAGCGGTGTTCCTGCCGTGGCCACACAAAACCATGCACGCCACATTTTGTTGCGCTCTTCGCCACAATTGGGCGAGCGTGAGGCCGCCCAGCAGCTTTCTGAGTTGCGCAAGCGCCTTGAAGGCGGTGCCAGCTTTGAAACGCTGGCTCGCCAGTACTCAGAAGACGGTAGCGCTGCCCAGGGTGGTGACTTGGGCTGGGCGGGTCCTGGCCGTTATGTGCCGGAGTTTGAAGAGGCACTTAACGCCCTGCAGCCCGGTCAGGTGAGCCAGCCCGTAGTTTCACGCTTTGGCGTGCATTTGATTCAATTGGTGGAACGTCGCCAGACCACACTGAGCCCCCGAGAGCAACGAGAGATGCTGCGCGATATTGTGCGCGAGCAAAAACTGGAGAAGGCGCACGCCACCTGGTTGCAAGAGTTGCGTGGGCAGGCCTATGTGGAATACCGCGAACCACCACAATAAGGTTTTCTTTTCGCGTGAAACATATTCCCCGCAAACGCTTCGGTCAAAACTTTCTGACCGATCAAGGCATCATTGAGTCCATCGTCGATGCCATCAATCCCAAGCCCGGACAGCCTCTGGTAGAGATCGGCCCTGGCTTGATGGCGCTGACGCAACCCTTGGTCGACCGCACAGGTGAAGTCACTGTCATTGAACTTGACCGGGACTTGGCCGTGCGCTTGCGTACCAAGCCGCAGTTGCGCGTGATTGAGTCGGATGTGCTCAAGGTCAATTTTGCCAACGTTGCGCAAGAGCTGGCGGTGCCCAAGCTGCGCGTAGTGGGCAACTTGCCCTACAACATTTCCACGCCGATCCTCTTTCACTTGCTGGGCTTTGTCGATGTGGTGCAAGACCAGCACTTCATGCTGCAAAAAGAAGTGATTGACCGCATGGTGGCCGATGCCGGCAACTCGGACTACGGGCGTCTGTCGGTCATGCTCCAGTGGCGCTATGCCATGGAGAATGTGCTGTTTGTGCCGCCAGAGAGCTTCGATCCGCCACCGCGCGTCAATAGCGCGGTCGTGCGGATGGTGCCGCGAGAACAACCTGCTCAGTTGAATCCCAAGCTGCTGGAAGAATTGGTGCAGGTCGCATTCAGCCAGCGCCGCAAAATTTTGCGCAACACTTTGGGCAAATGGCTGGAGGAAAAAGGCTTCAGCGGCACTTTCGACGTCCAGCGCCGCGCGGAAGAAGTTCCGGTGGCTGAATACGAAGCACTGGCTGCCAGCTTGTCTTGAAAAAATGAGCTGCAACCCTTTATGGGGTAAGGGCTTGCAGGCTTTTTATACCAAAATCCCCAAAACGTTTTAGCCCCTTGCGATTGCCGCGTTTCAGCTCGCGGTTTGCCGTGACGGCGGTGACTCCGCGGTCATGGCCAGCCTGCGCTAACTGAGGGCTGAGCGCTGAAACAGCCCGCCGGGAAGTCGGGTTAACCAGCCGTCCAATTCCAGCTCCAGCAGCTGCGCTTGCAGTTGCGCGGCACCCCAGCCCGTGCGTGCGGATAACGCATCCAACCCCATCGGATCGTGGCCTAGGGCTTGCAGGAGCGGGTGTTCGGGCGCAGCCACATGCTGCGGCGTGACAGCGGCGCGGTGGGTCGCCGGTTCTGTCGCTCCACGCTTTGCCACAGCGAGGTCTGCGGGACCATCCGGAAATTCTTCCAGAATGTCGTTGGCGCATTCCACCAGTTTGGCGCCTTGCCGGATCAGTGCATGGCAGCCGCGTGACTGCGGGGCGTGGATGGAGCCCGGGATCGCAAATACCTCGCGGCCCTGCTCGGACGCGGTGCGGGCCGTGATGAGCGAGCCTGAAGCCAGGGCAGCCTCGACGACCAAGGTGCCGCGCGACAGGCCAGAGATGATGCGATTGCGCTTGGGAAAATTGCTTGCAATGGGCGGCGTTCCGAGTGGGAATTCACTGAGCACCAAGCCACGCTGCGCAATCTGATGGGCCAAAGCTTTGTGCTGGCGCGGATACACGCGGTCTACGCCCGTACCAATGACGGCGACTGTCAACAAACCCTCGTGAGCATGGGCGGCTTCTAATGCGCCTTCGTGCGCCGCAGCATCAATCCCTAACGCCATTCCCGAGACGATGCACCACCCACTGCTGGCCAGGCTGTGCGCAAATTGCCGCGCATGGTCGGTGCCTTGTGGCGTGGGGTTGCGCGAGCCCACCATGGCCAAGCTATTTTCCCAGCGTACCAGTTCTTGGCGCGTGTTGAGCCACTGTGCGCCTCCTACGGCATACAGCATCAGGGGAGGGTCTGCGATTTGCAGCAAGCCGCTGGGGTAGCGCGGGTCACCAAGGGTAATCAGGTCATGGCGCAGGTTGGCGGTGGGTGTTTGCAGCCACTGCCATGTCGATGCGAGAGCCTGCGCAAAACCCTCCGGCAGGCAGCGCAACTGCGCCGACTGTGCCAGGCTGACGCACTCTTGCAAAGATGAGGCGGGTTCCTCAAACACCGCCTGCGCACCGCCAAAACGGGCCAGCAAACGCCGTGCAGCAGCATTGCCGACGCCTTGCGTGAGAGAAAGCCTGAGCCAGGCCTCCAGCTCAGGGTGTTCCCATGCGAGCGTCGGCGTTGAAGTGGCGGGCAGCGTCATGGTGGATGCGCTTTAGCGCGGATTGACCAGCAAATCACCGACTTGCACGCCGCGCTGAATGTCCATGATCAGCACGTACGAGACGCGGTCAAAACTGCGAAACACCATGCCGATGCCGTTGTCTTCATCGGGTAACTGCACGGTGGCGCGCTGCGGATCGGTCTTGTCAACCATTTTGTGGCCCCTGGTGATGAGCGACAGCACCATGCCGGGGGCCATGCCATCTTGCACACCTTTGTTGATGGCGACCACTTGGTGCTGGGTGCCATAACGCACGGCATTGCTGCCGTAGATCGACGCTACATGCGCCTGCAATGGCTCCAGCGGGGCATGGGGCACAAAGCTGTGGAATTGGCGTGTGGGCTCAGGCAGCAGGCGGTCACCGGCACGAATTTCTTCTTTGGCCTGGGTAATTTGCATGGTGGCTGGTACGTAGGAGGCTGCATGCGCATCGTCTCCTTCAACGATGGCCTCTCCGCGCTCCAGCAGCGCCTTGCCCAAATACTGGGCCTCATAGCCAAGGATTTCCTTGGTGATGGGGTCTTGCAGTGGCACGGCCTGGCGCAACACGCGGTAGTGCAGGGGCTCGCCAACCGCTCGTAGCAAGCTGGCGTGCTCCGACCCTCGGGCGTACACACGATCACCCTGGCCGAGCAGTACACGTTCTTCACTGCTGCCCATAATGCGGGGGGCGCTGCTGAGCGTGTCCGCGCTCAACACCAGGGGTTCACTGAAAAAGGCCTCAATCAAATGCATTTGCAGCGTGGGTAACGCCAAGTCAGCCAGGCTTTCGCTGCGCACGCGGGGCGAAAGTTTCACCGTTTCTGTGCTGCCGTTGCGGCTGGTGCTTAACCGTGCATAGCCGCTTGAGCGTTCCAGGTAGAGCACCTGACCGGGATAAATCAGGTGCGGGTTGGCAATCGACTGCAGGTTCATGCCCCACAACTCGGGCCACAGCCAGGGCTGGCGCAGAAACAGTCCGGAGATGCGCCACAGCGTGTCGCCCTGCTGCACGGTATAGCTTTCCGGTGCTTTGTCGGACAGTGCCGCCAGCGGCACGCCTTGATGGGCGACTTGCTGTGCCGTGGCGCGTTGTGTGGCCGTAACGGGTTGAGGCTGTGCATACGCAAAGCCCATGCTGCTCCACAGCGCAGTACCGATTGCCCAAGCGCAAGCGCAGGTGGTGGCAGTTGCCTTCATGTCTTCTCCCTCCAAAGTGCGGGCTCAAGCCGCACTGCGTTAACAAAACCTTGCAGATTCTCATTCCAAGGCCTTGATTGGGCAACGAATATCAGGATGTTCTGCGGCACCGTTTGCAGAAAGTGGCGAAAATAGAGACAACATTTTTGATATTTGCCATGGCCTTACTACCTATCCTCTGCTATCCCGATGCTCGTCTGCACAAGGTGGCTCAGCCTGTTGCCCAGGTTGATGACCGTATCCGCCAGCAGATTGAGGACATGTTCGAAACCATGTATGACGCTCAAGGCATTGGTCTGGCAGCCACCCAAGTGGACTTCCATGAGCGCCTGATCGTCATTGATGTATCGCAAGATCGCGACCAACGCTTGGTGTTGATCAATCCTGAAATCCTCTGGGCCAGCGATGAAAAGCAGGTGGGCGAAGAAGGTTGTCTGTCAGTGCCCGGCATTTATGACGGCGTAGAGCGCTCCACGGCAGTCAAGGTCCAAGCCTTGGATGAAAACGGTAACTCCCGCGAAATTGAGGCCGAGGGCATGCTGGCTATCTGTATCCAGCATGAGATGGACCACTTGATGGGCAAGGTTTTCGTGGAATACCTCTCTCCGCTCAAGCGCAACCGCATCAAGACCAAGATGGTCAAGATGCAAAAGGCGGCCAGCTAATGCCCGCCCGCTCAGTGCTTTCAACAGGAGGGCGCTGGGCTCTGGTTGCAGCCTGCGCGGCTGTGTTGGGCGCTTGTACCGTGCCGCAATGGCAAAAACCGGGCACACCTGCCGCGCAGATTGCGCAAGACATGGGCCTGCCTCATGTGCGCGTGGCGCTGCCCGAGGGCGGTGAGCGCTGGGTCTACAGCCGCCAGCCAGCGGGTCAGCAGGTGTTTCACATGGTGATGGATGCGCAGCAGCGCCTGTTGCGGGTTGAGCAAGTGCTGCAGGAAGCGCACTTTTACCGCTTGCGCCCCGGCGTGGATGATCGCCAGTCCGTGCACCAGTATTTTGGCAAGCCTGCGTTGGTGGAGCGTGTAGGCAACTTCAACGGCGATATCTGGACGTACCGGATTAGCGAAAATAACATCGACCGTTTGGCGCACGTGTTCATCGATCCGCAGGGCGTGGTGCAGCGCGTCATGTTCACCGATGAGCCGCGCAACGAGCCCGACGACCGCCACTGATTGGCCCCTTCGCAGGTGCTTTGGGTGCCCGCGATTTCTTAGCTCCGGATAAATCCCATGAAAGTCATTTTTGCTGGCACGCCCGAGTTTGCGCGTGTCGCCCTTGAACGCCTGTTGCAGGCTGGCTTTGAAGTCCCCCTGGTGCTGACCCAGCCTGATCGCCCGGCAGGCCGTGGCATGAAGTTGCAGGCTTCGCCCGTCAAGCAATGCGCGTTGGAGCATGGCATTCGCATCGAGCAGCCGCGCAGCCTGCGCCTGGATGGCAAATACCCGCAAGAGGCAGCCGCCGCCCAGCAAGCTTTGCTAGAGGCGCAGGCCGACGTGATGGTGGTGGCAGCCTATGGCCTCATCCTGCCGCAATGGGTGCTGGATTTGCCTGCCAAGGGTTGCCTGAACATTCACGGCTCACTGCTGCCACGCTGGCGCGGTGCAGCGCCCATTCACCGTGCGATTGAGGCGGGGGATGCTGAAACCGGCATCACCATCATGCACATGGACATTGGCCTGGATACCGGGGACATGTGCCTGATCGAGCGTTTGCCCATTGACCATGCCGACACCACGGCCAGCCTGCATGACAAGCTGGCCGAGTTAGGTGGCCGCATGATTGTGCAAGCGCTGGAGCTGAGCGCAGGTGGTGATTTGACGCGCACGCCCCAGCCTGCCGAAGGCGTGACTTACGCGCACAAGATTGAAAAGGCCGAGAGCTGGATGGACTGGACGCTGCCTGCGGTGGAACTGGATCGCCGCCTGCGTGCCTTCAACCCCTTTCCCGGTGGTGCCACGCAGCTGGGCAGCGAAGTAATCAAGCTGTGGACGGCCACAGCGGAAAGCATGGCCCACTCTGCAGTACCCGGCACGGTGCTGGCGGCTGATGCGCAGGGCGTGCTGGTGGCATGCGGTCAAGGGGCGCTGCGTTTGACGCAGTTGCAACGCGCGGGCGGCAAGCGTTTGGCAGCGGCAGACTTTTTGCGCGGCTTTGAGCTGGCTGCGGGCGCTGTGCTGACTTCGCCTGAAAACGCTTAATTCATGAATACGCAAGCCTTGCAGCAGCGCGCTTGCGGCATTGCCCGCGACCCTGCATTTTTGACCGGCTTTCATACCGTGCTGGGCACCATGCTGGGCATCAGTGCGTGGGGTCTGGTCACGGGCGTGGCCATGGTCAAGGCCGGAATCTCGATGCCGCTGGCTATTTTCATGTCGCTGACGGTGTATGCCGGCAGCGCACAGCTGGCGATTTTGCCTTTGCTGATGGTGGGCGCGCCGCTGTGGGTGGTGTGGTTTACCGCCACCTGCGTGAATTTGCGCTTTGTGATTTTGAGCAGCCTGTGGCGCACTTACTTTGGTCATTTGCGCCTGTCGCACCGCATGGCGCTGGGCTACTTCAGCGGCGACATTATTTTTGTGGCCTTCACCCAGCGCTACCAGACGCCAGAGAAAACCGCCGAGCAGCTGCCATTTTTCTGGGGTGCTGCGGCCTCCAACTGGGCGTTCTGGCAGGTGTCTTCGATTGCCGGCATTTTGCTGGCAAATGTCATTCCGCTGCACTGGGGACTCGGCTTTGCGGGTGTGCTGGCGCTGCTGGGCGTGCTGTATTCCATGCTCAAAGACAAGGCCACTTGGCTGGCTTGCGCGGTGGCTTGTGGCGCCGCGGTGGCAACATTTGCGCTGCCTTTGAAAATGAACATTTTGGTGGCAATTGCCGCAGCCGTGACGGCAGGCCTGCTGATGGAAACCGCCGAGCGCCGGAGTGCCCGCGTGCAAGCTGCCATACGCCCGCCTGACCCGGCCAAGGGCGAAAAGCACGCGGTCGTACCGCTGCCTGAGCGCAGCAACACTGCACGTGACAAGGAGCAGCCATGAATACCGATATCAGCGGCATCTGGCCTTGGGTGGCCACCATTGGGCTGGCGCTGGTGACCTTGGTCACGCGCTCTTTCTTCATGATTCCCGAGCGCGAAGTGCGCCTGCCCGAGTGGTTCAAGCGGGGTTTGAAATATGCGCCGCTGGCCGCATTGGCGGCGGTGATTGCCCCTGAAGTGGTGATGAATCAGGGCCAGCTCATCACCACGCTGGCGGACGCACGCTTGCCTGCGGTGCTGTGCGCGACGCTGTATTTCTGGTTTCAGCGCAGCATTCTGGGCACGATTGTGCTGGGTATGGCAGTGTATTTGCCATTGCACATTGGTCTGGGCTGGTAAGAAAAAAGGAGCTACAGGCCCTGATGTAAAAAGGACTTCAGATACATAAGTACCTGAAGTCCTTTAAAAATAACGGCAAGGCGCTCTACTTTTGCATCAATGCTGGGCGCGGCCTACCGGGCGCAGCGGCCATGTCACCACCAGCCACAGCAGCATCAGCAAGGTGGTGACGACGAACAGCGACGTCATGCCGCCCCACTGGAACAGCGCGCCGCCCAGAAAGCCGCCGGCGAACAGGCCCAGCGACTGCAAGGTGTTGTAGGCGCCCAGTGCGGCGCCCCGCAAATGCGCGGGCGCCATGCGCGAGACCAGGCTCGGCTGGCTGGCTTCCAGCGCGTTGAAGCCGACGAAGAACACGAACATCAAGCCGCCTAACAGCGCCAGCGAGGGCGCTGCCACTTGCGCGACGAAACCCAGCCCGATTTGCACCAGCAACACCAGTGCAATCGCCCCGAGCAAAGCGGCGCGCAGCTTGCCTTTGCGCTCCATGGAAAACAGCGCGCCCATGGCGACAAAGGACAGGACGACCGCCGGTAAATACACCTGCCAGTGCGTGCTCTTGTCCAGCCCGGCCTTCACCAGCAAGGCGGGCACGGCCACCCACATGGCCATTTGCACGGTGTGCAGTACAAACACGCCGGCATTCAGGCGCAGCAAATCAGGGTGTTGCAGCAACTCGCTGGGCTTGCCGCGTGGCTGGTTGGCCTGCTGGGCGGGCTCAGACGGCACCACCCACAGCACCACGGCGATACCGGTCACAGCCAATGCACAAGTCAGACCAAAGATGCCGGACAAGCCCACCCACGCAGCCAGCAACGGGCTGAGCACCAGCGCCAGCGCAAACATCAGGCCAATGGAGCCTCCGACCAAAGCCATGGACTTGGTGCGCACGCTGTCACGGGTCAAATCTGCCATCAGTGCGGTGACGGCGGCGGAGACGGCACCCGCGCCTTGCAGGGCGCGGCCCAGCATCAAGCCGGTGAGCGACTCGGCCATCGCCGCCACCAGACTGCCCAGCGCAAACACCACCAAGCCCGCAACGATGACGCGCTTGCGCCCGATGCGGTCAGACGCCAGCCCCAGCGGCAGCTGGAACAGCGCCTGCGTCAGGCCATACAAACCCATGGCAAAGCCGACCAGCGCAGCATTGTCTCCGCCGGGGTACTTGGCAGCTTCCAGGGCAAAGACCGGCAGCACCAGAAAAAGCCCCAGCATGCGCAGCGCAAAAATCAGCGCCAGGCTGCCGCTGGCACGGAGTTCTTGCGGCGTCATCTTGCCGTTAACGGCAGCGCCAGAGGTTGCGGGGGAAGAGGGGTGATCGGGGCTAGACACGCGGCAAAACCAAGGTGGGCGGCATAAAAAAACCGCGCTATGCGGTAGAAGAGGCCAAGCAGCTTGGCCTCCAGCAAGTCCTTATTGTCTGCGATTGGCTACGGTGTTGCCAAACATGGGATGGTTCAAATCTCTATGATGGCTGGTTTAGCTTTGCATACTGCACCAACGTGACTGTAGCTTCGACATTCCCATCGCCCATGCCCGCGCCAGACAATACAGGCCGCTATTTGGGCCAAGTCTTGGGCCACTCGCACATCAGCATCCGTGGTGCGCGCACGCACAATCTGAAGAACCTGGATATCGACATCCCGCGCAACCAGCTCGTGGTGGTGACGGGGCTATCAGGCTCGGGCAAGTCCAGTCTGGCGTTTGACACCTTGTACGCCGAAGGGCAGCGGCGCTATGTGGAAAGCCTTTCGGCCTATGCGCGCCAGTTTTTGGGCCAGCTGGAAAAACCGGATGTCGATTTGATCGAAGGCCTCTCGCCCGCGATTGCCATTGAGCAAAAAGCCGCCAGCCACAATCCGCGCTCCACCGTCGGCACGATCACCGAAATCAACGACTACCTGCGCCTGCTGTTTGCGCGCGCCGGCACGCCGTATTGCCCGGAGCACCAACTGCCGCTGCAATCCCAGACCATCAGTCAGATGGTGGATGCCGTGCTGGCCATGCCTGAAGGCACCAAGCTCATGCTGATTGCCCCTGTGGCGCGCAGCCGCAAGGGCGACTTTGCCGAGCTGTTTACCCAGATGCAGGCGCAGGGCTACATCCGCTTTCGCATCAACGGGAAGGTGGTGGATGCGGTCGATCTGCAACCGCTGGACAAACACCAGAAACACGATATTGATGTGGTGGTTGACCGCATCAAAGTGCGTGCTGACTTGAAGCAGCGCCTGGCTGAAAGCATGGAAGCGGCGCTGCGCATTGGCGGTGAAGCCTCCAGTGGTCGCGTGTTGGCGGTCGACATGGACAGCGGCCTGGAGCACACCTTCAGCAGCCGCTTTGCCTGCCCGCTGTGCACCTACTCGCTGGAAGAGCTGGAGCCGCGCTTGTTCTCCTTCAACGCCCCGATGGGCGCTTGCCCCACCTGTGATGGCTTGGGCATGAGCCATGATTTTGATCCCGCCAAAGTCATTCCTTTTCCGTCGGTGAGCGTGGCCAATGGTGCGATTCACGGCTGGGACAGCCGCAACAGCACGTACTTCACGCTGCTGCAAAGTATTGCCACGCATTACGGCCAAGATCTGCAAACCTCGTTCGAAAGCTGGCCTGCCGAAGTGCAGCGTGTGGTGCTGTGGGGTTCGGGCACTGAAAAAATCGCCTTTACCTATGAAGGCGATGGCAATCCCACGGTGGTAGAGCACGCGTTTGAAGGCGTCATCCCCAACATGGCGCGCCGCTTGCGCGAGACAGATTCGCAAATCGTGCGCGACGACCTGGAGCGGCTGCGCAGCATTCGCACGTGCCCCGACTGCCAAGGCGCACGCCTGCGCCGCGAAGCACGCTTTGTGCGCCTGGGCGAGGGCGATCAGGCCCGTGCGATCTACGAAGTCAGCCACGCCACGCTGGCAGAGGCGCACCAGTGGTTCACGACCCTGAAACTGGCAGGCAACAAGGCGGACATCGCCGAAAAAGTGGTCAAGGAGATTGCCGCGCGCCTGCGCTTTTTGCTGGACGTGGGGCTCAATTACCTGAGTCTGGACCGAAGCGCCGACACGTTATCGGGCGGTGAGTCACAGCGCATCCGTCTGGCCAGCCAGATTGGCAGCGGGTTGACGGGCGTGATGTATGTCCTTGATGAGCCCAGCATCGGCCTGCACCAGCGCGACAACGACCGCCTGATCGCCACGCTGCAGCACCTGCGCGACATTGGTAACAGCGTGATCGTGGTCGAGCACGATGAAGACATGATGCGTGCCGCCGATTACCTGATCGATATGGGTCCCGGCGCGGGCGTACACGGCGGCCAAGTGATGGCACAAGGCACCTTTGAGCAGGTCAAAGCCCACCCTGATTCGCCCACGGGCCAGTATTTGACGGGCGCCAGAAGCATTGCCATACCCCAGCGGCGCACGCCCTGGCTGCCGGTGAAAGTGGCGCAGGCGGTCAGCGGTAAAGCCAAGGGCTTTCCCACGTTGCCCGGTGCTGACAAGGTCAACCACCACGCGCTGCAAAGCTTGCGCGTAGTCGGTGCCAGCGGACACAACCTGCAAAACGTGACGGTGGAGCTGCCAGTGGGCTTGTTGACCTGCGTGACGGGGGTTTCGGGTTCTGGTAAATCGACCTTGGTGAACGACACGCTGTACACCGAAGTGGCGCGCCAGCTCTATCGCGCAGGCGCAGAATCTGCACCCCACCAGGCGCTGGAAGGGCTGGAGCACTTCGACAAGGTCATCAACGTTGACCAAGCACCCATTGGCCGCACGCCGCGCAGCAACCCTGCCACCTACACGGGCCTGTTTGTGCCCATCCGCGAGCTGTTTACCGAAACCAATATGGCGCGCGAGCGCGGTTATGGGGCCGGGCGCTTTTCTTTCAACGTGGCCGGTGGCCGCTGCGAAGCCTGTCAGGGCGACGGCATGATCAAAGTGGAGATGCACTTTTTGCCCGATGTCTATGTGCCCTGCGATATCTGCCACGGCAAGCGCTACAACCGCGAAACGCTCGAAGTGCAGTGGAAGGGCAAAAACATCGCCAATGTGCTGGAGATGACGGTGGAAGAAGCCCATGCCTTCTTCCAGGACGTACCCAGCATTCACCGCAAGCTGCAAACGCTGATGGACGTGGGCCTGGGCTATATCCGCCTGGGCCAAAGTGCCACCACGCTCTCGGGCGGAGAGGCCCAGCGCGTGAAACTGGCGCAGGAACTCTCCAAACGTGACACGGGGCGCACGTTGTACATCTTGGACGAGCCCACCACCGGCCTGCACTTTGCCGATGTGGAACTGCTGCTCAAAGTGCTGCACCAGTTGCGCGATGCAGGCAACACCATTGTGGTGATCGAGCACAACCTGGATGTCATCAAAACTGCGGACTGGCTGATCGACATGGGCCCTGAAGGTGGCGCAGGGGGTGGCCAAGTGGTCGCAACCGGCACCCCGGAGCAAGTGGCCGCCAATCCGGCCAGCCACACGGGCCGCTATCTGCAGGCCTATTTGTCCCGTTGAATAGCCATTGCATGAATACATGCAGCGATGTTTGGTAG
Source organism: Comamonas sp. (assembly GCA_015478895.1). Taxonomy (GTDB): domain Bacteria; phylum Pseudomonadota; class Gammaproteobacteria; order Burkholderiales; family Burkholderiaceae_C; genus Comamonas. The sequence continues at coordinate 68,637 of JADMKK010000041.1, read as the reverse complement.
TTCGCACAGCTCACAGACATTGAAAAAGCCCGCGCAGCAGGAACTGGGCGGGCTGATCTAAGGCGCGAGAGCCTCAGGGTTACAGCTCGATCTTCGCGATGTCGATGATCTTCTTGTACTTGGCAATTTCGCCGTTGATGTACTGGCTCGCGTCGGTCTTGCTGTCCATGACCTCAGCGCCAGCGTCCTGCATCTTTTTGCGGAACTCAGGCGCAGCCATAGTCTTGTCCAAAGCAGTCTTGATTTTGGCGACCAGGGGGGCGGGCATGTTGGCAGGGCCCATCATGGCGAACCAGGAGTTAATGTCCACATTCTTGAACTCAGGCAGCTCTGCCAGCGCCGGAATGTCGGGGGTCGCGGCGTAGCGCTTGGCCTCGGTCGTGGCAATTGCAGTGACCTTGCCGGCCTTGATCAGAGGCAGACCGGACGACAGCACAAACATGCCGTATTCGATGTTGTTGCCCATCACGTCATTGGTCAGGGCCGGCACACCGCGGTAAGGCACGTGCTGCATATCGATCTTGCCCTGCTCCTTCATCATTTCACCCGCCAGGTGCAGGGCCGTGCCCACGCCCGAGGAGCCATAGCTGAACTGCGAGGGCTTGGCCTTCACAGCGTCGTAGAACTCGCGTGTGTTCTTCACACCCGCCTTGGCGGAAGCGACCAGCACCATGGGCTGCGAAGCCACCACACCAATCGGTGTGAAGTCGGCGATCTTGTACTTGATGGCCTTGTTGATCTGGTTGGCAATGGCGATTTCATTGTTCGCGCCCACCAGCAAGGTGTAGCCGTCAGGTTTGGCATTGGCCACCTTCTGCGCGCCAATCGCACCACCTGCACCGCCCAGGTTTTCCACCACGACGGACTGGCCCAGGTGCTTTTCGATCTCATTGGCAACCAAGCGGCCCACCAGGTCGGTCGAACCACCTGCGGGGTAACCCACGACGATGGTGACAGGCTTGTTCGGGTAAGACGCGGAGTCATCTGCCAAGGCCGGTCCGGCTGCCAGCATGGCAGCACCGCAAGCAATTAAAGTGCGACGAAGAATGTGTGTGGGCATAAAAAATCCTTATTGCTGCAATTGTGAACAACTTTTAGCTGGTTATGCATGAGGATATGCAATATGGACATGCCGAACCAGCAATAGCACACGCTCGGTTTTTGTTGCAAAAGCTAACATTTTGGCGTAACCAGCCTCGGATGTGCGTGCGCTGACAGCATAAAAAAACCCGCTGGGCTATACCATGCGGGTTTTATGCAAAAATTAAGCCAGCAGTCGGCTTAGTATTGGCGGTAGATCACTTGACCAGCTGCGAAAGTTCGCCTGCTGCGTACTTCTTGGCCATTTGCTCCAGGGTGTAGCCCTTGATCTTGCCGCCCTGGCCTTCACAGCCGAATTCCAGATAACGCGCCTTGCACACTTGTTTGGCAGCTTCACGGGCCGGCTTGAGCCACTCGCGGGCGTCAAACTTGTCAGGGTTTTCAGCCAGGAACTTGCGTACCGCGCCGGTCATCGCCAAACGGATGTCGGTGTCGATGTTGATCTTGCGCACGCCGTGCTTGATGGCTTCCTGAATTTCCGAGACGGGCACGCCGTAGGTTTCCTTCATTTTGCCGCCGTACTGGTTGATGATGGCCAGCAACTCTTGGGGTACTGAAGACGAACCGTGCATCACCAAGTGGGTGTTGGGAATGCGGGCGTGGATTTCCTTGACGCGCTGGATTGACAGGATGTCACCGGTAGGGGGGCGGCTGAACTTGTACGCACCATGGCTGGTGCCGATGGCAATCGCCAAGGCATCGAGCTGGGTTTCGCGCACAAAGATGGCGGCTTCTTCGGGGTCGGTCAGCATCTGGCTGTGGTCCAGCTTGCCTTCTGCGCCAATGCCGTCTTCTTCACCGGCTTCGCCGGTTTCCAGGTTGCCCAGGCAACCCAGCTCGCCTTCTACCGTCGCACCAATAGCGTGGGCCATGGCCACGACCTGCTTGGTCACATCCACGTTGTATTCGAAGGACGAAGGGGTCTTACCGTCACCCAGCAAAGAACCATCCATCATCACCGAGCCAAAGCCCAGATTCAGCGCGCCCTGGCAGATGTCAGGCGTGGTGCCGTGGTCCTGGTGCATGACCAGGGGGATGTGCGGGTACATCTCGGCAGCCGCCTGAATCAGGTGCTTGATGAAAGGCTCGCCGGCGTACTTACGGGCGCCTGCGCTGGCTTGCAAGATCACGGGCGCGCCCACCTCGTCAGCAGCCGACATCACCGCCTGGACTTGCTCCAGGTTGTTGACGTTAAAAGCAGGGATGCCATAGCCGTTTTCAGCGGCATGGTCGAGCATTTCGCGCATCGAGATCAAAGGCATGGGTCAAGTCCGGTAAGAGTTGGAAGATAAATGCGGGCAGTGGTAACTGCTTGGTAACTCTGGATTTTAACCGCGCAAGCTTCATCAAGGCGATGGTCTTGGACAATCGCCTGAATGCTTATCTGCGCGGGTGCTGCGGCCTTACTGCACGCGGCAAATCTGCAGCATATTGGAGCCGCCGGGCTGCCCCATCGGCTCACCACACGTAATGGCGTAGACGTCGCCCGCCTGCACAATGCCGCGCATGCGCAGATGGCCTTCGGCCTGTACCAGCGCCTTGTCGCGTTCCGCACTCGTATCCATCAGCAGCGGTCGCACATTGCGAAACAGGGCCATGCGGCGCTGGGTGCTGACCTTGGGCGTCAGCGCGTAGATCGGAATATGGATGCGGTGGCGGCTCATCCACAGTGCGGTGGAGCCGCTGTCGGTCATGGCCACAATGGCTTTGGCGCCCAGCTTGTTGGCGGTAAACAGTGCGCCCAAAGCGATGGCCTGGTCGATGCGGGTGAATTCACGGTCACCAAACTGACCATCTTGGCTGCGGTCTTCTGCGGCTTCGGCGGCCGCGCAGATCTTGGCCATTTCGCGAATGGTCTCCAGCGGATAGCGGCCGGCCGCGGTTTCGGCGCTGAGCATCACCGCATCGGTGCCGTCCAGCACGGCATTGGCCACGTCGCTGACTTCGGCACGCGTGGGCACAGGGTTGGTGATCATGCTCTCCATCATTTGCGTGGCGGTGATGACCACTTTGTCCATCTCGCGCGCCATGCGGATCATCTTTTTTTGCAGCGCAGGCACGGCGGCGTTGCCCACCTCCACCGCCAAGTCGCCACGCGCCACCATGATGCCGTCGGAGACATGCAGGATTTCTGCCAGCAAAGGAATGGCTTCGGCGCGCTCAATCTTGGCAATCAGACCTGGGCGGTGGTTGGTGCCCGCGCAGGCCACGGTGCACAGCTGGCGCGCCATTTCCATGTCGGTGGCGTTCTTGGGAAAGCTCACCGCCACATAGTCGGCCCCCAGCGCCATGGCGGTTTTGATGTCCTCCATGTCCTTGGCCGTCAGCGCAGGCGCAGTCAGGCCACCGCCTTGCTTGTTGATGCCCTTGTTATTGGACAGCTCGCCGCCAATCGTCACGGTGGTGTGCACGGCCTCGCCCAAAACGCGGGTCACCGTCAGCACGATCAAACCATCGTTGAGCAGCAGCACGTCAGCGGCTTTGACATCGCGCGGCAGTTCCTTGTAATCCAGGCCCACGCCGTGGATATCACCCAGCTCAGTGCGCGAGGCATCCAGCACAAACGCTGCGCCATCCACCAGCATGACCTTGCCTTCGGCAAATTTGCCAACGCGAATCTTGGGCCCTTGCAGGTCGGCCATGATGGCCACTTCGCGGCCCACGCGCTGGGCGGCGGCGCGCACGGTGTTGGCGCGATCAATATGGTCTTGCGCGGTGCCGTGGCTGAAGTTCAGGCGCACCACGTTCACGCCGGTGGCGATCATCTTAGCCAGCAATTCCGGGTCGCTCGATGCCGGGCCCAGGGTGGCGACGATCTTGGTCGCACGGCGGATATAGAGTTCTTGCATTTCCATAGGTGTCTCGATTCTTTTTAATCGCGCATCAGCGCTTCAATGGCGTCGGCCTCAACAGGCACGTCGCGGGTGATCAGTTCACAGCCGGACTCGGTCACGACGGCGTCGTCTTCAATGCGAATGCCGATGTGATGGAACTGTTCAGGCACACCAGGGGCAGGGCGCACGTAAATGCCCGGCTCGATGGTGGTCACCATGCCGGCGCGCAAGATGCGACTGGGGCGGGTGGTGGTGACCTGGCCCGTCAAAGCATCGGTAGTCTGTGTGCTTTGGGTAATTTCTGTGGGTTCGACATAGCTGCCGCAGTCATGCACATCCATGCCCAGCCAGTGGCCGGTGCGGTGCATGTAGAACTGGAAGTAGGCGCGCTGGTCGATGACGTCTTGGGCGTTGCCGTACTTGGATTTGTCCAGCAGCCCCACATCCAGCATGCCCTGCGCCAGCACGGCCACGGTGGCGTCGTGCGCATCGCTAAAGCGGTTGCCCGCCTTGGTGGCGGCCACTGCGGCATTCTGGCTTTCCAGCACCAGGTCATACAAATCGCGCTGCGGCCCGGTGAACGTGCCATTGACCGGGAAGGTGCGGGTGATGTCGCTGGCGTAGCCCTCCAGCTCACAACCGGCATCAATCAGCACCAGGTCGCCCGCGCGCACCGGCGTGTTGCCTGCCCGGTAGTGCAGCACGCAGGCGTTGGGGCCAGCGGCCACGATGGAGTCATACGCCACGCCGTTGGCACCGCCCTGGCGGAATTCGTGCAGCAGTTCGGCATCCAGGTGGTATTCGCGGCAATCTTCACCCGCACGCAGCATGCGGGCGCTGCGCTGCATGGCGCGGATATGGGCTTGCGCGCTGATCTGGCCGGCGCGGCGCATGATGGTCAGCTCGTGCGCGTCTTTGATGAGGCGCATTTCATCGAGCAGCGTGCAGACATCGCCTTGCTGGCTGGGGCACAGTGCGCCCGCACGGGTGCGGTTGCGCACTTGCTGTAGCCAAGCCTCCACGCGCGCGGCCAAGCCCTCGTGCGTGGCAAACGGCCACCAGACCGTAGTCTGGTTTTCCAGCAGGCGCGGCAAGCGGGTGTCGATGTCGTCGATGGAGGCGGCATCGCTCACGCCCAGCGTGCCAGCAGCAGCTTCAGGGCCGAGGCGGTAACCGTCCCAGATTTCGCGCTCCAGGTCCTTGGGCTGGCAAAACAGCGTGCTGCTGCCATCGGCCTTGAGCACCAGACACGCATTCGGTTCTGTAAAGCCGGTCAGGTAGTAAAAGTAACTGTCGTGGCGGTACAGATGGCTGTTGTCGCGGTTGCGGCCACGCTCAGGGGCGGTGGGAATGATGGCAATACCGCCATCGCCCAGCTGGGCAGCCAGACGGGCGCGGCGTTGTGCGTAAACAGAGGTCATACCAGCATCGTAATGCGCGGCCAATACGGCGTTGCGTGTTCTAGGAAATATGAGCTGCTTGCCGTGTGTTTTCAAGCATTTCACATAGTTTTCATATTGAAATGCTTGCTCATCAACGGCAAGTAGCTCCCTTTTTTAATGATTGCCTGCAGTGTTCAATGCCGCCAAGCGCTCGGGCGTACCCACATCCGTCCAGCGACCGGTGTAGAGCGTGGCCCCGCAGCGCCCGGCATCCATGGCGCGGCGCAACAGCGGTGCCAGCGGGGCGGCCACCCCTTGCGGATTGCCCGGTGCGATGTCGCACCACGGCGCACGGAACAAGTCTGCCTTGAGCAAGGCGATGGTGCTGTAGGTGAAACGCGGGCGCAGATCGCGCGCCACATCGGCAGGCGGTAAGTTCACCGCACGGCCCGTGCCGCTGCCGGGCGTGCTTTCCGCCAGCCCAAAGTCGCCCTTGAGGTTGTGCGCCGGGTTGGGCACCAGCCACACATGGGCCAAATCGTTCGATGCGGCAAATGTCTGTGCCTCTGCGCTGTCAAACACAAAGTCCGGTGCAAATACATCGCCCGCGGCCAGCCAGAAGGCCTCGCCCAGCAAGGGCAGGGCACGCGCAATACCGCCCGCAGTTTCCAGCGCATGGCCGAAATCATCTTGCTCGTGCGAGTACTGCAGTTGCATGCCGTGCTGCGGCCAGTGCGCATCCAGGTGCGCCGGAATCTGCGCGCCCAGCCATGCGGTGTTGACCACCACGCTGCGCACGCCGTCGCGCTGCAGCGCCGCCATGTGCCAGTCCAGCAAAGCCTTGCCTTGCACGTTCAGCAAGGGTTTGGGCGTGGTGTCGGTCAGCGGTCGCATGCGCTCGCCGCGGCCTGCGGCCAGCAACATGGCGGGGAGGTTGAAAGGTGTCATGGGAGAGTGGATTTCTTAACGCGTTAAGGCATGCGCTGCAAGTGACACTTTAGGTCATGCGGGGGCTATGTAATCGCATGGAAACCGCAGAAAGTCCACATCGGTAAAATCCCGCCATCTTTTGAATCATTCCCACCGGAACCTTCCTCCCATGGCAAACACCCCAATGATGGCCAACGCAATCCGCGCTTTGGCCATGGACGCAGTGCAACAAGCTAACTCCGGCCACCCCGGTGCCCCCATGGGCATGGCCGACATGGCAGTTGCCCTGTGGAGCCGCCACCTGCAGCACAACCCCAGCAACCCCCAGTGGGCCAACCGCGACCGTTTCATTCTGTCCAACGGCCACGGCTCGATGCTGATCTACGCATTGCTGCACCTGAGCGGTTACGACCTGCCCATGGCCGAGATCAAGAACTTCCGCCAGCTGCACAGCAAGACCGCAGGCCACCCCGAAGTGGGCGTGACACCCGGTGTGGAAACCACCACCGGCCCGCTGGGCCAAGGCGTGACCAATGCCGTCGGTTTTGCCCTGGCTGAAAAGTTGCTGGCCGCTGAGTTCAACCAGCCCAAGCACGCCATCGTTGACCACCACACCTTCGTCTTCATGGGCGACGGTTGCCTGATGGAAGGCATCTCGCACGAAGCCGCTTCGCTGGCTGGTGCCTGGAAGCTGAACAAGCTGATCGCCCTGTGGGACGACAACGAAATCTCCATCGACGGCAAGGTCACCCCTTGGTTCGCCGACAACACCCCCGCCCGCTTTGAAGCCTACGGCTGGAACGTGATCCGCGCCGTGGACGGCCACAATGTGGACGCCGTGGACGCCGCGATTGCCGCCGCCAAGAAGAGCAAAGACAAGCCCACCCTGATTTGCTGCAAGACCAGCATCGGCAAGGGTTCGCCCAACCGTGCCGGTACTGCCAAGGCGCACGGCGAGCCTCTGGGCCACGACGAAATCGCGCTGGCCCGCGCAGAACTGAACTGGAACGCTGCACCGTTCGACATTCCTGCCGAGGTGTACAAGGATTGGGATGGCAAGGCCAACGGCGCCAAGCTGGAAGCTGCCTGGGACAAGAAGTTTGCCGCCTACACCAAGGCCTTCCCAGAACTTGCCGCTGAGTTCACGCGCCGCATGGCCGGTGAATTGCCCGCCAACTTCCTGGAAACGGCGATGCACATCGCCTCCGAAGCGCACGACCAGGCCGCCACCGTGGCCAGCCGCAAGGCCAGCCAGCTGGCGCTGGAAGGTTTGACTGCGGCTTTGCCAGAACTGCTGGGCGGCTCGGCCGACCTGACCGGTTCGAACCTGACCAACACCAAGTCCACCCCCGCCTTCCGCGTGGATGCCAAGGGCAATGTGGTCAAGACCGAAGACGGCAAGATCGGCCGCCACATCAACTACGGTGTGCGTGAGTTCGGTATGGCCGCCATCATGAACGGCGTGGCGCTGCACGGTGGTTACATCCCCTACGGCGGCACCTTCATGACCTTCTCGGACTACAGCCGCAATGCGATCCGCATGGCTGCGCTGATGAAGCAGCGCGTGATTCACGTGTTCACCCACGACTCCATCGGTCTGGGCGAAGACGGCCCCACCCACCAGTCGGTGGAACATGCTGCCAGCCTGCGCATCATTCCCGGTCTGGATGTCTGGCGCCCTGCCGACACCACCGAAACCGCGATGGCTTGGACCGTGGCACTGAGCCAGAAGAACCGCCCCACCGCCTTGCTGCTGAGCCGCCAGAACCTGGCTTACTCGCCCAAGACCGAAGCGGCTTTGGACAACATCGCCTGCGGCGCTTATGTATTGAGCGAACCCAAGGACGTGGGCGTCAAGGGCAAGGCGCAAGCCGTAATCATCGCCACCGGCTCTGAAGTGCAACTGGCTTTGGCTGCACAGAAGATGCTGGCTGCGCAAAAGATTGGCGTGCGTGTGGTCTCCATGCCCAGCACCACCACTTTCGACAAACAAGACGTCAAGTACAAAACTTCTGTGCTGCCTGCAGACCTGCCGCGCATTGCCGTGGAAATGGGCGTCACAGACTTCTGGTGGAAGTACGGTTGCGCAGCGGTGGTCGGTATCGACACCTACGGCGAATCGGCCCCCGCCCCGGTGCTGTTCCAGCACTTTGGTTTCACGCCGGAAAACGTGACCGCCACGGTGATCGAAGCGATCCAACGCAACAAATAATGCATCAATAAAACACCCGCCTCGGCCTTGGCTCCGGCGGGTGTTTTACGTACAGTCCACGGTTTTGAGTTTTCGTTTCAGTTTTCCATCTCCACTATCCATAGCAAGAGGCAACTATGACTATCAAGGTTGGTATCAACGGCTTTGGCCGCATTGGCCGCAACGTGCTGCGTTCCGCGCTGCAGAACTTCTCTGACATCGAAATCGTGGGCATCAACGATTTGCTGGAACCTGACTACCTGGCCTACATGCTTAAGTACGACAGCGTGCATGGCCGTTTTGACGGGGAAGTTGCGGTGGAAGGCAATACCTTGGTGGTCAATGGCAAGAAGATTCGCCTGACCCAGGAACGTGACCCTGCCAATCTGAAGTGGGACGAAGTGGGCGCTGAAGTGGTGATCGAATCCACGGGCCTGTTCCTGACCGACGAAACCGCCCGCAAGCACATTGCTGCCGGTGCCAAGAAGGTGATCTTGTCGGCCCCTTCCAAGGATGACACCCCGATGTTTGTCTTCGGCGTGAACTGCAAGACTTACGCGGGTCAGGACATCATCTCCAACGCTTCGTGTACCACCAACTGCCTGGCTCCCGTGGCCAAGGTGCTGAACGACAAGTGGGGCATTAAGCGCGGCCTGATGACCACGGTGCACGCAGCGACTGCCACGCAAAAGACCGTAGACGGCCCGTCCAACAAAGACTGGCGCGGCGGCCGCGGCATTCTGGAAAACATCATTCCATCCAGCACTGGCGCAGCCAAGGCCGTGGGCGTGGTGATTCCTGAGCTGAACAAGAAGCTGACGGGCATGTCGTTTCGCGTGCCTACCTCGGACGTGTCTGTGGTCGATTTGACCGTGGAGCTGAACAGCGAAGCCACTTACGCCGAAATCTGCGCCGAAATGAAGGCACAGTCGCAAGGCGCCTTGAAGGGCGTCCTGGGTTACACCGAAGACAAGGTTGTTGCGACCGACTTCCGTGGCGAGACCTGCACTTCCGTGTTCGATGCCGAAGCCGGCCTGGCACTGGACTCCACCTTCGTGAAGATCGTGGCCTGGTACGACAACGAGTGGGGCTACTCCAACAAGTGCCTGGAAATGGTGCGTGTGGTATCGGCCAAGTAATCCCCCGGGATTTATAGCCCGATAGGGGGCTGCGAATAAGGCATGGAGATGGCGCGAAGCGCTGTATTCCATGCCTTTTTCACATGAGCCGCAACAGGTTGCACGTTATTTCTGCAAACGTGCGGGCTGTAAAGCCTCGACATTGACACCTTGCTCCAACAAGCTCGGCGCAATCGGCTGGTTCAGCATCAGGTTGCGCGCCAGCAAGCCATAGGCTGCTGCGCTTTGTATGCCATAGCCGCCTTGCGCGGCCACCCAGAAGAAATGCGGCAAGCTGCTGTCCCAGCCAATCACCATCTCGCCATCGGCCACAAACGAGCGCAGCCCTGCCCAGGTGTGCGAAGGGCGGCGGATTTGCAGCGTGGTGGCTTGCTCAATGTTCCAGATACCGGTGGCAATGTCTTCTTCCTCGGGCTGCACATCGTGTGGGTAGGTCGCGTCAGCATTGGCTGGTGAGCCCAGCAGCTGTCCTGCATCGGGTTTGAAATAAAAGCTTTCGTCGGCACTGATCACGGCAGGCCAGTGCGTGGCATCCATGTCTTGCGGTGCGGAAAATGTGAATGCGCTGCGGCGCGCGGGCACCAGACCAATGGCTCGTGCCCCCGCCAGCTCGCCGATCACGTCGGCCCACGCACCCGCAGCATTCACTAAGAAAGTCGCTTGCACACGGCGCCCATCCTGCAGGGTAACTTTCCACATGCGCGCCGCACTGTCATGCTCCAGCACACTGACTTCTGCATGGCTCCACTGCGCGCCCCCGGCCTGGCGCAAACCGCGCAGAAAACCTTGGTGCAAGGCGTGCACATCAATATCGCGCGCGCCCTCGTCCACAAAGCCATCCACGATGCTGTCGTTGAGCACTGGCACAATGGTGCGCAAGGCCTCACCGTCCAGGCGCTGGGCGTCGGGCGAGTGCTGCGCCGCCACGGCGTAGGCTGTATCGAGCAACGTCTTTTGCGCCGCCGTGCCAACATACATCACACCGCGCGGCTGCAATAGTGCTGACTCCACAAAACCAGCGGGAGGGTGCTCATAAAAAGCGCGGCTCGCACGCGTCAGGGCCTGCACTTGCGGAGGGCCGTAGTGCTCTTCGAACAATGCCGCAGAACGCCCCGTGGTGTGATAGCCGGGCTGGCTTTCACGTTCCAACACCAGCACACGTTGCCCGTCCTGTGCCAGGTGCCAGCCCACCGACGCACCCGCCATACCGGCGCCCACCACAATCACATCCCACGTCGTATCACTCATCGCTCGTCTTTCATGTCCAGCCAGGCCCTGACATTACTCCTGTCCGAGAAGCTTTGACACGAGCTGGGGCGGTGAACAGCACGCGCCTGATTTTTGAGGTGCATCAATAGCGTGGCGAAGTTACCACGCTAATGCGTAATTACCCTTGGTCTGCGAATGCCTAAAGTTGATACTTGTTGTTGCAACTTTTTTCAACTTCAAGTGGTCCAGCCTTCTGTAGCGCTCAGCCACCGAAAGCACTTCATGCACCACTGGCTCCATCGACTTCACCTCTCGCACAAAATTTCTATCCTTGGCCTGATCGTATTGGTGATGACTGGCATCCCACTCACCTTGTATGTCACCGATATCCTGGGTGAACTGCGTCAGGCACGCCAAGAAGCTGAAGGCATGCCTTCGTTGATGGCTGTCAATAGTGTTGTGCAGCAGCTGCAAGTTCATCGTGGCACCTCTGCAGCCATGCTCGGTGGTGATAACACCATGGCTTTACGCCGCCCTGCCATTCGAGAAGCGGTCAGCCAGCATTTGAATCAGGCCCAACAAGCCTTGCGCCAGGCACAGGCTCCTGATGCCTTGCAGCAGCAACTTAAGCAGATGGTGCAAAGCTGGCAGGAACTGGAAAAGGCGGTCGATAGCCGCCGCCTTGCCGCACCGCAAAGCATGGCGCAGCACACACAGCTGGTCAGCCAGCTCTTGCTCCTCAACCAGGAATTAATGCATGCCTTCAAGCTCAGTCTTACGCCGCATGCCGACAGCCAGGCACTAATCCAAGCTGTGCTGGCGCAAGCGCCGTTGTTGACGGAAAACCTGGGCCTGCTGCGCGGCCAGGGAGCGGGTTTCCTTGCGCAAGGAGAACTACCTCCCGAAAACCGGGGAGCACTGCGCGCCCTGCAGCGCCGCGTGCTGGATTTGCAAGGCGATACCGGCTATTCCCTCCAGCGTGCGATGGCACTCAATGAAGGCTTGCGTGCCTCAATGACTGCACCGGTCGAAAAAATGCAGGCACTGGTTGGCCAGAGCTTGAAGCTGGCCAACGAACAATTGATGGAAGCCCCCACACTCACACTTGCCGCCCCCGTGTTTTTTGATACCTTGACGCGTGCCATTGAAGCCGTCAATGCCGTGGTCACAGGCGGTTCTGACCTGTTGGCCCAATCTCTGCGCGCGCAGGAAAGCGCGCAACGCCAGCAACTCATCACAGTCCTGGCGTCGATGGCCTTGGCAATTGCGCTGTCCCTGTGGCTCGCATTGGTTTTTATCCGCTCTATCACTGCCCCTTTGCACCAAGCGGTGCAACTGGCGCAGGCTGTTTCACAAGGTGATTTGAGTGGTGCGAACCACGCCGCCGGCACCAACGAAGTGGGCGAGCTACTGCAAGCGCAGCAAGCCATGCGCGCACGTTTGCGTCCTATGGTGGCGCAGGTGCGCAGCGGCGCCGACAGCGTGGCCTTGGCCAGTGCAGAAATTGCGCAAGGCAATATGGATTTGTCAGGCCGTACCGAGCAGCAAGCCAGTGCGCTGGAAGAAACCGCAGCCTCCATGGAGGAACTCAGCGCCACCGTGCGCCACAACGCAGATAACGCCCGGGAAGCGAGCTTGCTGGCCAGCTCCGCACGCGATGTGGCCGTGCAAGGCGGTGACGTGGTGGCACAGGTGGTGCAGACCATGCAGGGCATCAACGACAGCAGCCACAAGATTGCCGAAATCATCAGCGTGATTGATGGCATTGCGTTTCAGACCAATATCTTGGCGCTCAACGCTGCGGTCGAAGCCGCCCGGGCAGGCGAACAAGGCCGGGGTTTTGCCGTGGTCGCTGGGGAAGTGCGTAGCTTGGCGCAGCGCAGTGCAGAAGCGGCCAAGCAGATCAAACAGCTGATTGACGCCAGCGTCTTGCGCGTGGGTGAAGGCAATGCGCTGGTGCAAAAAGCCGGCAGCACCATGGGCGATATCGTCACCGCGATTCAAAAGGTCAACCACATCGTCTCAGCCATTAGCAGTGCCAGCCAGGAACAGGCCAACGGTGTGGCGCAAGTGGGCGAAGCTGTCACCCAGATGGATCAAGCGACCCAGCAAAATGCCGCACTGGTGGAAGAGATGGCCGCCGCAGCCAACAGCTTGCGCTTGCAGGGTGAGGAGCTGGTGCAGGCGGTCTCGTTCTTTAGCGTCCATGGCGAATCCACCATGCAGCCGTGACGCATCAGGCAGCCAGGCGCACCGCAACGCTACCCTCCAAAGCCCTGCCCTAGGCCAGAGACAGCGCTAATGGCATGCGTGCATCCGCACAATCCACATGCACTTTTGTATGCATAGCGCCTTGACTTGTGTTCAAATTACGCCCTTCAAAGGGGAGTAGCTCCCCGCAAAGCTTCGCCATACAGCCGAGCCTTTGCGGGTTGACAGGTCGTCAGTACGAAGCTTCGGTTTCCGGCCTGCCAGGTAATATTCGGACATGAATATTGCGGGCAAGACCTTTGGGCGACTGATTACACATAATCACCCCAAGGAACTCCCACAGTGTTCAGGTCATTGCTGACTGCACACACAGACTTCCCCTCAGGTGAATATGCGTAGTAAATAACCGCCGTGCCGTACTGCGCGCGCATGGCTTCTTACTGAGGTTTTATATGGATCTGGATTTTCTAACCCATACCCCGTTTTGGATTGCACTCGGGCAAATCATCATCATCGACATTTTGTTGGGTGGTGATAACGCGGTGGTGATCGCGCTGGCGTGTCGCAAGCTGCCACCTGAGCAGCGCACCAAAGGCATTCTCTGGGGTACGGCTGGCGCCATTATTTTGCGCGTGATCTTGATCGCGTTTGCCATGACGCTGCTGCAATTGCCTTTCCTGAAGGTCGTAGGTGCATTGCTGCTGGTCTGGATTGGTATCAAGCTGGTTGCGCCGGACGAAGAAGGTCACGACAACATTGAAGGCAGCGACAAGCTTTTCGCGGCGATCAAAACCATTATCGTGGCCGACCTGGTCATGTCGGTAGACAACGTGATTGCGATTGCAGGCGCCGCGCAAAGCTCGGGTGAGCACCAAATGCTCCTGATCGTTTTGGGCCTGCTGATCTCTATCCCCATCATCGTCTGGGGCTCGCAATTCGTCATCAAATTGATGGAGCGCTTCCCCCTGATCATCGTTGCCGGCGGCATGCTGCTGGGCTGGATTGCGGGCGGCATGCTGGTCACTGACCCTGTCTTTACCAACCCTGACAAGTGGATGTGGATGCCCAAACTTGGCACCATGGACGAGAACAGCCTGCCGGTGATCTCCTCCACCTTGTACTGGGTAGCTCACGTTGGCGGCGCTTTGTTCGTGCTGGCACTGGGCAAGCTGGTTGCAGCTAAAAAAGGCAGCAAAGCTTAATTCCATCCGATAAAGAAGCGTGGGCGCCTCCCATGCTTCTTTATTGACAAAAGCAGCCAATCTGCAGATTGGGTCTGGAACCAACGGTTCTATATCTCGTCTCAGTTAGGCTGCTTTTTTCATGGTTTTTGATTACGAAAGACCGACCAACGTGGACACCATCATCGTGTATGCAGACGATGTGCAATACGCACAGCCGTTCCTACAAGCCATGGCTCAAACCCCGAGCGCGAACCGTACCCACTGGATCCTCGTCGCCTGCGCACCGCGTGTGACCCACCGCGTGAGTAAATTTGCTAGCAACCGCTCTCGCGAAAACTGGCGCAACAAATGGGCAGAAAAACTATTTCAAGGGTGCGAACCACTGCTCCAGCCTAATGCTGGCAAACTCAGCACCGTTTTGGCCAAAGGCCCTTTGACAGAGCTATTGGCAGACATCCAGTCGGAGTACGGCGCCAACGTGCAAGTGGTGGATTTGCGCCGCCCCAAAATGAGCGAACCTGCAGCAGTTCCCGCTGTTTCCAGCGTGCCCAAGCTGGGTAGCCTGCTGGCAAGCATGGGCGCTGTGTGGACGGTGCTGCTCGGCGAAACGCTTTCGGCTTGAAAATTGGCGATCCTGCCTTCGTTTCCGCGTGCACTACGCCCTTAGTTTTATGAAAATCTTGTTGAAATGGTTGCTCAGCGCTGGCGCTTTGCTATTGGTTGCAACCATCTATAGCGGCGTGCAAGTGCAAAGTTACAGCTCTGCGCTATGGGCTGTGGTGGTGATTAGTTTGCTCAACACCTTGGTGCGCCCCATTTTGGTGGTGTTGACACTGCCAGTCACGATCCTCACCGTGGGCTTGTTTTTGTTCGTCGTCAACGGACTTATGCTCTGGGCTGCGTCTGGCCTTATAGGCGGCCTGCACGTCACGGGTTTCTGGGCCGCTGTATGGGGCGGATTGCTGTATGCCTTGTTTGGGATGGTGATCGAATCACTGCTCGCGCGATTGTTCCCGCCAAAGTGACTGCACTTCGCGCAGCCGCGTGTCGATGATAGAAGCGTCCATATAGTCGGACGTTGTAGATGCCTGTCGAGCGGCATCTTGCCCTGCCTTCAATCGATCTATCGCGGCAGGATAGTCGTAATGCGCCACATACGCCTCCGCTTCTGCACGCAAGCCGCGTAAAACATGCCCTTGTGCTTGCCATGCCTGCGCCAACAAATGCCACGCGGCAGCATCCCGGGGGTCATCCAGCACCCAAGTTTGCAGACGGTCTGACACTTTAGAAGCCTGCCCTGCCGCCAGCCACGCCCGGCTGCTCAATAAAAGTTCGGGCCTTGTATTGCCCGCCGCATCGTTGCCAGTCGCCGCCCATTGCAGGGCCACGTTCGGCTTGCCTGCAGCCAATTCAATTTCCATGCGAAGCCACTTTGCCTGTTGGCGGGCCCGTACATCACCCTGTGCATTCAATAAGGCGTGCAACGCCTCCCAACTTTGGCGGGCGCGATCTGCATCGCGCAACTGTGCGTAGCTCAATGCAGAGGCATACCATTGGCCTGCTTGTTCAAGCACACTGCGTTGTGCAAACTCTGGCTGTTGGGGCTGCTTGGCCCATTCCCGCAACTTATCCGCAGAAGGACGCCCCAGCACCCGCGCCCGTGCGGCCATCATGGTGTGCTCCATGGAAGGCTTGGGCGGCTGCAGACGGCCCTGCGGTGCACGCGCCTGCATGTCTGCCATGCGCTCCGTCGTTAATGGATGGCTGCGCAGGTAAGGCCAGCTTCCATTGTCATTGAGCCGGCTGGCCTGCTGCAGCTTTTCAAACATGCTGACGGCGCCTTGTGGGGCGAAACCCGCAGGGGCCAGCAGGCTGTAGCCAATGCGATCGGCCTCGCGCTCCATGTCCCGTGAGAAACCCAGCTGATTTTGTATGGCGGCAGCTTGCCCGCCCACAATCAACGCGTTCGCGGCATCAGGGCTCTTGCTTGCCGCCAAAGCGCCTAACAACAGGCTTGCCACCATAAGCGGCATGCTCTTTTTCTCCTCGCCAATCATGCGCGCGATATGCCGCTGGGTCACATGCGTCAACTCGTGCGCCAAGACTGTTGCAAGTTCATCGCTGCTAGAGACTGCGGCAATCAGCCCCAAGTGCACACCCAAATAGCCACCTGGCAAAGCAAACGCATTAATGCTTTGATCTCGCCCCAGCAAAATTTGCCAGGCAAAGCGTTCGCTCAACTCCTCCGACATATCCCCGCGCTGTTTGGCTGCCTGCACCAAAGGCGCCCAGATACGCATCACATAAGCCTGCAACTGCGGATCATCGACATAGTCCGGATCTCGATAGAGCGAGCGAATAATGCGATCCCCCAACTGCCGCTCCTCGCTGGTGGTGATGTCTGCGCCGTCACCCATACTGGGCAAAGCCAACTGCGCCTGTACGGGCGCGCTATGCCACAGCGGCATGCACAGCGCCAAAGCCAGTAAGCCATATCGAAGAGACCGTGCAACAGAAAGCGAATGGGACAACATCATGTGGAGCACAAAGGCACAAAGCCATCGGAGACAAAAGCAGACTCTTATGATGCCCGTATCGCGCCACTGTTCCCAGCTTTACATGGGGTGGCTGCGCTTACCTTTGAAAGCTTTAGCACCATGAGCCACACTCCTTTGCCCAACGACGGCCTGACCCACTTTGACACCCACGGCCAAGCGCACATGGTCGATGTGGGAGGCAAAGCACCCACGCACCGCGTGGCAGTGGCTGAGGGCAAGATTGTGATGAAGCCCGAGACGCTGGAGATTATTCAGAAAGGCACGGCCAAAAAAGGCGATGTGCTGGGCGTGGCACGTATTGCGGGGATTATGGCCGCCAAGCAAACCAGCAATTTGATTCCGCTGTGCCATCCCTTGGCATTAACGCGTGTGGCGGTGGATTTTGAGCTATTGCCTGCGGAGAATGCTGTGCGCTGTGAAGCGACGGTAGAGTTGCATGGCAAGACGGGGGTGGAGATGGAGGCTTTGACCGCAGTGCAAATCGCTTTACTAACTGTGTATGACATGTGCAAGGCTGTAGATAAAGAGATGTTTTTTAATGAAATTAAGCTAAATTACAAAAAAGGTGGTAAAAGCAATTAGGTATTTAATTTATTTTTATATGGATTGAAGGGACTAAATCAATTTTTCCATATCTTTCTCGGTCTGACGGAAGGAAAAATGGAGGAGGATGGTCCCCCACTATGAAAATTTCAATATCCTCTAAATCAAATAATCCTTTTTTTATTGTTAAAAATAAATCTCTTATAATTAAGTAGTTATGGCAAATTGATGAATTTGTTTCTTCATTAACTTTCTTGCAATCATTAATTTGACTTATTTTTATATCTCGTTTGTCATATGGGGCATGTGAATTTAATGTCATCCAATATGAAAAACTCTTCTCATGCTTTTTTATATTTTTGAAAAATAATTCTGCTAAATCGATATCGCAATGTCCAGCCCAACTATAACAGTTTCTGAATTTTGCATCTTCTGAGAAAAAGAGAATCTGATCGAATCCAATTTCTGGATACCAATATTTTCTCTGGTAATAGTCTCCATTACCTGCATGATAAGCAAACGTTTTGTAGCCTTTATTTTTTAATAAATTTGGAATGCATTCTGACGAATTAGGGATGCTATCTATCGTCGTGCTATTAGGGAATAGTCTACAAAGTTCTCGGATTTCTGCGTGAATAGTGCTTCCGGAAAATTTTATTTCCTTATAAGTGACTTTTGCATTTTTTATTTCACTGAAAATTTCAATTTGACTATTAATAATCTCTTTATTTTTTGGGATTCCCCATGATTCAACAATTACTAACGCTTTTTTTTTATTAATGCTTGATAATAAATTATCTGTAGCAGTTTCGTGATTCCAAGGTAAAAGCCTAATTGAAGTTTTGTCGAAAAATAAAGGTCCTTCAATATCAAGGTACCTGTTTTGATAATTTAATATTCTGCTTTGTAATATGTTTTGTTTGCCATCTTTGTAGAAATCTATCACTAATAATGTTGAAATAAAAGTTAGTAGTAATAAGTGTTGGGAGGGGGTAATATTTTTTGTTAATCTAAATAAAATCTCCGTCTTTGCTATAAGAATAGTGATAACAGCAATGAAAAATATAGCGGAAATTATTTTCCAGTTATTGTCAAGGTTTTTTATTAGAATAAGGCTGTCGTAAATATTTAATTTGTTTAGATTTTTAAATGTGTTGGGGATAATCTCCAGAAAAAATAGAAAAAATAGCAATGAGTATAGCCCGTAGTGAAATATCTTTTTCCTTGTAAAAAGTAGGAATGATAGTGCAAAAATATTCTCTATGGGAATATAGTTTTTTACGTTTCTGTCAAATAAAAACAAAAAAATAGTCTCAATATTTAATACAACAAAGAGTAAGAATAGTATTTTTATTTTGCTCATACAAAATGGGGCCAAGGGCCCCATTATCTGGAAAATTAAACTGTGTTATGACGATTGGCGGCACTCAGAAGGAACGTATTTGAAGTTTGTACTTGTAGTAGTACATTTCCATGAAACGCCACGTTCAGAGGCGGTTGGTGTAAACGTTAATGCGACCCCTTTAGCTTCAGTCGTTCCAGTTGCCGTGATTACGCCAACTGAGCAGGTTAGTGATTTTGTATTTTTCGTTGCATTTGCCGATGCGATTGTTGTGACTCCACGGCAGGCAGCAGAACCTAATGCAGTCAGCCCAGATGCGGTTGTTACCCCGGCATTGATGATGGATTCTGAAATTGATGCTTTGGCTGCAGAAGCTTGAATTGCCAATTCAGAAACTCTAGAACGCACAGTGTAGTCTTGATAAGCCGGCAAAGCCACAGCCGCCAAAATACCAATAATCGCGACCACGATCATCAGTTCGATCAGGGTGAAACCCTTTTGCATCGTACGCTTCATAAAAAGCTCCTTGGAATAAAAAAAGAAAATGCGTGCCTGAGGCTGAAAACGGTTTGCTAGCGCTGTTCTGCAGAGCAAGCTCACAGTTGTGGAAAGTTTGCCTTGCAAACGGCGAAAAATGTCACTTTCAGCTTGATAAGCGTCATGCAGGCTGACTTTTTTGTCAATTACACAACATCCCTCGAACGCTATACAAAAAGAAGCTATCTGCCCTTTTTCGCAAAGCGTTTCACGATATTTTCCCGCTGAAAGTGAGTCTTCACAATGGCATGCCGCTTCAGTTTTTGATCATTAACAATTGTGTTGCAGGCAGGCCAAAACGTAAAAAAGCCAGCCTTTGCAGACTGGCTGGGTGCTTTCAACCACTACGCAATGCAGTGGTTGAAAGTGTCTGAGGGCTTTAAGCCTTCTTGATCAGGCCTTGCAGCAGACGGCCCATCTCCGAGGGGTTGCGCGTGATGGTGAAACCACACTCTTCCATGATGGCCAGCTTGGCATCGGCTGTGTCTGCACCACCCGAGATCAGCGCGCCGGCGTGGCCCATGCGCTTGCCAGGGGGGGCTGTGACGCCAGCGATAAAGCCCACGATAGGCTTCTTCATGTTGGCCTTGCACCATTCAGCGGCTTCAGCTTCGTCCGGGCCACCGATTTCGCCAATCATGATGACGGCGTCGGTATCTGGATCGTCGTTGAAGGCGCGCATCACGTCGATGTGCTTGAGGCCATTGATGGGGTCACCACCAATGCCGACGGCCGACGACTGACCAATGCCCAGTTCGGTCAGCTGGGCCACCGCTTCGTAAGTCAGCGTGCCGGAGCGGCTGACCACGCCAATGCGGCCCTTTTTGTGGATGTGACCGGGCATGATGCCGATCTTGATTTCGTCCGGTGTAATCAGGCCGGGGCAGTTGGGGCCCAGCAACAGGGTTTCTTTGCCGCCGGCAGCCACCTTGGCGCGCATTTTGTTGCGCACTTCCAGCATGTCACGCACTGGGATGCCTTCAGTGATACAGATGGCCAGATCCAGATCGGCTTCAACGGCTTCCCAGATGGCGGCAGCTGCGCCTGCTGGTGGCACGTAGATGACGGAGACAGTGGCACCGGTTTCTTTGGCTGCGTCACGCACGGAGCCGTAGATTGGGATGTCAAAAATGCGCTCGCCGGCCTTTTTGGGGTTCACACCGGCCACGAAGGCGTTCTTGCCGTTGGCGTATTCCTGGCACTTTTCAGTGTGGAACTGACCGGTCTTGCCGGTAATGCCCTGGGTGATGACTTTGGTGTCTTTGTTGATAAAGATCGACATGTTTTTATCTCCGGGGCGTGTTACTTGACGGCGGCAACGATTTTTTCCGCTGCTTCGGCCATGGTGTCGGCAGCGATGATGGGCAGACCGGAATCCTTGAGGATTTGCTTGCCCAGCTGTTCGTTGGTGCCCTTCATGCGCACCACCAAAGGCACGCTCAGGTTCACGGCCTTGCAAGCGGTGACCACGCCATTGGCGATGGTGTCGCACTTCATGATGCCGCCGAAGATGTTGACCATGATGCCGGTCACTTCAGGGTTCTTGAGCATGATCTTGAAGGCTTCAGTCACCTTCTCGGCCGTTGCGCCGCCGCCCACGTCCAGGAAGTTGGCTGGCTCGCCGCCGTACAGCTTGATGGTGTCCATGGTGGCCATGGCCAAGCCAGCGCCATTGACCAGGCAGCCAATGTTGCCGTCCAAGGAGATGTAGGCCAGATCGAACTTGGAGGCTTCGACTTCGGCTGCGTCTTCTTCGTCCAGATCGCGGAAAGCCACGATTTCTGGGTGGCGGAACAGCGCGTTGGGGTCAAAGTTGAACTTGGCGTCCAGCGCCATCAGGTTGCCCTTGGAGTCGCAGTTCAGCGGGTTGATTTCCACCAGCGAAGCGTCGGTGTCCATGTAGCACTTGTAGATCTTGGCGAAGATGTCTACAGCTTGGTCAATCGATGCGCCTGTCAAGCCGATAGCAGCCGCCACTTTGCGCGATTGCGCTTCGGTGATGCCGGCCAGCGGATCGATCATTTCGGTGATGATTTTCTCGGGCGTGGAATGGGCCACTTCTTCAATGTCCATACCGCCTTCGCTGGAGGCAATCAATGCCACCTTTTGCGTCGCGCGGTCGGTCACCAAAGACACATACAGCTCGTTTTTGATGTCCGCGCCGTCTTCGATGTACAGGCGGCGCACCTTCTGGCCTTCAGGGCCAGTTTGGTGGGTCACCAGTTGCATGCCGAGGATTTGCTCGGACAAGGCTTTCACATCCTCAATGGTCTTTGCCACTTTGACGCCGCCGCCTTTACCGCGGCCGCCGGCATGGATCTGCGCCTTCACCACCCAAACTGGGCCGCCAAGCTTCTGGGCTGCCTCTACAGCCTCTTGGACGGTGAATGCCGGAATGCCACGGGGTACTGGCACGCCGAATTGACGCAAGATTTCCTTGCCTTGGTATTCATGAATCTTCATGAGTCTTGTCTCTCTGAAACGGAGGGAGAAATTGCCCGTTTTCCTGCTGCCTAAACATGCGGAGCCGGGCTCGTATGACATGGCAATCGAAGAATGTACCATGTTGCATTGCAACCAAAAAGCGCTTTGTCAAGTGGGTGCTACGTACTTCCATACGTAGGAAAAGCATGTTGGAGGCATCTGCGCCGTGGTCGACAGAGGCTGGATATCTCCAAATTTGTGCGCGGCATGCCCAAGCAGTGGACAATCCGCGTTTTTACCGAAGATAGTGCTGCACAGACGCTGTGGCACCGATGCGCCACTGGCGCAGGAGCTTGAAATGTCCAAAGTCTTTATTGATGGCGAGGCGGGTACCACGGGTTTGCAAATTCGTGACCGCTTGCAGGGTATGGCAGGCGTAGAGCTGGTCAGCATTGCGCCAGCGTTGCGCAAAAACCCTGCCGCCAAGCGAGCATTGATCGCCGGTGTGGATCTGGTGATTTTGTGTCTGCACGACGATGCCGCCCGCGAAACCACGGCGATGGTGGATGCAGTCAGTGCCGAGACTGGCCGCGCCATCAAGATCATTGATGCTTCGACCGCGCACCGCGTAGCGCCCGGCTGGGTGTACGGCTTTCCAGAGCTGTGCGCAGGCCAGCTGGAAGCGGTGAAGACCGCCACGCGCGTGTCCAACCCCGGCTGCTACGCCACCGGCGCGATTGCTTTGCTGCGCCCGCTGGTCGATGCAGGCTTGATCCCGGCAGACTTTGGTTTGAGCTTGCCTTCCGTGTCTGGGTATTCCGGCGGCGGTCGCCCGATGATGGAAGCGTATGAAGCTGGCAATGCTGCGCCTTATGAGGCGTATGCGCTGGGTCTGGGCCACAAGCACATTCCGGAAATCTTGCACTACACCGGGCTGACACGCCGCCCCGTCTTCATTCCCGCAGTGGGCAATTTTGCCCAGGGCATGCTGGTGCAATTGCCTTTGCATCTGGACTTGCTGCCCGGCGCGCCCAAGGCCGCTGATCTGCACGATGCACTGGCCAGCCATTACGCCAAGACCAATGCGCCTGCGCAGTGGGTCAAGGTGCTGCCGCCGACCGAAGACAGCAAGCTGGCTGCCGACACCTTGGCCAATACCAACCAGTTGGAGCTGCGCGTCTTCGCCAATGAGCAGTACCGCCAAGCGGTCCTGATTGCGCGACTGGACAATCTGGGCAAGGGCGCCAGCGGCGCAGCGGTACAGAACTTGCAGTTGATGCTGGGTCTGTAAACCTGCGGCCCTTGCACT
Source organism: Comamonas sp. (assembly GCA_015478895.1). Lineage (GTDB taxonomy): Bacteria > Pseudomonadota > Gammaproteobacteria > Burkholderiales > Burkholderiaceae_C > Comamonas. The sequence continues at coordinate 45,743 of JADMKK010000041.1, read as the reverse complement.
CCTGGCACCTTGTGTGCAGACAAGCGGCCCTGCGGCCGCTTTTTTACACCGTCATAACTTAATAATTCATAGCGTCTGGCCGTTGTTCTTATTAGTTTTGCGCTAATAAACAACAGCAAAGCCTTTTAAATCCAAGGCAAGCTGCTATTTTTTTCATCATCCATGCCTGCATCTTCCGCCCGCTCTGCACACATTCGCCGCGCTACATTGATTGGCCTGGTTGCGGTGCTCTGCTGGAGCTGCACTGTCGGCCTGATGCGCTCGGTGGCCGAGGCATTGGGTGCATTGGGTGGCGCTGCCGTGCTCTACAGCGTCAGCGCGGCCTTGGTGCTGCTGGTCAAAGGCATGCCATCGCGGGCGCAGTTGAGCCAGGTTTCGCGGGTGTATCTGATGGGGTGTGGCTTGCTGTTTGCGCTCTACGAAATTTGCCTGTCCGTGGCGATTGGGCTGGCGCACGACCGCCCGCAATCGCTGGAGCTGGGCATGATCAATTACCTCTGGCCCTGCCTGACCATTGTGCTGGCCGTGGTCTGCCGCCAGCAGCGCGCACGCTGGTGGTTGTGGCCCGGCGTGGCGCTGTGCTTGTGGGGCTTGATTCTGGTGATGGGGGAGGGCGACCAAGCCAGCGCCGCCCCGTGGTGGCACAACTTGGGCGCGCACATGGCGGCCAACCCGCTGGCCTACGCTTTGGCGTTTGGTGCGGCCATGATGTGGCCCGCGTATTCAGTGCTGGCGCGCATGTTTGGGGGCGGTTTTAACGGCGTGGGGCTGTTTTTGTTGCTGACTTCAGCTTTGCTCTGGCTGCAATGGCTGGCGCTGGAGGTGCCGCCCATGCAGTGGAGCTGGAGCGTTGCGCTGCAGGTGTTGACCGTGGGCGCAGCCACAGCGCTGGGCTATAGCTGCTGGGAATACGGCATCCAGCGCGGCAATCTGGCGGTGATGGCGGCGGGCTCATATTTCACGCCGGTGCTGTCGGCACTGCTGGCCAGCGTGTGGTTGTCGGTGCAGCCGGGTTGGCCGTTTTGGCAAGGTGTGGTGCTGATTACAGGCGGCTCGCTGGTGTGCTGGTGGGCAACGCGCAAGCCCTGATACGTTTTACGCTTCGTCGGGTGCTTGGCCGCGCAGCACTTTGCTCACCACGTCGCCGCCAAAGCCCCGGCTGGCCAGAAAGCGCATCTGTTTCATGCGCTCTTGCGGGGTCGTTGCAGGTTCGCCAAATTTGCGCTGCCAGACCTCCCAGGCGCGGGCGTGTTCGGTATCTTTGAGCTGCTCGGCCGCAGCGCGCACCACTTCATCATCCAGCCCTTTGCTGCGCAATTCGTGCAGCACGCGCGACGTGCCCAGCTTGCCGCTGCGCCGGTACAGCACCGACTGCGCCACGCGCTCGGGGCTGATGAAGTCCTTGGCCTCCAGCGCGTCCAGCACCGCCGTCAGGTCTTCACCTTCCTCGGCGTGCGGCGTCAGTTTGCGCTCCAGCTCCAAACGCGAGTGCTCACGCTGGGATAAGTATTTGAGCGCGCGGCCTGTGAGTGAGAGTTTGTTGAATCCCATAACATCCCAAAAAAATAGCTGCTAGCCCTTTATCTATAAGGGCTAGCAGCCGTTTTATGCCTAAAACAAAGGCCTGATGGATTAACCGATTACGCCATCTTCATCTGCTGCGGGAGCAGCGGCTTTCTCCGCTTTTTTGCCCTTGGCAGGCTTGGTGGGTGCATTGCCTTCGCCGGCGGCAATCAGGCTGATACCCAGGCTTTCACGCACTTTGTTTTCGATCTCGATGGCCAGCGCCGGGTTCTCTTTCAAAAACTCCCGAGCGTTGTCACGGCCCTGGCCGATTTTTTCGCCGTTGTAGGCATACCAGGCGCCCGACTTTTCAATCATTTTGGCTTCCACGCCCATGTCCAGCACCTCGCCTTCGCGGCTGATGCCTTCGCCAAACATGATGTCGAACTGCGCCGTCTTGAACGGGGGCGAGACTTTGTTCTTGACCACTTTGACTTTGGTTTCGTTACCAATGGCGTTGTCACCCTTTTTGATGGTGCCGGTGCGGCGGATGTCCAGACGCACCGAGGCGTAGAACTTCAGGGCATTACCGCCCGTCGTAGTTTCCGGCGAGCCGAACATCACGCCAATCTTCATGCGGATCTGGTTGATGAAGATGACGGTGCAGTTGGTCTTTTTGATGGTGGCGGTCAGCTTGCGCAGTGCCTGGCTCATCAAGCGCGCTTGCAGGCCGGGCAGCGAATCGCCCATTTCGCCTTCGATTTCGGCCTTGGGCACCAAAGCGGCCACTGAGTCAATCACGATCAGATCGACCGCACCTGAGCGCACCAGGCTGTCGCAAATTTCCAGTGCCTGTTCGCCCGTGTCGGGCTGGCTAATCAGCAAATCATTGAGGTTCACACCGAGGTTTTGGGCATAGGCCGTGTCCAGCGCGTGCTCGGCGTCGATGAAGGCGCAGGTGCCGGCGAGCTTTTGCATTTCGGCAATCACTTGCAGCGTCAGCGTGGTTTTGCCGGACGACTCGGGGCCGTAGATTTCAATCACGCGGCCACGCGGCAAGCCGCCTACGCCCAGCGCAATATCCAAACCCAGCGAGCCCGTGGAGACGACCTGAATGTCTGCCACCACTTCGCCTTCACCCAGCTTCATGATGGTGCCCTTGCCAAATTGTTTTTCAATTTGGGCCAGAGCGGCGGCCAAGGCCTTGGATTTTTCGCTGTTGGCGTCGTTGTTGCGGGTAATAGCGTTCATGGTGGGTTCCTTGAAGAAAGAAAGGGAATGGACTTCACAAGTGCACCCCCTGTTATTGTTCACAGGCTGGATGCTTGAACAGTAGTTTATAAGCAATGGCAACTAATTTATATTCAGCTTGCCTGACTATTCGTAAAACTGACTATGTCTATTCATTCCACGCCTTTTGCCTACGATGACGCTTGGCGGCATATCCACCTGGGCCGCCTGATGGGCCATGCCATGCGCAGGTTTGATGAACGGGTGCGCAGTCTGATGGCGCAAGACGATGAGACCCCGCTGGCCCTGTCCAACCTGGCAGCACGCGACAAGGTGGGGGCCGCACACATTCACATTACGCGCCATCTTTCCCTGCAAGGTGACCGCATTACCGATCTGGCGGAGCGCGCAGGCATGAGCAAGCAGGCCATGACCGATCTGGTCGATCAATGCGAAGCCTGGGGGCTGGTACTGCGCGAACCTGACCCCGGCGACCGCCGGGCCAAGCGTGTGATTTATACCGACAGCGGCATCAACTGGCATTGGGCATTTCAGCGTGCGGTGCAGCAAGCAGAGGCCGAGTTTGTGGACGCCGTGGGTGAAGACATTGCCACCGTGGTTCGGCTGGGCCTGGAGGCTTATGGCAGCGATGTGGGCGATATGGCCTGAAGCACTACATTGCTGCGGCGCAGCACCCACGTAAATACGGGTGAGAACGATGTATGGCGACTTCTAGAATGGGCGGCACACATTCGCAGCCTCTGGCTCCAGCCAGGGCGCGATCAGGAGACCACCCATGCGCATCCTCATAGCGGAAGACGATCAAGTGTTGGCCGACGGCCTGTTGCGCAGCTTGCGCGGCGCGGGGGCTGTGGTCGATCACGTGGCCAACGGCGCAGAAGCCGATACCGCGCTGGTCACCAGCAATCACTTTGACTTGCTCATTCTGGATCTGGGCCTGCCCCGCCTGCATGGGCTGGAAGTGCTCAAACGCATGCGCAGCCGGGGCGATTCGCTGCCGGTGCTGATCCTCACTGCGGCAGACAGCGTAGAAGAGCGCGTCAAAGGGCTGGACTTTGGCGCGGATGACTACATGGCCAAGCCGTTTAGCCTGCAAGAGCTGGAAGCGCGCGTGCGCGCCCTCACGCGACGCGGCATGGGCGGGGCCAGCAGCACCATCAAGCACGGGCCACTGGTGTATGACCAGGCTGGCCGCGTGGCCACCATCGACGGCAAGATGGTGGAGCTGTCCGCCCGCGAGCTGGGCCTGCTGGAAGTGCTGCTGCAACGTGCGGGCCGGCTGGTGAGCAAAGACCAGCTGGTGGAGCGCCTGTGCGAGTGGGGCGAAGAGGTGAGCAACAACGCGATTGAGGTCTACATCCACCGCCTGCGCAAGAAGATTGAGCGCGGCCCGGTTCGCATTGCCACGGTGCGTGGGCTAGGCTATTGCCTTGAGAAGATTCCCAATTAATGCATAACGCTTAATTAATAGCTACCTGCCCTTGATGGATAAGGGCTAGAGCCTAAAAACACCAATTATTTTTAAAACCGGCCCGTGAAGATTTTCCAGCGTGAGCAGCGCTCCCTGTTCGGCGAAATTCTGGACTGGATGCTCACGCCACTGCTGTTGCTGTGGCCCGTGGGGCTGGCGCTGACGTGGCTGGTGGCGCAGTCGCTGGCCAACAAGCCTTTTGACCGGGCGCTGGAATACAACGCGCATGCACTGGCCCAGCTCATCATGGTGGAGGATGACCAGCGCATCCAGTTCAACCTGCCGCTGCCGGCCACCGAAATCCTGCGCGCTGATGAGTCGGACCTGGTGTTCTACCAAGTGCTGGACAACAAGGGCATGCACCTTTCTGGCGACCGCGACTTTCCTGCAGCCCATCCGCGCTATGAAGTACCTCCGGGCCAGGTCGTTTTGCGCGATGACGATTTGCGCGGCATCGACATTCGGGTGGCCGCACTGTGGGTGCGCTTGCCTTTGGCCGGAGAAGAAGCCCTGGCCTTGGTCCAGGTGGCAGAAACACGCGAAAAGCGCAGCGTGCTGGCCGCTGAAATCATCAAAGGCGTGATGCTGCCGCAGTTTGTGATCTTGCCGATGGCCGTCTTGCTGGTGTGGCTGGCGCTGGCGCGCGGCATCAAGCCACTGCACCGCTTGGAAGAGCGCATTCGCGCCCGAAAACCCGAAGATTTATCGCCCCTGAACCTGCGCGCTGTGCCCATGGAGGTGATGCCGCTGGTGGATGCCGTGAACGACTTGCTGCGCCGCTTGAATGAATCACTGGCAACGCAGAAACGCTTTTTGGCCGATGCCGCACACCAACTCAAAACGCCGTTGGCGGGGCTGCGCATGCAAGCCGATTTGGCGCAACGCGAAGGTACCAGTGCCCAAGAACTCATGCGTTCACTGGAGCAGATCGGCCGGTCCAGCATTCGTGCCACGCACACGGTCAACCAGTTGCTCTCACTGGCCCGGGCCGAAGCCGCCGGCATGGGCCTGCAGCGCACGCGCTGTGATTTGGCCCAGTTGGTCATTGAGGTGGTGCAAGACCTGCTGCCGCAAGCCATGGACAAGCACGTGGATATTGGCTACGAGGGGGCAGAGCCCGGAAGCCCCGGTGTCGGGGTCATGGGCAATGCCACCTTGTTGCAAGAGCTGGCGCGCAACCTGCTGACCAACGCCATCAACTACAGCCCCTCCAGCGCAGCGCAGCCCGCAGTGGTGACTGCGCGCGTGCTGGCGGACCCTTTTGGCCGTGTCGTGCTGCTGCAGGTGGAAGACACCGGCCCCGGAGTACCGCTGGAAGAGCGCGATCTGGTGTTTCAGCCATTTTACCGTGCGTTAGGCACTGAAGCCGATGGTTCCGGGCTGGGGCTGCCCATCGTGCAAGAAATTGCCCGCCAGCATTTGGCCGAGGTGGAGCTGGAAGATGCCCACCCGGAGCGCCAGCCGCCCGGGGCACGCTTTTCCGTGCGTTTCAAGGGCGTGCGCGAACTACCTCATTAGAGGAACTGGTTTCGCTGCTGTAGGAGCGGGGTTTGCTGCGGCTTTTTTGCTGCATGGCCAGGCTGGCAGCCGTAGGTTCGCGCTGGGCTTGCGCCTGACTGAGCAGCCACTGCCGAAAAGCCACCAATGGCGGAATATTGGCCCGCGATTCGGGGTAGCACAGCCAGTAGCCCAGGTTGCTGACGACCCCGTGCCCTGGCAGCGGCTCGCTCACCAGACCGCTGGCAATTTGCGTCTCCACCAAACAGCGCGGAACCAGGGCCACCCCCATTCCCGCCGTGACGGCCTGAATGATGGTCTGGAACTGGTCGAACTGCAGACCAGCTAAGGGATCGAGGTTCTCCACTTCCCACGCCTGCGTCCAGGTGAGCCACGCGTGTGGCACCGCCAAGTGGCGCAAGCGTGTGTACTGGGCCACATCATGGGGGCTGCGTATCACCGGGCCGCCCAAGCTGGCGGGCGGCGCAATCAACGCCACATCTTGACCCTCCAGATAGTGGGCCCGTGCGCCGGGCCAGTGGCCTTCGCCAAACAAAATGGAGCAGTCCAGATTCGGACTTTCAAAGTCATAACCCTGGGTGTAAGGCACAAAGTGCAGCGTGACCTGCGGATGCTGCTGCTGGAACTGCGGCAAACGCCGAATTAGCCAGCTGGCGCCAAAGGTGGGCAAGCTGGACAGATGCAGTGCGCCACCACCGTCGGTGCTGGTGATGAGTTCCAGCGTGGCTGATTCCAGTTGCGACAACAAAGCACGGACAGCCTTTTCATAACGCTCGCCAGCAGGCGTCAGTGACAGGCGTTTGCGACTGCGCTCAAACAGCTCAACGCCCACCCACTTCTCAAGCTCTTGAATCTGCTTGCTGACAGCGCTTTGCGTCAGGTGCAGCGCTTCCGCAGCGCGTGACACGCCACCAAAACGGGCCACGGTGGAAAAAGCCCGCAACAAATGCACGGGCGGGGTGAGACGGCGTAATGGAAGTAAGCTAGTGGACACTTTGGTTTATTCCTCGAGGGAATAATAACAATAGGAGGATTTGATTGGTGTCAAGAGGGAATTCTCCTAACCTCTATGCATCAGTCTTTGAGACTCTCCCCACCCGACACGAGAACCCCACGATGCAACGTCGCCACTTTCTCTCCACGGTTGCAGCAGTTGCCGCAATGTCTGTTCCCACCATCACTATGGCCCAAACTGATACGCGGCCACTGCGCATCATTGTTCCATTTCCTGCAGGAGGCTCCACCGATATGGTGCCGCGCAACCTCCAGGATGTACTGGGCAAATTGCTGGGTCAGCCGGTCATCATTGAAAACAAAGCCGGTGCCGGTGGTTCCATTGGCATGTCGGAAGTGGCCCGTGCCACCGATGGACTGACCTTTGGTATTGCCACCCTGTCCACCCACGGGGTGAATCCTGCGGTCTATGCCAAGCTGCCTTACAACGCGACCGAAGACTTTGTCGGCGTGACCGAAATCGTCAAAGCCCCTGGCGTGATCGTCATCAACCCCAAGCTGATTCCGGCAAAGAATTTCGCCGAACTGGTGGCTTACCTGAAAGCCAACCCTGGCAAGGTCAGCTACGCCACCCCCGGCAACGGCACCATTGGCCATATGTGGGGGGCGCAGTTCATCAAGTCCACCGGTGTGGACATGCTGCACATTCCTTACCGTGGCGCGGGACCGGCGATCAATGACGTGCTGGGCGGTCAAGTGCCGGTCTACTTTGACCAGGTTGCCTCGTCGCTGCCCCACATTCAAGGCGGCAAACTGCGCGCCATTGCGGTGTCGTGGAATGAACGGTTGGCCGTTTTGCCCGATGTCCCCACCTACGCAGAAGCCGGGCACCCTGAATTGAATGATCCTTCATGGTTCGGCTTGGTTGCCCCTAAAAACGTCCCTGCAGAGCAGGTCGCACGCGTTCAAAAGGCGGTCACTCAGGCCTTGCAAGACCCTGCAGTGAAAAAACGCATGGATGCGCAGGGTCTGTACCCCTCAGGCACGTCCAGCGAAGCGTTCACCCGGCAAATCGCCAGCGAAGTGCAAAAGATGAAGGTCGTGGCAACGTCTGCCAACATCTCCGTCAACTAAGCACCTCTGCCGCACAAAAAAAGCGCCACCTACGAAAGTCAGCGGGGCTTTTTTTGTGCGGGGTCCGCAGCCAATTACTCAATACAACGGCGCAACGGTTTTTCCAGCAAAACAGGCTCTAACGCCTGCAACACGCTGCGTTGCGCCGTGGTGACTTGCGGCAAGCGCAGCGTATACAGCGTACTGGCGGCGCGCTCTTGCACCACACGGGCACCGCGCACGCCTTGCTGAAGCATGGAGGTCAGTTCACGGGTAGCAGCCTCCTCGGTCGAAAAGCGACCCAGAGACAATCCAGGCTCTAACTGACCCCCGGCCCGGTCATAAGCAATTTTGCGATTGCGCAGCTCAGCTCTGCGTTTTTCCAGCGCTACTTCGTTGGCAAATTTACCTACGTATACCATCCAGCGCCCGGCAATCTGTGTCGGCACCATCTCCCAACTGCCAGAAGGCAAGGACAGTCTGCGCACTGCTTGCTCCACCCGCTTGGACTGCTCTTCATCAAAACTGCCGGCCTGCAGACAGATGGCAGGTTCAGCGCGAGCAACCTGGGTCAGCGCGTCGTCAGGCGCCACCAGAACGGATTCAGGAGTCGGAGGCGGCGTGGCCGGAAGCGCGCTTTCGGGAGGCGCTACGACAGGACTGGAAGCTTCCACCAAGCGCACCACATCGGGCCGTACTTGCTGCTGCAAGCGGTGCGGTTCGGATTGCACCTGCGGCATCCAACCCAAAGAAGCCATCCAGCCATGCGACCACGCAAAATAGCCTCCATTGGCCAACAGCAGCACAAGCAAAGTAAAACGCAACATGCGGGCAAGCTCCTGTCGAAATTTAAAGGCCGCTGACTGGCAACGCCATGCTTGCTGGGCGCACGCTGACCTCACCACTCAACACCTGCTCGACACCTTGTGCGGTACGGATGCGCAGTGTTCCATCAGCGGACACCCCACAGGCAACCCCAGAGCGGCCATCGCTTAAATGCACGGCTTGACCTTGCAGCACATCACGCTGGGCAAAGCGCTCGACGAATGGGGCAAAGCCATGGTCAGCGAAATGGAGCAAGTCCTTGACCAAATGGGGCAATAACCGCTGCAACGCGGTAGGCGCTGTCCAGCGCGGATCCAGCGCCTGCAAACAGGTGGCCGGCGTCGTCAGCACGGCGCTGGCTTGGGGCGGGCGCACATTAATGCCCGTGCCGATGATGACAAAGCGCGGCGTGCCTTGACCAGCGCCAAAGCATGCGGCATCTATGCCTGCGGGCACATTGGCGGTTTCGATCAGGGTGCCCCCCAGCTTGCGGCCATCGCGCAGCCACAGGTCATTGGGCCACTTCACACCAATTTCAGGCCCACCGGACACGCCCGCCGCTTGCAGCGACTCGGCAATGCTCAGTCCGACCACCAATGACAGACCCGACCAGTCCACTGGATTGAGCATCAAGCCCAGCGAGTACATCAGGCAGTCGCCGGGCTGATTGACCCAGGTGCGGCCTTGTCGACCGCGGCCTGCAGTCTGGGACTCGGCGACCAGGACGATAGGCTCTGCACGGCCCGCGCGCGCGCGGCGCATCAGTTCGGTGTTGGTGGAATCCACTTCGGGCAGCACTTCCACAGTAAAGCCCGGTAGCAACGTAACTATCGACAGCCACAGGTCCTCTGCAGCCCAGCGAGTTGGTTGGGCCTTCATAATGCGCTCCCGTCCGCCGCGAAATCTTCGGGCATGGGCGGGCGCCAGCCACGCTTAGGGGCCAGCATGGTGCCCCGGCAGCTGGCCGCACCGCAGTAGCAGGCGTACTCGGCCTTGAGCTTTTTGGTGTAGCGCTCCTCGATGATCAGGCCATAGTCGTAGCACAACTCTTCACCAGCTTTTATGTTACGCAACGCCACGATGAAGATACGCTCATTGCGCTCATCGGTGTAGCAATTGGGCGCGCAACTGTGGTTGATCCAGCGCGCCGAGTTGCCGCCATGTGCGGCGTCAATCACCACGTCATCATCCACATGAAAGTAGAACGTATGGTTCGGTTGACTGGGGTCATGGGGGTGGCGATCTTGGGCTTCTTCCCAGCTGATGACCTCGCCGACGTACTCGATCAGCGTCTGGCCTGCGGCAATGTCCTGCACGGCAAACACCCCCTTGCCATGGACGCCGGAGCGGCGTGTCTGGATGCGTTTGACCGCGGAAGAAGGGCGTGATGTGCTGGGCATTGAAATCTCTGATAACTTAAATATGCACACATGCACGTGCGCGCACATGCGTACATGTACATATGCGCACGCACGCGTGCGTGAAGATGGATTGTAGAAGCGGCGGCTATCCTGTGCGTTAGCGGCTGTAGCAAATAACGAGAACACTCAATGACAAAGACCTTGGTAATAGCGGAAAAACCGTCGGTGGCACAGGACATCGTGCGGGCGCTTACGCCCGCCCACGGCAAATTTGAAAAGCACGACGACCACTTTGAGAACGATCAGTTCGTGGTCACCAGTGCGGTGGGTCACCTAGTCGAGATCCAGGCGCCGGAAGAATTCGACGTCAAACGCGGCAAGTGGAGCTTTGCCAATCTGCCGGTGATTCCCCCGCGCTTTGACTTGAAACCCGTGGATAAGACCAAGACGCGCTTGAACGCCGTGGTCAAGCAGGCCAAGCGCAAAGATGTGACTCAACTCATCAATGCCTGTGACGCGGGCCGTGAAGGCGAGCTGATCTTCCGCCTGATTGAGCAGTACGCCGGTGGCGCCAAGGGCGGCTTGGGTAAGCCGATCCAGCGCCTGTGGTTGCAGTCCATGACGCCCCAGGCCATTCGGGATGGCTTTGACAAGCTGCGCTCTGAGCAACAGATGCAAGGCCTGGCCGATGCTGCACGCAGCCGCTCCGAAGCCGACTGGCTGGTGGGCATCAACGGCACGCGCGCTATGACTGCGTTTAACTCGCGCGATGGCGGCTTCTTTTTGACCACGGTAGGCCGCGTGCAGACGCCGACGCTGTCCGTGGTGGTGGAGCGCGAAGACAAGATTCGCAAGTTCATCAGCCGCGATTACTGGGAAGTGCACGGCACGTTCGATGCGCAAGCGGGTCAGTACCTGGGCAAGTGGTTCAACCCGCAATGGAAGAAAAGCGAAGACGCCGAAGCGCGCGCTGACCGCGTGTGGAGCGCGGCGGAAGCCAATGCCATTGCTGCTGCTGTCAAAGGCAAGTCTGCCAAGGTCACCGAAGAGAGCAAGCCCACCACGCAGGCATCGCCTCTGCTGTTTGACTTGACCAGTCTGCAGCGTGAAGCCAACGGCAAGTTCGGCTTCTCGGCCAAGACCACGCTGGCGCTGGCGCAAAGCCTGTACGAGCGTCACAAGGCACTGACTTACCCCCGTACCGATTCGCGCGCGCTGCCCGAAGACTACGTGGCCGTGGCGCACCAGACCTTTGAGATGCTGGCGCACAGCGGCATGGGCCATCTGGCACCGTTTGCGCAGCAGGCTATCACTGGCCACTATGTGCGCCCTAGCAAGCGTATTTTTGACAACAGCAAGGTGTCGGATCACTTTGCCATCATCCCCACGCTGCAGGCGCCCTCAGGCCTTTCTGAGGCCGAGCAAAAGCTGTACGACCTGGTCGTGCGCCGCTTTATGTCGGTGTTCTTCCCCAGCGCCGAGTACCAAGTCACCACACGCATCTCGCAGATTGAGCAGCACCACTTCAAGACCGAAGGCAAGGTGCTGGTCAAACCCGGTTGGCTGGCCATTTACGGCAAGGAAGCCGCCAGCGAAGTCGATGACGCCAAGGAAGGTGACAAGGGCCAGCCTCTGGTGGCGGTGCAGCCCGGCGAGCAGCCTATGACCTCCGGTGCGCAGGCCAAGGGCCTGAAGACCAAGCCCCCCGCCCGCTACTCGGAAGCGACACTGCTGGGCGCCATGGAAAGCGCCGGCAAGCAGATTGACGACGAAGAGCTGCGCAGCGCCATGCAGGAAAAAGGCCTGGGCACGCCGGCTACGCGCGCGTCCATCATCGAAGGCCTGCTGACCGAAAAATACATGCTGCGTGAAGGCCGGGAGCTGATTCCCACGGCCAAGGCCTTCCAGCTGATGACGCTGCTGCGCGGCCTGGAAGTGGCCGAGCTGTGCCAGGCCGAGCTGACCGGCGAGTGGGAATACAAGCTGTCGCAAATGGAAAAGGGCGCGCTGTCGCGCACGGCCTTCATGCAAGAGATTGCCGCCATGACCGAGCGCATGGTGAAAAAAGCCAAGGAATATGACCGCGACACCATTCCGGGCGACTACGCCACCCTGGAAGCACCGTGCCCCAACTGCAGCGGCATCGTGAAGGAAAACTACCGCCGCTATGCCTGCGCCGGGGCCGACGGCCACAGCGACGGCTGCGGCTTTTCGTTCACCAAGTCGCCTGCAGGCCGTACGTTTGAAACGGCCGAAGCAGAAACCCTGCTGCGCGAGCGCCGCATCGGCCCGCTGGACGGTTTCCGTTCCAAGGCGGGTTGGCCCTTTGTGGCCGAAGTGGCCATCGTGCACGATGAAGAAGCCAAGAACTACAAGCTGGAATTCGACTTTGGCGATGACAAGGAAGAAGAGTCTGGCGAGATTGTGGACTTCAGCGCGCAGCAAAGTTTGGGCAATTGCCCCAAGTGCGGCGCACCCGTGTTTGAGCATGGTGCCAACTACGTGTGCAGCAAAGCCGCGCCCACGCAAGCCCAGCCCACACCGAGCTGCGACTTCAAGAGCGGCCAGATCATCTTGCAGCAGCCGATTGAGCGCGAACAGATGAGCAAGCTGCTGGCCACAGGCAAAACGGATTTGATGGAGAAATTTGTCTCTAACCGCACACGCCGCAACTTCAAGGCTTTCTTGGCGTGGGATGCGGTGGCCAGCAAGGTGAACTTTGAGTTCGAGCCCAGCAAGTACCCCGCACGTAAAACTGCAGCGCCTGCAAAAACAGGAGCTACCACCCCAGCCAAGACGGGGGCTACAGCCAAAAAAGCACCTGCTGCCAAGAAAGCTCCGGCCGCCAAGAAAACCACGGCACGCAAACCCGCCGCCGCCAATTACCGCCCGGATGCCGCTTTGGCGGCAGTCATTGGCGAAGGCCCCGTGGCCCGCACTGAAGTGGTCAAGAAGCTCTGGGATTACGTCAAAGCGCACAACCTGCAAGACCCCAAGGACAAGCGCGTGATTGTGGCCGACGACAAGTTGCTGCCTGTGTTTGGCAAAGATCGCATCAACATGTTTGAGTTGACCGGCCTCGTGGGCCAGCACTTGGTCAGCAACGACTGAGGACTGCCGCCCCCTCACTGGGTGACTGACAAACCCGCCGTACTGCGCTCCAATAGCTGGAGAGGCCGTACGGCGTTTTTGTTTCTTCGGAGAATTTGCATGACCCAGAACCCACCTTCTCGCCATATTGCCCTGCCAGGGACCACCAACTTTCGTGACCTGGGAGGTTACGCCGGTCACGCCGGGCACAGCGTGCGTTGGCGTGTGCTGTTTCGCTCCGACCATCTCGCGGGGTTATCGCCCGAGGCGTTGCAGACCCTGAACAGCTTGGGCGTGCGCCGCAGTGCGGACTTTCGCGGCGTGCAGGAGCGCACGGTCGATGGCTATCTCTGGCCCCAGCTGGCAGTTCACGCACTGACTGTGGAGCCCACCGTGGTGCAAAAAGCCATCGCGCTGGTCCATGCAGGCGGCACACTCACCGCCGCCGAGACGGTGGGGCTGATGCAGGACACCTACCGCAGCTTTGTCCGCGAGAACGCTGCGCGCTTTGCCGAGTTGTTTGCCTTGCTGCTGGAGTCTGAGGAGCCCACCGTCTTTCACTGCACCGCCGGGAAAGACCGCACCGGCTGGGCTGCGGCCCTCGTTCTGGAAGCGCTGGGTGTGAGCCGCGCCGATATTGAGCACGATTACCTGCTCACCAACCAGTTCTACCAGCGTCCCACCGCCTTGGCAGCGCGTGCGGCCCAAACAGTGCCACAAGAGATTCTGGACGTCCTGTGGAAAGTGCAACCCGAGTTCCTCAGCAGTGCCTACGACATGGTGGAACGTGAATACGGCAGCATCGACACCTACTTGCGCGAGGCCATGCAGCTCGATACCCCGGCCCTTCAAGAGCTGCGCCGCCGCTATTTGGTAGCGCCCCGTTGAAGCTTGGGATAAACTGAACAAATTAAGAGCACCAAGCCCTTGTTGCATAAGGGCTAGAGCCCTATTTGTATCAAATTGATTATGCACGGCTGCTGCCTCAAGGGCGCAGCTTTTGCCCGCACCGAGAATCCACGCCATGTTCCGCCGCCGTTTCTTACTGGCCACCGCCGCAGCCAGCACCCTGTGGTTCAGCGCTTGCTCCCAAGCTGTCCCCACCAAGATCAGCGTGCCCCAGACGCAGCTTGAGCAAGGCATGCAAGCGCACTTTCCCAAGCGTTTTCCTGTAGCAGGTTTGCTGCAATTTGAGATGCAGCAGCCCCATTTGCAGCTGCTGCCCGAGCGCAACCAGCTGCAATCTGCAGTCAAAGTACAGCTGTCTGGGCCCGCTTTGAAGCAGAGCTACCAAGGCGTCATGGATGTGCGCTTTGCTTTGCGCTACCAAGCGAAAGACCGTACCGTCCGCGCCCACCGTGTCGAGGTGCTGAACCTGCAGCTGGAGGGTGCGGCCCCCGCCGTTGCCGACATGATGGCGGCCTACGGTAGCCGCTTGGCCATGCAGGCGCTGGAAGACTTTCCGCTCTACACCGTACCCCCTGAAGAGTTGGAACTGGCGGACAGCCTGGGCCTGCAACCCGGCGCGATTACTGTGACCGAGCAGGGCCTGGATGTGGCGATTGAAACCAAGCCCGCCCCGTAAAACGTCCTCCGATACCTTCGATAACCAATAAAGGTAGCCCAAGGCTGCCTTTGTTTTGGAAAGCGCGCAGGCTTACTCGTTCGGGTCAACCGCGGCAATCATGCCGCCGCCCAGACACACATCACCGTCATACAGCACGGCCGACTGGCCCGGCGTGACGGCCCACTGCGCCTCGGGAAAGTCCAGGCGAAAGTGGCTGTTGGTGGCCGCGCTGCCAATGACGGCTGGCGAATCGGGCTGGCGGTAGCGCGTTTTGGAGCCATAAGTGCCCGCAGCCGGCGGCTGGCCGGCCACCCAGCTGGCGCTGTCCGCATCCAGGCGGTGCGACAGCAGCATGGGGTGGTCATGGCCTTGCACCACGCGCAGCACGTTTTTGTCCATCTCCTTGGCGGCCACAAACCACGGCGAATGGTCGCCCGCGCCGCGCGCCGCGCCTTTTTCCTTGACGCCGCCAATGCCCAGACCGGAGCGCTGGCCCAAGGTGTAAAAGCTCAGGCCCACGTGCTTGCCCAGGCGGCGGTTGCGCTCGTCCAGGATCCAGCCCGGTTCCTTGCTGATGTAGCGGTTCAAGAACTCGCGGAACGGGCGCTCGCCAATAAAGCAGATGCCGGTGGAATCTTTCTTTTTGGCGTTGGGCAGGCCAATTTCTTCGGCAATGCGGCGCACTTCGGTCTTGCACAGCTCTCCCACGGGGAACAGCGCTTTGGACAGCTGGGCCTGGTTCAGGCGGTGCAAGAAGTAGCTTTGGTCTTTGCTGTTGTCCACGCCCTTGAGCAGCTCGAACAGGCCGGTGCTGTCGTTCTGGCGCACGCGGGCGTAGTGGCCGGTGGCAATTTTTTCGGCGCCCAGGCGCATGGCGTGGTCCAGAAAGGCTTTGAACTTGATCTCGGCATTGCACAGCACGTCGGGGTTGGGCGTGCGCCCGGCCTGGTATTCACGCAGAAACTCGGCAAACACGCGGTCTTTGTAGTCGGACGCAAAGTTGACGTGCTCAATCTCGATGCCCAGCACATCGGCCACGCTGGCCGCGTCCAGAAAGTCCTGGCGGCTGGAGCAAAACTCGCTGTCGTCGTCATCTTCCCAGTTCTTCATGAAGATGCCGACCACGTCATGGCCTTGCTGCTTGAGCAAATAGGCGGTCACTGCTGAATCTACGCCGCCGGACAGGCCAACGACTACACGGTGCTTGGTCATAGCGAAATTATGGCTGGGCGCCCGCAGGCAGGTGCGGGCGCGGTTTCTCAGGGGCGGGCCACGTCGTCGTGGCTCAGCGCCTGCACGATCTGGCGGTTGCTGTGGTCGGACGAGCGCTGGTAGAGCGACAGACCAAACAGCGGCATGGTGCCGATCAGGTGGTCAAAAATCTCGCCCTGAATGCCTTCGTACTCGACCCACACCGTGGTGTTGGTGTAGCAAAACAGCTGCAGCGGAATGCCGGTGGGCGATGGCTCCAGCGTGCGTGCCAGCAAGAACATGCCGGGGCCCTTGGCAATGCGCGGATGCGCCAGCAAATACGCATAGGCATAAGCTTTGAAGGCGGCCAGATTGGTCACCATGTCGGGGGCAATCGCCAGCGTAGGAATGGCGTGCTCGGCCGATTCTGGCTGGGCCAGCAGCCCGTCGCGCTCGTTCCAGTAGTTTTTCAGCAGCTCGATGCCGGCCAGCGCGCTGCGCTCTTCGGCCGTCAGCAAGTGCACCGTGGCCGCATCTAGGTGCATGGCGCGCAAGATGCGGCGCCCCCCGGCATCAAACATGCCACGCCAGTTCTTGAAGCTCTCGCTCATCAGCTTCCAGGTGGGAATGGTGGTGATGGTCTTGTCCCAGTTCTGTACCTTGACGGTGTTCAGCGCAATGTCCACCACAAAGCCATCAGCGCCCACCTGGGGCATTTCCATCCAGTCGCCCACGCGCAGCATGTCGTTGGACGACAGCTGCACGCCGGCCACAAACGACATGATGGTGTCTTTGAACACCAGCATCAGCACGGCCGACATGGCGCCCAGCCCCGACAGCAGCAGCAGCGGCGAACGGTCCATGAGGGTGGCCACAATCAACAAGCTGGCCAGGCCGTAGGCCAGCAATTTCCCCAACTGCACATAGCTTTTGATGGAGCGGCTCTGCGTGGCCTTGGGGCCGTCGTGGCGCTCATGCGCTTCGTTCATCTCGCTGAGCAAGGCCGTAAAGGCGCGCAACACGTGGTAAATCGTGAAAGCGGCCGCAGCATTGCGAATGGCCGTCAACGGTCCCGCCGGCAGGTGCTGCACCCAGTGAATGCCCAACTGCACCACCACCGAAGGCACGATCTTGGCAATGCGCAGCAGCACATGGTCGTGCAGCAAGATATGCGCCCAACCCATGGGCAGGCGGCTGCGCCACAGCCGCACAAAGTGAAACAGCACCCCTTGGGCAATAAAACGCGAAACAATGGCCACCAAGGCCAGCAACATCAAACCTGCCGTAGCCTGGGCCCAAGGCTCCATCTCGGTATACATGGACAAAACAGTCGAAGACACACTCACCGGAGCAAACCTCTCAACGGACAGCACCTGCGTGCTGCGATCAATCAAATACGGGAAAGCAGCCTGCAGCTGCCCAACAAAAAACGGCCATTTGGCCGCAGAGGCGCAGAGAGCAGCGGGGGCGTGCGCTCATCAACCCGATAAGCTATGCCCAAGCGCCTAAAATCCACGCAAAGCAGTATTGTGACTGCAGCACCACCAACCAGTTCCATGCAAGACAAATACAACCACATTGAGGTCGAGCGCGCCGCGCACGACCACTGGGCCGCCACCGATGCCTACACCGTCGTAGAAGACAGCAACAAGAAAAAGTTCTACGCCTGCTCGATGCTGCCCTACCCCAGCGGCAAGCTGCACATGGGCCACGTGCGCAACTACACCATCAATGACATGCTCACGCGCCAGCTGCGCATGAAGGGTTACAACGTCTTGATGCCCATGGGCTGGGATGCCTTCGGTCTGCCCGCTGAGAACGCTGCCCTGAAGAACAAGGTGCCGCCTGCCAAGTGGACGTACGACAACATCGCGTACATGAAAAAGCAGATGCAGGCCATGGGCTTGGCCATCGACTGGAGCCGCGAGATTGCCACCTGCGACCCCGAGTACTACAAGT
Source organism: Comamonas sp. (assembly GCA_015478895.1). Lineage (GTDB taxonomy): Bacteria > Pseudomonadota > Gammaproteobacteria > Burkholderiales > Burkholderiaceae_C > Comamonas. The sequence continues at coordinate 27,940 of JADMKK010000041.1, read as the reverse complement.
GGAACCAGTGGCTGTTCCTCAAAATGCTGGACAAGGGCATTGCCTACCGCAAGACCCAGGTGGTGAACTGGGACCCCGTCGACCAGACCGTGCTGGCTAACGAGCAGGTGATTGACGGCCGCGGCTGGCGCACGGGCGCCCCCGTGGAAAAGCGCGAGATTCCTGGTTACTACTTGGCCATCACCCAGTACGCGCAAGAGCTGCTGGACCACGTGCAAGTGGGCAACGAGAACGCCACGCTGACCGGCTGGCCCGACAAAGTGCGCCTGATGCAGGAAAACTGGATCGGCAAGAGCGCCGGTGTGCGCTTTGCCTTCACCCACGACATCAAGGACACCGCTGGCCAGTTGATCCAGGACGGCCAGATGTACGTCTTCACCACGCGTGCCGACACCATCATGGGCGTCACCTTCTGCGCCGTGGCGCCTGAGCACCCCCTGGCCATGCACGCCGCTGCCTCGAACGCGCAGCTGGCAGCCTTTATTGAAGAGTGCAAAAAGGGCGGCACCACCGAAGCCGAGCTGGCCGTCAAGGAAAAAGAGGGCATGCCCACAGGCCTGTTCGTCACCCACCCCCTGACCGGCAAGCAAGTTGAAGTCTGGGTGGGCAACTATGTGCTGATGAGCTATGGCGACGGCGCCGTGATGGGCGTACCCGCCCACGACGAGCGCGACTTTGCCTTTGCCAAAAAGTACAGCCTGCCTATCGAGCAAGTGGTCACGGTAGAAGGCCAGACCTTCAGCACCGACGCCTGGGCCGAGTGGTATGGCGACAAGCAAAAGTGCATCTGCGTGAACTCTGGCGCGCTGGACGGCCTGAACCACGTACAAGCCGTGGACAAAGTGGCTGAGCTGCTGGCCGCCAAGGGCCTGGGCGAGAAAAAGACCACTTGGCGCCTGCGCGACTGGGGTGTGAGCCGCCAGCGCTACTGGGGCACTCCTATCCCGATCATCCATTGCGAGGATTGCGGTGCGCAGCCTGTGCCCGAGAAGGACTTGCCCGTGGTGCTGCCGCAGGATCTGGTGCCCGATGGATCGGGCAACCCGCTGATCAAGAGCGAAGCATTCCACGCAGGCGTGGTATGCCCTTGCTGCGGAAAACCTGCCCGCCGCGAAACCGACACCATGGACACGTTTGTGGACAGCTCGTGGTACTTCATGCGCTATTGCGATGCGAAGAACAGCGAAAAGATGGTGGGCGATGGTGCTGACTACTGGATGCCCATGGACCAGTACATCGGCGGTATTGAACACGCCATCTTGCACTTGCTGTACGCCCGTTTCTGGACCAAGGTGATGCGCGATCTGGGGTTGGTGAAGGTGGACGAGCCTTTCACCCAGCTGCTCACGCAGGGCATGGTGCTCAACCACATCTACAGCCGCCGTACGGCCAAGGGTGCCAAGGAATACTTCTGGCCCAAGGATGTGGAACACGTCCATGACGAAACCGGCAAGATCATTGGCGCCAAGCTGAAGGTCGAAGTGGACAGCGCCGACGGCATGCTGCCCGTGGGCACCGCCATTGACTACGAGGGCGTGGGCACCATGTCCAAGTCCAAGAACAACGGCATTGACCCGCAAGACCTGATCGAAAAGTACGGCGCCGACACCGCGCGCCTGTACACCATGTTCACCTCGCCGCCTGAGCTGACGCTGGAGTGGAACGATGCGGGCGTGGAAGGCAGCTACCGCTTCCTGCGCCGCGTGTACAACTTTGGCCACAAGCTGCTGGGCATCAACTACACGCCGGCCATTATGCTGGCGCTGGGCCTCGATAGCCTGGACGACGTGCAGTTTGACAAGGAGGCCAAGGCCCTGCGTCTGGAGATGCACAGCGTGCTCAAGCAGGTGGACTATGACTACAGCCGCATGCAGTACAACACCGTGGTCTCGGGCGCGATGAAAATGATCAACGCACTGGAGTCCTTCAAGGGCGGCGACACGGCGGAAGGCCAGATCGCCATGATTGAGGGTTTTGGCATCTTGCTGCGCGTGCTCTACCCCGCCACCCCGCACCTGACCCACACCTTGTGGAAGGAGCTGGGCTACGCCAAAAAGCAAGGCGATCTGCTGGATGCGGCCTGGCCTGCAGTGGACCCCAAGGCGCTGGTGCAAGACGAGCTGGAGCTGATGCTGCAGGTCAACGGCAAGCTGCGCGGCTCCATCCGCGTGCCTGCCACTGCCGACAAGGCGCAGATCGAAGCCGTCGCTCTGGCCAATGAAGATGCGCTGAAGTTCACCAATGGCGCTGCGCCCAAGAAGGTGATTGTGGTGCCGGGCCGTTTGGTCAATATCGTCGTCTAAGCCCTGCTCAAAGGATGCACGCCATGCGCAAACGTACGCTGCTTTCCATGTTGGTACTGGCCCCTATGGTCAGTGCCTGCGGTTTTCGCCTGCGTGGCGTGCCGTCCTTTCCATTCACCACCTTGTATGTCAACGTGCCTGCAGGTTCGCCCTTCACGCGCGAAGTCCTGCGCAATCTGGCCACGGCAGGCGGTAATTTGAAGGTGATCTTGCCGTCGGTGGAAGCCGTGGGCACGGCACCACCCAAGCCCATAGAGGCCGATGCCACTTTGCACCTGATGGGCGAACGCCGCGAACGCGTGGTGCTGGCCAAGACGGTTTCGGGCCAGGTGCGCGAGGTGGAGCTGCGCTTGTTTGCCCGCTTCAGGCTGGTCGACAAAGACGGTCGCGTCTGGATTGAAGACACCGAAATGCGCCAAACGCGCACTATGAGCTACAGCGAATCTCTGGCCCTGGCCAAGGACGAGGAAGAAGCCGCGCTGTATCGCAATATGTACTCCGACTTGGCGCAGCAGCTGCTGCGCCGCCTGGCTGCCTCACAGCCTCCGGTTGACGAATAAGGCCGCATGCAACTGGCACTGAACCAATTGGCCGCACACCTGCAAAAAGGTCTGCGGCCTTTGTATACCCTGCACGGCGATGAGCCGCTGCAACTGCAGGAAGCCGCCGACGCCATTCGCGCTGCGGCACGCGCGGCGGGCCACACCGAGCGCAGCGTACACACCGTACAAGGCGCGCATTTTGACTGGAGTCATGTGCTGGCCGCTGGCGGCTCGCTCAGCCTGTTTGCCGACAAGCAGCTGGTCGAAATCCGCATTCCCTCCGGCAAACCCGGCAAAGATGGCAGCACGGCCATTCAGCAACTGGCCAGCCATGCCGCGCAGGACGAGAACACGCTGACCATCGTCACCCTGCCGCGTCTGGATGCCCAGACCAAAAAGGGCGCCTGGTTTGCTGCGCTGGAAGCCAATGGCACCACCATCCAGATCGACCCCATCGAGCGCGCCGCACTGCCCGGCTGGATTGCCCAGCGCCTGTCGCAGCAAGGCCAGCGCGTCGCCTCGGGCGAAGCAGGCCAGCGCACCCTGCAGTTTTTTGCGGATCGTGTCGAAGGCAACCTGCTGGCCGCCCACCAGGAAATCCAGAAGCTCGGCCTGTTGCAGCCGGAAGGCGAGCTGAGCTATGAAGTGGTGGAGCAAGCCGTACTCAATGTGGCGCGCTACGACGTGTTCAAACTGTCTGAAGCCGTGCTGTCGGGCAATCTGCCGCGTGTGATGCGCATGATGGACGGTCTGCAAGCCGAAGGCACAGCCGAGGTGCTGGTGCACTGGACGCTGGCCGAAGACATCCGCAACCTCCAGCGCGCCAAAGATGCGCTGGCCAGCGGCCAGCCACTGCCCATGGTGCTGCGCAGCCTGCGCATCTGGGGCAACAAGGAAAAGCTGTTTGAGCGGGTGGTTCCACGGCTGTCGACCAACGCTGCTGTGCGCCTGCTGCATTCCGCCCATGTGGTGGACGGCATTGTCAAAGGCCTGCCCGCCGATGGCTGGCCCAGCAACGGCTGGCAGGCACTGCGCAAGCTGGCCGTAGACGTGGTCGCCGCATTACAGGCGCAACCAGCACGCAGATAAAAAAGTAGCTGCATGCCCTTGCCAAATAACAACTTCAGATACTTTTGATGCTGAAACGCTTGGAATACAACGGCAAGCAGCTCCTTTTAAAAGAGCACAACACAAAAAAGCAGCTTGTCAGCTGCTTTTTTGATGGGGGCTGCGTTTAAGCAGTCAGGCGTTCCAGCGCTTCGCGGTACTTGGCGGCGGTCTTTTCAATCACTTCCTGAGGCAGACGCGGCGCAGGTGCCGTCTTGTCCCACAGGCGTCCATTGACCTTGGCCTGCTCCAGCCAGTCGCGCACAAACTGCTTGTCGTAGCTGGGTGGGTTCACGCCGGCCTTCAGCGCATCTTCATAGCCTTCCACAGGCCAGTAGCGCGAGCTGTCGGGCGTCAGCACTTCGTCCATCAGCACCAGCTCGCCGTCGTCGGTCAGGCCGAATTCGAACTTGGTGTCGGCAATGATCATCCCCTTGGTCAGCGCAATCTCGGCCGCTTCCTTGTAGATGCGGATCGCAGTGTCGCGGATCTTGGCGGCCAGCGCTTCGCCCACCATCTCTACCGTGCGCTCGTAGGTGATGTTTTCGTCGTGGTCGCCCATCTCGGCCTTGGCAGCCGGGGTGTAAATAGGCTCAGGCAACTTGGCCGAATTGACCAAACCCGCAGGCAACGGCACGCCGCACACGGCCTGGTTCTCCTGGTATTCCTTCCAGCCGCTACCAGCCAGATAGCCGCGCACCACCGCTTCAATCATGATGGGCTGGAGGCGCTTGACCAGCATGGAGCGGCCTTGCACCTGCTTGATTTCCTCGGGCTTGACGGCGGACTCTGGTGCCTCACCCGTCAGGTGGTTGGGGCAGATATGGCCCAGCTTGTCAAACCAGAACAGCGCCATTTGCGTCAACAGCACGCCCTTGCCGGGAATGGGCTCACCCATGATCACATCAAAGGCTGAAAGACGGTCTGAAGCCACCATCAAAATGCGGTCATCACCCACGGCGTAGTTGTCACGCACCTTGCCGCGAGCCAGCAGGGGCAGCGAGGTGATGTTGGAAGTGTGCAAAGCAGAAGTCGTGGGCTGTGTCATGGAATCGCAGACAAAAGAGTGTTCGGAACGTGGCAGGGCGGTTTACGGAAAAGCGCCGGTGCTCCGAGCAGGGATTTTAGGGCCGGTCTAGCGCGCGCAATGCGGACAATTTCGACTACTTCAATGTCGATGCCGCTCATGGGGTGGCGCGAGAAGCCGCGCCTGAACGTATCAGCAAAAACAGACCATTTTGCGTTGTTTTCATACCCGCGTCTGTAGGTCGCTCATACCCTAGCTGCGCATGCCGAAATGCCGTTGCGCCCCCATCGCAACAGGCGCATAGTGGCCCGCAAGCGACGAATGCGCATTCACCGCCACCGCTGGCCGCCAGGCCAGCCCCTAGTTTTCGTGAACCTGAATGCACAGGAGGTTGATTTATGAACTTGACCATCAGCGGGCACCACTTGGAAGTGAGTCCCGCCTTGCGTGCCTACGTTATCTCCAAGCTCGAACGCGTGCTGCGCCACTTTGACCAGGTGATCCACGTCAAAGTCCTGCTCTCCAAACACAATGAATCGCAAAAAGAGCGACGCCAGCGTGCTGAATGCAGCATTCACGTCAAAGGCAATGCGCTGCATGCAGGTACTGCCCACTTTGATCTGTACGCTGCCATTGATGCACTCACCGACAAGCTTGATCGCCAAGTGGTGAGCCACAAAACCAAGGTAAAAGGCTGGCGTTGTCTGCCGGTAAAACGAGAAATTGCCACCCTCGCAACCATGTGATGCCCGCCGGACTGTTGCTCCGGCCCATATTTAGGTACATTTGCGATTGACACGGGCCGCCGAAAGGCGGCCCTTTCGCTCCTGCAAGCCAGCCAACAGCCTGTGTTCGGGCGACACATAATTGCTTTTACATGAACCGTCTAGCCTCTATCCTGTCTCCCGCTCAAGTCGTCGTGAGCGTCGATGCCACCAGCAAGAAGCGCGCTTTTGAAGAAGCCGGTCTTTTGTTTGAAGGCCTCCATGGTCTGGCACGCGCATTGATTACCGACAGCCTCTTTGCCCGTGAACGCTTAGGCTCTACAGGCTTGGGCCACGGCGTAGCCATTCCCCATGGCCGCATCAAAGGTTTGAAGGCGCCCATGGCTGCCGTCTTTCAGCTGACGCGCCCGATTGGATTTGACGCGCCCGATGAACAACCTGTGCAGCTGCTTATCTTCTTGCTAGTGCCAGAAGCGGCCACCCAGCAGCACTTGGAAATCCTGTCGGAGATTGCCGAGTTGCTCAGCGACAGCATCTTGCGCGAGACCATGAAGAGCACGACCGACGCAGAAGCCTTGTTCCAGCTCATCAGCAATTGGCAGCCGGCCAGCTCCGCCAGCTGAGCATTCAGTTCTTTGATTACGCTGCCCAGCCGTGGGCAGCTCTGGAGTGAGATTGCACTGCCATGCGCCATAAAGCCATCAACGCCAATCGGCTGTTTGCCGCCTTTCGCGAAACACTTCGGTGGGAATGGCTGGCTGGTCTAGGAGCCTCCGAGCGGCGTTTTGATGAAATGGCGGTTCGCTCCGCCCGTTCCGGTGCAGACTTGGTGGGCTATCTCAACTACATCCACCCTTACCGCTTGCAAGTGCTGGGGGAGCGCGAAGTCGCTTACCTGACGAACGCCACGCCCGAAGACTGTGCACGCCGTGTAGCCCGCATCGTCAAGCTGGAGCCTCCAGTTTTGGTGCTGGCGGACGGACAGCAGGCGCCAGCCGCCCTGCTGTCCATGTGCGAGCAGGCGCAAATCCCCATGTTCTCCACGGCAGAGGCATCAGCCTTCGTCATTGATGTACTGCGCGCCTACCTGTCCAAACATTTCGCTGATCGCACCACCATGCATGGTGTGTTCATGGATATTTTGGGGCTGGGTGTACTCATCACCGGAGAATCGGGCTTGGGCAAAAGTGAGCTCGGCCTGGAACTGATTACTCGGGGCAATGGGCTGGTTGCAGATGATGCTGTGGATCTTTACCGCATCAACCAGACCACCATTGAGGGCAAGTGTCCGGAGTTGCTGCAAAACCTGCTGGAAGTGCGCGGCATTGGCTTGCTGGACATTCGTGCCATTTTTGGTGAAACGGCGGTACGCCGCAAAATGCGCTTGAAGCTCATCGTGCACTTGGTGCGCAAAGAGACCATGGAGCGTGAATACGAACGCCTGCCGCAAGAACCACTCACCCAGGATGTGTTGGGCATTCCGGTGCGCAAAGTCGTCATTCAAGTGGTCGCGGGGCGAAATATCGCGGTACTGGTGGAAGCTGCCGTGCGCAATACCATCTTGCAGTTCCGAGGCATTGATACGTACCAAGAATTTGTGGACCGCCACCGCCAAGCCATGGAACGAGACATGGGCAAAGGCAGTTCTATGTGAGGACGCTGCAGTTGAGCCCACCCAGTAGAAAGCCGCTCATTGAGCGGCTTTCTGTATCTAGATCGTGACAGCTATCTAGCGCTTTGGCTTGCTCGCGCAATCCGCACACTGTCCATACAGCGACATGGCGTGATCCTGAATGCTCCAGCCCATCTGATCGGCAATCATTTGCTGGCGCTTTTCGATTTCAGCGTCGTAAAACTCTTCCACTTTGCCGCACGAGGTACAGACAAAGTGGTCATGGTGCTGGCCTTCGTTGAGCTCATAGACGGCTTTGCCACTTTCGAAATTGCTGCGCAACAAAATACCAGCTTGCTCAAATTGGGTCAGCACACGATAGACCGTGGCCAAGCCAATATCAGAGCGTTCATCCAGCAGAACGCGAAACACGTCTTCTGCCGTCATATGGCGCTGCTTACCACCTTGAAAAATTTCCAAGATCTTCAGACGCGGCAATGTGGCCTTGAGGCCTGTGTTTTTAAGGTCTTCAATATTCTTCATTGTCGCAATCGGTAGGTGGTGAATTCGCCAGCCTAAGACCAGCAAAACACAGTCATTAAAGTGCAGTTCTCTAAGGGCTCAACAACCGTCACAACCCTGATAAAACCTGCCGCTACAATGGGGCAGATCATATCCCCTGGCTTATTAACCATGCATGTAAAAGCTCGTTGCAATCTCCGGGTTGCGCTGACTCTGGCTCTCGCCTCGCTCTTGGCTGCATGCAGCAGCATTAGTGACACTACACGCAGCGCAATGAGTGCTGTGACACCTTACAAGGTGGAAGTGGTGCAGGGCAACTTTGTCTCTCGTGAACAAGTCGAGGCTCTGCAAGTTGGCATGAGTCGCCAGCATGTCCGCGAGATTTTGGGCACCCCGCTCATCACCAGCGTTTTTCACGCTGACCGCTGGGAATATGTCTTCACGATCAAGCGCAAAGACGTGCCCGAGCAATCGCGCAAGCTGACCGTGTTCTTTGAGGCGGACCGGTTTGTCCGGGCTGAAGGCGATGAAATGCCGACAGAAACCGAATTTGTCGCGGCGCTGGGTAAACCTGTGGGCAAAGTCAAGGTTCCCAACTTGCAAGCCACCGAAGAGCAATTGGCCAAATTTCCGGTGCGCAGGAGCAATGAAAAAACCTCCGCCCTCGAAGAAGTAGCGCCGCCTCAGCGCAGCTATCCCCCCTTGGAAAAACAGTGACCCAATGACGGGGTAAGGCGGGCTGCCTTGCTGCCTTTCCAAGGCCGCATCGCGCGGCCTTGTTTGTTTGATGCCTTGATAGGCCACCGATACTCGACAACCATGAACATAACGTCTTCCTCTTCTCCTTTGCGTGTCGCTGTAGCAGGAGCTTCTGGTCGTATGGGCCGTATGCTGGTAGAAGCCATTCAGGCTAGCCCCGACTGTGTTTTGGCAGCTGCGCTGGATTTGCCGGGCAGTCCGGCACTGGGGACTGATGCCGCAGCCTTCTTGGGCCAAAGTACCGGCGCACTGATCGAAAGCGATTTGAAAAGTGCCTTGTCCAAAGCGGATTTTCTGATCGACTTCACGCGCCCTGAAGGCACGCTGGCTCACTTGGCCGTCTGTGCAGACCTTGGGGTCAAGGTCGTGATTGGTACGACGGGATTTAGCGAAGAAGAAAAGCTGCAGATTGCCGCGTTTGCGCAAAAAACCGCCATCATGCTGGCCCCCAATATGAGCGTAGGGGTGAACGTGACCTTGAAGCTGCTGGAGATGGCAGCCAAGGCACTCGATACTGGCTACGACATTGAAATTGTAGAAGCCCACCACAAGCACAAGGTGGACGCTCCTTCAGGCACAGCCATCAAGATGGGAGAAGTGATTGCGCAGGCACAGGGCACCAAGCTGGAAGACCGTGCGGTGTACGAGCGCTTTGGTCATACAGGTGAGCGCAAAGAAAACACCATTGGCTTTGCCACAGTGCGCGGCGGCGACATCGTGGGCGACCACACCGTGTTGTTTGCCGGTACCGGCGAGCGCATTGAGATCACCCACAAATCCAGCAGCCGTGCCACCTACGCAGAAGGCAGCTTGCGGGCCGTGCGTTTTCTGGCGGGGCAAAGCACTGGCCAGTTCGACATGTTTGATGTGCTGAACCTGCGTTAAAGCACCCGCAAGCAACAATCAAAAAAGCCTTCCCTACTCACCAGAGTAGGGAAGGCTTTTTTGTTGCAGCAATGCTTTAGGCGATGGCCACGCAGTTACGCCCCTGGCGCTTGGCGCGGTAAAGCGCTTCGTCACTCTGTCGCAAGATGCGTTGAAAATCTGGGTGTCCATCAAAGCTGGCGACCCCCAAGCTGATCGTGACACGCTGTTTTTGATTGGCAGGCAAGTGAAACGCTTCGCGCGCTATTTGTGCCCGCAATTTTTCTGCCACGCTCGCAGCGCCCGCCGAAGAGGTATCGACCAAGATCATCAAAAACTCTTCACCGCCCAAGCGAAACAGGTAGTCGCTACCGCGAATATTGTTATTGAGCACTGCGGCAACTTGCTGTAGCACCACGTCTCCGCCTTCATGTCCGTGCTGATCGTTGATAAGCTTGAAATGGTCAATATCAATGCTCACTACGCTAAAGACCGAAGCACTCTTGCGTGCGTATTGCACCTCTTTGGCCAACACTACGGGCAAGAACTTGCGGTTGAGCAATTGGGTCAGCACATCGCGCCCGGCGTCCAGCTCGCGGTTTTGCGTGAATAACGACTCTAGGCTCATCCCAATATGGCGCGCGTGCTCACGCAACTGCAGTAATGGACCCGCACTATCACTGCCTTTGGAGTGCATCAGCCTGGGCAACAGCTCACTATCAATGCGCTCCATCGTTTCCAAAATGCTTTGGGTCGCAGGCGCGCCTTGGAACATATCGACGCCTTTGTGGCGAAACCACAAGCCAAAGTCCGATGTTGCCAAATTACTCAAGGGCTGATTGTCTGCACCCATTGCGTGCAGATACAAGCACTGGTTTTCCCAATCCAGTAACTCCGCGCGACGCTGTTCCCGCACGGTGGCCAAGTTTTGTGTCACGGTGAACAGGCGATACGATTCTTTGTTGCGTGAATTGTTATCCCGGGAAAGAGCATAACCCTGGGCCATGGCTTCCATGGCATGGTCAATCAAGGTGCCTGCTATTTCCATAGTGGCTGCCCGCAACGCAGGGGCTTCGCGTTGAATTTCAATCTGCAAGGCCTTTTTAAGGCTGCGAGCGCCACGCAACACCAAGTGCACAGGCACATCGATGCGTGCATGCACCTCGCCAATCTTGACTTGCTGCGCTACCAAGGCCTCCAGATCTTCTTCCTCGGGTGTCCCTAGGACCTGGACGATCCAGCGCTGCATAGAACCCAGCAGCCGCGAATGCACCTGTTCATGGGAGAGCAGGCCGGAGGCTGCTTCATCTTCCAGCATTGCGCTGTAGAAGTGCTCTGCGAGCTTTTGGTGCTTGGTCTGCGCGATACGGGCAAGGACAGCACTGGTTTCGGCGTCAAAACCATGCAACAAACTGCGCCATTCGCTGGCGTAAAAAGAGAACATTGGCGAGTAACCTACAAAGCTTCAACAATTCTTACAGTCTGCTGCTTTGCCGCGCATAGCGGGCAAGGCAGTCATAAAACCTAGCTTCCCGCAAGCCTTAAAAATGGTTTTAGGAGGCGTATGTCCATAAAAAAACCCGCCAAAGCGGGTTCGTAAGAGGCATTGCGGTGTTTGTCCACAACCCAGAAAAATTCTTTTAGAACGGAATATCGTCGTCCATGTCGTCAAAGCCAGACGCTGCACGCTGCGGAGGTGGCGCCATGGGTGCAGGTGCTGCAGCGGGTGGAGCCATACGCTGCGGCGCTGCACTGCGAGGGGCTGCAGCAGCAGCGGGGGCGCGGCGAGGGGCCGCGGCATCGTAGCCAGCGTTGTCACCATAGCCGGCATCATCGCCAAAGCTTTGGCCTTGTCCGCCGCCCATACCTTGGCGGCTGCCCAGCATTTGCATGGAATCTGCGCGGATTTCGGTCGCATAACGTTCCTGACCTGTGGCTTGATCCGTCCACTTGCGCGTACGCAGGCTGCCTTCTACATAGACTTGGCTGCCTTTGCGCAGGTATTGGCCCACGATCTCGGCCAGACGACCGTTGAACACCACGCGGTGCCATTCAGTCGATTCTTTGTTCTCACCGGTATTTTTGTCGCGCCAGCGGTCGGTGGTGGCGATGGTGACATTGGCGACTTGGTCACCACTGGGGAAGGTTCGCATTTCTGGGTCACGGCCCAGATTGCCGACGATGGTGACTTTGTTTACAGATGCCATGGCTCAATACCTTATTAGAGGGTGTAGCACGGACAAAAGTGGGGAGGGCCCGTGCCAAATCAGAGATTGCAGTGCTCCCCGAAACGACTGCAGGAACGCAGCATATACCGAGGGATGAGAGTCCACCTATCCCTGCGTGCCTAGCCCCCTGCGGGTTGTAGGTTTAGCGAGACAGCTTAGTAAAAATAAGAGCTATCAGCCCTTGATATATAAGGGCTGGCGGCCTCTGAAGCCCTCTAAAGATAACTTAGGTCTAGCGCGACCCAGCTGGGCTGCTCAATGCCTAGAGCGGCACATGCTGGTGGTGGCCCATGGCATCGGGCTTATTGCCGGTGACGGCACTTTTGGCCATGGCAAACAGCTGCACCAGTTTGCTTTGTTGCACATCCCAATACTCGGCCTGCTCAGCGCGCGCCACAAGGATAGCCAATTGGGGGTCTTCTACACCGCCCGGAAACCAGGCCTTGGCCATGGCGCTGAACAGCTCCTCTTTGAGCGCCATGTCTTCACTGAGATGGGCACGGGCAGAGATTGAAACATAGCTGTCGTTGTCGGTGTCGGCATAGGCCAAGTTAATCTGCGGGTGCTGCGCGACGCAGTGCGCCAAGTCGCTGGTTTTGCTGACGAGAAAGTACAGGTTCTGATCTTCTTTCATGCCCTCTTTGTTGGCCGTTGTCATCGGGCAGGCATGTAGCTGACCATCGGGATGCTGGTGGGTGATCATGGCAAATCGGATGTCTTTGATCAGTTCCCACAGGGTTTCGCGCGGATTTGCATCTACAGCCATGTCGTGCTCCTAGTTGATGAATGCACTACTCTAGAAAAATTCGACATTTCCACCTGTCAGCCAAGCGCTACCGAGGCAATCAACCAAGTGCCTGTTTGCAGGTGTTTCTTGAGGAGCACCATAAAACAAAAAAGTCGGTATGGCCGACTTTGGTAGGGTGGGCAGCGCAGCGCTGTTAACTGAGGATGGTGATGCTGCCATCATCCACATACAGCAAAAATTCTTCACGCGCCAAAGTGGTGGTGATGGGCTGCCCCTCGCTGCGCCAAGACACCACCATGCTGGCAATCGCCACATCGACTTGGACTTCTTGTCCGATGGGCAAATCTTCCAGAGGGCCGTCACCTACGCGGTGCTGTACCTTGCCATCAATACGTGCTGTGAAATGTTCGGGCAAGTCGGTGCTGGAGTTCTCTGTCGCTGTCTGTGCTTTGGTTGGCATTGCTATTCCTATGACTTGAAAACGAGCTGAACCACGGGCTAAGCCGCCTTTAGCGTTTTACTTTATGCAGAGACCGGCGCTTTGTCTGTCAGCCGAAAAGCCGTCCTCTGACACCGCAAGCGACTCTCTGGAAAGCAAAGGGGCGGCCACTGGAGGTGCGTTTGCACCAAATTGAACGCATATCGCACTATTTCAGTGCGATATGCGAAGAAAACAACCAAATTATGCGTTTAAAGTATTTCTGCGATTAATTAATGAGCATATAAGTGCTATTTCCACCCAAAATTGGTGCGAGATGGTTGTCATGCACAAAAGTGGTGCAAGTTATGTCTAAATCGGATTCATAATTTCCTTCAGCGCCCTAAGCCTTCGTTGTGCCCTGAATACCAATGAATGATTTAGGGCGTTGCCACGTGTGTAATGACTTGCTTACCTGTGTGGCAGCGCCGTTTGAGAGTGCGGCGTGCGTTGTGGGGCCTGCTGGTGGCCTTTGCGACCTATTCCTGTTATCTAGCCTTTGAAAGCACAGCGCCATGCGTCAAGAAAGCGACTTTTTGGGTCCCAAGGACATTCCTGACAACGCCTACTGGGGCGTGCATTCCGCCCGCGCCGTGGAAAATTTCCCGATTACGGGTCAAACCGTGGCCCAGATGCCTGCACTGATCCGCGGTTTTGCGTATGTCAAAAAAGCGGCTGCCGCTGCCAACCTGACCATGGGTGCCATCAACCAGCAGCAAGCAGACGCCATTGCCAAGGCGTGTGACATTCTGATTGCCGGCCAGCACCATGAGCAATTTGTGGTCGACGTCATCCAGGGCGGCGCTGGCACCTCCACCAATATGAACGCCAACGAGGTGATCGCCAACCTGGCGCTGGAAACACTGGGCTTGCCCAAAGGCCAATACGACGTGGTACACCCCAATGACGACGTCAACGCTTCGCAGTCCACCAACGACGCTTACCCGACATCGGTAAAGCTGGCGACGTACTTTGAAATTCAAGATCTGTTGTCCGCCATGGCAGCGCTGCGCGGGGCGTTCCAGACCAAGGCTGAAGAGTTCCAAGACGTCCTGAAGATTGGCCGCACCCAGCTGCAAGATGCCGTACCCATGACGCTGGGCCAGGAGTTCAACGCTTTTGTCTCCATGATTGCCGCTGATGAGCAGCGCCTGCGTGACTCCGCCAGTCTGATGTGCGAGATCAACATGGGTGGCACGGCCATTGGCACCGGCATCAACGCCCCCGTTGGCTATGCCGATGTAGTGACGGCCAAGCTGGCTGAATTCTCCGGTGTGCCTGTGACCAAGGCCAAGGACTTGATCGCCGCCACGGGCGATACCGGCGCGTTTGCCGACATCTCGGGCATCTTGAAGCGCATTGCCGTAAAGCTGTCCAAGATCAGCAATGACTTGCGTCTGCTGTCCTCTGGTCCGCAAGCTGGTGTGGGCGACATCAAGCTGCCAGCGCGCCAGGCCGGCTCATCGATCATGCCGGGCAAGGTCAATCCGGTGATCCCAGAGGTGATGAATCAGGTGTGTTTTGAAGTGATCGGCAACGACGTGGCCATCACCATGGCCGTTGAAGGCGGCCAGTTGCAGCTGAATGCGTTTGAGCCACTGATGGCCTGGGCTTTGCACCAAAGCCTGACCCACCTGAGCCGCGCCTGCAAGACGCTGCAAGTGAACTGTGTCGAAGGCATTGAAGCCAACACCACGTTGCTGGAAGCACGCATTGCGGACTCTGTCACGCTGGTCACGGCACTGAACCCGCTGATTGGCTATGAGAAGGCTGCAAAAATCGCCAAGATGGCGATTGCCATTGGCAAGCCGATTGCCGTGGTCGCCGAAGAACTGGGCATCATGAGCCAGGCAGAAATGAAGTCCCTGCTGGTGGCTGACAAGCTGACCACACCCGGCGCGCTGACTGCTGCGACGGTCTAAACACCGCGCAAACTGGTCTGCGCCACGCTCGCAGTTCCGCAACAAAAAAGCCACGGCCTTCACGGGACGTGGCTTTGTGCTTTGGGGCGCTCACGGCGGAGCGCTGTTTTTACTGCTCGGTGTCAGTGATCACATCATCCACGCCGCGCACGCTTTCACGCAAGTTTTTGTCACGCACTTTGTCCAGATCCGCCTCGACCGCGCGGCGCAATTTTTCCAGTGCGGCGTTGAATGCGTCTTTGACCTTTTCTGCCTCTGCGTTCACCGCAATCGGTGGGCGACCGTTGGCACGGGTTTCCAGTACGCACTTTTTGCCGGGTCCGCCTGTGCTCTTCATGGCTTCTATGCCCGTTAGAAACACTTCAACCCGCACCACATACTCTTTCAGTCTTGCCAGCTTGGAATGAATCTCTTCATGGGCCCAGGCTTCCAGCGAATCACCGCCTTGAATGGTTGCGTCGGTATGGACTTGTACTTGCATGCATCTCTCCTTATCACCAAAATTCGCGCCGCTCATGGCACGAAGGGGTTTGCTGAGTCCAGCGGAAATCAGGTCGCTATGACATCCTAGCAGTGCCAGGCAGCGGGCTGCGCGTCCATCACAGTGTGGGGCTAAAAATGCAGCTTGCAAGTCAGCGCAATGCTGGCAATTGATGCCTATCAATTGATAAGTACCGGCAGCCAGCGTCAGGCTAAAGCAACAAAGCGCAGCCTGTAGACTGGTTGATTAATCAAAAAGCATAGCTGAAAACCATTGATGTTATTGAGATTTTCCTAATTCGCTCTAGGAATGCGGTGCCTCTCCTACATGACAAAGCAGGGAGTGGCAGGTACAACTGGTTTTTTGTTATCCACTGCTTGCGCCCTATGTCCCTCCCCGCCTCGCGCAGACTCAAGATTGGTCTTTCTGCCTGCTTTTCTCATGCGGATGCCAGCCGACCTTTGTTCACTGGTAAAACATTGCAATATGTGGAGCAGTCAATCGCGCACTGGATCATGTCCAGTGGCGCAATGGTGGTGATGGTGCCTTGTCCCATGGGAGAGACCGCCAAGGGTGATGTGACTTTGGCGCATTACGCGCAGTGGCTGGACGGCGTGGTCATGCACGGTGGTGCGGATGTGTGGCCCGGCAGCTATGGAGAGGAGCCCTTGCGCCCGGAATGGCTGGGTGACCGCGTGCGCGACCTGTATGACCTGGCGGTGGTGGAAGCTTTTAGCCAGGCAGGAAAACCGATTTTTGGTGTGTGCCGGGGCTTGCAACTCATCAACGTGGCCTTTGGCGGCACGCTCTACCAGGACATCCTCACGCAGGTGCCCGGCGCGCAGGTGCACCGCAACGCCACTACCTATGACAAGCACCAGCATGACATTCACATTGTCAAAGGCTCGCGCCTGGCGCAGCTTTATCCCAACACCTATATGGCACGCGTCAACAGCATCCACCATCAGGGCATCAAAGACGTCGCGCCGGACTTTGAAGTGGAGGCCTGGAGCGTGCCCGACCACATTCCCGAGGCCATCTACCGCCACCGTAGCTCCTCGGGCAAAAGCTATATCGCTGCGACGCAGTGGCACCCGGAATTTAGCGACCAGGAAAGCCCCATCATCGACAGCAGTGTGCTGCTCAATGATTTTTTGAACGCTTGCGAGCGCGCCAGAACGCGCCCTGGCGAAAGTCACAGCCCGTTCCAGATCCGCGACCGCGCCGCCCGCGTACTGCGTCGCGCTTTATTACGTAGAAAATAAAATAAGAGCGCCATGCCCTTGCTATGTCTCACTTTCAATATCAATTGATACTGAAAGCTTGTCATGTCAACAGCAAGTAGCTATCTTTTTGCGCATCAATGGTGGTGGCCGTGGCCACCGTGTACGTGGCGGTGGGCGATTTCTTCTTCCGAAGCCGCGCGCACTTCCGTGACCTTGCAGCTAAAGCGCAGTGCCTTGCCGGCCAAAGGGTGGTTGCCGTCCAGCTGCACTACGGGGCCTTTGATCTTGACCACGTTGTAAATCTGCGGCAAACCCTGTTCATTGGTGCCGCGCAACTGGCCGCCCACTTTCACGCCTGCCGGGAATTCACCCTTGGGAATGGTGCGCTGCAACGCGGGATCATGCGGGCCAAAAGCGTCTTCCACGCTCAGGTCTACCGTCAGCGTAGCGCCGCTTGCCTTGCCTTCCAAGGCGGCTTCCACCTTGGCAAAAATATTGTCATAGCCGCCGTGCAGATATGCCACGTCGCCCTGGTCTTGCAGCGTGCCGGCGATGCCGCCTTGCAGGAGTTCAAGGATCTTGTAGTTCAGCGTAACAGCCGTGTCTTTGGTGATGTTCATGTGCATTGCCACAAAAAATGGCGGCCAGGCCGCCATGGTTGGAATGAAGCGCATTGTCCACCATCACCACCGCTGCAGCGGTGGGAGGGTGCAACAACGCGTTAGCCTGCTGTGGGCACTTCGTCCTCGGACTGACCGGGGTGGCGGGCAAAGCGGCGGGGCTCTGCACCGTGCACGGGGGCATTGCTGTCCCAAGGCCAGCCGCCAAACTGGGTGCGGCGGAAATCCATCATGGCCTGCCGGATCTCGTCCTGCGTGTTCATCACAAACGGGCCGTACTGTGCCACGGCTTCGCGGATCGGAGTGCCTTGCAGCAGCACCAGCTCTACCGTGTCGTTGCCGGTATTGACCAGCTCCAGCGCGCGGCGTGACTCCACTTGCAGCGCCAGGTGTTCTGGAATGTCTTGACCTTCC
The DNA here is from genome assembly GCA_015478895.1 of Comamonas sp. GTDB lineage: Bacteria > Pseudomonadota > Gammaproteobacteria > Burkholderiales > Burkholderiaceae_C > Comamonas. The sequence continues at coordinate 10,362 of JADMKK010000041.1, read as the reverse complement.
AGGCGCAGTCCTTCACCCACAAACCAATACAGCATGCGGCGGGTTTCCGTACCCTTGGCGCCCGGCATGGTCCAGCGCGCACCGGGCTCCAGACTGATCGTCCAGATCGCCACATCCGCGCGATCTTGCGAAGCCCAAGACTCAGGCGGAGGCGACAACGGCTGGTCTGCACTGTCCAGCGCCCCAGCGATGACGGTCACCGTGGTTGTCTTGCCGGCTTCATCGGTGTGGTGCAGGCGCGGAATGCGCTCGTTCCACAGCATGGTGAAGTGGGGCTTCACCATCTTGTGGCTGGCCGGCAAGTTGAGCCAGATCTGGAACAGCTCCAGCGGGTTGGGCTGGTCAGTGTGCAGCAGAGGGAACATCTCGCTGTGCATGATGCCCTCGCCCGCCGTCACCCACTGCACGTCACCACCGCCAAAGCGTGCGGCGGCACCCAGTGAGTCGGCATGGTCAATCAAGCCCTTGCGTACCAGCGTAACGGTCTCAAAACCGCGGTGCGGGTGACCGGGAAAACCGGGCACGTGGTCGCCGTGGTACATGTTGAAGCCATCTTTGCCGCTGAAATCGCTGCCCATGGGCCGGTCTTCCAGCTCCACGGCCTGCACGCCCATGCTGCCGTCACCGGCGGGATACGCATCGTTGTGGTGGGCGCAAAACAAAAACGGGTCGAGACAGGGCCATTGGGTGCCCAGAGGCAAAGTTTGAATGATGGGGGATGCGGACATGCTGTCGCTCCTGCTTGGTGCCGCCATGCCGGCCCCCTATGGGCCGGCAACTTGCAGCGTTGCAATGCCTCAAAGATAAGGGCTATGGAATAACCTACCAAGCCCCTGAAGCCGCAACAGAGCGTTCTACCTACAAGACAGTGGATGTTTTAAGTCGCGTTTGGTGCGGGTGGCATGTTTAATCCGCGCTGCACAGGTGGGCGGTCCAGCCATGCGTTCAAGGTGCGTTGGACGTTTTTATAGTCCTGCAGTTGCAGCAGTTCATCGGCTTCGTAATTCACGTGCAGGCAGCGAATCCACGGCAGCACGGCGATATCAGCAATCGTGTAGTCGCGCCCCATGATCCATTCGCGCCCTTGCAGGCGTTCGTCCAGCACGCGCAACAGGCGCTTGGCTTCAGTCACATAGCGCTGCAACGGGCGCTTGTCTTCAAAGTCTTTGCCGGCATAGCGGTAAAAGAAACCCACTTGGCCAAACATCGGCCCTGCACCACCCATTTGCCACATCAACCATTGCAAGGTTTCATAGCGGTGCACGGCATCGATTGGCAAGAGCTGACCAGATTTCTCTGCCAGATACATCAGGATGGCGCCGGACTCAAACAGCGCCAGCGGCTGACCGCCTGGGCCATGCGGATCGAGAATGGCTGGGATTTTGTTGTTGGGGTTGAGCGCCAGAAACTCGGGCGAGAACTGGGCGTTGGCCTGGATGTCTACCCGGTGGGCTTCGTAGGGAATGCCCACCTCTTCCAGCATGACGGAGACTTTGATGCCATTGGGAGTGGGTAACGAATAAAGCTGTAGCCAGTCTGGAAACTGGGCTGGCCATTTATGGGTAATGGGGTGTCCGATTGCTTGCTGCATCTTGTATGTCTCCATCGGTATGCGGGCATCTGGCGACTTTCCGCATGCCACGCACTCAGGTGCTCGGGATGTTACAGGGCCAGCCCTTATTCACCTAGCGGTCAGTTGCGTGCGTGCCTTGTCCACCCAAGCGTGCAAATGGTCGCGCAGATCGCTTTGGCTGAATGAGCAACTTTCTTCGGTGAACAGCGCGCTGGATTCGAGCCTGTCGAGCAGTTGCAGCAAGACTTGGCCATAGCGTTCGGGCAAGGCCGTCAACAAAGCTTGCGAAGCACGCGCTTGTTCGTTGAGGGTCGATGCGCTGATGCTGCCATCGGCAAAGCGCAGCACGGCATCTTGAAAGGCTTGGAGTTGGATGAGGGCGTCGGTCTCTGCGTTCATGGAGCTTTCCTTGGAGGGCTGCGATGAAGTGTAGGGTGGCGGCATGCCCCTGTCGGTGTGTCCCCGCGAACTGAGTGAGAATGTGGGCATGAATGTGCTGAATATTGCCGAATATATGCAAACCTTGGGTTTGCAAGCAAAAGTGGCTGCAGCCCAGATGGCACGGGCGAATGCTGCTACTAAAAGCAAAGCTTTGCTGACATTGGCGCGCCTGCTGCGAGCCAATGTCGAGGCTTTGCAGATCGATAACGCCAAAGATGTGGAGCGCGCCGTAGCCAACGGTTTGGCAGCACCCATGGTGGACCGCCTGCGCCTAACACCGAAGGTTCTGGAAACCTGCGCCCAGGGCTGTGAGCAGCTGGCACACATGCCGGATGTGATCGGCGAGATCATGGGCATGAAGCAGCAGCCCAGCGGCATCCGCGTGGGCCAGATGCGCGTGCCCATTGGCGTTTTTGGCATGATTTTTGAGAGCCGCCCGAATGTGACGATTGAAGCGGCCAGCCTGTCAATCAAGAGCGGTAACGCTTGCGTCTTGCGGGGTGGCTCGGAAGCGATTGAGTCGAACAAGGCCTTGGCCAAGCTGGTGGCGCAGGCCATGCAAGAAGCCGGTTTGCCGGCCGAAGGCGTGCAACTGGTCGAGACCACGGACCGCGAAGCCGTGGGCCAGTTGATCGCCATGCCTGCGTATGTGGACGTGATCATTCCGCGCGGCGGCAAGAGCCTGATTGAGCGCATCAGCCGCGAAGCCAAGGTGCCCGTCATCAAACACTTGGACGGCAACTGCCACACCTATGTGGACGATCCTTGCGATATCGCATTGGCCATCAAAGTGACCGATAACGCCAAGACCCACAAGTACAGCCCTTGCAATGCCACCGAAAGCCTGTTGGTGGCACGTGCCGTGGCGCAGGACTTCTTGCCCCAGATCGGCGCCGTGTTTGCCGCCAAGGGGGTGGAAATGCGCGGCTGTCCGGAATCGCTGGCGATTCTGAAGGCGGTCGATGGTTTGCAACTGGCAGCCGCCACGGAAGCGGACTGGAGCGAGGAATACCTGGCCCCCATCATCAGCGTGAAGGTGATAGACGGCGTGGGTGCGGCCATTGCGCACATCAACCAGTATTCCAGCGGTCATACCGAAGCGATCTTGACCACCAATCATGTCCATGCGCAGAAGTTCTTGCGCGAGGTCGATTCGTCCAGCGTCATGGTCAACGCCAGCACGCGATTTGCGGATGGTTTCGAGTACGGGTTGGGTGCTGAAATTGGCATCAGCACTGACAAGTTCCATGCACGCGGGCCGGTAGGCATTGAAGGCCTGACCTCGCTCAAATATGTGGTGCTGGGTGAGGGCGACGTACGCGGCTGATGGGTCAACTTTTAAAAGGCAGCTTCGGCTGCCTTTTCTTTTGCAACATGCGCCTGAACATAGGGACAGTGCATGAAGATCATTATTTTGGGTGCGGGCCGTGTCGGTTATAGCGTGGCAGAGAGCCTGGTCTCCGAGCGCAATGACATCACCGTCATTGACACTGACGCGGCGCGCGTGGCGGAACTGCAAGACCGTTTTGATCTGCGCGGGGTGGTGGGCAACGGCATCGATACCCAGGTTCTGGCTGAAGCCGGCGCTGCCGATACGGACTTGCTGATCGCCTGTGCGGCCCAAGATGAAACCAACCTTGTGTGCTGCAAGATCGGGCACATGGTCTTTGGCATTCCCACCCGCGTAGCGCGCGTGCGTTCTTCAGGTTTCGATGTGGGCCAGCCTTTGATGGGGCCAGAGGGCTTTGCGGTCGATGCCATCATCTGCCCGGAAGCCTCGCTCACGCGGTATATCCACAAGCTGATTGAATATCCGGATTCGCTGCAGGTGCGTGAGTTTGCAGGCGGGCGTGCTTGCCTGGCCTCGGTGCGTGCGCGCTCCAAAGCGCCGGCGGTGGGCATGCGCATTGGTGATTTGCGCCTGCATAACCCTGATCTGGGGCTGCGCATTGTGGCCATTTATCGGCGCTTTCCTGAGGAGCCGGATCGCTTTATCCGCTGCGACGGGGCCACGCGCATTGAGCCCGGTGATGAGGTGTTTGTGCTGGCGGCCAGCGAGCACCTGCAAGAAATATTAGAAGCCTTTCACCGTCCTTGCGGCCAGCAGGCGCGGGCCGTGCGTCGCATTTTGATAGCAGGTGGCGACCAAGTGAGCTTGCAATTGGCGCAGGAGCTGGCAGCGCGATCACGCCACTTCATCATCAAGATCATCGAAAGCGACGACAAACGCTGTGAGCAGCTGGCCGCAGCGTTGCCCCCCGAGGTGCTGGTGCTGCACGGCAGCCCGACCGATGAAGAGTTGTTTACCGATGAGAACGTGGAAGAGACCGATCTGTTTCTGGCGCTCACCGAAGACGACGAGAACAACATCATGGCCAGCCTCCTGGCCAAGCGCCTGGGTGCCAGCCGTGTGCTGGCGCTGATCAACCGGCGCAGCTATGCCGATTTAATGCACGGCACGCAAATTGATATTGCGCTCTCGCCTGCGCAGGCCATGCTGGGTGAGTTTCTGGCCCATGTGCGCAAGGGCGATGTACAGGCCGTGCACAGCTTGCGCCGTGGCGTGGCCGAAGCGCTGGAGATCGTGGCGCGCGGTGATCGTAGAAGCTCCAAAGTGGTGGGGCGCAAGGTGGGCGATTTGAAACTGCCGCCCGAAGTGCACATCGGTTTGATCATTCGCGGCCTGCCTGATACCGAGGACATCCGCGCGCAATCTGACGGGATGGAGCCCGAAGTCATCATCCCGCGCAGCCATACGGTGGTGGAGAGCAATGACCATGTGGTCTTCTTCTTGCCCAACAAGCGCTTAGTGCAAGAGGTGGAGCACCTGTTTCGCGTCAGCGCCACCTTTTTTTAGCGCAGGAGTCGTGCATGCGCGATCTTTTTCCGGTTTTACGTGTGTTGGGTGTGCTGCTGGTGTTCTTCGCATTCAGCATGAGTGTGCCCTTGACCGCTTCCTGGTTTGCGCAAGACGGTGTGTGGCAGGCCTGGCCGACTGCCATGGGTGTGACGGTGATGGTGGGGCTGGTGGTCTGGTTTTGCATGCGCCACCACCGTCAGGAGTTGCAGCCAAGGCACGGCGTGATTTTGGTGACGCTGGTGTGGGTGTGCCTGCCGCTGAGTGCAGCCTTGCCGATGATGCTGGTCTACAACCATATGGGCTTGGAGCTACCCTTTACCTATGCCTACTTTGAAGCCGTATCGGGGCTGACGACCACGGGCTCTTCGGTGCTCTCGCACCTGGATACGCTGCCGGTTTCGCTCAATATCTGGCGCACCTTTTTGCAGTGGCTGGGGGGCATGGGCATTTTGATTTTGGCCGTGGCCATCATGCCGCTGCTGGGTGTGGGCGGCAGCCAGTTGTTTCGAGCGGAAGCAGCAGGGCCAGTCAAAGACACGAAGCTGACACCGCGCATCACCGGCACTGCCAAAGGCCTGTGGGGTGTGTATGCCATTTTCTCTGTGAGCTGTTTTGGTGCATTCTGGCTGGGCGGCATGGCACCGCTTGATGCGCTGATGCACATGTTCACCACCGTGAGTCTGGGTGGCTTTTCTGCACACGACACCAGTTTTGCCTTCTTTCAGTCGCCGCTGCTGGAAGCGATTGCCTTTGTCTTCATGGTGGCAGCCAGCTGCAACTTTGCGCTGTATTTCATCGCCCTGCGAAAAGGCCATTGGCGCGGTTTCTGGCAAGACCCCGAGATGCGCGCCACGGTTGGCGTACTGTTGGGCGCCAGTGTGCTGGTGGCGCTGCTTTTATGGGCCAAGGGCGTGTACAGTCCTGCCGATGCGGTGCGCTTTGGTATGTTCAATGCGGTCTCGATGGCCACCACCACTGGATTTGCGACCACAGACTTTCTCGCGTGGCCCGTTTTTGCACCTGTATTCATGCTGATCTTGTCCGGAATGGCGACCAGTGCTGGCTCTACCGGCGGTGGTATCAAAATGATGCGCGTACTGATTCTGTTCAGTCAGGCGCGGCGTGAACTGACAAGACTTGTGCATCCGCGTGCGGTACAACCCGTTGTACTAAGCGGGCGTGTTGTGGATAGCCGAATGATCTTTGCGGTAATGGCTTTCATGCTTGTCTACGGCGGCACGATTGTGCTGCTGAGTATGGTGCTGATGCTGACCGACCTTGATCCCGTGACTGCATTTTCAGCGGTAGTGGCCAGTGTGCACTGCGTAGGAATCGGTTTGGGTAAAGTAGGGCCAGCATCCACCTATGCTTCGCTGACAGACTTTCAAATCTGGGTTTGTACGCTGGGAATGCTGCTGGGCCGATTGGAGATTTTGAGCTTTCTCGCACTGCTGACTCCGGCATTCTGGAGGCGGTGAGTGAGCACATGCGTATGATTAAGGGAATAAGGGTAAGTACTTAGCGTTACAGCGACTCCCTACAATTACACAACCACCGTCGTTTGAGGACATTCATGGTTCCACATCTCATCACCGCGTTAACTGGCCCGATCAACGAGCTAGAACAACGCATCATCGACTCCATGCCAGCGATTGAGCGCTGGTTCCGCCTGGAGTGGATGGAGCACACCCCGCCGTTTTATAGCTCGGTTGATATCCGTAATTCGGGCTTCAAACTGGCACCCGTGGACACCAACCTGTTCCCCGGCAACTGGAACAATTTGACCGACGCCATGCTGCCTTTGGCCGTGCAGGCCACGATGGCGTCGATTGAAAAGATCTGCCCTGAAGCGCGCAATCTCCTGATCATTCCGGAGAACCACAACCGCAACCCTTCTTACCTGAGTAACTTGGCCCAGTTGCAGCGCATCTTCAAGATGGCAGGTTTGAATACGCGCCTGGGCTCCATCAGCCCGGATATCAAAAAGCCCACAGAGCTCAAGTTGCCCAATGGCGAGTCGGTCTTGCTCGAACCCGTGCTGCGCACTAAGCGCCGCATTGGTCTGAAGCACTTTGACCCCTGCACCATCTTGCTCAACAACGACCTGTCTGCTGGTGCGCCTGGCATTTTGGAAGAGTTGTACGAGCAATACCTGCTGCCTCCCTTGCATGCAGGCTGGAGCGTGCGCCGCAAGAGCCGCCATTTTCAAAGCTACGAAGAAGTGGCCAAGCGCTTTGGCAAGCTGCTGGGCATTGACCACTGGCTGATTCACCCCTTGTTTGCCAAGTCCGAAGGCTTGAACTTCAATGAAGACGGCAGCATGGGCGATCTGGCCGAGCAAGTGGACGGCCTGCTGACCAAGGTGCGCCGCAAATACAAGGAATACGGCATCAAGGAAAAGCCGTTTGCCATAGTCAAAGCCGACAACGGCACTTACGGCATGGGCGTGATGACGGTGCGCGACGCCAAAGAGCTGGATGACTTGACGAAAAAAGCACGCAACAAGATGGGCGTCATCAAAGACGGCCAGATGGTGCAAGACGTCATCATTCAAGAAGGCGTGCTGACCTCGGAGCGCATGCACGACGCCGTCGCAGAACCCGTGGTCTACACGCTGGATCGTTACGTGGTCGGCGGTTTTTACCGCATGCACCCCGAGCGCGGCATGGATGAAAACCTCAACGCCCCCGGCTCCAGCTATGTGCCTTTGGCGTTTTCGCACAGCAACCACATGCCCCAGCCCGGCATGCACCCCGGTGCCAGCGCGCCCAATCGCTTTTACATGTATGGCGTGATTGCACGCCTGGCCATGCTGGCCGCCAGCTATGAACTGGAAGCCACCAACCCCGAAGCTGAGGTGTACGACTAAGCCAAGGGGTCCGCAAAGCAAGGTGGTTGTTAAAAATCTATAGCAGCTAGCCTAAGTGTTTATTGAGTTTCAAATAGGAAACTATTTAAAGTCTTTGTAATACAGTGGCAAGTAGCTCATCTTTTAGAAGCGCGGTGCGAAAGCATGGCGCTTTTTTTATGCCGCTGCTGCCTCTGAGCGTCACCAAGGCAGTGGCGCTCAGGGCGAGTGCTGCGCACAATGCGCAGCTATGCAATTTTTCAAAGACTTCAGCCTGTCGGCCTTGAGCGCGGGTTTTGTGGCGGTGCTCGTGGGTGTCACCAGCTCGGTGGCTTTGGTCTTTCAGGCAGCGCAGTCCTTTGGCGCAACACCCGCACAAATCAGCTCATGGATGTGGGCCCTGGGCTGGGGCATTGGGCTGTGCTGCGTCGTGCCTTCACTGATTTTGCGCAAACCATTTATGGTGGCGTGGTCTACACCCGGCGCCGCCGTTCTGGCAGCTGCAGGAGCGACCGGTGGCTTTTCGATGGCTGAAGCCGTCGGCGCTTTCATGCTGAGTGCGGCATTGATTGCGCTGTTTGGCTTCAGCGGCTGGTTCGAAAAGTTGATGGACCGTATTCCCGCCTCCATTGCCGCAGCGCTGCTGGCCGGCGTGTTGGCGCGCTTTGGGCTGCAGGTCTTTGAGTCGGCGCAAACCGCGTTGCCGCTGGTGCTCAGCATGCTGCTGGCCTATTTGCTATCGCGGCGCCTGTGGCCGCGCTACGCTGTCATGGTCACACTGCTGGTGGGCGTGGCCTGGGCCGCCGCGCAAGGGCACATGCAATGGACGCAGGTGCAGTGGTCGTTGGCCATGCCCGTTTTTGTGCAGCCGGTGTTCACGTGGCAGGCCTGTATCAGTCTGGCGCTGCCGTTGTTTGTGGTCACCATGGCTTCGCAGAATTTGCCCGGCGTGGCGGTCATGCGTGCTTCGGGCTATGCCATGCCCGTCTCCAAGCTGGTGGGATTGACGGGCGTGGCCACCCTGGTGCTGGCACCCTTTGGCGCGTTCGGCATCAACTTCGCAGCCATCACAGCAGCCATTTGCATGGGGCCTGAAGCGCATGCCGATGCTTCCAAGCGCTATACCGCCGCCGTCTGGTGCGGGCTGATCTATATCTTGATCGGTATCTTCGGTGCAGTGGTGGCTGGCGTGCTGGCAGCCTTTCCTCCAGAGTTGGTCATGGCCATTGCAGGCCTAGCGTTGCTGGGCAGCATCGGTGGCGGCTTGTTCGTTGCTTTAAAAGAAGACAGCAGCAGAGAAGCCGCGATGATTACGTTTTTGGTTACGCTCAGTGGGGTCGTTCTCGCCGGCATCGGCGCTGCCTTTTGGGGGGTCGTTGCCGGAAGCTTGGCCCTGTTTGTGCAACAGTACCGACCTTGGCGTACAAAGTAACGCTGTCACTTCTCTTTCTTATTGACCGGGGCCTAGCTCCTGCAAGCCATGCAATTTCTCTTCGTTGCCGATCCCCTGAGCACCTTCAACACTAAAAAGGACAGCACCTTCGCCATGATGCGTGAAGCACAAAAGCGCGGGCATGTCGTTTTCTTCTGTGAACCCAAAGGCATTAGCTGGGAAGTAGGGGGCAAAGTGATGGCGCAAGTGCACCAGTTGCGCCTGACTGGAGAATTGCACAATTGGTACGAAGAAGTTGTCGTGGAACAGCAAGCCTTGGCCAGCTTTGATGCGGTCTTGATGCGCAAAGATCCACCCTTTGACAGCGAGTTCTTCTACGCTACCCACATGCTCAGCCAGGCCGAGCGTGAAGGCGCCAAGGTCTATAACAAGCCCGCAGCGCTGCGTGACCATCCTGAGAAGATGGCGGTGATGGAGTTCCCCGAAGTCCTGGGCCCCACGCTCATCACACGCAACCCCCAGGACATTCGCGACTTTCACGCCCAGCATCAAGACATCATCCTCAAGCCTCTGGACGGCATGGGCGGCATGGGCATCTTCCGCGTAGGCGCAGACGGCATGAACCTGGGCTCCATCATCGAAACACTGAACCAGCAAGGTGCCACCAGTGTGATGGTGCAAAAGTTTTTGCCTGCCATTGCTGAGGGCGACAAGCGCATCCTCATTATTGGCGGCAAGCCTGTGCCTTACTGTCTGGCACGCATCCCGCAAGGCAACGAAGTGCGCGGTAATCTGGCTGCTGGTGGCAAGGGCGTCGCACAAGCACTCAGTGAGAGCGACAAAGCTATTGCGGTCAAGCTGGGGCCTGTTCTTTTAAAACGTGGTTTATTGCTGGTCGGTCTGGATGTGATCGGTGACAAAGTCACTGAAATCAACGTTACCAGCCCAACCTGCTTTCAAGAGATTCAGCAGCAAACGGGGTGCGATGTACCTTCGCTGTTTGTCGATGCGCTCGAACTTGCTATCCAGACTTCCCTGTAAGAAGCAGCAAAGCACTCGCCGAAAGGCGAGTGCGGGAAATCCTAGGGATTTCCCCAGACGCTTTAAATTCTGGTATAGAATTAGGGTCTTCGCAGACAACAATGCTTCAAGCAGTTTACGAGGCAAAAGAAAAATTCTTTTGCAATCACTAAGAAATTAGTGCTACAATACAAGGCTTCGCTGATCGCAGCGAGCTAAAATTCCAA
>JADMKK010000040.1 GCA_015478895.1 Comamonas sp. | reverse complement strand
GGCCATGGCCGCATAGCTCTACTTCTCAGAGCGGTGGTTTATGGGGGGATTACCACAGCATGTCAAATGCGACGGAGCCAACAGGCGCCATAGCGTGGGCCCAAGCTTTAAGAGATGAGGCAATGTTGCTGAAAATCGAGTTAACTTGGGCTAGAGGCATGCCTGAATTATCAGTGAGTGAATGGATCAAACGCACATGCCTCTACAGCCTTTCTCAGCTCAGGCCTTAAGGGTTGCGATCCCAGCGGGTCTTGAATTCAAATTCAAGCTTTTCGCATTGTCCGTCGATGAACTGTGGCGGCGTGTTTTCTTTGGGGCCTTTTTCGCGTTCTTTCCAGCACATGCGAATGGTTTCGCGATCAATCCATTGCGCTTCTTTGTCGGGAGACAGGGAAAAGAATATTTGGCTGATCAGCATCAGGACTGCAAACAGTCCCACTGGCAAACCAATAATCCAGCGCACTAACTTGGGTTTTTTCGTCGCTACATCATTCATAAATCGTCTGAATTATTAAAGAAGATAAACAAAAGGCCTGCAAAAGCAGGCCTTGGCAATCGCGATCAGCGCATCAGGGCTGTGGAACGTTCACAGCGAAGTGCATCTCCGCCGCGCTTTCTGCGTGCGAGCTGCTGGCGACCTGAACACGTCGTGCACCATTGAAGCGCTTGGCCCAATAGCTGCTTTGCATACTCTCCACGCGCACCGTTTTGCCACGGCTGGGCGCGTGAATGAATTTGCCATCGCCGACATAAATGCCAACATGGCTAAAAGCGCGACGCATGGTGTTGAAAAATACCAAGTCACCAGGTTCTAGCTCTTTTTTTTCTATGGTGGTGGTGGCTTTGGCTTGCTCGTAGGCGATACGAGGCAGTAAATGACCCACAGCGTCAGAGTACATGGCGCGCACGAAACCGCTGCAATCAAAACCAGTTTCTGCGCTGGTGCCACCTCGGCGGTAAGGAATGCCAATCATCCCCATCGCCGTAGTAATCAAGCCAGAAGTATTGGTGGCCACCGATTGACTCATGGTTTTTAAGTTGGCACCTAAGCCACGCTCGCTCAATATTTCGCGAATGCGCGGATTGTCTGTAGGCACACTTTCTACGGGCTCAGCGTAGGCGCTGCCGCAGGCGAGGGCGATGAACAATATCCATTTAGGTGACATGGGGGCAGAGAGTATCACGGTTAGATGGCAACAAGCATAGTAAATAGCCCACACAAACTTTTCATTACAAGAGTTTGGTCATCCTTGCTGCTGCAGTTTGATGTGACTCAGAAATTTCCAGATTCTTGGTTGGGTAACGCGTTCGCCAGCCTTCACTGCGACAATGACGTTTTGAAGATATCTATTCCACCAAAGGAAACTACATGCTGCTGGACGCCGATGATTCGCAACTGGTGCTGATCGACTACCAAGAAAAGCTGATGCCCGCCATTCATGGCGGCAGTGAAGTGCTGGCCAACGCGCTGCTCTTGGCCAAGATGGCCAATTTGATGCAAGTGCCGGTGTGGGGCACCGAACAAAACCCTGATCGCTTAGGCCAGAACGTGCCAGAGTTGCGGGCTCTGTGCGACAGGACATTGAGCAAGATGAGCTTCAGTGCCATACCAGACGGTTTACTCGATTGCTTGCGCCCCCCGATGCCAGCGGTTCGTCAGCAGGGCGGCAATGCACGCAGCCTGCCCAAGCATCTGCAAAAACCTGCTGCGCCGCCAGAGCCTGAGCGTCCAGCCATCATCATTGCGGGCTGTGAAGCACACGTTTGCCTATTGCAGACAGTGCTGGATTTGCTGGACGAAGAGATGGAAGTCTGGGTGGTGACAGATGCTTGCAGCTCGCGAACAGAACGCAACCGCGATGCAGCATTTGACCGTCTTGCTTCTGCAGGAGCAGAACTGGTGACCACGGAGATGGTTGTTTTTGAATGGATCCGCAGTTGTGAGCATCCCGCATTCAAGCAAATGCTGGAGCTTGTCAAATAAGAATAGCTTAGCTGCGCTTCACACCCAGGCCTTCTTCGGAAGGCACGGGTTAAGTGCTTGAATGCAGCTTACATTCATTATTAATGACTTATATAACCGAGTCAGAGACAAAACGAACCTGATCTGAGATACAGGAGAATTTCAAAAAAGTGAGCTGCTGCCGCAGCATTCACAAGGAATGAGCTTTGCTTTATGCCGAAAAACGTTTAATAGCAATGGCGGGATGCTCACTTTTTTGTAAGTGATGCTGTAGGGCTCAGCAACTGGTTGATCTCGTGAACGTCTTGCATGGCAAGCGTGCCTGTCGCTTGGCGCAATTGCAGGTGGCCCAGCAGCAAGTTATATCGAGCTTGGGCTAAATCCCTTTGTGCTTGGAAAAGTTGGCTCTGTGCGTTAAGCACATCCATATTGATGCGCACACCCACTTCGTAGCCCAGACGGTTGGCATCGAGTGCGCTCTGGCTGGATGCAACAGCAGCTTCTAATGCTTGGACTTGACCATAAGCGGATTGCACGCCGAAATAGGCCGTGCGCACAGCCTGGTTCACTTGCCGGCGTGTATCTTCCAGATCAGCCCGGGCTTTTTCTTCCAAAGACAGCGTTTCACGCACGCGGTTTTGTACGGCAAAACCAGCAAAGAGGGGAAGGTTCATCACTACCCCCACAGTTCCTACATTGCTACGGACATTGTTCATGCCGGGCGTTGTGGCAGAGCCGTCTGGATTGCGCTGGTAACCATAGCTGGCTTGCAAATCGACGGTCGGTTTGTGACCAGCCTGCGCCTTTTCAGTTTCTAAGGCCGCAATCTCCAAAGCGATTTGCGCTTGGCGAACCAGTGGATTTTCGGCATTTGCAGTGGCTAGCCAGTGATTGATATTTGCCGGTGTTAGCTGAGGCAATGGCGCATTGGCTGTGAGCGGCCATGGGCTTGGACTGGCAGTAGCCACAAGTTGTTCTAATGCGGCTTGGCGAACTTGCAGTTCATTGACTGCCGCAATTTCCTGAGCGCGGACTAGGTCAAGGCGTGCTTGTGCTTCGCGGGAGTCCGTCACGGTCGCTGTGCCAATTTCGAAATTGCGTTGGGCAAACTCAAATTGCTCAGACACCGCTTGCTTTTGGGTCATGACCAAGCGGAGGTTGTCTTGGGCCTCCAGCACACTGAAATAAGCCTGGGCGGTACGCACCAATAGATCTTGCGCGGCAGCATCCACCTGCGCGTAGGCCACATCGACACTGCGCTGGCCCTGTTGGTAGGTTACAAGCTTGCTGGGGTTATACAGCGCTTGCGTAGCTTGAATGGCTGCCGTGTGCTGCTGAGCCCCAAGCTGTGAGCTAGCAGCGATACCAGACGTTTGAAAACGGCTGCGCGAATCGCTGTATTGAGTGCCTGCCTGCAAACCTACTTGCGGGAGCAGGCCAGCTTTTGCTTGCGCGCCTTGGCTGATGGTGGCATCAAGCTGCGCACGTGCGCTTTGCCATTGCGCATCATGGAATTGAGCTTGCTCAGTCAGTTGTACCAGGCTTTGCGCGTGGGCTGCACACAGGCAGCCCAGTGTCATCGCCGTAGCCAAGACACCGAGTTGCAATGCTCGGCTCGATTTTTTTCTGTGCTGCCCGGAAAAAACCACCATGGAAAACTTTCTTCAAGCGTCTGAATCAGTTGCCAACAAAAAATGGCCGTGCGCATTAGCTAGTGCCCATGCAGCGCAAAAAATTATCAGTCAATACTGCGGTACTTTGGGATCTCGCTCGTGAGACCACGCGTCAATGCCGCCGGTGATATTGGCGACAGATTCAAAACCTTCTCGCGCCAGAAATGCGGCCACGCTCATGCTGCGAGCGCCGTGATGGCACAGGCAGGCAATCGGGCGATCTGGGTCTAACTCCTGCAGGCGCGAAGTAATCTCACCCATGGGAATGCAGGCCAGCTCATAGGCCGGCTCAACCCCAATGCTGGCAACTTGGCATTCCCATTTTTCACGCACATCGAGAATCAAGGGCTTGACGGCATCGCCGGCAAATTGGCCCAGCCAGTCGTTGAGCTGCGCAGGGCGAACTTGATAAAACATAACAATCTCCGGCGATTTCGAGGCCAAACGTTAAAACGCGAAACGAGAGGCCTTGGCAAACCCTTGCAGGCGCGGGGCTACGACGTCCCAAGGCGTTGTGGTGAGGTTTTGGTTGGCCTGCTTTTCGATGCGCGTAAATCGCATCATGGGCAAAGTTCCCACGATGGCTGCCATACGGCCGCCTTCTTTCAAATGGGGAAGCAGCTCTTGGGGCAGTATTTCAACCGAGCCGCTGAGCAAAATGACATCAAACGGGCCTTCAGGCAGTACATCTTTGGAGCCATCAGCCACGCGCACAGTGACGTTGGTGCAACCAGCGCTCAGCAGGTTCTCACGCGCCATGTCGGCCAATTCAGGATTGATCTCGAGCGTCACCACTTCCCGGGCAACGCGTGAGAGCAGGGCTGCGCTGTAGCCTGATCCAGTGCCAATTTCCAGCACGCGTTCATGGGGCTGAATATCCAGGTCATTGATCATGCGCGCTTCCACACGGGGAGGCAGCATGCACATGCCTTGTGCGGCTGCGGCGACATCATCGGTCAGGGGGACTTCAACGTCCATGAACGCCAGGGCATGGTGGGCGGGAGGGGTGAAATCCTCACGGCGCACGGTGTACAGCGCATCAAGCACGACATCCGTATCTACATTCCAGGGGCGCACTTGCTGCTGCACCATGTTGTAGCGTGCATTTTCAGTGGCATCGTCTCGGTCAAGCAGACTGTTCAGGGGTAAATTCATTGTGGTCTCCTCCGCTGCGGGATGGCTTGTCTGGAACAAACTCTGGATTCTAAGAGCCAGCGGGTGGGTTGGAAGTGGGATTGCCGCTGTCACGGTGCCAAAGGCGTTGCAACCACCGTGTGAAATCATCCAAATAGCAATAAACCACCGGGACAACGACCAGCGTCAGTAATGATGAGGTGATCACACCGCCAATCACGGCCTGTCCCATGGGGGCACGTTGCTCTGAACCTTCGCTCAAAGCAAATGCCAGCGGCACCATGCCAAAAATCATGGCAAGCGTTGTCATCAAGATAGGGCGCAAGCGCACACGGGCGGCCAGCAGCAGTGCTTGATCGCGTGGTAAGCCTGCCTGCAGCTGCCCATGATCATCGGTATGTTCGCCCCGAGCTCGGATGGCAAAGTCCACCAGCAAAATGGCGTTTTTGGTGACCAAGCCCATGAGCATGACGACCCCAATGATGGAGAACATGCTCATGGCGGAGTTAAACATCATGAGGGTCACTACCACGCCAATCAGCGTCAGCGGCAACGAAGTCATCAGCGCCAGAGGCTGGAGAAAGCTTTTGAACTGGCTGGCCAAGATCATGTAGATAAAAATCACTGCCAGCGCCAGCGCCGACAGTGCATAGCTGAACGATTCGTTCATGTTCTTGGTAGAGCCGCCAAATTCCCAGCGGTAGCCTGGCGGCATCTGTAAGCCGCTCAGGGCTTGTGAAATGTCGGCAGAAACTTCCCCCACAGAGCGCAGCGACGCATTGGCAGTGAACTGTACTTCGCGTGTCATGGCGCGACGGTTTACTTGGCTAGGACTGGTGGTTTCGATCACATCGGCGACTTGATTCAACTGCACGATGCGCTGTGTCCCATCCACTTGGCTGATCGCAAAGGGCAGGTGCAGCAAGTCAGCAGTCTGGGTGCGTGATTCTGGTGCCAGTCGAACATTGACATCGTAGGTTTGATCATCACTGGCCCGCCAATTGCCCACGGTATCTCCGGCCACCAGCGTGCGCAGACTGGTGGCGATGCTATTGACAGACAGGCCCAAGTCCGCAGCGGCGTCGCGTCGGATTTTTAGATCGATCACTGGTTTCGGTGCCTGCAAACTCGTGTCTAAATCGACTAGGCCCGGAATTCGCTCCAATTGTTCCCGCACCACACGGTTCAGGCGGCCCAACTCCGCCATGTCGGGACCCATGATGGAAAACTCGATTTGCTTTTGTCCGCCGACAGCCTCCAGCAAGCCCACGTGAGTCACCGTAATCCCGGGTACGCTGCGCAGAGCGTCCCGCAATGCCAAAGACATGTCTTCAATGCCACGATCTCGGTCTTTGCGATCCACCATGCGGATAAAGATGTTGGCTTTGTGCTTACCTTCTGCAGCCCCGGTGTTGATGATGGTCAGGGTGTAGCGCACTTCTGGTAGCGCCCGGATGATGGCTTCTACTTGCAAGGCTTTGGCTTCTGTCGCTTCAATAGAAGAGCCCTGGGGCGTTTCAAAATTGACTTGCGTTTCTGAAAAATCCGCACTGGGCACAAACTCTGAACCTAGCAGTGGCACCATGAATACGCTGCCCACAAAAATGCCCAGCGCAATCAACAAGGTCGATAACTTGTGTACCAGCGACCATTTCAAAATGCGCTGGTACAGCGAAGCCAAATCATCGGTAGCGCGCTCAAACCAGTGGGTCACTCGCCCAATGGTGCGGTCATAGAGGCTAGGGTGGGCAGGTGGTTGACCGGGCTGGCCATGCTTGTGAATGCTAGGGTCATGCCAGACGCTAGAGAGCATAGGATCCAGCGTAAAGCTCACAAACATGGAAATCAGAACCGCTGCCACGATGGTGATACCAAACTCGTGAAAGAACTTGCCAATGATGCCGCCCATAAACCCAATGGGTAGAAAAACTGCCACGATCGACAATGTGGTGGCCAAGACTGCCAGTCCAATTTCTTGGGTGCCGTCCATGGCAGCGTCGTAGGCGTTCTTGCCCATCTGCACATGGCGCACGATGTTTTCGCGCACCACAATGGCGTCGTCGATCAGCAGCCCCACGCACAAGGACAAAGCCATCAAAGTGACCATGTTGATGGAAAAACCAAACATGTTCATGAACCAGAATGTGCCAATCAACGCAATGGGCAAGGTCAGCCCGGTGATGATGGTGGAGCGCCAGGAGTTCAAGAACAAAAACACAATCAGCACCGTCAGGGCCGCGCCTTCAATCAAGGTCTGGCGCACGTTGTCAACGGCCACCTGAATGGGGCGAGACAAGTCAGTGATGGGCTCCAGCACAATGCCAGGGGGCAATTCAGGGGTCAAAGCATCAACCGCAGCTTTAAGTCCTTTGACCACTTCAATGGTGTTTTCGTCCTGCGCTTTTTGAACGGACAGCAGCAAGGTGCGCTGTCCGTTGTACAGCGCCAAGCTATCGACTTCTTGGGCGCCATCGTGAATCCTTGCCAACTGCCCCAAGCGCACGGGCGCGCCGTCACGCTGGGTTACGACGATATTGGCGAACTGCTCAGGACGCTCAATCCGCGCATTGATTTGCACCACCCGGTCTTGCTGCAAAGAGCGGATGCTACCGACTGGTAGATCCTGGTTTTCACTGCGAACCGCAGCCACCACTTGAGCCGGTGTAATGCCAAACCCCTGCAGCGCCACAGGATTCAAGTAGATATTGATTTCTCGCGGGGTGGCTCCCACCAAGTTCACCGCACCCACGCCGCGTACATTTTCAAGGCGTTTTTTTAGTACCTGGTCTGCCCATGTGGTTAGCTCAATCGGCGTCAGGGGTGAGGCTTCGGAGGGGAGGTTCGAAGCGGGCAACACGGCGAGTGACCAGACGGCAGCGCTGGCAGGATCAAAGCGCAATACCCAGGGCTCCTTCACCTCATCGCGCAGCAAGGGCGTGACGGTGGATACTTTTTCACGAACATCGTCAGCTGCCTTGCGGCCATCAATATGCAGCTGAAACTCAATAATGATGAGGCTGCGCCCCTCATAACTGCGAGAAGTCAGCGCATTGATACCGGCAATTGAGTTAATCGCTTCTTCGAGGGTCTTGGTAACTTCACTTTCCACCACCTCCGGTGAGGCTCCCGGGTAATCCACAGAAACCACGACCACCGGAAAATCCACATTCGGAAATTGCTCAATGGCCAGGCGCTGATAGGAAAACAAACCCAGCACCACAAATGCCAGCATAACCATGGTGGCAAACACCGGATTGCGAAGGCTAACCTTGGTAAACCACATGGTGTTGTGCGCTTATTGAGTAGAAGAAGGCAAGGCTAACGAGGAAACTAATTGCACAGCAGACCCTGCTGGCACGCCACCCACTTGACCTGACAGGATGTGCATACCTTCTCGCAGACCTTCTACTGCAACCCACATCTGGCCCTCATGCAAACTCTGTGAGCCGATGCGTACCTGCTGGTGCAGTACTTTGCCTTCGCTCACCAGTTGCACATACGGCAATGGCTGATCTGTGCGGATGCTGTTGAGCGGAATGGCTAGTGTGGTGACATGGCCCATCTCAATACTGCCTTGCACAAACATGCCTGGGCGCAGCGTTAAATCTGCAGGGCGGGTTTCCAGCCGCAGGTACACCGGTACTGCACGGTTGCCAGCAGAAGCACTCGGATTAATGCGCACCACCCGCGCTTGGAGTGCTTCAGACTCCATGCTGGTGTTGCCTTCAAGTCTCAGGTGCGCTATTTGCCCCACTGTTACATGCGCAGAGTCATTGGCAGGTAGCTGCGCTTCCAGCTCCAGCTGCGACAAGTTGACGATTTCCACGACGGGCGCTTCCACATTCACGCGCTCGCCATTTTGGGCCATGCGGCGTGCAACTTGGCCTGGAATAGGGCTGCGCAGCACGGTGTCATCCAGGCTTTTCTGTGCGCCATCCTGCGCTGCGCGGGCTGCTGCGTAGCTGGCTTGGGCTGCCTGTAAATTGGCTTGTGAAGTCGACAGCGCTGTAGCGGAGATAAAACCCTTATCGACCAAAGCACGGTTGTTTTCGTATTGCCGCTGGTTGATGGCTACCTGGGCCTGCGCAGCATCGGCCTGCAGTTTGGCTTGTCGATAACGGGCATCGGCTTCGGTGGCATCGACGCGTGCAATCACCTGACCTTGAGTGACCGTGTCCCCCTCACGCACTTGAAGATCGCGCAATTCACCCGGTACGCGCACCTTGACCAGCGCGCTATCAACCGCACTCAGACTGCCGGTAATGGGTAGGCCCAGCATCAAAGTTTTCGCTTCAACGGTCAGCCACTCACTGGCGGGAATGACCAACGTGGAAGGCGGGCGCTGGGTGCTTTCTTTCAAGGCTTCTTGCTTGGCGTGTCGATTGTCCAGCGCGCGACCCATGCCCCAGATCAGCGCCAAAGTGCTGATCGCTGCCAGCAGCCACAGCCACCAACGGCGCTGAGAAGGTTTTTTGGATGGTGCACTCATACAGACACTGTGGTCGGTGGCAATGCAGCCAGTCCGCGCAAAAGATTTTCAACCTGCGTTTCAATGTAGACCTCCGGACTGATACCTAAGGAATCCGGAAAAGTCATTCCGATGGAGTTGCGCCATTGAATGTAAGTAAACATGGGTGTGGTGATGAGATGAATTGCGGCATTCAGATCCAGTTGGCGGAATTCTCCGCGCGCCATGCCACGCGCCAGTATGCGGCGCACCAGATCATTGCCAGGGTAGATGACTTCATCAAAGTAAAACTGCGCCAGCTCTGGAAAGTTGCAAAACTCGCTGGACAACAACTTGTAGATACCACCTGCTTCTGTATCGCCAATCCGCGCTTGCCAGACCTGAAAAGCGTAGCGCACCAACGCTGCAGAGGTGCCCGTAAAGTTGTCCACTTCTGCTTGCCATTCTGCAAAACTGCCAGCAATGTTCTCGCGAACCACAGCCTTGAGTAAGGCTTCTTTGCTGGCGTAGTAGAGAAACAGGGTGCCTTTAGACACATTGGCCAGCGCAGCGACTTCTTCCACGCGGGTGGCGGCATAACCTTTTTCAACAAACAGGCGAGTGGCAGCCGCCAATAATTCTGCAGGCCGTGCTTCTTTGCGGCGGCTGCGCCGGGGTACTTTAGGGTTGCTAGTGCAAGAGGTTGGAACTGCAGCAGACACGGAGCGTTGTGTGAAAAGTTGTTAATGACCATCTAGTCATTTATCAAACTATAGATAACGCCCCTGAGCTTTGTCAACGTGCTTTGCGCTGCTGACAGCTTGCTGCGGTTTTCACTTACACGCGGCAGTTGTAGGTATTCACCAGAGCCAAGGCTGGCTTCGGTGTACAAACAATCCATGCAAAAAACAATTTATTTAGGCGGCGGTTGCTTTTGGTGCACAGAGGCTGTGTTTGATCGCGTCACTGGCGTGGTCGATGTGGAAAGCGGCTATGCCAACGGTCATGTCCCCAATCCCAGTTACGAGCAAGTTTGTGATGGCACCACGGGCCACGCAGAGGTGCTGAAAGTGGTGTTTGATCCGCAAATTATTGGCTTGACGGAACTGCTGCAGATTTTCTTTGGTACGCACGATCCCACCACGCCCAACCGGCAGGGCAACGATGTGGGTACGCAGTATCGAAGCGCCATCTACACCACCTCCAATACGCAACTGCAGGCGGTGACAGCTTTTGTAAGCGCACTCAATGTGCAAAACACCTTTGGTGTTCCTGTCGTCACGCAAGTCCAAGCGCTAGAGAGTTACTGGCCTGCGGAGGCCTATCACCAAGACTACTTTGCGCGCAATCCGCACCAAGGTTATTGCGCGTATGTGGTCGGCCCCAAGGTTCACAAGTTTCTGCAAACATTTGCGCAGTACGCCAAACGCAACGATTGACGGGATTGGCAGCAGCATAACAACGGCATAATGCAACGCTGTTGCGTTAGGGTGAAGCTTTTACCGTTGCTATGCCATGTCCTCTTCCTCTATTTCTTCTGCTTTACAACTTCCAGCCGGCATGCGCGCCACCAAGGCGGTGCAGGCCATGCTGGATTTGCTGCCTGCACAGCCGGTCAGCGGATGGACGGAGGCACTGGTAGAAGCGGGCTTGCACTCTCAAGGTTTGAAGGTGAACCGTGTGACGGTCTACCGGGCCTTGAACCGGCTGGTGGAAGCCTGCGTGCTGCAACGCGCCGTGGATGCGGGGCGCATCACGCGCTATTTTCTGGCTTCCAGTGGGCAGCCCCAAGCTGTTCCCCAGCTTGAATGCAGTGCTTGCCACCAGCATTTCAAATTAGGTGAAAACTCTGCGGCGGTGCAATCGGCCTTGCGGGCGCTGCGGCAGGCCTTGTCGCAGAGCACTGGTGTGGTCAATCCCCAGCTGGACATTAGTGTTCAAGGCGAATGCGCGCAATGCGCCGATCCTGCAGCCCCAAGCTTGTAAACAAGCGCTTCACTCCCTTCACTTCCATTTCCTCCACTACCGAAAGACGCTATGAAATCTTTGTTTTGCGCAGCCGTGGCCGCTTTGGCCTTGGCCAATCCCGTTGGGGCGCACGAGCATCCCGACCATGCACCCCACGCCCCGCACACGCCCGCTTCTGGCAACGTGAAACTTGATGCCCATACCCAAGAAGACATTGAGCGCCACCGCGGTATGGCCCGTGCCCATGAGCAGGCTGCGCAGTGTCTGGCGCAAGGCACTAAGTACGACACCTGCCAAAAGCAGTTGCAAGCCTCCTGCAAGGGCCTGGCACTGGGTAAAAACTGTGGCATGCGCCATAGCCACTAAGACGGACGCTGCCTTAAAAGATCAATAAAGTAAGTATGAATAGGAGACTACGCATGCACAGCTTGCACGCGCCTTGGATGGCGTGGTGGCTGGCTATGGCACTGGTGCTGGCGCCAGCGCTGGGGCGCATGCATGAGGTGCTGCACGCGCCAACAGGGTTTGCATTAAGCAGCACGGCTGCACACGCGAGCCCATCCAACGCATCCGCGCACCAACACGTCGACAGTATCTCCGCATGGTTTGCGGGGCACAACGCGTTGGACTGTCAGGTGTTCGACCACCTGGCCCAAGGGCACAGCGGCCCCGCACCGCTGCTGGCAATGCACCACAGCCTGCCCGACAGCGCCCCTGTCTGGCACGACGATGGCGCACCTCGTCCTGCCGCCAGCCCGATGTTTCTGGCCCGCGCGCCGCCAGAACGCTTCATGGCCTGAACAGGCACTTTTCCTGAAAATCAAAAAACAGAGCTGTTAGCCCTTTACAGATAAGGGCTAAAGGCCTATTTGACTCTTAAATTTGAGATGCACTGGCGCGGAGTTTTCCGTGCCTGGTGGCCGTGCGCGTGCCTGCCAAGCAGGGCGGCGCAAGGCTCCCGTGCGTCCACAGTGATGAACACACCATGAAGCGTATTTTCAACAATCTCACTCCCACCTCCATCTTCATCTCCAGCCGCTACCTGTGCTTGCACCCTGTGAGTCTGGCCGCCGTTAGCATGCTCTTGGGCCACAGCGCATGGGCGCAGAGCCGTGACAGCGCAGTTGTCCCCGCAGGCGTTGAGCTTCCCGGCATGACCGTATCGGCCACGGGCCTGGGCTTATCTGCCACTGAGATGGCTGCACCGGTCAGCGTACTCGACGGCGAAACCTGGTTGCAGCGCCGCACTGCCACCTTGGGCGACAGTCTCACGGGCGAGCCCGGCATTCATGCCACGCACTTTGGCGCAGGCGCTAGCCGCCCCATCATCCGCGGCATGGATGGCCCACGTGTGGGCGTACTTGCCAATGGCACCGAGCTGCACGATGCCTCTACCCTCAGCCCTGACCACGCGGTGCTCACCGAAACCCTGCTGGCCCAGCGCGTTGAAGTGCTGCGCGGCCCAGCCGCCTTGGTACACGGCGGTGCCGTGGGTGGTGTGGTCAATATCGTTGACCAAAAAATACCGGCCGCACGACCAGCTAACGGCTTGCAAGGCGAAGCTGAAGCGCGCTGGGAGAGCGCTGCGCGTGCCAAAAGTGCCGCCATGGGATTGACCGCAGGCACGGGCCCGCTGGTGCTGCGCGTGGAAGCGGCGGGGCGCAACGCGGATGACTACCGCGTGGGCCAAGGCTGGCAGTCTGAGCAGGGCCAGCGCCGCGTACACGGCAGCCACAGTGAGGGCAACACGGGCAGCGTGGGCCTGTCGTGGGTCGGCAGGGATGGTTATCTGGGCGCTGCCTACACGCGCCAGCGTGCGCAATATGGCTTACCGGGCCATATGCACAGCGACTGTCACCCGCATGGCGCGCACCTGCATTGCGGTGGCCATGGAGATAGTCATAGCCACGGGACACACGAAGATCACGATGACAGTGCGCATGACGAGCACGCGGTGCCTATGGTGGATATGCACAGCCACCGCTGGGATTTGCGCGGCGAATGGCACAACCCGGTGGCAGGCATTGAATCAGTGCGCCTGAAAGGTAGCCATACACGTTATGGCCATGGTGAGTCAGAGAGCGGGCAGGTAGCGACCACCTTCAGCAATCGCGCACACGACTGGCGGGTGGAGTTGCAACATGCCCCCATCGCCGGCTGGCGCGGCATGGTGGGCATGGGTCAGGGGCAGCGCCATTTCAGCGCCGAGGGCGAGGAAGCCTATGTGCCTGCCACGCGCACGCAAAAACAAGGCATTTTTGTGCTGGAGGAATACCAGGTGGGCGTTTGGCGCTGGCAAGCTGCTTTGCGCCATGATCGCCAGCGAGTGCGCACCGTGACAACCGCCACAGAGCGCACCCACAGCGCCACATCCGCATCGCTGGGTACGGTGTGGAAACTGGCGGCAGGCTGGCAAGCCAGCGCATCGTTCAGCCACGCCGCACGCATGCCTTCGGCTGAAGAGCTGTTTGCCAATGGCCTGCACATGGCCACCAACAGCTGGGAAGTGGGCAATGCCCAGCTCCAAAAGGAAACCAGCAACGCCTGGGATGTAGGCCTGCGCAAGCTGTCCGGCAACACCACCTGGAGCGCCAACCTCTACCACCATCGCGTCAATGGTTATATCTATGGCCGCACGGTAGATGAAGACCACGGCTTTCAGCTGCAGCACTACACGCAGGCCAACGCCCGCTTTACCGGTGCAGAAGGGCAGGTGCGCCAGCGCATCAACCGTTTTGTGGGCGTGAGTGTGCTGGGCGATGTGGTGCGGGCCAAGCTGGCCAGCGGTGCGCATTTGCCGCGCATTCCGGCTGCACGCGTAGGCTTGCGGGTCGATGGCTCCTGGCAAGGCTGGGAAGCCATGGCCGAGTGGATGCAAGTAGCCGCCCAGCACCGCACCGCAGCCTTTGAAAGCCGCAGTGGCGGCTACGGCATGCTCAATCTGGCGGTCAGCTATCGCTTTGTGGGTAGCCCGTTGCAGTTGCTGATCAAAGCCGAAAACCTGACAGACCGCCTGGCGTACGCGCACACCTCCGCCATCAAGCGCGCAGCGCCGCTCAAAGGGCGCAACCTCAGTGTCGGGATGCGTGCCGAGTTTTGATGGGCAGGGTGTCTCATCGCCAAACGTGAAGGCCGCCTGCGCTTGCCGCGTCCACTCGTTGGAAAGCCAGCGGGGCAAATCCACGTAATATGAAAAACCGAGGATCGCGCTGTTGGCGGCCCTCGGTTTTTTGTTGGGATGGATACGCATCGTGGACTCGCCTGCTTTGATGGCTTTGTTGCCAGTGGTTTTGTTGATTGCTGCGGGCGTGATGACCGCCAAACTGGGCTGGGTACGGCAAACCGCCGTCAAAGACTTGTCGCAGCTGGTGTTTTATGTGCTGACGCCGGCACTGCTGTTTCGCACCATGGCCAGCGTGCAAATAGCACAGCTCGATTTCAAGCCCATCGTCATTTACTTTGCCGCTGTGGGCGTGGTGTTTGCGGGCACGATGCTGGTGTACGGCTTTAACACCCTGGCAGCCACGCGCGCCTTGTCCCATACGTTCAGCAACAACGTCATGATCGGCATTCCGCTGATTGGCCTGGTGTTTGGCCAGGAAGGGCTGGTCATCTTGCTGACGCTGATCTCCGTGCATGCTCTGGTGCTGCTGGGCAGCGGCACCGTGATTTTTGAACTGGCCCAGGCGCGCCAGCAAAGCGGAGCAGGGCGGCCTCAGGCGCTATGGCGCACCTTGGGCCAAGCGGTCAAAAACAGCATCATTCACCCTGTGCCATTGCCCATCATTGCGGGCCTTTTGTTTGCGCAAACGGGCGCAAAGATTCCGGCAGTCATCGAACAACCGCTGCAACTACTGGGCGCTGCACTGGGGCCGATGGCTTTGCTGCTCGTTGGTATCACGCTGGCCTATAGCTCCATTGGCGCTTTGGTGCGGCCCGCTTTGCGCACAGCCAGTGTCAAAATTTTGGTTTTGCCGCTGGTGTTTTTAGTGATTGCGTGGGCGCTGGGGCTGACTGGCTTGCCCATGGCCGTCATGGCATTGGCAGCGGCGCTGCCCACCGGCGCCAATGTCTATATGTTTGCCCAGCGCTATGAAGTAGGGCAGGACGAAGTCACCGCCAGCATCGCACTGGGCACCATTTGTTGCTTGGTGACATTGCCGGGCATGCTGATGCTAATTACCGCCCTGCAATAAAAATGCAGAAAAGATAGCTGCTTGCCGTTGAATAACCTTGACTTCAGGCTTGTTTGAACCTGAAGTTAAGCAAGCACAAGGGCAAGTAGCTATCTTTTTAAACCATGAATCTTGCTGACCCAACGCACCCGCGAAGGCTCAGGGCGCCAGTCTTTCACGCTGCCAAACACCGTTATTGAGCTGGTAACGCAAACGATCATGTAAACGGCTTTTGCGACCTTGCCAGAATTCCCACTGGTCAGGCACCAAACGAAAGCCTCCCCAATGCGCAGGGCGGGGCGGATTCAGCAGAAATTGCGCGCCATATTTGGCCGCGTTGGCCACCAGCACACCACGTCCAGGAATCACTTGGCTCTGCGGGCTGGCCCAGGCACCAATGCGCGAATCCAAAGGGCGGCTTTTGAAATACGTATCGCTTTCGGCATCGCTGACACGTTCCACGCAGCCTTCAATGCGCACAACGCGCTCCAATTCGACCCAGTGAAACTGCAGCGCAGCAAACGGATTGCCCGCCAATTCTTTGCCCTTGCGGCTTTCGTAATTCGTGTACCAGACAATGCCGCGCTCATCGTAGCCTTTGATCAAAACAAC
>JADMKK010000039.1 GCA_015478895.1 Comamonas sp. | reverse complement strand
TTTTATCCGCATCCCCACCGGAGGCTAGTGGGTCACTTCTGGATGGAAATCAACACTCAATTGCCATTGAGCAGGTGTGAAGCGTCTTATGTTGACAACACTCTTTTGTGCTGAAAAGTGCTGCTTTGTACGGGTGTGTTTGTAGAAGTTTTCCGTACTTCTTCCGTATTCCGTACAAAAAAATGCCCGCTTGTTAGCGGGCACTTTCGTTGCAAGCCTTGGTTATGCTTGCTAAATTTGGTAGGCGCGATTGGATTCGAACCAACGACCCCCACCATGTCAAGGTGGAGCGATTGGCTCACCTGCCTGAAGTCAGGATATCTTCAATCCTCTTGCCTAGCTTGAGCCAGGCTTCAGCCTTCTCTTCGGTGTATTCGTGGTGAAGGTAGTGACGCCGCACTTTGGAGCCTTCTAGAACGTGGTTTTGGCATCGATCAATGGTGTCAAGTTTGATGCCCATACTTTGCATCATTGTTGCACCGGTTCGGCGTAAGTCGTGGAAGGTCCAGTTGCCATTTCGACCTTTGGAAAGGACAAGCGTATTGTCATGACGCCTGCCTTTCAAGGGCTTGCGATCCATGAACATGGCTTGGCGATCACCAACTTGTTTTGAAAATGACTTGATGCAGACATGTCCACGTTGGTTCACAGCAGATTTATTCAAAGCTGGAAAACACCATTCAGTATGCCCTGTGCGCTCGTAAAGCAACCTGAATTGTGTGGTAGCAAAGGGTGAGAGGTGTACAAGCTGAGCCTGCCTTTTGTTTCTTTGGCCTTTCACGTTCTCTTCGCGAATTAGCCAAGTATTTGTGTCAAAGTTGACATCTTCCCAGCGCGTCATCAAGAGCTCCCCCATTCGGCAGAGGGTACTCAACGCAATCCAAATAGCAATTTGTGTTTCTTGTTTGAGCGGGCGAGGATGGCTGAGCTTTGCCCCTTCTTTTGCATCGTTGTATGCCAGCGTACTTTGCTTGAGAAGTTGGCTTAATTCGAAAATTTCTGCTGCACTCAGCACGCGGCTGCGCTCATCTCGATGATCAGGAGGAGTGATACTGTCTTCAGTGATGAGGTCGGCAGGGTTGCCTTCGAGTAGTAGGGCGCGCCAAGGCTTGCGCTTTTCACCCCACTTTAAAGATTGCTTGATGCACTGAAGCATCACTTGTGCCTTGCGCACAGTACCTGCAGCTATGACTGGCTGTAGTAGATCTCTGATGTGAGCTTCGGTAAGGGCTCGCAGCTCTAGTGCACCAAGACTTGGTTTGATGTACTCGTTGTAGTTGCGGGCCAGCTCTTTGTTGCCATCCGCACGGTTAACCCCTTGTTGCAGCCAAGCTTGAAATAAGTCATTGACGCTGTAGCGTTCACTGCGCTCAAGTTCGGCTTGGGCCAGTGATTGGGCTATGGCTTTTTGCTTTTCAATTTTGACGGACTCTTTGACTGCCGTTGGATTCAAGCCTTCTGCTACTTGTTGTTTGGCAGTGTCGCGGTTGCGGCGAATTTCCGCCAAGTCATTGGCAGGCCATGTACCGCATTGGTGCCAGCAGATCTTGCCTTGGGATCGATACGCATATTTGAAGCGAACAGAGACTTTGCCATCTTTACTGACCCGGACCTCGCCAGAGAGTCCGCCACCATCACTCAATGTGTCGCCTTTCCATGTCTCTGGGATGGCCTGCAACTCCCGAATTGTCCAGCGTTGGCCTTCGCCTGCTTTGGGGTATCTAGTCATGCGTTTGTCCTGAGGGGTAAACAAAGGGGTAAACAAAAATTTGGCACCACGCGGACAATTGTGGACTAAGACGCACAAACAAGGAAATTTAATGTGTTGTATTTCAATGAGTTATGTGATTTTTATTGTTCTTGCTTGTGCATCTAAGTGCATGCAAATTTATAAAATAACTGCTTTGGGAGCAGAGGGTAGCGAGTTCGAATCCCGCCGCTCCGACCAAATGATTCAAGGACTTAGTTCGAAAGAACTAAGTCCTTTTGTCTTTTCTGGCTTTGATAAATGACTGGATCAGCCACTGCGGTGGTGCGAGTTCAGCTAGGTCTGAGGGTGGCATGCGCTGGTTTGGCTCGATTCCTGAATTTTTTCGCGATAACTATCCATCTCCAGAGCGTCTCGGGCTACCGGTCGCCCGTTGGCGGCAGAGTATTTACCGTACGGTGTTTGAGACCAACACCGAAATGGGCAAGCGGTTTGAGCGCCGGTTGACGCTGGCCATCATGCTGAGTTTGTGCGTAGTGATTGCGCACAGTATTCCTTCGATTGCTGACGATCTGCGGCTGTATTACTTGTTGCGTGCGCTGGAATGGGTATTCACCATCGGCTTTACGGTGGAGTATGTGCTGCGCCTGATCTCGGTGCGCCATCCCATGCGCTATGCGCTGAGCTTTTACGGGTTGGTTGATCTGCTTTCTGTGGTGCCGACGTATCTGGGCATCTTTTTTCCGGAGGCGCATTTCCTGGCGTCGCTGCGTGCCTTGCGCTTGGTGCGCACTTTTCACATTTTTCCCGTCTTTCGTCAATTTTTGGACGAGTACCTGATGCTGGGCCAGGCATTGAGGGCTAGTGCTCGCAAGATTTTTGTGTTCTTGAGTGTGGTGGCGCTGATTGTGTTTGTGATGGGGACGCTGATGTATGTCATTGAGGGCCCTGAGCACGGTTTTACCAGTGTGCCGATTGGGATTTACTGGGCCATCTCGACGGTGACCACGGTGGGTTATGGCGATGTGACGCCTTCCACAGCCATAGGCCGCATTTTTGCCTCGATCATGATGCTGCTGGGTTGGGGCATTTTGGCGGTGCCCACGGGGATTGTGGGCGCGGAGTTGTCGCGCAGCGCGGGCACCAAGGCGCGCTTGAAAGGTGTGGACTGCACGGTCTGCGGCCTGGAGCGGCACGAGGATGACTCACGCTTTTGCCGCCGCTGTGGCATGCGGCTGCGATTGTCAAAGTCGGCACCGCGCGCGCCTTTTGCGTCTGGCAAGCCTTCGGCGTCAGCAGATGCTACTTGTCAGGTCCCGGATGATTGCGCACGTTCTTGACGAATAAATCAGGCACTTTCAT
>JADMKK010000038.1 GCA_015478895.1 Comamonas sp. | reverse complement strand
AACCGACGACCTATACCTTGGCAAGGTATCGCTCTACCAACTGAGCTATTCCCGCTTATCTAGCGAAGCCTTAGATTCTACAATAGAAACTAGCATCGCTGCGATGAATGAATTGTAGCGCAGTTTTTTGCACATCAGAAAAAGCGCTACGAAATTTCATTAGTGTTTAACAGCCTTGGTCTTTTTTGCAGCTGGTTTACGCACGGGTACTTTTGGCAGCATTGGGGCAACAGACTCGTCGGCTACGACCAATGCTGCTCCTTGCAACAAAGGTTCAGGCACGCGCTCCAAAGCGACTTTCAAGACTTCGTCGATCCAGCGAACAGGAACGATTTCCAAGCCCTGCTTGACGTTCTCAGGAATGTCTTGCAAGTCTTTGACGTTCTCCTGCGGGATCATCACTGTCTTAATACCGCCGCGCAGTGCAGCCAGCAGCTTTTCTTTCAAACCACCAATGGCCGTGACTTCGCCACGCAAGGTGATTTCGCCAGTCATTGCAACATCTGCACGTACCGAGATACCCGTCAAAGCAGAGACGAAGGCTGTGGTCATGGCAGCGCCAGCGCTTGGCCCATCCTTGGGCGTTGCGCCGTCTGGCACGTGTACGTGGATATCACGCTTTTCAAACGCAACATCTTCAATGCCCAGCATCGCAGCACGGCTGCGCACCACGGTACGCGCAGCTTCCACGGATTCCTTCATGACATCACCCAGCGAGCCAGTACGCAGAATATTGCCTTTACCGGGCATGACGGCCGCTTCAATGGTGAGCAAATCACCGCCGACCTCTGTCCACGCTAGACCAACCACTTGGCCGACTTGATTTTGCTGCTCAGCACGTCCGTAGGAGTACTTACGCACGCCCAAATAGTTGTCCAGATTCTCTGCATTGATGACTACCTGCGGTGTCAGCTTGCGCAACTGCAAACCTTTGACCACCTTACGGCAGATTTTGGAGAGTTCACGCTCTAAGGAGCGCACACCAGCTTCACGAGTATAGTAGCGCACGATGTCCCGAATGGCATCCTCAGCAACAGTCAGCTCCCCATCTTTAATGCCGTTGTTACTCAGTTGCTTAGGCAACAGGTAGCGAATGGCAATGTTGACTTTTTCGTCCTCGGTGTAACCAGAGAGGCGAATGACTTCCATGCGATCCAGCAGCGCAGGCGGGATATTCATAGAGTTCGACGTCGCCACGAACATCACATCGCTCAAGTCGAAATCCACTTCGACGTAGTGATCACCAAATGCGTGGTTTTGCTCTGGATCCAGAACTTCCAGCAAAGCACTCGATGGATCGCCCCTGAAATCCATGCCAAGCTTGTCGATTTCATCGAGCAAGAACAATGGATTGCGCGTACCGACCTTGTCCAAGCTTTGCAGCACTTTGCCAGGCATGGCGCCAATGTAGGTGCGGCGGTGACCACGGATTTCCGCTTCGTCACGCATACCGCCCAATGCCATACGCACGTACTTGCGGCCCGTGGCTTTGGCAATTGATTGGCCCAGCGAAGTTTTACCCACGCCTGGAGGCCCAACCAAGCAAAGAATGGGAGCTTTGACTTTGTCTACACGTTGCTGGACTGCAAGATATTCCAAGATGCGGTCTTTGACTTTTTCTAAGCCGAAGTGGTCTGCATTAAGTACTTCTTCAGCATTGAGCAAATCATGCTTGATCTTGGTTTTTTTACTCCATGGCAGACCCACCAGAACATCAATGTAGTTGCGCACTACAGTGGCTTCAGCAGACATCGGAGACATCAGTTTGAGCTTTTTCAACTCTCCCTCTGCCTTTTTACGAGCATCAGCAGGCATCTTGGCGATTTTGATTTTTTTCTCGATTTCTTCGAGATCCGCCCCATCTTCGCCTTCGCCCAATTCTTTCTGAATGGCTTTAACTTGCTCATTCAAATAGAAGTCGCGCTGATTCTTTTCCATTTGTCGCTTCACGCGGCCACGGATTTTTTTGTCGACATTCAAAATGTCGACTTCATTTTCCAACTGCTCGAAGAGATTTTCCAATCGTGCTTTGACACTCGCAAGATTGAGCACTAATTGCTTGCTCTCCAACTTGAGCGGCAAATGTGCAGCGATGGTATCGGCCAACCTTCCAGCATCATCAATGCTTGCAATCGACGTAAGAATCTCAGAAGGAATCTTTTTGTTGAGCTTGACGTACTGGTCAAATTGCTGCGAGACAGCACGGCGTAATGCTTCGATTTCACTAGATGCTTCATCCGCATCCTGAACACTTAGCACAGAGCTTCGTGCCATAAAGTGGCTCTCATGCTCAATCACATCATGGAGCTTGGCGCGCTGCTGCCCCTCTACCAAAACCTTCACAGTCCCATCAGGCAGTTTCAGTAGCTGCAAGATTGTTGAGATGGTCCCAACTTCATAAAGATCTTGAACAGTAGGTTCGTCCTTCGAGGCTGCCTTTTGAGAAACCAGCATGACGCGGCGATCTACCTCCATCGCCAGCTCCAAAGCCTTGATGCTTTTAGCGCGCCCCACAAAGAGCGGAATCACCATGTGAGGAAAAATCACTACATCGCGCAAAGGCAATAGCGGCAACTCCACGGTGTCAGGGGTCAAATTATTTGATCCAGACATGCAACTCCTTCATAGACCGCAGTGCATGCACTACGGTCAATCATTTTTAGCCAATCAGCAGAAATGCTGACGGCGAATAGCGCACAAGACAGTGTCGCCAAC
This sequence comes from Comamonas sp., assembly GCA_015478895.1. GTDB lineage: Bacteria > Pseudomonadota > Gammaproteobacteria > Burkholderiales > Burkholderiaceae_C > Comamonas. Next base: position 81,872 of record JADMKK010000038.1, on the reverse strand, counting down.
AGAAAATTAGGCCTTTTTAGCCGCCTCACGATAAACCAGCAAAGGCTGCTTGCCTTCGATAATTGATGCGTCTTCGAGCACGACCTTTTCGACGTTATCCAAGTTTGGCAAGTCAAACATAACACCCAAAAGCGATTGTTCCAGAATGGAGCGCAGACCGCGAGCGCCTGTTTTTCGAGCAATGGCCTTTTTAGCAATTGCCGACAGTGCGGAAGGACGCACTTCAAGCTCAACTCCTTCCATCCCTAAAAGCTTGCTGTATTGCTTGACGAGAGCATTTTTTGGCTCAGTCAGTATGCGCACAAGCGCATCTTCATTTAACTCTGTCAGCGCCGTAACAACAGGCATTCGCCCGACCAGTTCAGGGATAAGGCCAAACTTAATTAGATCTTCAGGTTCGATCTCTAGGAAAAGCTCTGTCAGAGAACGGTTGGCTTTGGTACGAACAGCCGCGCCAAAGCCAATTCCCGATGCTTCAGTCCGGTTCTCGATCACCTTTTCTAGGCCTTGGAAAGCGCCACCACAGATGAACAAAATGTTCGTCGTATCAACTTGCAAGAAATCTTGGTTGGGATGCTTACGGCCACCTTGGGGAGGAACACTTGCCATCGTGCCCTCAATTAACTTAAGCAAGGCCTGCTGCACGCCTTCACCAGATACATCGCGAGTGATGCTCGGGTTGTCTGATTTACGAGAAATTTTGTCAATTTCGTCGATATAGACAATACCGCGCTGGGCACGTTCGATGTTGTATTCACAACTTTGCAAAAGCTTCTGAACGATATTTTCTACATCCTCGCCAACGTAACCAGCCTCTGTCAACGTAGTTGCATCTGCCATCACAAAAGGTACATCTAGCTGGCGAGCCAAAGTCTGCGCAAGAAGCGTCTTACCAGAGCCAGTGGGGCCGATCAGCAAAATGTTGCTCTTCGAAAGTTCAACGTCATCTTTGCCCGCTTTGTCCTTGTGATTCAAGCGTTTGTAGTGGTTATAGACCGCCACTGCCAAAGTTCGCTTGGCCTGCTCTTGATCAATCACATAGTTGTCAAGATTGGACTTGATATCAGCAGGCGTAGGCAAGTCACCACGCGCTTCGCGTACGTTATTACCTGGCACCTCATCACGAATGATGTCGTTGCACAAATTAATGCACTCGTCGCAGATGAAGACGGACGGACCAGCAATCAACTTTTTGACCTCATGCTGACTTTTGCCGCAGAAGGTGCAATAAAGATTCTTTTCGCTGGTTGTGCCTTTTTTCTCGGCCATGGGAGCTACGCCTTGTTTACGTCAATAAGAGAAGAGGATGATAGCAATGTAAAAACGGCGCTACCCAAAGGGTAAAGCGCCGCTTGCTGCTGATCAGCGCTAAGTATTACGCGCGCTTCTCAAGCACGCTATCTACCAGACCATAGTCTTTGGCCTCTTGCGCGGATAAGAAATAGTCGCGCTCGGTGTCATGCTGGATTTTTTCCAGCGGCTGGCCTGTTTTCTCAGCCAAAATTTTATTAAGACGCTCACGCGTTTTCAAAATTTCACGGGCATGAATTTCAATCTCTGTCGCCTGACCACGCGCACCACCCAAAGGCTGGTGAATCATGACTTGAGAATTAGGCAACGCAAAGCGTTTACCCTTAGCTCCCGCAGACAACAAGAATGCCCCCATGCTTGCAGCCATACCTGTGCACAGTGTCGAAACATCAGGCTTAATAAAATTCATGGTGTCAAAAATCGCCATGCCCGCAGTAACACTCCCACCAGGAGAATTGATATAGAAAGAAATATCCTTCTCGGGATTCTCGCTTTCCAAGAACAACAATTGAGCTACTACTAGATTAGCGGTTTGATCATTGACTTCGCCAACCAAGAAAATCACGCGCTCTTTAAGCAAGCGGGAATAGATGTCGTAAGACCGCTCACCGCGACCCGACTGCTCAACCACCATGGGTACCATACCCAAACCTTGCATATCCAATGCGCTCATGTTTTCTCCAAACGTGGGGACAGAACAAATACTGTATCCAAGAAATGAAATGGGGCTTGTGCAGCAAAGCACAAGCCCCGGATCGAGAACTTTTCAGTACCGCATGTGGTTTACAACCATATACAGTACCCTACTCGGTCAAACCAATTAGGCTTGGCCCATCAGTTCTTCAAACGACACGCTCTTGTCGTGAACCTTTGCTTTGCTGAGGACAAACTCAGTCACGTTGTTTTCGATCACAACAGCTTCAACTTCAGCCAACCGCTGACGATCGCCAAAATACCAACGAACTACGTCTTCAGGCTTCTCGTAAGAAGCAGCCAGTTCATCGACATGCGCCTTCAGTTGCTCTGGGGTAGCTTCCAACTTATTGCTTTTAACCAGCTCGGCAACTACCAAACCTAAACGCACACGACGCTCAGCTTGCGGCAAGAAAATATCGTCAGGAATGTCCGCTTTTTCAGCATCCTTAATACCACGTTGCTTCAGGTCAGCGCGAGCACCTTCTTGCAAACGAGCTACTTCAGATTGAACAGATGCCTTTGGCAAATCTAATTCAGCCACTGAAACCAATGCATCCATTACGGCTTGCTTGTTACGTGCTTGCAAGCGGAACTTAACTTCACGCTCTAAGTTTTTCTTGATGTCAGCGCGCAGAGCTTCAACGGAACCATCAGCAATACCCAAAGATTTCACCAAGGCATCATTGATTTCCGGCAGATTGGCAGCTTCCAATTTATTCAAAGTCACCAAGAAGTCAGCGGTTTTACCTGCCACATCTTTGCCATGGTAGTCCTCTGGGAAAGCCAAGGGAAAGGTCTTGGATTCGCCAGTTTTCATGCCACGCACAGCGTCTTCGAATTCCTTGAGCATTTGACCTTCGCCCACCAAGAATTGGAAGCCTTCAGCCTTACCACCAGCAAAAGTTTCGCCGTCAATCTTGCCTTCAAAATCGACAGTAACGCGGTCGCCGTCAACAGCTGCCTCATCAGCAGCACGTTGAGCGAAAGTACGGCGCTGCTTACGCAGAATATCAAGAGTCTTTTCAATAGCTGCGTCATCAACGTCAGCTGTCAGCTTCTCAACTTCCGCAGCACCCAAGTCGCCAATCTTGACTTCCGGAAACACTTCAAACACGGCTTCAAATTCAGCCTGACCTTCAGCGGAGCCTTCTTTCTCAGAAATGCTTGGCTGTCCGGCAACACGCAAACCGGCTTCTGACACAGCTTGAGCAAAAGCTTCACCGACCTTGTCATTCAGTACTTCGTACTGCACCGAGTAGCCGTAACGCTGTGCCACCACATTCATGGGCACTTTACCTGGACGGAAACCATCCATCTTCACAGTGCGAGCAACCTTTTTCAGACGCGTTTCGACTTCAGTCTGAATCACGGAAAGAGGCAGGCTCAGCGAAATTTTGCGCTCAAGCTTTTCTAAGGTTTCAACTGTCACAGCCATGGCAATTCCTAAATCTGGGGAAGTAGTGGACCGTACCGGCTGCAGTACACAGCCTGCACCGTATTCCGCAAAGTCTCACTGAAAGATGTGGTGCGCGGGGGGGGACTCGAACCCCCACAGTGTTGCCACCGTCAGGACCTAAACCTGGTGCGTCTACCAATTTCGCCACCCGCGCGGTCTTGCTAACTACAAATCGGAAAAAACCGACCTGCGTCATAGGTCAATCTAAGATTTTAACCTTGAAAAACTCTTCAATACACATACCGGCTCATCATTTTTCAGAGGAAAAGTAAATTTCTGGTTTTTTGACACGAAAGCAAGCGGCATACATGGCAGGCAAGGCAAACAGTGTCAGTACGGTAGCCACGATCAAACCGCCCATGATGGCAACAGCCATGGGGCCCCAAAAAATACTGCGAGATAAGGGAATCATGGCCAGCACTGCAGCTGCAGCCGTCAGCACAATCGGCCTAAATCTTCGAACAGCAGATTCCACAATTGCATCCCAAGTAGGAACTCCGCGCGCTCGATCCGATTCGATCTGGTCGATCAAGATGACGGAATTTCGCTGAATCATGCCCATGAGCGCAATCACTCCGAGCAGGGCCACAAAACCAAATGGACGATCCAGCAGCAACAATGCAGCGGCAACGCCTGCGATACCCAAGGGACCCGTTAGAAAGACCAGCAACGCGCGACTAAAACTATGCAATTGGAGCATCAGCAGCGTGAAAACCAAGAACAGCATCACAGGAATACCTACAGCAATCGACGCGGCCCCTTTCGAGCTTTCTTCTACCGCCCCGGCAACTGCAATACGGTAACCATGCAAACCCTCTTGCTTCCAACGCGCTTCCAGTTTCGCAAGTGCGGGTTGCAGAGCTTGGGTCAGTGTGGCCCCTTGCAATCCTTCGCGGACATCGCCTTGAACTGTGATGGCGTAGCTTCTCGAGTCTCGCCACATCACCCCAGGCTCCCACCCAAGCACAGGTTTAGCTATTTGCGTCAGTGGAATCGATTGTCCGGACGCCGTGGGCACATAGGCCTGGGAGATATCCTCTATCGCATCGCGCTCCTGCAAAGGCTGACGCAGCACCATCTGCATCAGCTTGTCACCCTCACGGTATTGCCCGATTGCTGAACCCGCAAGCAAGGTCTGTGTTGCTTGCGCAATAGACTGACTGCTTACACTTAAGGCTCGTGCTTTGTCTTGATCCACTTCCAAGCGGACGACCTTAACGGACTCGTGCCAGTTGTCATTCACCCCTCGCATGTCTGGGTGCGCTTGCATCTGAGCTTTGACTTGATCAGCCAGCGTGCGCAGCTTTTGAGCATCTGGCCCCATCACCCTGAACTGAACGGGATAAGCAACGGGTGGCCCACTGGGCAGCAACTTGGCGCGCGAGCGCACTTCTGGAAAAGCTTGCGCCAAAGCAGTAGGTAGCACCTTCATCAGTTGATTGCGAACATGAAGGCTCTCCGTCATCACAATGAACTGCGAGACATTCGCTTGCGGAAACACCTGATCCAGTGGCAGGTAAAAACGTGGAACGCCTGAACCGATCCAGACTGTCACGCTCTTCACACCCGACGTAGCTTGAAGGTGTGCCTCCATTTGTCGCACAACTTCCTCATTACCCACAAAAGAGGTACCTTCGGGAAACCATGCATCCACCAAAATTTCCGGGCGATTGGAGTCAGGAAAAAACTGCTGCTGCACTTTGGTCATGCCAACCATTCCCAATACAAAGATCAAAGTAGTGACACCAATCGTGAGCCAGCGGTACTCCACACACTTGTGAACCATCTTTCTGAAGGTTTGATAGAAAGGGCTATCAAAGACTTCATGCGGGTCTTGCGAAATACCTTCCGTGATTTTTCGTTGAGGTTCTATCAAAAAAACGCTACCTAGATAAGGCACAAAGTAGACCGAAGCCAACCAACTCAGTATCAGCGCAATTACAGTAACAGCAAAAATGGCAAAGGTGTATTCACCCGTCATGGACTGCGCCATACCAATCGGCAAGAAGCCCGCCGCGGTGATCAGCGTGCCTGTCAACATTGGTTTGGCGGTAATGTCATAAGCGAAGGTTGCTGAGCGCAGTTTGTCGTAGCCCTCTTCCAGCTTCAGCACCATCATTTCGACGGCGATGATGGCGTCGTCCACCAACAAACCCAGCGCGATGATGAGTGAGCCTAGCGATATCTTGTGCAGGCCAATCCCCCAGTACCACATCGCAAGAAATGTGGCGGCCAGCACCAATGGAATGGTGATAGCGACGACCAGCCCCGGCCTTGGGTCTACATACCAGCGCCGCCACCAGACGGTGGCATCTTGCCGCTTGTGCAAACCCAAGCTGATAAAACTTACTGCCAGCACCACTACCACAGCCTCAGCCAAGACTTTAAGAAACTCATTGACCGAATCGGTAACGGCTTTAGGTTGGTCTTGAATATTTTCCAGCTGAACCCCCGCCGGCAGCCTTGCAGCAATGTCTGCGACCTGCGCGTGCAAAGCTTTTCCCAAGCCCACAATATCGCCGCCTTTGGCCATGGAGATACCAATGGCAATCACTTCGCGCCCGTCATGGCGAACTTTGACACTGGGGGGATCGTCATATCCACGGCTGATCTCAGCGATATCGCCCAAACGCAGCTGTGCGCCCGATGGTGCACGTATCGGCATTGCACGGATCTGCTCAACCTCATCAAACTGCCCTGCCACGCGCACCTGCACCTGCTCGACTGGCGTTTGCACCACCCCCGTGCCGACGACGGCATTTTGTTGGTTTAACTGACCAATGACTTGGTTGGTATCCAGCCCCATCTGGGCCAATCGCTTTTGCGAAAGCTCGATAAATAGCTTTTCATTTTGCGCACCAAACAGCTCCACCTTGGCCACATCCTTCACGCGCAATAACTGCTGGCGCACATCATCGGCAAAGGTTTTGAGTTCAGCATAGCTGTAACCTTCGCCATGCAGGCCATAGATCACGCCATACACATCTCCAAATTCGTCGTTGAAAAACGGCCCCTGCACGCCTTGGGGAAGTGTGTACTGCATGTCTCCGATTTTTTTGCGCACGGTGTACCAAAGATTCGCCACATCCTGCGGTTTGGAGTTATCGCGCAACTGAAAGATCACCTGCGACTCACCAGGCTTGGAATAGCTGCTGATTTTGTCTGCATAAGGCACTTCTTGGAGTGTGCGTTCGATCTTGTCTGTGACTTGCTCTGCCACTTGCTGGGCAGAGGCCCCCGGCCAGTAGGTGCGCACCACCATGGCTCTAAACGTGAACGGGGGGTCTTCATCTTGACCCAGCTGAAAATACGCTGCGCCGCCCAGCAACAAGATCACTACCATCAAGTAACGTGTGAGCGGTATATGCTGCAGCGCCCAGCGCGAGAGGTTGAAGCGCTGCGGCGCTTCTTGGTTCGGAGGTACGGACATTGGGCGACCTCCTTACTGCTTAGCCTGAGGGTAGGCAGGCTGGTACACCGAAACTTTCTGCCCTTGCGTCAGAACATGCGTACCTGTCGCAACCACATGCATGCCTACAGTAAGGCCCTCTGCAATGAGAATGTCATTGCCTTGCACTCCCTGCACGGTAACTTTTTGCAGTCGGAGGGTCGATGTGGCGCCCTCAAACACCCAGACCGCAGATTCCCCCCCTTGCTGGAGCAGGGCCGTCGATGGCAACTTGATGGCGGAATTTGCAGACACCCGCTCGTCCAGTTGCGCGACCACCTGCACCGTAGAGCCCAATGCCGGTTGATCCGCGCCTTCAAGACCCACCTTTGCGACATAAGTGCGCGTTACGGGGTCTGCGCTGGCTGCCAGCTCACGTACCCCGCCATCCCAGTGGTCATTACTGGCCCATGCACGCACTTGCACCTGTTTTCCGACCGGCATCAAACTGCGGACATCTTCAGGCACGTTAATCACTGCATCGCGCGCACCGTCATGCGCCATGCGCACCACAGGGCTACCAGCGGCAACAACTTGACCCGGCTCTGCGGCAACTACAGTGATCACGCCATCCGCGCCCGCATAAAGGTGCGTGTAATTTCTTTGATTACTTTGCGAGGCTGCCTGCGCTTGTGCTTGTTCTAACTGTGCTTGCGCAGCTTGCACATTGGCTTTTCTGCGATCCAGCTCTACACCACTGATAAAGCCCTGATCTTTGAGCGCAGAAAAGCGCTGCCAATCTGCTTGCGCCAGATCATGCTGTGTCTTCGCTGCTACAACTTGCGCCTGCGCGGCCTGAACTGCCAGTGCGTAGTCTTGCCCATCCAGTTGCGCCAGCAATTGCCCTTTGCGCACTGAGTCCCCCGCGTTAACCAAGCGCTGCAACAACTTGCCAGAGACTTGAAAGCCCAGGCTCGACTCTGTGCTTGCTCGCACATCCCCGGCGTATTCCACCGTCTTCTCCAATGGCTGCGCCTTAATTTCCAGCAACTTCACAGCCCGCACAGGGTCTGGCGCAGACTCTTTCTTTGAGCATCCTGACAAGATGAATACACAAGTAAAAAGGCCAAGCAAGGGCCGTAAAAATTTCAACAAGCACATGATAAAACCGCAGTTACTGACTAATGGGTTAGCAATCTAGGAGCGCGCCAATCCGCTGTCAAGCGACAATCTTCGCCGTGAATCACCGATTGCCCCCTCCCCCCGTTCAAGCACCCGCCGTTACGCACTACGAAAACTTTCCCGTCGCGTCATGGCTATGCCCGCCTGCCCTGCGCCCACCTATTGCAGCCATCTATGCCTTTGCCCGCGCTGCCGACGACATTGCGGATGAAGGCGACTTGAATGCCGCCCAACGCATTGCGCAATTGCACGACTACCGACGTGCGCTGCATGACTGCGCAAAGGCGCAGGCAGCATCGGGTCAGTGGGCGCACATCTTTACCCCTTTGCAGCACAGCATTCATCAATACCAGTTACCGGTGCAACTGCTGGACGACTTGTTGAGCGCTTTCGTACAAGACATTGAATACACGCGCGACGGCACCACTTACGCGAACCGCGCTGAACTTGTGGATTATTGCCGCCGCTCCGCCAACCCCATCGGACGGCTGCTGCTGCATTTGTACGGCATTCAAGATCAACAGGCACTAGAGCGCAGCGATGCCATTTGCACGGCGCTACAGCTGATCAATTTCTGGCAGGATTTGAGTGAAGATATTCCCCGCCAACGCCATTACCTCACTGATGCCGACTGCACAGCTTATGGCGTAACGCGTGCGGATTTAGAGCGACTGCAAGTGACTCCAGAAATCAAGAATCTCATAGCTGACAACGCTTGCTGGGCAAGGGCTAGCATGAAAAAAGGCTCTGATCTTGTTCACCAGTTACCAGGGCGCATTGGATGGGAGTTGCGCTTGGTGGTGCAAGGGGGCCTGTGCATTTTGGACAAGGTAGATGCGCTGCAGGGCCACAGCCTAACCACGCGCTGCACCGTCAAAAAATGGGATGGCCCGCGCATACTGTGGCGCGCACTGTCCATGTAGTGCTTGTACGTCCCCAGTATAAAAAACCGGCATTTCGCCTAATGCCAGTCAGTTAAGGATTCAAAGCGCCTGAATCCATAAGAAAAGGGATGCAAATCGCATCCCTTTTCTACATTCTTCACGACTTTTTAATAAGTGAAGTTTCTTAACTGACTGGCATTAGCATTTCGCCGGTTTTTTATGTGCTTGCGGAAAGGCTCAAAGCGTCTCGGCGGGTGCAACACCACGCCCAACAGTTCTTGACGCTGAGGCTGGCCCGCGCACTGCTGCTGTGCCGCGACTGCCGATTCCGGCAGGGTAAGAAGCTGGCGCAGAAAAACCGCCGCTGTACTGCATGCTTGCGCCACTTTCCAGCACAAATTTAGAGGACATTTCCGCCATCTGGTTGGCCTGCTCTTGCAAGGCATTCGAGGCCGCCGAAGTTTCCTCAACCAATGCTGCGTTTTGCTGCGTGACATCATCCAGATTGGAAACGGCATCATTAATCTGCGCCAGGCCCTTGGACTGTTCACGGCTGGCCTCTGCAATTTCGCTGACGATATCGGACACCCGCGCAATGCTGGTCACGATCTCGTTCATGGTGCTCCCCGTGCGGTGCACCTGCTCGCTGCCCGTGCGTACACGGTTTACCGAGTCATTAATCAGCACCTTGATTTCCTTGGCGGCCTCGGCAGAGCGGCCGGCCAACGAGCGCACTTCACTGGCCACCACCGCAAAGCCACGGCCTTGTTCACCTGCGCGCGCAGCCTCCACTGCTGCATTGAGTGCCAAGATGTTGGTTTGAAAAGCGATGCTGTCAATCACTCCAATGATGGCTTCAATTTTTTTGGCCGACGTGTTGATGTCTTCCATCGTTGACACCACTTCGGACACCATTTGCCCGCCGCGTGCGGCCACATCCGTGGCACCGCGAGCCAATTCGCTGGCGCGGATGGCGCTGTCTGCATTTTGTTGTACCGTGCTGGACAACTCTTCCGTGGCCGATGCCGTTTGCTGCAACGATGCTGCTTGCTGCTCGGTACGCATCGACAAGTCTCCCGTACCCGCCGCAACTTGGGTGGAGGCACCTGCGATGGCATCCGCACCACTGCGCACTTGAGAGATGATGGCGTGCAAGTGCGTACGCATGTCCTCCATCTGCACCAGCAGTTCTGTAATCTCGTCGCTGCCGCTGACCTGTACGCGCTGAGAGATGTCTCCGGCAGCAATGGCCTGGGCCGTGTCGTGGGCCGAGCGAAAGCCAAGGTTCATGCGGCGCAGCAAAGAAATGGACAGCAGGGTTGCCGGCAGCCCACCGAACAGCACGCACAAGACGAAAACCCAGATGCTGGTGTTATAGCGCTGTGCAGCGTCTTGATAGGCAATGTCTGCCTGGGTCACTTGCAAGCCCTTGAAGGCACCCACCAGTGCAACCAAGGTGTCTGCCTCTTCACGCCCCATGGTCAAAAATTGGGCCATGGTGTCGTGGCTGTAGTTGCCTGATTCCACCGCACGGATCACCTCGCTGAGCTTGCTGTTCCATACGTTTTGCACGCGCATGGCTTCTGCAAACATCTCTTTTTCGATGGGGTCGGAGATCATCTTCTCCAGCTCTTTTTGAATCTCCAGACCACGTGCTGCATTGCTCTTGACTACATCCAGGTGGCTGCTGGCAGGGTGGTCATGCAGACTTGACAGAGGATTGTCGGGGGCGTGCTGAAACGCCAGCAAGAGCTGCATGCGGGACTGCAGCACACTCTCATTGATGGAATCTGCCAGCAAAATGCGCTGCAGAGAATCGTCATGCAATCCACGCAGACTGTCCCGCGCACTCATCAACCCATGCCAACTCATACCAATCACGACGGCCATGGACAGGAAATAGCCGCCGAAGACCAACATATAACGCTGGGTTAAACGCAATGAATTGAGGCTTGGCATGGGTGTAGAAAGATATCTAATTGCAACAGATCAATCTTAGGCGCTCACCCCCTGAAAAAGCGCCGCTTTCACACGCACATGGCTTGATGCACATCAAGCAGCACACTAATCTGACTCCCCCATTTCACTGCAACAAGACATGGGACAATCGCCCACCATATGACTCCGGAAACTTACGTCCAAGAAAAAGCCGCCGCTTCGGGCAGCAGCTTTTATTACGCCTTTCTCTTTTTGCCCGCCAATCGCAGAGCTGCCATCACAGCGTTTTACGCGTTTTGCCGCGAGGTGGATGACGTAGTCGATGAAGTGCAAGACCCCGGCGTTGCTGCCCAAAAATTAGCGTGGTGGAAGCAAGAGGTTGCCCAGGCTTTTGCTGGCAAACCCAGCCACCCCGTCATGCTGGCGCTGTTACCGCACACGCAGCAGTTTCAAATCGAACAACGCCATCTGCAGGCCGTCATCGAAGGCTGCCAGATGGACCTCGATCAAACCCGCTACCTGGACTATCCCGGCTTGCAGCGCTACTGCCATTTGGTCGCGGGCGTGGTGGGCGAGGTGGCGGCACACATCTTTGGCCAAACCAACGAAACCACCACAGCCTACGCCCATAAGCTGGGTCAAGCGTTTCAGCTGACCAACATCATTCGTGATGTGGGTGAAGACGCCATGCGTGGCCGCATCTACCTGCCCATCAGCGATCTGCAGCAATTTGATGTGAAAGCGCACGAGATCACTAAGCGCGAATACTCGGATCGCTTCACCGCCCTCATGCGCTTTCAGACGCAGCGCGCGCACCAGCTGTATGAAGAAGCGTTTGCGCTACTGCCTCCAGAAGACCGCCGTACGCAAAAACCGGGTTTGATGATGGCCAGCATCTACCGCACCTTGCTGCGCGAGATTGAGGCGGAGAACTTCCAGGTCCTGCACCAGCGCGTGGGCCTGACGCCGCTGCGCAAGCTGTGGCTGGCCTGGAAGATGCAAGCGCTGGGCCGCATGTAAACGTGGTCAACGCAAGCAAGCCTCTCAAAATTGCCATCATCGGCGGCGGCTGGGCGGGCATGGCTGCGGCGGTACAGCTGCACCAACAAGGGCATGCTCTGCATATCTGGGAAGCCAGCCGCACCTGGGGTGGGCGCGCCCGCGCGCTGGCGCTGCAAGGCCCCCAGGGCCAGACGTGGACGGTGGACAACGGTCAGCACATCCTCATTGGTGCTTATCAACGTTGTCTGCAAGTCATGCAAACCGTCGGCGTTTCAGAGACGCATGCCTTGCTGCGCCTGCCGCTGGACTTGCGCTATGCCGATGGCCTGGGCCTGCAATTGCCTAACCTTCCCCCGCCGTGGGATGCGGTGCTGGGCATTGCCCGCGCCCAAGGCTGGAGCTGGCGCGAAAAGCTGGCCCTGCTGTACCAGGCCCACCAGTGGCAACGCAGCCAATTTGAGTGCGCTGACAGCGCCACCGTGGCCGATCTGTGCCGGGCATTGCCTGCGCGCTTGATACAGGATTTTGTCGATCCGCTGTGCATTTCTGCCTTGAATTTGCCAACGTCTCAAGCCAGCGGACGTATTTTTTTGCAGGTGCTGCAAGACGGCCTGTTCAGCGGCCAAGGCGGCTCCAACCTGCTGATTCCGCGAACCGATCTGAGCCGTTTATTCCCAGCCACGGCGGCTACATGGCTGCAGCAGCAAGGGGCGCAGTTGCATCTGGGAGAGCGCGTGCAGCAGCTGGCCGCGCTGCCCACGCAGGGCTGGCAAGTGCGCGGCGCTGAAACGCATGATTTTGACGCGGTGGTGCTGGCAACCTCCAGCGCTGACGCGGCGCGCTTGGTGTTCAGCACCCATCTGCCCAGCCAGTGGCGCGAAGCTGGCCAGTCTTGGGCGGCATGTGCACAGGCGCTGCCTCATACGGCGATTGCCACGGTGTATGCCGCTACAGCCCTGCGCCGCAAAGACGGCCATGTCTTACCGGCCCCGATGGTGGCGCTGCGCAGCCAGCCCGCAGCCCCCGCGCAATTTGCCTTTGACAAAACCCAGCTGGGCGGCCCCGCGGGTTTGATCGCCCTGGTCATCAGCGCCAGTGAAGGGGATCGCCAGACCCTGCAAGACCAGGTGCTTGCCCAGGCACAGCAGCAACTGCAATTGCCGGATTTGCAAGCGCTCAAAACCGTCATCGACAAACGTGCCACCTTTGCCTGCACGCCGCTGGTGCAGCGCCCGCAGCCCAGCATTGCACCTGGTTTGTGGGCCTGTGGTGATTATGTGCAGGGCCCCTACCCCGCGACGCTGGAAGGCGCAGTGCGCAGTGGCTTGCAGATTGCCCAAGCTGTAGGCTAAACAAGGCCCTTGCGCATCGCACACATAAAAAAGGAGCAGCCTGCCCTGGTGTATCAAAGACTTCAACGCTAAACATCGTTGAATCTCAATATCTACAAGGGCGACTTGCTCCTTTTATTAAAGTGCTGAAAGTGCTGAAGAAGGCTTACTTCTCCAAATACCACTGCAGCACCAGCTTGGCGAGAAAGCCTGTAAAACCCACCGCCAGCCCTAAAAAAAGCACAAAAGTGCCGAACTTGCCGGCCTTGGATTGCCACGCAAGATGACCAATGATGAACAGCATGAAGACAATGAATGCCCCAACGCCGTAAGTGAGAAAAAACTGCGCAAATTGTTCTTCTGTATAGCCAAAAATCACAACACAAATCCCTAAGTAACCTCGCTGCCTGGCGCTGCATTGGCCTCGCGCAGTGCAAAACCTGACGCATCGACCAGATCACGGTAAGCATGCCAGCTCGCATGGCCCAGCATGGGCATCACAAGCACCAGACCGAGCATCAGTGACGCCAAGCCCAGCAAGGTAAACATCAAAATCAAACCCGCCCATATCGCCATGGGCACCGGGTTCTGCAAAATTACCAGCCAGCTAGTGAGCACGGCTTGTGGCAAAGAGACTTTGCGATCCAGCAACAAAGGCATAGAAACCACACTCGATGCAAAGATGGGCGCTGCCAGCAAGCTGCCCAATGCCAGCCACCAGCTAAACAGTGTGCTGTCTGAGGCCAGCACCACGTGCTCAATAAAGTCCAGGGGGGTGGCAATGCGCACAGGGGCCAGCAACGTAATCAGTGAAGCGGAAATCACGAGCCAGCCCGTTGCCGAGACCGCCAGCAGCAAGCCAAACTGCACCAAGCACCAGTAATCGCTGCCGCGCCGGTTGCCTTGTTGCCAATGCAGCCATGTGCGGCGTACCAAAGCGCTATCCACCGTTTCACCACGCTCCAAGGCACGGCTGATCGCATACAGACTGGTAGCAACGACGGGGCCCACTACCAAAAACCCCGAAAGCGCCCCCGCCATCAACCAAAACCGATTGTGCCCGAGCAACAAAATCACAGCGCCCAGCAGCGCCAAACCCAGCCCGTGCCCCAGACTCAGCCACGGAGCGCGGGCCATGTCTTTCCAGCCCAGCGCAAGCCAGTTGAGCGGCTGCATCCAGCCAATGGCCAAAGGCGTGGGCAAATCCCATACGGAGGAGGTGCGCGGCAAAGTAGTGGGCATGGACTGACTCCTGACACCCACACACACTGCGGGTTGGACGGTCAAGCAGCCAGCAAATCACACAACTCGCGCAAGCTGGCCACGGTAATAGGGGGCACGCCCCCCTGCTCAGGCCAGTCTATGCCGCTGCGATTAAGCCAAACCGCGTGCATACCCGCATCTCTGGCGGCCCTTACATCCAATTTGGCATCATCTCCTACATGCAGCACTTGGTCAGGGGCCACATTGGCTGCATTCGCTGCTTGGTGAAAAATGCGCGCATCTGGCTTGGGCACGCCCGCGCGTTCCACATTCCAGCAATCCTGAAAAAACCGCCCAATGCCCACGCGCTGCAAATCTGCATTGCCGTTGGTAATTGCCACCACCGGCCAGCGCGCGGCCAGAAATTCCAGCGCTGGCAAGGCATCTTCAAACAGCTGCACACGCTGGCGCTCGGCAAAGAAAATTTCAAATGCGGGGATAGCTAAATTTTCAGCTTCGCCTGCTTGACGCAATGCATAGCGAATGGACTCTGTGCGCAGCGCCATCAAGTTGTGTCGCAGATCAGGGTGTTCTCGTTCTACCAGCAGCCGCACCTGCCTGAGCGCCTCGGTCGTCGGAAACATTTTGGCAGACAGCGGTGCATGCTCTTTTAACCATAGCAAGAGCGCTGCTTCGGCACGGACAATGGTGGGCCAGATCGGCCACAGCGTGTCATCAAGGTCGAGGGTGATGGCACGTATTTGCGATGGGTCAAGCATGCCGTGAGAATACTGCAGCCGCACAGGGCTGAGCAGCATGGGCGGCCAGAGTGGCATGGCGTTTTGCGACAATTGCCCCATGCGCTCACGCTTTGCACCCGAACCCCAGCTCGCCCCAGGCCAACCCGAACGCACCGGCATCTTGCTGTGCAACCTCGGTACGCCGGATGAAGCCACGCCTTCTGCCGTACGCCGCTATCTGGCGCAGTTTTTGTCAGATGACCGCGTGGTGGAAATTCCCAAGCTTGCTTGGTGGCCCATTCTGCATGGCATCATCTTGCGCACCCGGCCCAAAGCCTCGGCGGCCAAGTACGCCACGGTATGGAATGAAGGTGGGGCAACCGGCTCACCCCTGCTGTATTTCACAGAGCGCCAAGCCATGTTGCTGCGCAGCTGGCTGGATGAGGCGGGCTGCAATGTACTGGTGGCGCCGGCCATGCGCTATGGCAACCCGTCTATTGCCTCGCAGCTCGATGCACTGAAGGCCCAGGGCGCTACGCGCATTCTGGTGCTGCCGCTGTACCCACAGTACTCGGGCACGACCACCGCCAGCGTTTGTGATGCCGTGTACGACTGGGCCAAAACCCAGCGCAATATTCCGGAGCTGCGCTTTGTGCAGCGCTACCACGACCATCCCGGCTATATCGATGCACTGGCCCAGACCGTAGAAAAGCACTGGCGTGAAAATGGCCGGGCGCAAAAGTTGTTCCTCAGCTTTCACGGTGTGCCGGAACGTACCTATGCCTTGGGTGATCCGTATCGCGATGAGTGCATGACGACAGGCCGTTTGCTGGCGCAACGCCTGGGCCTGAGCGACGAGCAGTTCATGCTGACCTTTCAATCGCGCTTTGGCAAGGCCAAGTGGCTGGAGCCCTATACCGAACCCACCTTGGTGGCAATGGCCCAGCAAGGACTGGAGAGCGTGGACATCATGTGCCCCGGCTTTACCAGCGACTGCATTGAAACGCTGGAAGAAATCAACCAGGAAGCGCGCGAGGCGTTTGAGCATGCGGGTGGCAAGGACTACCGCTTTATTCCTTGCCTCAATGACCACGCAAGCTGGATTTCTGCGCTGCGTGACATTGCCCAGCAGCATATGCAGGGCTGGCCGATAAAGCTCTGAGTTCTAAGTTCCAAGCTGCTGCGCACGAAGTGGGTATTCACCAAGGAAGACACACTTGGCGAGCATTCCGCCATGTGCGTGCCTTCGCGCTACGTTGCCGTAGACAATCGTTTATTGGGCCAGCCGCTAATTTTTATTGGATCGGGAAAGGATTGTTCTCGTCTTCCGGTGTGCTCCATGAGGACACCTGGGGCGCGGCAATCTCGTAGACAGAGCGATCTTTGCCCTGCAGCCACTTGGGCATTTTTCCGCGACCCGTCCATGAGTTACCAGTAGCTGGGTCATAGTATTTAGCAGGCACTTTTTTCTTGACCGAGTCAGATTGGAAAGGAAAAACCTGCTGCGCTGTAAAGCCAAAAGTTGCAATCAAATCTTTGATGGTGGCTAAAGCGGCCTCACTTTCGGTGCGGCGCAATTGCTCAATATTTTTATCCAGCTCGCGCTTGCGGGCCAACAGTTCTTGATAGTTCGACATCCAAATCTTCACAAAAAAAGCAACAGCGCTCACCGCTGGCACCTGTATTTCTATCGGGCGATTTTGCTGGAATTTAGGGTGTTACAACCATCCAGCACCCCTATCCGCTACAAAATCTGAGGGAGATTGCGGTATTGATTTTTGAAAACTGCTGGGCCGCACAACAACTTCACAGCGGCATATAACAATCCGGACATACGCACTCAAATTATTCTTCGTTGTAGGCATATCTTTGAGGCAGGACAATATCGTTTTTGCCATCTCTGCGGTTCGCAATGCATCGTAACCGGCTGCCTATTATGAAATACCGTTCTTTCCTTGCGTTGGTGCTGGGTGCCAGTGCCTGCAGCGCAGCCTTGGCTGCCCCGCCCCTGCTTTCTCCGGTGGAGCTTTCCCCCTTGCTGCCCAACACCGCTGTGCGCGTGATTGATATTCGCACCCCGAAAGAGTTTGCCACCGGCCATATTCCTGGTGCAGTCAATGCGCCGTATGACAAATGGCGCGGCCCTGTGACCAATCCGGGCGAGTTGCCGGATCACCAGCAACTGGTGGCGCTGGTGCAGTCTCTGGGTTTGACGGCAGACACGCACGCCGTGGTGGTTTCGCACGGCAAAGACGCCACCGATTTTGGCGCCATGGCACGTGTGTACTGGACACTGAAATCACTGGGCCTGACCGAGTTGTCTGTGCTCAACGGCGGACTGAAGGCATGGGAAGCAGCCAAGCTGCCATTTTCCAACGCCGCGATCCGCGTTGCGCCCAGCACGTATGCGCCCACTTTCGACGCCACCTGGCTGTCTACGCGCCAGGAGATTCAGCAAAGCATCAAGCTGAGCAACGCAGTGCTGGTGGATTCGCGCCCCGACGCCTTTTATCAAGGCAAAACGCAAGCCCCGGCGGCCAAGCTGGCAGGCACTTTACCCGGCGCGGTGCAACTGGACTTTAACCAGTGGTTTGTGCCCAAAACTTCGTTGTTTGTGGACGCGGACAAAGCCAAAGCGATTGCAGCGCAAATTCAGGTGCCCGAAGGTCAGCACGCCGTGGCATTTTGCAATACTGGGCATTGGGCGGCGACCGACTGGTTTGGCATGAGCGAAGTGGCTGGTCTGCCCAACGTGAAGCTGTACGCTGGCTCCATGGTGGACTGGACACAGCAGCCCGACTTTCCGCAACTGGACAATGCCCCCAGCCGGGGCGAGCAGTTGCTGCGCTCCACCAAGCAGTGGTGGGAACGCAAGCTCAACTAAACACCCAGAAAACCAATAACAAAGAAAAAGAGAGCAGCCTGCCGTTGATTTATCTTGAATTCAGTACCAAAAGCATCTGAAGTCTTTTTAAATCAAAGGCCAGCAGCTATCTTTTTAAATAGCAATCACCCGAGAGGCTGTCTTCGAATGAAGCGATTACCTTTGGCCATCATCATGGCTGCATTTTTTGGCTGGCTGCTGTGGAGCGTGTCCGCGCGCCAGGCCGGTCTGTTTCTGGTTGGCATTGGGCTGGGCGCTGTACTGGCGGGCAAGCGCTTTGGCTTTACCACCGGCTGGCGCATGCTGGTGGAGGACAAAGATCCTTCCGGCGTTTTCGGCCAGCTCATTTTGCTGGCTCTGGCTGCCTGCCTGGCGATGCCGCTGCTGGGCCGCTTTCCTGAATTGACAGCCGCCTTAGGCCCGCCCAGTGTGAGCTTGATTGTGGGCGCCTTCGTCTTTGGCCTGTGCATGCAAATTGCCGATGGCTGCGGCAGCGGCACGCTGTACAAGGCCGGCTTGGGCATCCCGATGAACGCGGCCATCTTGCCGGTGTTTGCCATTGGCAGCTTTTTGGGCAGTGTGCATTTGGGCTGGTGGCTGGATCTGGGTCGCACCCAACCTGTGGGTTTGGTCACCACCTGGGGCTGGCAAGTTGCTTTGGTGGCCACATTGGCAGGTTTGGCTGTGGTGGCGGCGGGCGTGGGCTTTTATTGCCAACGCGCCAACCTCCAGGCCGGCATTCCAGCCAAGCCATTGCTGGTGCGTAAATGGGTGGTGGGCGCGGTGTTGCTGGCGCTCCTGGCCACAGCCAACTTGCTGATTGCGGGCCAGCCTTGGGGTGTGGTTTACGGCTTTGGCCTATGGGCCGCCAAGGTGGCGACGGCCACGGGTGTCGCCGACCTGTCGAGCAACTGGTTCTGGATGCAGCCCGGCAATGCTGCACGCCTGTCAGAGACGGTGCTGCTGGATGTCACCTCCATCACCAACATCGGTATTTTGGCGGGTGCCCTGTGGGTCAGTGCTTCCACACCCACCAGCGCCAAGCCCTTAAGCCGCCAACAATGGGTGGTGGCTTTGATCGCCGGCTTGGTGCTGGGCTATAGCTCGCGCCTGGCGTTTGGTTGCAATGTGGGTGCCATGTTCTCGGGCATTTCTACGGGCTCCATCCACGGCTGGATCTGGGTACCGCTGGCTTTTGCAGGCACCATTTTTGGCCTGCGCATTCGTCGCCACTTTGGCTTTTAAAGGAGACATCACCATGACTCAAGCCACCGTGCTGCGCACTGCTTTCTGGGTGATTCTGGTCGCCTTTCTGGTGTGGGATTTTCTCAGCTCCAAACCCGTTGATTTGCGCTTTGAAGCACCGTTTATTGCGGCAGGATCAGGCCAGGCCGTGCAAGGCGGTCATTGTTCGATGCCCGATTGAATGGGGTCTTGCCCACCTTGTTTGACTGAAGGCCGCACCATGCGGCCTTTTTTGCGTGATCTGTCCGGATGTGACGCAAAAACACCACCTTCAATCGCGCCTCCAGATGCTGCCCATCGCCATCAACGATATCACTGCCAATCAGCGTGTCCAACACCTTGATTTGTATGTTTTTGTTGTAAAAGTGCTAGCAGTAACTGAAAAATCTCGCATTACCGCATATCCAATAAGCGGCAAATCATTAACAATCTGCCACAATTTTCCCGATCTATTGGCTTATTAGATACATGCCAATCGATTTTTTGTGGTGGTGCGGGGCAAACAGGTTCCGAAGAATCCAGGATAGAAGACATGCAAAGAATGAGAAATCTCAGTATCCGGGCCAAGCTATGGCTGCTTGTAGCAGGACTCTTGGTACTGGCAATGGCCATCACGGCCATCTTGGTGCAGCAACTTAGCGCCAGCAATGACCGCCTTGCGTACATCTACACCAACCGGGTGATACCCATTCAGCAGATCAAGACCGTCAGCGATGGCTACGGTATCAAGCTGGTGGAAATCACCAACAAGGTTTACAACCAGCAAATCCTGCCGGAGTCTGGCAAAGAAACGCTGGAAACGGTGCGCAAACAAGTCGAAGTGGCCTGGAACGACTATTTGCAAACGGAGTTGGTGGCGGAAGAGGAAGTGATGGCAAAGCGCGTCACCACCTTGCTCAGCGCCATTGCCCCCCGTATTGAAGAACTGCTGCGCCTGTTTGTCAATCAAGATCACACATCGCTGGGCTCGTTCATTGAGTACCGGCTGTTCCCCAGCGTGAGCCCCCTTGCCGCCAGCTTGCAAGAACTGGCCACGCTGCAAGAAAAAGTGGCACAAATTGAATATGAGGCGGCTCAGGCCGCTGTAAAGCAGGTCATTGCGCTGGCCGGTGTGGCGGTGCTGATCCTTTTGGTGCTGGCGCTGCTAGGCGCAGCAATAATCATTCGCACCATCACGCAAAGCTTGGACCGTGCAGTCCATATTGCGGAGACCGTGGCCCAAGGCGATTTGACCTCGCAAGTGGAAGTACGCACCCAGGATGAACTGGGCCGCCTGATGCAAGCGCTCCAAAGCATGAATGGCAACCTGATCGGTATCGTCAACCGCATCCGCGAAAGCAGCGAATCGATTGCCACAGGTTCCAACGAAATCTCCACAGGCAACAACGATTTGTCGCAGCGCACCGAAGAGCAGGCCAGCAATCTGCAGCAAACGGCAGCCAGCATGGAACAACTGGCGTCCACCGTACGCCACAACACCGATAACGCCCAGGAAGCGACGGAGTTGGCCCGCAACGCTGCACAGACGGCCACGGAAGGCGGCCAGGCGATGGAACGCGTCACGCAGACCATGGTGTCCATCTCCAACAGCTCGCACAAGATTGCCGACATCATTGGCGTGATCGACGGCATTGCTTTCCAGACCAATATCTTGGCGCTCAACGCGGCCGTAGAAGCGGCGCGTGCAGGTGAACAAGGCCGTGGTTTTGCGGTGGTGGCGGGCGAAGTTCGCTCATTGGCTGGCCGCAGTGCTGAGGCTGCCAAAGAGATCAAGGCTTTGATTCAGCAAAGCGTGAACCAGGTCAGCGAAGGCACCCGTTTGGTGGACGCTACGGCCCAGACCATCAGCGATGTGGTGCGCCAAGTCCAAAGCGTGTCCACACTGATTCAGGAAATCAGCAGCGCCAGCCGAGAACAAAGTCTGGGTGCCAGCCAAGTCAGCGATGCCATTGCACAGCTGGACCAAGTGACCCAGCAAAACGCGGCCTTGGTGGAAGAAAGCGCCGCTGCCGCCAATAGCCTGAGCCACCAGGCTGCGGAGCTTAACAACGTGGTGGCGACATTCCGCACCGGCACTGGCAGCTCGTCCAACTTTGCGTCTATTGCGTCGCAAACGGCGGCATCCAACGGTCATCACCGTGCTGCGCTCAAGCCTGCAGCCCGCGACAAGCAAAAACCCATGATGCTGCATTAAGCAATACGGCCATAGCGGCCCAAAAAACCAAGGCCTTGGATATCTTTATCCAAGGCCTTTTTTGTGGGCTCATCGGCCGGGTGCGACTGCTCTAGGGCATCTCCATCTCCTTGGCATAAGCTCTGGCTTGGGCCATGCGGCGGTTGGCCCAGCTTTGCAAAATGCGAGGAACGATGACCAGCAGTAGCACCACCACCAGCAACACCAGCGACAGCGGCTGTGTCACAAATATGCCGAAACTGCCATGGCCCACGGCCACAGCGCTGCGCAATTGCAGCTCTGCCAGTGGCCCCATCGCCAGCCCCACCACCAGCGGCGTGGTGGGAAAGTCATAACGCCGCATCACCACCCCCAGCAAACCAAAAACGTACAGCAGCAGCAAATCTACGCCGCTTTGCCGCATGCCATACACACCTGCCGTCGCCACAATCAGCATGCCCGCATACCACTGCGGGCGTGGAATGCGCAGCAACCATGTCCACATGCGTACCAGCGGCAAGTTCAAGATCAGCAAGATCACGTTGCCAATAAACAGTGAGCCAATCAGCGTCCAGACCAGCGCATGCGCGCTGCCAAAAAGCTGCGGCCCTGGGTGCACGCCGTAGTTATTGAAAGCGCCCAGCATCACGGCGGTGGTATTGCTGGTGGGAATGCCCATGGTGAGCAGCGGAATCAACGCGGCAGTCACCGTTGCGTTGTTGGCTGCTTCTGGCCCTGCCACTCCTTCAATGGCTCCTGCCTTGCCAAATTCCACACGCGCTTGGGGCCTGGCTACATAGCGCTCTGAGGCATAGCTCAGATAGGTGGGCATATCAATGCCCCCTACCGGAACACAGCCAAAAGGCGTACCTAGCGCAGTGCCACGCAACCAGGCAGGCCAAGAGCGCTGCCAGTCAGTGCGCGACATGCGCACGCGCCCTACCGTGTTGCAGGTGCGGTGGGCGCTGCCTCCATACATTGCTGCGTGCATCACTTCACCGCTCACAAACAGCCCCACCGCAACCACCACCATATCGATGCCGTCGTGCAACCAGGCGATACCACCGGTCAACCGTTCCACACCAGACGTTTCTTCAAACCCCACGCAAGCCAGACTGATACCGACGAAAAGCGCTGTCATGCCGCGCAAAGTACTTTTTCCAATGGCCGCACTCACCGCCCCAAAGGCCATCACCATCAGCATGAAATACTCTGCGGGGCCCAGCTTCATCGCAATCCCCGCCACCCAGGGTGCCACGCCCACGACCACCGCAGCAGCCAGCGTGCCCGCCACGAAAGACCCGATGGCTGACGTCGCCAGTGCCACCCCGGCGCGCCCGTTACGTGCCATGCGGTTGCCCTCCATGGCAGTTACCGCACTGGTGCCTGCGCCCGGCGTATTCAGCAAGATGGAGGCCGTCGAGCCGCCATACATGGCTCCGCACGCAATGGCAATAAAAAAAATCAACGCTGGCGTTATGCCCACCTTGAACGTCATGGGCAGCAAGATGGCCACGGCCACAGAAGGCCCAAAGCCTGGCAGCACCCCGATCAAGGTGCCCAATACACAGCCTGCCAGCGCCCAGGCCAAGTGCCAGGGGGTGGCTGCATTCAGCAGACCATCCCAGAAAGCAGTCAAGATTTCCATTACAGCTACCCCGCCGCAGTCAAAGCAGGCATCGCAATACCCAGCACGGCCACGCCAGCAGCAACCTGCCAACGTGTAGAGGCTGTCTCGGCCCTGAGTGCCTCTGTCTCTGTTTGGAACTGCTGCAATGGCGCAGCAGCGTCTTGTTTGGTCATAGCTACCCCTCTCATCACCGACAAAATACGCCAACGCAGTGCGTACTGGATTGGAATCTGAATAGACAGACAGGCTGCCATTCGTTGCGTGCGTTCGCTCTGCGCAGGATCATGCTGGCGAGCCATCCTCTGACAATTCACCGCGCATCATCCCGTTCATCCGCCGGCCACTCTCTGGTAAAAACCCGAAATGTTGCGCATCAGGTCATCTTTGCAACCTGCAACTCCACGGTAAGGCATGCATGAAAATCGACACCATGAGTGAAATTTCTTCGATGCGTCTGGACAAATGGCTTTGGGCTGCGCGTTTTTACAAAACACGTGCTTTGGCGGTGGAGCAGATTGGCAAAGGTCGTGTGACGGTCAATCGCTCTGCGGCTAAAGCTTCACGCGAAGTGCGTGTGGGAGACACCATCGACCTGCGCCAGGGCGATGTGCCGAAAACTGTCTCCATCCTGGGTCTGAGCAACATGCGCGGCCCAGCGCCAGTGGCCCAACTGCTGTATGCAGAAACGCCCGAGAGCATGGCCGAGCGCGCGCGCTTGACAGAGCAGCGACGCCTGGCACCCGAGCCCGCAACCGCTATCGCACAACTGCGCGATGGCCGCCCCACCAAGCGCGACCGCCGCAGCATCGAGCGCGTGCGCCACGACTGGAATGACCGCTGGAGCGCCAGCGTGGACGGCAATTAATCTTTTTCCGAGACAGATAACCGTTTAGCGGAACCTTTCGTCAAAAAATGCTTCAATCCCCTGCTATTGATTTGTGAACATTAGGGCTAAGGCCCATTTGGGATTGCAGTGATTTTTGGAAAGTTTTCGACGCGCAGTGCACGCGTTGTATTGGCTTCGTCCGTCGGCGCAGCCTTACTCAGTGCTTGTTTGGGCAATGCCCCCAGTTCTTCGCCACCCGCAGCCAGCGGGCCTGCAGCCGAGCGGCTGGCCTCCAATGAGCACGCCTTTAAGGATTGCCGCCAGTTTTTTGCTGCTGCTACGCCGCCCTTGGTGCCAAGTCAGCCCAAGCTGCGAGACCTGTGCTATGACGCCTTTGCCATCTTGCACAACGGCAACACACGCACCCCGCTGTATGTGGCGCAGCGTTTGAACAAAGCTTTGGTGGCTGATGCCGATGAAAAGCGCACCAACAAGTTTTTTGCAGATGCGCGCCTGCCCCGTGCTGAACGCGCCGAACTGAGCGACTACAAAGGCTCCGGCTACTCACGCGGACACATGGCACCGGCAGGTGACATGCCCACTGCCCAGGCAATGGCGCAAAGCTTCTCGCTGGCCAATATGGTGCCCCAGTCGAGCAAACAAAACAGCGGACCTTGGGCGCGCATTGAGCGTGACACGCGTACCTATGCCAGCCGTGCGCAAGGTGACGTCTTCATCATCACCGGCCCGGTGTACGAAACCCAGAGCACTACCGTGGGCAACAATCAGGTGGCAGTGCCTACGCATTTGTACAAACTGGTGTACGACGCAAAGACCAACCGTGCCTGGGCGCACTGGCAAGCCAATCGTGACGACGAGCGCAACAGTCAACCTATCAGCTATGCCGAATTGGTGCAACGCACAGGCATTGAGTTTTTGCCCGACCTCAACCCCAAGTAGCACCGCTGCGAAGCGGATGTGCCCCTAGCCCTTATGCATCAACGGCTGGATGCTATCAAAGCTAAATAGCACTGGGTACAACAGCGGGCATGGCGGCAACGGTGCAGCAACTTGCGGGCAAATCCAGCCAGCGGGCGGCAGCGGCTTGCAATGCAGCCAGGCTGCCGGTGGTTATAAGCTGCAAATGCTCCGATGCTCCCAGCGCTTGCACACTGCGCGGTGCGATCTGCGCGGCAGGCTGTGGGTGGTTCAGTAACTGGGCACGTTCTAACAAGCGCCGTGTTTGCCTGGCCACGGGAGCGCCCGTATCAATCAACTGCACATCCAGCCCCAGCAACACCCGCAATTCATCTTTCACAAAAACGTAGTGCGTGCAGCCCAGCACCAGCGTATCCATCTCGCCAGTCTTGAGGCCAAATCGGCCCAAAGCCGTGGTGTAGTCACGGCAAAGCGCTGCAATTTCAGTAGTGACCACATCGCCCTCTTGCAGGGTGCTGTGCTCAATGGCCCGCGCCAGTCCATCGCAAGCCTGTACGTGAAACTGCACCTGCTGCCCATGCTCTTGCACCAGTTTTTTAAAGCGCCGGCTCTCCACCGTGCCCCGTGTGGCCATCACCCCTACATGCTGTGTTTGGCTGGAGAGCGCCGCTGGTTTGATGGCAGGCTCTACGCCGATGAGCAGCAGATCAGGCAGTTCCGCACGCAGCAAATCAACCGCCGCCGCCGTTGCCGTATTGCAGGCAATCACCAGCGCTTTGATACCGTGTTGCGCACGCAAATACTGGGCAATGGCCAAAGTACGCGCCTGCACAAAGGCATCACCGCGCTCACCATAAGGCGCATGGGCACTGTCGGCCAAATAGACAAAGTGCTCATGGGGCAGCTCATGGCGCAGCGCTTGCAAGACGCTCAGGCCACCGATACCGCTGTCAAACACGCCAATCGGTGATGCAGCAAAAAGCAAAGGGGAGCGGGTGTTCATCAAAAGTGTGGGAAATAAGCGACCAAGTATGCCTGCGCTGATCGAGCCATTGAGCCTTCACCGGTAACAAGCCCCGCTCTCGATGGGAAAACGCAGGCTGTGCTGCGCCCAGTGGGCAGCAATCGCTCAGTGCCGCGGCCATCCGAACCCTAACAACACACTGACCCAGCGAACCGTTCAGCCAGCTATGCGTGCTAGCCCCAATACGAACGACCGTGCTTTTCCCTTCCACTCTGCCTAGCAAGCGCCTGTTTTTGTAAGCAGCCCGACATTTGAACAACCATTTTCAGCAGGTCACAGGAATTTCATATGAAGCACATCGGCGTCACTCGCAAACTTTGGCTCGGCGTAGCCAGCATCGTTTTGGGCGCGATCGTGATCGTTGGCCTGGCGGGCTACAACTCTGCAGCGCACCAGAAAAAGTTCAACCAGCAAGACACCCTGCTCTCGCAGCGGCTTGACCATGCCAGTGCATGGAGCGCGCTCTCCCAAGTCAATGCCGTGCGCACACTGGCAGCGCTAGGCAGCGCGAACCTGCAGGACACGGCCAGCTTGACAGCACAGATTCAAGGCACCCGCCAGCAAATCACCGAGTGGCAGCAGGCCCTGCAAACTTCCAGCAGCGACGCGCACGACCAGCGCCAGCTGCAGGCATTGCAACAACTGCGTCAAGCCATGCTCACCCAGCAAAACCAGGCCTTGGAACGCAAGGCCAGCGATCCCACCAACACCCAGAGCGTGGAGAGCACGTACGCAGCCTATCAACAGGCTGCACAAGCTTATGAAAAAGCGCTACTGAGTTATCAGCAAACTCAGGCCAGAAAACTGGCACAAATGCGTGCGGACATGGGTGCTGCGCGACAAGGCGTCGTGCGTGCTGCGGCCATCAACATGGTATTTTTGCTGCTGGGTGTGGCCATGGGTGCCTACCTGCTTATCAATAGCATTCGCCGCTCCTTGACACAGGCCAACGGTATGGCCCAGCACATCGCCGCAGGCGACTTGTGCACCCAGTTGCAGGAAGAGCGCCGCGACGAGTTTGGTCAGCTGCTGCAATTGCTGCACAGCATGAGCCAGTCGCTGGGCAGCATGATTGAAGACGTACGTGACAGTGGGGATGCCATCCACAGCGCAAGCAACGAGATTGCCACCGGCAATCAAGACTTGTCACAACGCACAGAGATTACCGCCAGCCATTTGCAACAAGCAGCCAGTGCCATGCTGCAGCTGACGCACACCCTGCAAGACACTGCCACCAGCGCGCAGCAGGCTGCCAATCTGGCGCAGCAAGCTTGCGGTGTGGCGCAGCGCGGTGGCAGCGTGGTCAATGAAGTGGTAAGCACCATGGGTGATATCCATGCCGGCAGCCAGAAGATTGCCGCCATCATTGGCGTGATCGATGGCATCGCCTTTCAGACCAACATCCTGGCGCTCAATGCCGCCGTAGAAGCTGCGCGCGCTGGCGAGCAAGGAAGGGGCTTTGCGGTGGTCGCCGCAG
This sequence comes from Comamonas sp., assembly GCA_015478895.1. Classification (GTDB taxonomy): domain Bacteria; phylum Pseudomonadota; class Gammaproteobacteria; order Burkholderiales; family Burkholderiaceae_C; genus Comamonas. The sequence continues at coordinate 54,543 of JADMKK010000038.1, read as the reverse complement.
AAGTGCGCACGCTGGCGCAACGCAGTGCCCAAGCAGCCAAAGAAATCAAAGTGCTGATCCAAGACTCTGTGGACCGCGTTGCCAATGGCGCTCATTTGGCGCAGGAAGCGGGCAGCACCATGCACGAGGTGGTGCAGTCGATTCAGCGGGTCACGGAAGTCATGGGCCATATCAATACCAGCGCTGCCGAGCAGCACGACGGCGTACAGCAAGTCAGCCACGCCGTGGGTGCCCTGGATGGCATGACACAACAAAACGCGGCACTGGTGGAACAAAGCGCTGCGGCCGCACACAGCCTGCGCGAGCAATCCGCGCATTTGCGCCAGCTGGTGCAGCGCTTCAAGGTGCCTTCGTCGCCTTCCGCCAATCAAGGCCTCTTACTGATGCCCCAGTCTGCGCCGCGCACTTTGGCTCTGTGGAGTTAACCAAAAGGCCAAGAGGCAAGAACGCCTATTGCCAAGATGCGCGACGCTGCCTGATGGTGGCCGTTTTTAACCGCCGCGCACCATGGACATGATTTTGGCCGTGTTCAAGCCGCGTGCGGTTTCCTGCATCTGCGGAAGATAGCGCGCCTGCAACTGGCGTCCATCTTGCATGACGTGCTGGTAAGCGTCTTTGAGCATGTCGGTCGACAGTTGGCGACCGCCAGCGTAGTACTGGTTGGCCACATGACCGAGGGCATAGGTGCTGGCAAAGCTCATGCCGCTGCTCACCGCCTGGCGGCCCACGCCACCAAAGATGCCCCGGCCTGCTTTGCCCAGCAAACCGCTGAGCAGCTTGCGCCCTGCCTCCTCCAGGTACTGGGAAGTCAAGCCCACGCCCAGCGCGGCCAGCAGATCCTTGATATGACCACGATCAAGCTCATAACCATAGGTCTGCCCGATTTGGTAAACCAAGCGCATCTGCAACGGAATGATGGCCAACGTGGACAGGTTTTCGGGCAAGAGCTCAATGGCACCATTCATGATGGCAGACTTCAAAATCTTGCTGTCCATCTCCTGGCGCGACAAGCTTCCCGGCTGCCGCTGGGCAGCCGAGATAGGCAGCGCATCCACCGCAGCCGGATGCGGCACCGGCAGATCTGCGGGCAAAGCGGCTTCCACCACATTCGCGCGCAAGGGTGCATCGGCAACCGCCTGCGCTTGTTGATCAAAACTGCCATAAACCGTTGTCGTAGCTTGGCCTGCAGCTATTGAAGCGGTAGCAGGCGATGTATCAGCACCGCTCGCGTCAACGCTACGGCCTGCCATACCCCAGGCTTGGCGCACTTGTGCCAGAAAAGCTTCTTCTTTGGGGCTGGTGTGGCCGTCTGCATCGCACACGCACACCACCATTTCATACGCCAGCTGGCGCGATTCAGGCTCGCTCAGGCGCGCCAAGACATCGGGCAAATTGACACGGCGCAGCAGTACGTCCTGGTAAAGACCGGGCAAATTCACTTGGCTATCGCCCGCCAGCCCTTCAGCCACCTGACGGATTTGCTCCCGTTCACGGTCGTGCTTTTCGCCATCGGCAAACGATGCCAGCAGGCACAAGGTCAAAATTGCGCGAATTTCATCATGTGTCATGTGTGGCCTCGTAAAGATTGATTCAGCAGTTTAGGAGTTGATAGGACTCTGAACAGTTCCCATGCGGAACAAGTAGATACAAAAAGGAGCATTCACCCTTTATATCTATTGGGCTTAAGGCCATTTTGACCCCTATCTAGACAAAGGCTGCATCGAACGCAGTTTCTGAACTTTTTTTGGGGGAGTAACGTTGAAGTTCACCGCCTGCAAGGCACAGAAATTGCTAAGCCTGTCTATCCTGACCCACGATGCATCCATGGAAAACCCCCTGCATTTTTTGGCAGCCGCGCGCCAGTGTGAAATCAACGAGCTGCAGCGAATGCTGCGCACCAGCAGTTTGGTGCGCGCCTTGGCTGAACTGATTCATGCGCTGCAAAAGGAGCGTGGCCTGTCCAGCATTCTTCTGGCCAGCGAAGGCTTAATGGGGCGCGATGCTCTGCATATGCAGCGCCAGACCAGCGATCAGCACATGGCCACTTTGCGCACAGCCCTCTCCCAGCTTGATGTAGACAGCCTGCAGGGCGGCCAAGGCGCACGCCTGTGCAGCCGCATTGCCTATGTGCTGCAGGGACTGGATGCTCTGGCGGGTTTGCGCCACAGCGTTTCGGCGTTTGGTGCCAGCGTGCACACATCTACCCAAGCCTATATCCACCTGATTGCCGACTTGCTGAATGTGGTATTTGAGGCTGCTGACAGCGCCACCTACCCCAGTATTTCGCGCTTGCTGGTGGCCATGTTCCATTTCATGCAAGGCAAGGAACTGGCAGGCCAGGAGCGCGCCACAGGCGCTGCAACGTTCAGCGCAGGCGTCAGCTACACAGACAGTCAGCAGCACTGGCTGCATTTGATTGAGGCGCAGGAACGCTGCATGCAGGTGTTTGCTGACTGTGCCCCCGAAGCACTGGTGCAGGCCTGGCAGCGCTGTAGCGCCACAGGGTCTGATGTCACCGCCGTGGAGCGCCTGCGCCGTATTGGGTGCACCGCACTCGATGGTGCGCAATTGCCCCGTGAGTTGAGCCCGTTATGGTTTGAAGCCTGCACCAATGTCATGGACGGCATGCACCACATTGAGTCTTTGTTGACCCAAGCCTTGGTGCGCGACTGCGAAGTACAGCTGGATCTGGCACAGACTGGCCTTGCGCGACTTCCATCAACCATGCCCGCTGCGCACCCGCAAGGGGATGCTGTACCCGAATTTTTCACCATGCGCAGCGCCATGCCTGCAGAGAACCACTGGGCACCACCGCTGCAGATGTCGGTGCTCAGCGTAGTGCAGGAGCAGTCGCAAAGGCTGCAGGCCATGCGCAATGAACTGGACACCGTGCGCCAGGCACTGACGGAGCGCAAAACGCTGGAACGAGCCAAAGGCCTGTTGATGACCCACCAGAAGCTCTCGGAAAGTGAAGCCCACAAGCTGCTGCGCCAGACCGCCATGAGCCAGAACCGCCGCATCATCGATGTGGCGGAAGCAGTGCTGTCAATGGCGGACTTGCTGGCCAAGCCCATAGCCTGATGCAAGTGGCAGGCCCCGCCCCCCTGGGGCACATAGCCTGCCTACAGCGGGCGGGCATTCTCTGTTGCACGAGCCTCTGTATCCATTGGCACACTTTGTGCATGCTAGGGTAGCGAATCCCGGCCAACGGCGGTCTGGAGTCAAGCACTTTCAAGGACAACGGCGTCCCCTTCCCCTGTAAGCCAGGATGGATCGGGACGCCGTTGCGCTTTCAGACAGTCACTCTGTTTTGATTTTTGACATCACGCATCGAAGGAGCAGGACCATGGCACATACACCCTCTGCAGCCCCCACTGACGACACCCCATCGACCCCATCACGCCGCCGCTTTTTATCCCAGACCGTAGGTTTGGCCGCAAGCGCTGCGCTGTACACCCAGCTGGGCCACAACGGCGTCTGGGCTGCAGGCTCCGATGCTCCCGAGAAAAAAGAAGTCAAGATCGGCTTCATTCCGCTGACCGACTGCGCCAGCGTGGTCATGGCTTCGGTGCTGGGCTTTGACCAGAAATACGGCGTCAAGATCATCCCCACCAAGGAAGCGAGCTGGGCTGGTGTGCGTGACAAGCTGGTCAATGGCGATCTGGACTTTGCCCATGTGCTCTACGGCATGATGTACGGCCTGCAGCTGGGCGTGGGCGGTGCCAAGAAAGACATGGCGGTGCTGATGACGCTCAACCACAACGGCCAGGCCATCACGCTGTCCAAAAAACTGGCTGACAAGGGGGCGGTGGATAGTGCCAGTCTCGCCAAACTGATGGCCAGCGAAAAGCGCGAATACACCTTTGCCCAGACCTTCCCCACGGGCACGCACGCGATGTGGCTGTACTACTGGCTGGCCAGCGCAGGCATCAACCCCTTCAAGGATGCCAAGGTCATCACCGTCCCGCCTCCGCAAATGGTGGCCAATATGCGCGTAGGCAATATGGATGGCTTTTGCGTGGGGGAGCCCTGGAACCATCGTGCCATCATGGACAAGATCGGTGTCACGGCCGTCACCACACAAGACATCTGGAAAGACCATCCGGAAAAAGTGCTGGGCACGACCTCCGACTTCGTCAAACAAAACCCCAACACCTCACGCGCCGTGATGATGGCCATTCTGGAAGCCAGTCAATGGATTGATGCCAGCCTGCAAAACAAGGTGAAGATGGCTGAAACCATTGCTGACAAGTCCTACGTCAACACCCATGTGGATGCCATCAACCAGCGCATTCTGGGTCGCTACCAGAACGGCATGGGCAAATCCTGGGATGACCCAAACCACATGAAATTCTTCAGCGATGGTGCGGTGAACTTTCCCTACCTGTCCGATGGCATGTGGTTTCTCACCCAGCACAAGCGCTGGGGCCTTCTCAAGGAGCACCCAGACTATCTGTCCGTCGCTAAACAGATCAACCGGATTGATCTGTACAAGGAAGCAGCCTCCCAGTTCAATGTGAACATCCCCAAGGAGGTGATGCGCAGCAGCAAACTCATTGATGGTGTCGTCTGGGATGGCAGCAACCCCGCCCAATACGCCGACAACTTTGCCATCAAGGTCTAAGGAGCGCCCACATGGTCAGTGCCATTTTTCATTCCCCATCCAGCAACTTGCCTTTGGCAGACACTGCTACGGAAAAATTTGCTGCGCAGGCAGCGCCGCCTGCGTCGTCCATTACCGGCACCACAGCGCCACGCAGCGCCTGGAAGCAGCGCGCCAGCACAGCCGCAGGTCAAGTGCTGCCTCCATGTCTGGGCGTCCTGTTGATGGTGGGCCTGTGGTCCGTCATCTCCAGCACGACCGAGCAAGCCATTCCTACCCCGCAAGACACATTCAAGCAAGCGGTTGACATCTTTAGTGACCCGTTTTATCGCAATGGCCCCAATGACCAAGGCGTGGGCTGGAACGTTCTCGCCTCTTTACAGCGAGTGGCGCTGGGCTTTGGACTGGCAGCGCTGGTCGGCATTCCGCTGGGCTTTGTGATTGGTCGCTTTGCGTTTCTCTCGCGCATGTTCAATCCCTTGATTGGTTTGCTGCGCCCCGTCTCGCCGCTGGCCTGGCTGCCAATTGGATTGCTCGTGTTCAAAGGAGCCGACCCGGCCGCTATCTGGACCATCTTCATCTGTTCGATCTGGCCGATGGTCATCAACACTGCCGTAGGGGTGCAGCGCGTGCCGCAGGACTATATGAACGTTGCCCGCGTGCTGAACCTGTCGGAGTGGAAGATTGCCACCACCATCCTGTTCCCGGCTGTACTGCCCTACCTGCTGACGGGCGTGCGCCTGGCCGTAGGCACTGCCTGGCTGGTGATCGTAGCGGCCGAAATGCTCACCGGTGGTGTCGGCATTGGTTTCTGGGTCTGGGATGAGTGGAACAACCTGAATGTGGCCAACATCATCATTGCCATTTTTGTCATCGGCATCGTCGGTCTGATGCTGGAATGGACGCTGATCAAGCTGGCATCCGCATTCACTTATGAAGAGGTGAAGTCATGAGCGACAAATTCATTCAGATCCAGAACATCGACCAGGCCTTCCAGACCAGCAAGGGGCTGTTTCCTGCGCTGAGCGACATCAACCTGAGCATCGCCAAGGGTGAGTTTGTCAGCCTGATTGGCCACTCGGGCTGTGGCAAGTCCACCCTGCTCAATCTGATTGCGGGGCTGACCACGCCCACGGCGGGTGTATTGCTGTGCGCGAACCGCGAAATCAAAGGCCCAGGGCCTGAGCGTGCCGTGGTCTTCCAGAACCACTCGCTGTTACCCTGGCTGACTTGCTATGCCAACGTCTATCTGGCGGTTGAGCGTGTGTTTGGTCGCCAGGAAAACAAGGCCCAACTCAAAGCGCGAACCGATGCAGCCTTGGAAATGGTGGGGCTGAGCCATGCCGCTTCCAAGCGGCCCGGCGAGATTTCCGGCGGCATGAAGCAGCGCGTGGGCATTGCCAGAGCCCTGTCCATGGAGCCGCAGGTGTTGCTGATGGACGAACCGTTTGGTGCGCTGGATGCACTCACACGCGCCAAGCTGCAAGATGAGTTGCTGGAGATCGTCGCACGCACCCAGAGTACGGTGGTCATGGTGACGCATGATGTAGATGAAGCCGTACTGCTGTCCGACAAAATCGTGATGCTCACCAATGGGCCTGCCGCCACTATTGGCGAAGTGCTGCACGTCCCGCTAGGCCGCCCGCGCAACCGGGTGGAGTTGGCGGAAAACGGCGAATACCAGCGCTGCCGCAAAGCGGTGATCGACTTTCTCTACACCCGCCAGGGGCATGTCGAAAAAGCCGCCTGAGTCCAAAGGCTCTTTCCCAAGCCACATGCTCCATGCGTGTGGCTTTTTTGTTTTCTTACCCGGGGCTGGAGCGACCAGCTTGGTGCAATAGCACCAATGCAGTGCATGTGCTGCCTGTATTGGCTCACGGTGATCGCTTGGCACCGCAAATTTCATCTGGCACAACTATTGCATTGTTCTTTTCCGTAGTCAGAGCTGGCTACAGGGTGAGGTGCAACGGTGGACCGGAACCCAAGACAAAGGCGTCTTTCTTCGCAGCCCCATCTGCGCAAGGAACGGCGCCTTTTTTCGTTTGTTAATGGAATCCGCCCACGGGGGTCGCAATGAAGAAATCCAAACTGGTCTTGGTCGGCAATGGCATGGCAGGCATCCGCACGCTGGAAGAGCTGCTCAAGATTGCACCCGATCACTACGAGATCACCGTTTTTGGTGCCGAACCGCACCCTAACTACAACCGCATCTTGCTCTCCCCCGTACTGGCCGGTGAGCAAACGCTCGAAGAAATTGTGCTCAATGACTGGAACTGGTACACGGACAACTGCATCATGTTGCACACCGGATACCAAGTCACACAAGTGGATCGCACACGCCGCAGCGTGACGGCCACCAACGCTGCCGGTGACACCGTGATTACCACCTATGACAGGCTGGTGCTGGCGACCGGCTCCAACCCCTTCATATTGCCCGTGCCTGGCGCTCAACTTGGAGGCGTCATTGGCTACCGTGACATTGCCGACACCCAGGCCATGATTGATGCGGCACAGCAGTTCTCCCATGCGGTCGTGATTGGCGGCGGTCTGCTAGGGCTGGAGGCCGCTAACGGCCTGAGCAAGCGCGGCATGCAAGTCAACGTGGTACATGTGAATGACTGGCTGATGGAGCGCCAACTTGACGATGTCGCCGGCAAGATGCTGCAGCAGTCCTTGCAGGACCGGGGCCTGCAGTTCCTGATGAATGCCCACACACAGGAGCTGCTGGGAGATGGCAGTGGCCGTGTACGTGCCATACGCTTCCAGGACGGCCGTGAAGTGCCCGCTCAGCTGGTGGTAATGGCTGTGGGCATACGCCCCAATACAGAGCTGGCCCAGCGCATGCACCTGCACGTAAACCACGGCATTGTGGTGAGTGACACCATGCAGACCGTGACCGATCCGCGCATCTATGCCGTGGGTGAATGTGCCAATCATCGAGGCATTGCATACGGGCTGGTCGCCCCGCTGTTCGAGCAGGCCAAAGTGCTGGCCAACCACCTCGCAGAATGGGGCATTGGCCGCTATAGCGGCTCGCTCACCTCGACCAAGCTCAAAGTCACGGGGATTGACCTGTTTTCAGCCGGTAACTTCCAAGGGGATGCCGATACGGAAACCATTGTGCTGCGCGACCCGTTCGCGCCCGGAGGCGGCGTCTACAAGAAGCTGGTCATCAAGGACGACAAGCTGGTGGGTGCCTGCCTGTATGGGGATACTGTAGACGGTAGCTGGTATTTCAAACTGCTGCGCGAAGGACGCTCGATTGCCGACATCCGCGATCGCCTGATGTTTGGCGAGTCCAACATTGGTGACAGCGGCCACCAAGGCCACAACAAAGCGTCCGCCATGCAGGACAGCGATGAAGTCTGCGGCTGCAACGGCGTCACCAAGAGCAGCATCTGCAAAGCCATCAAGGACAAAGGACTGTTCACACTGGACGAAGTGCGCAAGCACACCAAGGCCAGCGCCAGCTGCGGTTCCTGCACCGGGCTGGTCGAGCAGATCATCATGTTTACCGCAGGGGGCGATTACTCGGCAGCCCCCAAGACCAAGGCCGTGTGCGGCTGCACCACCCACGGCCACCAGGCGGTGCGCGATGCCATTCGTGACCAGCATCTGCTGCGCATCAGCGATGTATTTGCCGCGCTGGAGTGGAAAACTCCGAATGGCTGCGCCACCTGTCGCCCTGCTGTGAATTACTACCTGATTTCCACTTGGGCCCAGGAAGCGCAGGACGATCCACAGAGCCGTCTGATCAATGAACGTGCCCACGCCAACATCCAGAAAGACGGCACCTACAGCGTGATCCCGCGCATGTGGGCCGGCGAGACCAGCGCCGACGAGCTGCGCCGCATTGCCGACGTAGTGGACAAATACCAGATTCCCACCGTCAAGGTCACAGGAGGCCAGCGCGTCGATTTGCTGGGGGTGAAGAAAGAAGACCTGACCGCAGTCTGGCGCGATCTGGGCATGCCCAGCGGCCATGGTTATGCCAAGGCGCTGCGCACGGTCAAAACCTGTGTGGGCAGTGAATGGTGCCGCATGGGTACGCAGGACAGCACCCAGATGGGCAAGGATCTGGAACGTGCCATGTGGCGCATGTACGCGCCGCACAAGGTCAAGTTTGCCGTCAGCGGCTGCCCACGCAACTGCGCCGAGGCTGGCATCAAGGACGTGGGCATTGTCGGCGTGGACAGCGGCTGGGAAATGGTCATTGGCGGCAACGGGGGTATCAAGACTGAAGTGGCGCAGTTCTTTACCAAACTCAAAACTGCTGAAGAAGTGCTGGAGTACACCGGCGCTTTCATGCAGCTGTATCGCCTCGAAGGCTGGTACCTAGAGCGCACGGTGCACTACCTGGAGCGCGTCGGCATGGATTACATCAAGCAGCGCATTCTGGAAGACCACGCAGGCCGCAAGTCACTGTGGGAACAGCTGCAGTTTGCACTGGATGGGGAGCCTGACCCCTGGTTTGAATTGAGCAAGGCAGCGGTTGACACCCGCCAATTCGAACGCGTCATTCCCATCGGCACCGCTGCCAGCAGCCCTGCTCCCGCCAACGTCTAAGCCACCATCCAAAGGATTTCCCCATGTCATTCTGGCAATTGATCTGCACCATCGAAGACATCCCCGTGCTTGGCGCACGCCGCGTGGCACGCCCCCAGGGTCTGGATGTCGCCGTGTTCCGCAACGCGGAAAATGAAGTGTTTGCCCTACTCGACCGCTGCCCGCACAAGGGCGGCCCGCTCTCTCAAGGTCTGGTGTTTGGCCGCAGTGTGGCCTGCCCCATGCATAACTGGAACATTGCGCTGGACAGCGGCCATGCGGCTGCGCCCGATGAAGGCTGTACGCCACGTTTCGACGTCAAAGTCGAAGGTGGACAGGTTTATATGGATGCCGATCAACTGGCTACCGTTGCGCTGGATCTCACTCGCCCTGTCGCCGGCCCTGCACGGCGCTGCTCCGGCCAAAGCTGCTCCAGCGTAGCCTGAACGGCCCAACATTCCCACGGAGTTTGCAGATGACTGAAACCCGCTCGACGTGCCCTTACTGCGGTGTTGGCTGTGGTGTGCTGATTGTCTCTGATGGTCAGCGCATCACTGGCGTACGCGGTGACCCGCAGCATCCTGCCAACTACGGTCGCCTGTGCACCAAGGGCAGCACCTTGCACCTCAGCGCAGACCCCGTGCTGGGCCAGCAGACACGGTTGCTGCAACCCATGCAGCGCCTGCAGCGCGGCGCAGCACCGCAAGCTTTAGTTTGGGATGATGCTCTGGAACATGCCGCCACGCGCATTGCCAGCACGGTGCGTGAACACGGCCCAGATGCTGTGGGCATTTACGGCAGCGGCCAGTTGCTGACGGAGGATTACTATGTTTTCAACAAGCTCACCAAAGGCTTGCTGGGCACCAATAACATCGACACCAATTCGCGCCTGTGCATGAGCAGCGCTGTCGCAGGCTACAAAAGCACACTCGGTGCCGATGCGCCACCGGCCTGCTATGACGATGTGCTGCACACGCAGTGCCTGTTCATTACCGGCAGCAACACCGCATGGGCACACCCCGTGCTGTTTCGCCGTGTCGAAGATGCCAGGGCGGCCAATCCGGCGCTCAAAATTATTGTGGTGGACCCGCGCCGCACCGAGACAGCTGCAATGGCCGATCTGTATCTGCCGCTGCAGCCTGGCACCGATGTGCTGCTCTACCACGGCATGCTGCACCTGATGCTGTGGGAGGGCTGGATCAATCAGGCCTATATTGACCAGCACACCTCGGGCTTTACCGCCCTCAAGGAACTAGTGCGCGATGCCACACCTGACAAAGTAGCACGCACCTGTGGCATTGCACTGGCAGATCTGCAGCTGGCAGCACGCTGGTTTGCTCTGGGTGGCACACAGGGCACCACAGAGCAACGCGCGCCCACGCTGAGTTTTTACTGCCAAGGGCTGAATCAGAGCAGCAGTGGCACAGTCAACAATGCCGCGCTCATCAATCTGCACCTGGCAACAGGCCAGATCGGTGTGGCCGGTGCCGGCCCGTTGTCGCTGACGGGGCAACCCAATGCCATGGGCGGCCGGGAGGTGGGGGGGCTGTCCAACCTGCTCAGCGCCCACCGCGATATGAGCAACCCCCTGCACCGTGCTGAGGTGGCTGCACACTGGGGTGTAGTCGACGTGCCCGCCACACCCGGCAAGAGTGCCGTAGAAATGTTTGAGGCCGCTGCACGCGGCGAGATCAAGCTGCTGTGGATCATCTGTACCAACCCCGCCCACAGCATGCCCGACCAGCAACTGGTGCGCCGTGCGCTGGAAAAAGCGGAGTTCGTCATCGTGCAGGATGCTTTTGCAACGACAGCGACCACAGCCTTTGCCGATCTGCTGCTGCCCGCCACCACCTGGGGGGAAAAGCTGGGCACTGTCACCAACAGCGAACGCTGCATATCGCGGGTGCGGGCTGCTCTGCCTCCAGTTGCTCAGTCGCGCCATGACTGGCAGATTGCCGTGCAGGTAGCGCAGCGGATTGAAGCCATGCTGCGCCCCGGCCAGTCCTCCCTTTTTCCATATGACACCGACAATGCCAGCGCTGGCGCACAGGCCATATGGAATGAACACCGCGACAGCACACGCGGGCGCGATCTGGACATTACGGGCCTGTCCTGGGAGCTGCTAGAGCAGCGCGGCCCGCAGCAATGGCCTTTTCCGACAGGGGCAACCCAAGGTCCTGCACGGCTGTATGCCGACGGCACCTTCCCCACACCCGATGGCCGTGCACGCTTTGCAGCGCAGGCCTTCCAACCGGTGGCTGAAGCGCGCACCGCCCAGCGCCCTTTCAGTCTCACAACTGGCCGCCTGCGCGATCAGTGGCATGGAATGAGCCGTACCGGCCAGGTGGCGCGCCTGTTTGCCCATGTGCCCGAACCTGCATTGCACATGCACCCACAGGACATGCAGCGCCACCGTCTGTACGAGGGGCAACTGGTGCGTGTCGAAAGCCGCTATGGCGAACTGATTGCGCCGGTGCAGCCCGACACTGCGCAAGGCCTGTCGCAGCTGTTCATGGCCATGCACTGGGGCAGTGAATACCTGGGTGGTCATGACCGCCAGGGCCAACCGATTGCAGGTGTCAACCAGCTCACCACGCCGGTGTTCTGCCCACAGTCCAAACAACCTGAGCTCAAGCATGTGCCAGTGCGGGTTGAACCCGTTGATCTGCCCTGGAGCCTGGTCGCGGCCGCTTGGCTGTCACCTGACGCAGTACTGACCGTGCGCCAGCAATTGGCCACGCTGATGCCGCAGCTGGACTTTGCTACGTGCGTACCATTCAGCAGCGCGGGTGCGCTGCACGACACGGCGCAAGCACGCAGCGGTGTGTTGCTGCGCGCCGCCAGCAGCACACCGCTGACTGCCGAGGTGCTGCAATACATCCGGCGGCTTCTGCATTTGCAGGGTGCTTCCTTGTTGCACTATGCCGATCCGCGCCGTCAACTCAGCCGCACGCTGCAACTGCGCCAGACCGATGCCGGGAGCATGCAGCTGGAAGCCCTGCTGCTGTGCGGTGACACGCGCGCGGCCAGCTGGTTGGTGCCGCTGCTGCAAGCGCAGCAGGCCGTGACCATGTCCAGCCAGCAATTGCTGCACCCGGATGCACAGCCCAGTGCCACGCCCAAAGCACGACAGATGGTATGCAGCTGCTGGGGGGTGGATGCTCAGGCCATCACCACACAACTGGCAGATTGCCACGGCAGCGCAGACCAGCGCCTGCAGCAACTGCAAACCCAATTGCACTGCGGCACGCAATGCGGCTCCTGCCTGCCCACTTTGCGCCAGTTGGTGCAACACACATCTGCCACCGCTGCAGCCACCCTTTGAAGGAACGCACCATGCCCTACGACCTTTCAACTTCTTACACAGGCAGCAGCTGCAAACTGGTCGGCGCTGGCCCGGGCGACCCTGAGCTCCTGACCCTCAAGGCGCTCAAAGCCATCCAGCGCGCTACGGTGCTGCTGGTGGACGATCTGGTTTCGCCTGAAGTAGTAGCGCATGCCAGCCCGAAGGCGCGCATCGTCTACGTCGGCAAACGTGGTGGCTGCCAGAGCACTCCACAGGCCTTCATTGAAAAGCTCATGCTGATGGCCGTACAGCAAGGCGAGCAGGTCGTGCGCCTCAAGGGTGGCGACCCCTTCATCTTTGGCCGGGGCGGAGAGGAAGTGGAGCACCTGCGCGCGTGCGGCGTCGAAGTACAAATCATCAACGGCATCACGGCTGGGCTGGCGGGCTTAAGCAGCCTGGGTGCGCCGCTGACCCACCGCGACCATGCACAGGGCGTAATCTTTATCACCGGCCATGCCAAGCCCGGTGGCGCACCGACCGACTGGCTACAACTGGCCGCAACCGCCCATGCTGCACGTTTGACGCTGGTGGTCTATATGGGTGTCGCAGCGGCAGCGCATATTGCCGATGCACTGCAGCAAGGTGGCCTTGCGGGCTCTACCCCCGTTGCCATCATTCAAAACGCCAGCCAGCCCCAGCAGCGCCACGCCATCACCACCTTGCAGCACATGGCAAGCACCATGCAGACGCAGCAACTGAGCAGCCCCAGCGTGCTGGTGATTGGCGATGTGGTGCGCGGAGTAGCGCACTACCAGGCACAGCAACAGGCGGTTTGCATACACCCAGCCCCCAGCCCGGTCTTCCAAGCCGCCTGAAAGGCAGAACAATCACTTTGCTAGCTACCTGCCCTTTATGGATAAGGGCTCAAGGCCATTTTTACTGTGATTGCAGAGCTGACCGCTCGTCAGCACCACCCATCGCGAATTGGCGCGAACAACTGCACCACTGCAGTCCATTACTTACAACGTAATCGCTATGGAATCTAGGCCAATGCAGTACCTGTAATGGACTCTCACTCCTACAAGCAGAGCACTCTCCAGACGCGACCATACGAATCACTTTTACAAGGAGGCACTTATGGTCACAACCGTTTATGAACCGGGTAGCACGGCGGTGGGAGCCGCCACCAGCCAAAGTGGCGTTTCGTGGGCCGCCATCTTTGCAGGCGCATTGGCTGCTGGCGTGCTGTCGTTGCTGCTGTTCATGCTGGGCATAGGCTTGGGGCTGTCTTCTGTTTCCGTATGGTCAGGCAGTGGTGCGGATGGGTCCACGGTGGGCTGGGGTGCGGTGGTGTGGCTGGTGATTACCCAGCTGGCATCGGCTGCCGTCGGTGGCTATCTGGCCGGTCGCCTGCGCACCAAATGGCAAGGCGTACATACCGATGAGGTGTATTTCCGCGATACCGCCCACGGCTTTCTGGCTTGGGCACTGGCGACCATCGCCATGTTTGTGCTGGCGGGCTCCGTCGTCACATCGGCCATCTCCGGCGCAGGTAAAGCTGCAGCAACCGTCGCCAGCACGACCGCGACCGTCGTCGGTGGTGCGGTCGGCACAGTCGGCAGTGCTGCCGGTGGCGCAGCCTCTGCAGCGCTCAGCGGCGTCGTCGGTGCAGCCACTGGGCAGGCCAACAGCGATGGTGATCTGTCTTACTGGATCAGCAGCATGATGCGCAACGGTGGCCCCACCGAAGCCCAGCAGCAACAAGCCGCGGACGCTGTCGAGAATATGGCCGACCAAGCCCGCGAAGTCACACGCGAGGCACGCTCTGCCGCTGAAGACGCACAGGAAATTGGCAGCATCTTCAGCCAGGCTCTGCGCACTGGCACCCTGCCGGAAGCCGATGCCGACTACGTCGCCCAGCTGATTGCCCAGCGCACCGATCTCAGCCAGCCTGAGGCCAAAGCACGCGTGCAAAAGACCTTTGCTGATGTGAAGCAAGGTATTGACGAAGCCAAGCAGACCGCCAAGGAAACGCAGGAAAAAGCCATGCAGGCCGCTGAAGAAGCCCGCAAAGCCACTGCGCATTCCATGCTGTGGATGTTTGTGGCACTGCTGATGGGCGCTTTTGTCGGCAGCTTGTCTGCCACTTACGGCGGCCGCCAGCGCGACAACTTCTAACCGCCCTCAATTTTTCTGAAACTGAAAGGAGACTCTGATGCGATCAATTCTTTTGTGGATGATAGGCATTCCCATCCCAATCATCATCTTGCTGGCCTTGATCTTCTAATTTTCTGAAGCGTCAAAGCTCTACACATTCCGCCTTCGGGCGGATTTTTTGTGCCTGCTCGCTCGCTTGCTCAAAGCGCAAAAACACAGCGCAACAAATATAGAGCTTTTTTGGCCTCTAGCCCTTATAGATAAAGGGAAAACAGCTATCAAAATTTATAACAAAAAACAACAGCCTAAAAAGCTTACAAAGCTAATGCTGCAAGCTTCCTAGAATCTTGGCCAAGCAGTTGCTTTGCACTGCACAAGAAACAAGATAACTAGGGGTTGTGCATGAAAAAAATGGCCATTGGCGTACTCGGAACTGGAGCTTTGGTACTCGCTGCAGCGCTGGGCACCAGCTATTACGTAGGCGGAAAGATCCAGCAGTCGTTCGAAAAAACGGCATTGGACTGGAGCACCGAAGACGGTTTCTCCGTCAGCGTGCTGGAATACGAGCGCGGCATTATCGGCTCCAAGGCCAAGACACAATGGTCGTTTGTGGATGAAGAAGAGCGCTTCGATATCACCGCGACGCACCACATCACCCACGGCCCTTGGGCGAAGGGACAAGGCGGCAGTATGGATAGCCGTTTTGAGCTGCCGCAAGACAGCGACCCTGATTTACGCCAAGCCCTGCAAGGCCGCGCTGTGTTGCAAATGCTCTCCCAGATGGCCTGGAGTGGCGCGACCGAACATAGCATTAGCTCGCCAGAGGTGGCGGTCAATTTCGCCGATGGCTCTGACCTGAGCTGGGGCGGAATGCAGGCCCAGCTGAACTTGTCGGCACAGCGCAATGCCGCCCAAGGCTGGGCACGCATGCCAGCCCTTCAACTCAAGTCTGAAGATGGCTCACGCCTGGAAGTGCAAGATACAGCGCTGGAGTTTTCTGGTGCTGTCGTCCCTGGGCATAGTTTTTGGGACGGCCCGGCCAGCATGAAAATTAGCAGCATCAAGGTGTTTGAACCCGAGGATCGGGCCAGCGTCACCTTGCAAGGCATCGCATTGGACACCGCCACTACGGTGCGCGGAGAAATGATCGACAACGACTTCAAAATCAAGGTCGCCAATATGGATGCGCCCGGCTACCGCACGTCGGGCCTGGTGATGGACCTGCGCCTCAAGAACATAGATGCCACATGGCTGGACCAAGTCATGATCTGGACCCAGGGCAACATGCGCGACGAAGCGCACCGTATGGAGTTGATGCGCAGCCTGCCCGTATTTTTAGGACGCAAACCGGAGATTGCCATCGAACGCTTCGCCATACGTACGCCAGAGGGGCAAAGCGAACTCAGTGCCCGCCTTGCTTACCAAGGCGAAAACTCCAGCACCTTTGATCCCGTGACCGATTTATACGGAGCCCTGCGCCTGTCTATGCCTACGGACCTGCTGGCACTGCTGATGGGCGAGAAGGTACGCAGTGACTACCTCAATTTGCTGGAGCAATTGGGCCAGGAAATGGCAGACGATGCGCTGCAAGCGGAGGTACAGGACGGGACCAAAAAACGCATGGATGCGCTAATTGCCCAAGGCTTTGTAAAAACACAAGGCGATATGTCCACGAGCGAGCTGGAATACTCGCAAGGGGAATTCAAGCTCAACGGTAAAAGCACTCCACTGCACCAGTTGCTAGGCATCGGCGGCTCTATGTAAATGAAAAGTTAGGCCACACTGCCATAAAAGAAAGCTGCTTGAAAGCAGCTTTCTTTGTGCAAGGTTGCCTAACCGTATTCACTTGATGACGTTCAAAACAGGCTCTAGCCCTTATCCATCAATGGCAGGCAGCTATCTTTATTTTTATGCGTACTGCTGATGGCCGTGTTTGCTGTCGATCATTTTCCCTGCGGACAAGGACATCATCAGCAGGGCAATGTGCTCATGCATGATGATGGTGTGGGTGTTGTGCGAGTCCACCATGTGCTGCCGAAGTTGTTCACGCACCTTGGGCGCGCCGGTGACGTCAATGATGATGTCCACCTCAGCGCCTTGGCGTACCAGATCCATGAAGTTGTCGGTGACAGGCACTTCATGCTCCAGCGCCAAGGCAATGCCTGGCAGCTCCAAGTTCAAATCCGCAACGCCCAGCACATTGACAAAGGGCGATGTCAGCAACTGCTTGAGCAAAGGTGTACCCGTTTCGCCGGCACCGATGACCACAATTCGAAATTCGTTCATTGCATTACCACTTTTAATAGACACAGCCCAAGAGGCTAACGCGAATGGCAGGCAATGTGGCAGGGCCCAGGGCGCAATCTTTCTGCGCCATGTCAAAGTCTCTGCAGTACTCGGGCAGCAGCTCGCACCCAACCTCATCAGCAATAAAGCAGCGATCACGCCACAATGTCTGCCATGGACTTACCTACGTACTCTTTCGATTTGTCACGCCGCTCGTGGTTGGGGGCGGTAGCCAGCACAGGCTTGTACATGGCAGCACCTGCATGGTCCAGCAATGATGCCCCTTTGGAGCAGCGTCTGTACCCTAGGGACAGCCGCGTGCCAGGCGGCGTTGCCAGACTGTCGTTAGGCCCCTCGGCCAAGCACCCACAGGTCAGTACAGCCGATGGCTTTCCGGTGCTCGTCATGGGCGACATGATTGAATGGACAGCCTTGATTGGCATTCCACTGTCTGCCAAGACCGGCGTTCATACAGTTACTGTGCACAACGACGATGGCATGCAATCGATGGACTATGTCGTGCACGACAAAAAATATGCCGAGCAACGCCTGAAGGTTGCGCCCAAAACCGTAGACCTGGCACCTGCTGACCTGGCGCGCCACGAAAAAGAAAGAGCGCACCAGCAAACCATCATGGCCATGTTTAGCTCGCCGCTGCCTGATGCTGCAGCTTTGCACATGGGCCAGCCCTGCCCCGGCAGGCGCAGCAGCAGCTTTGGCCTGCGCCGTCTCTTTAACGGGCAAGCACGCAATCCACACAGCGGAATGGATATTGCCGCACCCACAGGTACCGCCATCACGGCCCCGCTGGCTGGCAAAGTGGTCGATGTGGCGGACTACTTCTTTAACGGCGGCACCGTCTGGCTGGACCATGGCGGTGGCCTGCTCACCATGTACTGTCACCTCTCCAGCATGCAATGCAAAGTGGGCGATGCCGTAAAAAAAGGGCAAGCGTTTTGCAAAGTCGGCGCAAGTGGTCGCGTGACGGGTCCACACCTGCATTGGGGCGTCATGCTCAACCGCACCATGGTCGACCCGGCCCTGTTTATGGATTGATGCAGATTGATGCAGATTGATGCAATAGGCATAAAAATAGCTTCTAGCCCTTATGCAGCAAGGGCCAGAAGCTATTTATTTTGAGTTTTCTTTTATTCGAACGTGCGCGAAGCGCTGGGCGCCGCGCCCAGGGGCTGAATGTCGACGATCAAGTAACGACGCATCAGATCAAAGAAGCCGTCATAGAAAGCATCGGCAGTCACGGTTTCGCTACCGATCTTGATCATGGAATCATGCCCTGCTGCAACAGGCACCGAGACAGAGCCGAGCATGCTGACCCCCAAGCTGGCGGAATTGCTGGCCATCTTCAATGCAAAGCTATCTTGCAAAGCAGTGACAAAGCCCGTGCTGAGCTTGCCTTGTGCACTGTCGGGCACACAAGTGACGCGGATATTCATCTGCACGTGGCGATCCGACTGCGGCTGAAAGCTTTTTTGGCCCTCTACCATCTCTTTTTCGGCTTTATTCACGATGTAGCCTTGGCTGAGCAAGGCACGTCGCGCTGCCTCACAGACCTGGGTAGGCGTGGCATCAAACATGCGCGAAAAGGTTGCCGAAGAGCCAAACCGCTCCTGAACTTGGGGAATGCTCGGTGCGGACTCCTTTCCACCACCGAGTCCAGCGCAAGCGGTCAGCATCGCCACCATTGTCAAAGTGCCGCAGGTACGGCTCGCCCAACGACGATGGCACCAATAAAAATCAGGAGACATAAACCATTCCAGACGACAAATCGATAAGCGCAGTGTGTATCAAAGCGCTCATGATTTTATAGCTCTCAGCGCGCTCCTGCATGGCCCTGCTGCCAGGCTTTATTCTCCAAGGAATGTGCTTCGTGTCCCGCAAGCTATTTCAGAAGTGCTGTACATACCCTTGGCCCGAGAGGTTAGGCACTATCAAACGCAGTCGCGCAAGCTGCCCCATTATTGGAGAGTACGTTCTACCTTGATGGCCTGCAACCAACCAACCCTCATGGCACTGGAGCAAAAAGTTGGAATGCAGTTACCCAGAGTACGCACATGGGCCATCGAAGCAGAAGCTGAGCCGCTGTTGACCCTTACTTTCGGAACAAGGTGGCCTGTCACGATCCCAACATGCGGCATCTATGTCCTCGACATGGTGGTGAAAAGCGAAATCATTCGTTAGCGATAGCCTCTTTCACACAAAGCTAAAGCTGCCATCGACAAACATGGAGGCGCGGTGGCCTTTCTCGCTCAGATCGTCTGCATACGACCAAAAAGCCTTGACCGTGCCATTTTCTGTATCAATCACCTGGCTGACAGTAAATCCAGTTTTCTCAATCCAGTTTAAAAAGTGCAGTGAATCCGACAGCTGGAGATAGCTCAACCGCTCATTTCCGTGAGTGACATTTCCATTCTTGTCCGTGACGCGCCAGTGCAGTTCACCACGCACGGAATAACGTACCTGCGCTGTACTTTCAGGGAACTGGATAATCGCCTCTCGCCCCAACAAGGCTCCGGTGTAGTGCATGGTCATGAGTGTTCCCTTTCAGTCTAAGAGCCTACTTTTATTGATGGGCCTGCTATAGAACTGATTGTTCAATTGAGCTTCAGACTTAGATGTGGGAAAAGTGCTCAAGATGAGGCAAGTCCCTTAGCAACTTGAAGTATTGGCGCTTTTCAGTCGCTGCGCGAGTCTTGGCCTCAGTCCTGCACAAGGCCAAGAAAAAGCAGCCTGTTGGTTGCTGTGCTTCGATGCAAAGATAGTGCCTCTACAAACTCCAGTTGGCACGCACCCAGCCTAATCTGTCCACATTGATTTTGAGCTGATGGGATTGTTGCTGCAGCAGCTCCGATATTTCTGCAGGGAGTTTTTTATGCAGCGTACGCTGGTAAGCAGTAAACAGTTTGCGCTCGCGCACCTCACACAACTCAAAAACTTGAGCAGGCTCCCATTCAGCCATACGATTTTTAAATTGCGCCCATTGACTACGCCAGCAGTGAGACCAGTGCGTAAATACATCAGGAGTTTGCCTGCGCACGTCCAACGCCATTTTTTTCTGCAGCGTCAAGGCAAAGCCACGCAACATTTGGCTATGTCGCTGCAGAACTTGGTGAGCAAAGCTGCTCATTGGCACACTACCCATACGCTGCAAATCATCCGCTAAAGCTACGCAACTGCGATAAATGGGTTGTATATCACCCAACACATCTACAACGGCTGGGGAATTTAACGCGGGCAGCTCAATTTTCAGCCTATGCGAAGCAGTGCGTTCCCAAGCTGCCTGTATGGCGAAACGCACTTCACGCCATGGCAACAAGCTGGAGCCGCTATCGGTAGCCCATTGCGCTTCCATTTCGCGTTCTAAGTCTTGGAAATCGGCGTCAGACTGCTGCAGCGCATTGCTACACCCCATCGCATAGGCAGGCTGATATTGGTCGTAACCGCGCCCTGGAACGTAGTAATCTTCACGGCAAAAACGCGTCCGCCAGTAAGCATCCTCTTGTTTTTCTACCGTGCGCACACGCATGTCTAAGAGAGCGACATAAGCGGTTTGCTGCTTTGAAGTTTTGGCAATACTGAAAACGCCCCTAGGTTGATACATAACCAGAGGCGCGGCAACGGAATTTGAGGTGCATGGGGCCATAACTTAGGCATTTCTGACAAATACAAGTCGACAAACGAATTACTCTATTGTCGAAAAAATCCTCCAGCATCTAAGTCAGCGGCCAAGGGGGTCCTACGTAGGACGAACCTAATAATCTGCTGAAGCTGTCTATACCTCTATAGCCACTTAAAAAATTAGCGCACTGCTGGTGCGCTAACTTCCAATTTATTTCACTCAGCTTGCTTTACTCAGCGGCGCCTCTTTCTGCTTCATCCAGGCCTAGCTCCTGAATTTTTCGCGTAATGGTGTTGCGACCAATTCCCAGGCGTTGTGCGGCTTCCATGCGTTTGCCATGCGTCTGAGCCAGCGCAGTCGTAATCAAACTCGATTCAAAGCGCTTGCTCAAGATATCCCACACGTCGTGGTGACCCTGAGCTAACAATTTTCGTGCTTCAGCCTCCAGCAAACTTTCCCAACGGTGATCGTCGGCGGCAGATGAAAAATCAGGGGGCGACCCCATCGCCGCAGACGTTAGCTGCACTACGGTTTTCCCCATCTCCATGGAAGCGGACAGATGCATGGGCTCGCCTTGACGCTCGGTTGCCGTGATCGAGGCGTCTGGTGCTGCGGTAGAGCGATGCAATACTTCCGGAGGTAAATCCTGCACTGAGATTTGCTGCGCAGGTGCCATCACGGTCAGCCAGTGGCAAATGTTTTCTAGCTGCCGCACATTACCTGGAAAGCTGAACTGCGCTAGACGCTGCAAAGCAGTGTCAGCAATGCGTTTGGGCTCTACCCCCAATTGTTTGGCGCTGCGCTGCAAGAAATGCTTAGTCAGCATTGGCACATCTTCTGCGCGCTCACGCAGTGAAGGCAAGCGCAAGCGAATGACATTAAGACGGTGGAATAAGTCCTCGCGGAAAATGCCATCTTTCACGCGCTGCTCCAAATTCTGGTGTGTGGCAGCAATCACCCGGACATTGCTTTTAACCGCCGTGTGCCCTCCCACGCGGTAGAACTGTCCATCCGACAACACGCGCAGCAGGCGCGTTTGCAAATCGAAGGGCATATCGCCAATTTCATCCAGAAACAGCGTGCCGCCTTCGGCTTGTTCGAAACGCCCACGCCGCTGGGTTTGCGCGCCAGTAAAAGCACCGCGTTCATGACCAAACAGTTCCGACTCCAGCAAGTCCTTGGGAATTGCAGCCGTATTGATCGCGACAAATGGGCCATTGGACACCGGAGAGTGCTTGTGTAGAGCACGGGCCACCAGCTCTTTGCCAGACCCTGATTCACCAGTGATCATCACCGTTACCGAGCTTTGGCTCAATCGGCCAATTGCGCGAAACACATCTTGCATAGCAGGCGCTTGCCCCAGCATTTCGGCCATGACCGTCTGCCGCTCTTCAGCAACCTGCTCGCGTTCACTCTCTTCCACGGCGCGCCGGATCAGTTGTACGGCCTTGGGCAAATCAAATGGTTTGGGCAAGTACTCAAAAGCACCGCGCTGAAAAGCAGAAACTGCACTGTCTAAGTCGGAGTAAGCCGTCATGATGATGACCGGCAAATCTGGCTGCTGAGCGTGCAATTGCTCCAGCAGTTGCAGGCCCGAGCCACCAGGCATGCGAATATCGCTGACCAGTACACGCGGTCCTTGTTGCGCCGGATCGCCCTGCGGCAAATCAGCCAGTGCTGCAAGCACTTCCCGAGGATTGCTAAAACTGCGTGTATCCAAACTTTCGCGCGCCAACGCCTTTTCTAAGACGAAGCGGATCGAGGGGTCGTCATCTACTATCCAGATCGGCTTCATATGCTGTGTTTACCTTCCGTTGGTTGTTCTCTGAGAGCCCGCGTTGTCAGGCAACGGGATGAGTATGCGAAAGTCCGTACGCCCCGGCACGCTTTCGCACTCAATGAGACCGTGATGGCGCTGCACGAATGTCTGTGCCAGCGGCAGTCCCAAACCCGAGCCACCATCCCGACCAGTCACCAACGGATAAAAAATCCGCTCCTTGATGTGATCTGGCACGCCGGGGCCGTTGTCAATCACATGCAATTCCAATGCCAACCTGTGCCGCTGACGGCCAATAGTTACTTGGCGCACAACCCGTGTGCGCAAAGTGATCTCTGCTTGGCCACGCGCAATCTCTTCCGAGAGCACCTGGGCGCCGTTCTGGACGATATTGAGCAAGGCCTGAATCAGCTGCGCGCGATCCCCTTTGAACTCCGGAATAGAAATATCGTAGTCACGCCGGATCTTCAATCCTTGGGGATGCTCCAGCAGCACCAAGGAGCGCACACGTTCGCAGACTTCATGAATGTTCAAGTCCACCAATTGATGCGGATGACGGTGTGGCGCCAGCAAACGGTCCACCAGACTCTGCAAACGGTCAGCCTCATGAATGATGACTTGCGTGTATTCCTTGAGCTCCTTGCTCTCCAGATCCATTTCCAGCAATTGCGCCGCGCCGCGAATACCGCCCAAAGGATTTTTGATTTCGTGGGCCAGATTGCGCACCAGCTCTTTGTTGGCCTGCGCTTGCTCTACCAAACGCTCCTCTCGGTCTTGCCGGGCTTGCTGCTCCAGCACCCACAGCTCCACCAATTTCAGCTCTGTGTGCTCTATCGGCGTGACCGTGACATGCACAAACAAGGGTTCCTGCACGGCACGCTGCAAGCCAGTGTCAAAGCTCATTGCTGCATAACTTTGTCCGTCTGCAGACTCCAGGCCGGTGCGCAGCATCGAGGGTGCAGACAGGTATTGTGCGAACTCCCCACCGTCCAGCATGCGCCGAGAAATTCCCATCGCACTTTCTACGGCCGCATTGGCAAAAATCACTGCGCCCTTTTTATCAACGACCACGGTCAAGGTCGAAAGCAAATCCAAAGCAGCAAAGTGCAGGCTTGCCGAGCTATTAGCGAAGGCCATAGATGTCATCAGTTCTTGTCAATCAGCCACCACGGTGGCGCTCTAATTCACGCTCAATACCAGCTACATCACTTTCTTGCCGAGTAATGCTGGCTTTTAATTGTTCTAAGCGCTCATTAAAAACTTGAGGGTTGCGCAACTCCAAGGCCGTCTTGGTGGGGTTGCCCTCATTAAATTCCAGCCGCAAGGCCCCCAGCCTTTCTTGTGCTTTGGTTAACTCAGCTTGCAAGATGGAACGCGCATCACTGTCACGCGCCTTTTGTTGGCCCGCTTCCACCTTGACTGTCCGGTTAGGGCTGGGAGTCTGTGCGGACTTGGAAGCAGAAGCAGTATTGCCCCCCGTTAAACCTGGGGACTGGCTGTGTATGACCGTCACATGACCACCCTCAATCACCTGGCAATTGCGCTGCTTGGCAAGCGCCTGATTGTTGGTGTATTCATTGCCACAGCGGTAGATACGTTCTTGCGCGAAGGCCCACGGCTGACCAACCAGCCAAGCACTTGCACATACCGCTGCCAAAATCTTTTGCCTCATGCTGGTGTTTCCTTACAAGACGGGGACCACTGAGAAGCTCACAGCATTTCAGTGCACTGCGCTATTGTGCAATGCGAATTTCTTGCTGTCCTTGATAGCAGCCACGCTTGGAAAACACGCCCTGCAAAAAAGGCAGCCTACTGGCTGCCTTTGACTTTGTAAAAACAATACCGAGGCAGCGCCGGGCAGCCTCGGTCATTGCCATTACAACGAGTAGTACATGTCGAATTCGACAGGGTGTACTGCCTGGCGATAACGTGTTACCTCGCCCATCTTCAATTCAATGTAAGCGTCGATCATGCTGTCGCTGAATACGCCGCCCTTGGTCAGGAAAGCACGGTCAGCATCCAGAGCTTCCAGGGCTTGATCCAAGCTGTGGCAGACCGTAGGTACCAACTTGTCTTCTTCTGGAGGCAGGTGGTACAGATCCTTGGTGGCAGCTTCGCCCGGATGGATTTTGTTTTCCACGCCATCCAAACCAGCCATCAACAAGGCAGCAAAGCCCAAGTAGGGGTTCATCAGTGGATCGGGGAAACGTGCTTCCACGCGGCGGCCCTTGGGATTGCTCACGTAAGGAATACGGATCGAAGCCGAGCGGTTTTTGGCCGAGTAAGCCAGCTTTACGGGCGCTTCAAAGCCGGGCACCAGACGCTTGTATGAGTTGGTACCGGGGTTAGTGATAGCGTTCAGCGCGCGTGCATGCTTGATGATGCCGCCGATGTAGTACAGCGCGAACTCAGACAGACCGGCGTAGCCGTCGCCTGCGAACAGGTTCTTGCCGTCTTTCCACACCGACTGGTGCACGTGCATGCCCGAGCCGTTGTCGCCAGCGTATGGCTTGGGCATGAAAGTGGCAGTCTTGCCATAAGTGTTCGCTACGTTCCAGATCACGTACTTTTGCAGCTGTGTCCAGTCGGCGCGCTCTACTAAGGTAGAAAAGCGTGTACCGATTTCGTTTTGGCCAGCGCCAGCCACTTCGTGGTGGAACACTTCCACCGGAATGCCCAGCGATTCGAGAATCAAGGACATCTCAGCACGCATGTCTTGCGTGCTGTCGACAGGAGGCACGGGGAAGTAGCCGCCCTTGACACGTGGACGGTGGCCACGGTTACCGCCTTCAAACTTGGTACCGGTGTTCCAGGGTGCTTCGTACTCTTCGATTTCGAAGTGCGGATTGTGGGGCTCAGTGCCCCAGCGCACGCCGTCAAAGATGAAAAATTCTGGCTCTGGACCGAAGTATGCGGTATCGCCCAAGCCGGAAGCCTTCAAGTAGGCTTCTGCACGCTTTGCCACCGAACGTGGATCGCGCTCATAGGCTTTGCCATCACCGGGCTCGATCACATCGCACTGCAAAATCAGTGTGGTTTCTTCAAAGAAGGGGTCGATGTTGGCAGTGTTGGGATCAGGCATCAGCAGCATGTCCGATGCCTCGATACCCTTCCAGCCAGCCACGGATGAACCGTCAAATGCATGGCCCGATGCGAACTTGTCCTCATCGAAGTGCGACAAAGGCACGGTCACGTGCTGCTCTTTGCCACGGGTATCAGTGAAGCGGAAGTCAATAAACTTGACCTCGTTCTCCTTCACTAGGTTCATCACATCTGCAACGGTCTTAGCCATCAGGTTCTCCTGGAAAAGCGCTTCATAGAAAGTACGCGTTTAGCAAAGCAGTTTGCGTGCCAGCTCGGCAACCACCTTGCTTCATACTTAAGTAAGCATAAGCTCATGAAGCACCCGCTTCATGGCCATGAAATGACTCACCATTTTGGTGCACATCAAGTCACCTCCTGCGAGGCAGCTTTAAAGGCACCATTTTAGTTCGTAAGCACGCACCACTTTGATGCATTTACTTAACAGCACGTGGCCGTGCTGCAATTACTACCTCATCGCAGGCTCAAGCATGGGGTGCATGGGAAAAAGTTGGTGCAGATCCGCGCATTAATCCACCGTGCTATCGGAATCAAGATCCAAAATGCTGCGGCAAACAAAACCTTTGCGCTGCAAGCTATCAAAATGAGGAGCACCTTGCCCTTACAAACACTCAACTTTGCAATGCTTCATTGCTGATATCTTTGCTTGACAACGGCTTGCTGCTCTTATTTTTGATTAATACGCATAAAAAAAGGAGTCCGCAAGTGACTCCTTTTTACAGAGGTATAGCTGCAATTACAGCTTCCACTTCTCCATCAACTTTACGGGCGACAGGTTGTCGTAGCCTTCGAAAGGTTGGTGAATCCAAGGATTCGTAGGCAGGTCTTCAACGGAGTAATCCGATTTGAACGAAGAGACGCCCTTGGTCCAGATCACCGCAGTACGCAACTCCGTAATGGGCTCGTAGTTTTCCTTCAAGCGCTTGACCACGGCGTTCAACGTCACACCAGTGTCGGCCAGATCATCGACCAGCAGCACGCGGCCAGCGATTTCACCCTTGGGCGTAGCGATGAAACGACCGATGTCCAGATGACCTTGCACCTTGCCGGCTTCCGCACGGTAAGAGCTCGTGGACATGATGGCCAAAGGCTTGTCAAAAATGCGGCTCAAGATATCACCGGGGCGCAAGCCACCACGGGCCAAGCACAAGATGGTGTCAAATTCCCAGCCGGACTGGTGAATCTTCAAAGCCAGCTTTTCGATCAGGCCGTGATATTCATCGTAGCTCACGTACAAGTGCTTGCCGTCTTCAGTCAACATGTTCGTATTCCTGTGTAATTTTGCGAAGGAGCGTGTTTATAGAGGCAACGCCACTTACGCAGCAGCGTAGGGGTTTTGCATCAGGATCGTGTGGTCACGGTCCGGGCTGGTCGAAACCATAGCGATTGGCACGCCGGTCACTTCCGCAATACGGTCCAGGTAATTGCGCGCAGCAGCGGGCAACTTGTCGTAGTCAGTCACACCCACGGTTGTGTCTGTCCAGCCGGGGATGGATTCATAAATGGGCTTGCAGCGCTCGATATCGTCCGCGCCCAAGGGCAGGATGTCGATCTTTTCACCGTCCAGCTCGTAACCCACGCACAGTTGCAGCTCTTCAATACCGTCCAGCACGTCCAGCTTGGTGATGCACAGGCCCGACAAACCGTTGATTTGTGCCGAGCGCTTGAGCAGCGCAGCGTCAAACCAGCCACAGCGGCGCGAACGGCCCGTAGTGACACCCTTCTCAGCGCCTACGGTCGACATGACGTAGCCCGGTGTGCCTTCTTTTTCCCATTCCAGCTCGGTCGGGAAGGGGCCGCCGCCCACACGTGTGCAGTACGCCTTGGTGATGCCCAAGATGTAGTGCAGCATGCCAGGGCCAACACCAGCGCCAGCGGCGGCATTGCCAGCCACACAGTTCGACGATGTAACGTAGGGATAGGTGCCGTGATCCACGTCCAGCAAGGTGCCTTGTGCGCCTTCAAACAGCAGGTTGGCACCTGCAGCGTGGGCATCATTCAGTTCGCGCGAGACGTCAGCGATCATGGGTTTGAGCAGCTCTGCGTGGCGCATGGCTTCTTCATACACCACGTCAAACTGCACTTCGCCGCCCTTCATGTAAGGCTTAAGCGCATCGGCGAATTCAAACTTCTTAGAACCCAGCACTTCCACCAGAATGTGGTTGTGCAGATTCAGCAGTTCGCGCAGCTTGGTGGCAAAGCGTTCTGGGTGCTTCAAATCTTGCACGCGCAAGGCACGGCGAGCGATCTTGTCTTCGTAAGCGGGGCCAATGCCCTTGCCGGTCGTGCCAATCTTTTGCACGCCGCCTTGTTCGCGGGCCGCTTCACGGGCCACGTCCAGTGCTTGGTGAAAAGGCAAGATCAATGGACAGGCTTCCGACACGCGCAGGCGGTCACGCACGGACACGCCGGCCTTTTCCAGACCTTCAATTTCTTCAAACAGCTTGCCAGCGGAGAGCACCACCCCGTTGCCGATGTAGCACTTCACGCCGGGGCGCATGATGCCGCTCGGAATCAGGTGCAGCGCAGTCTTCACGCCGTTAATCACCAGCGTATGACCTGCGTTGTGACCGCCTTGGAAGCGCACGACGCCTTGGGCACTTTCGGTCAGCCAATCGACTAACTTACCCTTGCCTTCGTCGCCCCACTGGGTACCGACGACGACCACATTGCGACCTTTGGTTGCTTTCATAATCTCAAATCCGGTGAATTGAATAATGCCTTAAACGGCTTGAACGACCCATTGACCGGCGCATTGCGCCAGTTCTCGGTCGCAGTGGAATTCGTCCACCTCGCTCTCATGCCCGGGCAATACACAGACGACGGTTTCACCTTGGCTGCGCAACTGCGCAATAGCAAAACTCAGCTGTGCATCATTGCCCCAGGGAGCGCGGATGGCCGCTCGCAGCGGACGCGTTGGCACCACAGACACCAACTGCTTGATGTCCAGTGAAAAGCCCGCCGCAGGGCGATTGCGTCCAAAAACAGCACCCACTTCGTCGTAACGGCCACCGCGCACCAGTGCATCACTAGCGCCCGGGGCGTAAACGGCAAAGCGTGTGCCGCTGTAATAAGAGTAGCCGCGCAGATCCGCCAGATCGAACGTGACGTTCGCCTGTGAAAACTGTGCTGCAAACCATTTCAAGTTCTGCAGCACGTGCTGCGCACCCGGCGTGCGTGCCAAAGCCTTTTCGGCTTCGTCCAGCACGGTGACATCACCGTACAGTTGCAGCAACGCCCTCAAGCCTTCGCGCGAAGCCTGCGGAAAATTCTTGGTGATGTCAGCGAGTTCGGTTGCATCTTTGGTCGCCAGCGCTGCATGCACTTTTTGAAGCACACTGGCATCCACCATGACCCCAGCCAGCAGGCTGCGAACAATGCGAACGTCAGCCAGATCAACCGTGAGATTGATCACCCCCGCACCTTCAACGCACGCCAAAGCAAGGCTGAGCGCCTCCACATCCGCTTCAAGCCCTGCGTGCCCGTAAATCTCGGCACCGAACTGCAAAGGTTCCCGCGTGGCCCGAGGGCGATCCGGCGTTGCATGCAACACAGGACCGCAATAGCACAGGCGCGTGACGCCCTGACGATTAAGCAGGTGCGCGTCAATGCGCGCTACCTGCTGCGTCGTATCAGCACGCAAACCAATGGAGCGACCTGAGATTTGATCTACCAGTTTGAAAGTCTGTAGATTCAGTGCTTCACCCGTGCCGGTAAGCAAAGAATCCAAATACTCCAAGAGAGGGGGCATGACCAATTCATACCCATAGCTGCGTGCCGTATCGAGCAAACCTCGACGCAGTTCTTCGATGTGTCGTGCCTCGGAAGGCAAAACATCGGCAATGTGATCCGGCAGGACCCAAGCGGACATGGAAAAAAGGGGAGGCTGTTAAAAACGCAATTCTATCGGCTATCGTGCAATAGACCGCACAAAGCCTTAAGGCCTAGACTTGGTACACGTTATTTCTGCGACCACAGCAGGTCTGGACTGACTGCGATACAGGATACGTCCACGCAGCGCGTCTGACCGGCGCACAAGGCCATAAGCACAGTGCATAACCGCTCACCAATGACACGGGGAAATCAAAAGCAAACAAGCGCTCCACAAAGAACAAAGGCCAACGCAGGCCGTCTAGAAACTTGCGTTTCCATCGGAACCTGGATTGGCCTTGAGGGCTTTCGCTGAACAGCGAAGGGCTGTTAGTTGCTGCCGCTTCCGCTACTACGATAGGTCTTGAAGAAGTCAGAACTTGCAGGATCCACCAGCATCACATCATTTTTACTTGCAAAGCTAGCTTTGTAAGCTTCCAGACTGCGATAGAACTTAGCGAATTGGGCATCTTGCCCAAAAGATTCCGCATAGATGCGAGCAGCTTGGGCGTCGCCCTCACCTTTGATGATTTGCGCATCGCGGTAAGCATTGGCAATCGTGATTTCGCGCTGGCGATCAGCTTCCGCACGAATCTTTTCGCCTTCAGCAGCACCGGTCGAACGCAGCTCATTGGCCACACGCTTGCGTTCTGCTTCCATGCGGCGATACACAGATTCCGTGATGGTTTCTGCGTAATCGACACGTGTAATACGCACGTCTACCACATCCATGCCCCAAGCCTTACCGCCAGAGACTGCCTTTAAGACTTCCTCTTTTACGTCGGCCATCAACGTCTCGCGCTTGGTCGAAAGTAATTCACGAACCGTACGCTTATTGACTTCTTCTTGAAAAGCGTTGCGTACCACACGATTGAGTTGCATGGCACCGGCATTCTCATCCAGACCCACGTTACGAATGTATTCCGAGGGATTCGTAATGCGCCAGCGCACATACCAGTCAATCACTACGCGCTGCTTTTCCGCAGTCAGCATGGGCTCGGTATCTGTACTGTCCAACGTTAACAGGCGCTTATCGATATAGCGCACGTTTTGAAATGGCGGGGGCAACTTGAAATTCAAGCCGGGCTCAGTGATGACACTCTTGATTTGACCCAAGGCATAGACCACGCCAAACTGGCGCTGATCCACCACGAAGAGCATCGAGCTCAACAGGGCCAGCACAACCAGCAGGCTAGAGGCAATAAATCCAACTCTGTTCACAACAGATCTCCTCAGCGGGAATCACGATCTCGCGAGCGATTTGCATCACGCACACGAGTATCGGGGGTAGCAGGGACAACGTTCGCACCGTTTTGCGATTGCGCACGGGATACTGCATCTTGTGCAGCTTGCTGAGTTGCGCCTGCACTTTGCATGATTTTATCCAGTGGCAAATACAGCAAGTTCGAGCCTTGACGCGTATCCACCAGCACCTTGGTCACGTTGCTGTAGACCTCTTGCATAGCTTCAGTATGCAAACGGTCTCGTGTCACTTGGGGAGCCTTTTTGTATTCCACCAGCAAGGCACTAAAACGCTGCGCATCACCTTCAGCCTGCGCTGCAATCCGTTCGCGATAACCTTGCGCCTCCTCAGCCAAACGAGCAGCAGCACCTGTGGCGCGTGGCACTACGTCATTGGCATACGCTTGCGCTTCATTCTTTGCGCGCTCACGTTCTTGCCCTGCTTTAAGCACGTCGTCAAATGCCGCCTGCACTTGCTCTGGCGGGCGCACACCGCCTTGCTGCATATTGATGCCAACCACCTCAACACCAACTTTGTAACGATCCAAGATGGACTGCATCAGATCGCGCACACGCGGAGCAATCTGGTCACGCTCTTCGGCCAGTGCGGTGTCCATGCGCATCTTGCCGACGACTTCACGTACAGCAGTTTCTGCTGCTTGCACGACTGCGAGATCTGGGCTTTTGCTTTCGAACAGCCAAGCACGCGCGTCACTCAGACGGTATTGCACGGCAAATTTGATCTCAACGATGTTCTCGTCTTCGGTCAACATGGCCGACTCACGCAAACCAGTGCTCTTGATGACGTTGTCACGGCCTACGTCCACAGAACGAATTTGCGAAACGTAAACCAGCTCGTGATTTTGCACAGGCGAAGGCAAACGCCAGTTAAAGCCAGCGCCAACCGTTGAGTGGTATTTGCCAAATTGCGTGATAACTGCTTGCTGACCTTCTTGTACGATAAAAAAGCCTGTCCCCAGCCAAATCAGTACCGCAATACCAGCGATGACACCAACACCAATTCCGGTGCCTTTCATACTGGGTGGCGGCCCTCCGTTACCGCGAGGGGGACCTTGTGGTGGCTTGCCACCAAACAACCCTGAAAGCTTGCGATTGAGATCGCGCCATAACTCATCCAGGTCTGGAGGTTGCCCGGACTGGTTATTTTGCCCACGAGAGGGTTGATTAGAAGAAGGCGGCGGCACAGGACGATCAGAATCCGGGCGCTGCTCGCCCTCCCCTGCATTTTTGTCCTCACCACGGCCCCAGCGGGGATCATTCAGATTGAACATTCCCCGCAAGCGTTCTGGCAACACTGCCCAGCGTGGGGCGCGATTCAGGAAATTCATGCGAAAAGTCTCAAATTGAAATAGCAATGAACCATCGTGCATTGTGCCCAATTGGGTTGGGCAACTTCTGCTCAATCGTCCCGTTTTTCAGGTGGCGCTTGCTCAAGCTGGTATATATCGCCCTCAAAGTCCAAGTCCCCACCAGCGGGGTTTTGGCGTGAGGCCAACGCAGCATCTGCAAGCAATTGCCGTAACTCAGGCAAACCGGCACCCGTGCGAGCACTAACAAATACACGCGGTACAGCAACGCCATCCACGTCATACGTATCTTGCAACACAGCAGGCATTCGCTCTGCAGACAAAGCATCCAATTTATTGAATACCAAGACTTGGGCAATGCCGAGCGCATCGATTTCACCTAGTACCTTGCGTACTTGATCCATCTGCTCGGGAAAGGTTTCATTGGATGCATCCACTACGTGCAGCAGTAAATCTGCATCTACGGCTTCTTGCAGTGTGGCTTGGAAGGCTGCCACCAATCCGTGCGGCAAATCTCGAATGAAACCCACCGTATCGGAAAGCGAAACCGACAAACTGGCTTCACTCAAATACAGTTGCCGAGTGGTGGTATCTAACGTAGCAAATAACTGATCCGCAGCATAGGCACGCGCTTTGACCAAAGCATTGAACAACGTAGATTTACCGGCATTGGTATAGCCTACCAACGAAATGTTGAAAACATCACGGCGCTCGCGCTGACGGCGTTGGGTTTGGCGTTGCTTCTTGACTTTTTGCAGCTTGTCTTTAGTGCGCTTGATGGCCTCGGCAATCATGCGTCGATCCAGCTCAATCTGCTTTTCGCCAGGACCACCACGACCACCGATACCGCCCATCTGGCGCTCCAAGTGGGTCCAGCGACGTACCAAGCGCGTGCTGACGTATTGCAACCGCGCCAACTCGACCTGGAGCTTGCCTTCGTGACTGCGAGCACGCTGTGCAAAGATTTCTAAAATCAACAACGTACGGTCATTGACAGGCATCTCCAGATGGCGCTCAAGATTGCGCTGTTGGGCAGGACTTAGCGCCTGATCAAACAGGATTTCTTGCGCTCCGTGCATTTGCGCGAGCATGCGAATTTCATCCGCTTTACCGCTGCCAATAAACAAGGCGGCATCGGGCGCTTTGCGCTTGCAGGAAATACGTGCAACGGGGTTTAATCCAGCGGTTTGCGCCAGCAGCCCTAACTCTTCAAGCTCGCTGTCGAAGTGTGGCAAACCAAAATCAACGCCTACCAGCACAACCGGGGTGGCGTCAGGGGAAGAAGTGGCGTTCATGCTCATGCCACTACCTCCCCCACCCCGCACAGACGCACAGGGAAGGGATAGATCAACAGTTTCAAGCGGCTGTAGCCTCGTTGTCGTTGTTATCGGCGGTGCTAAAGCTCACCGGACGTCCAGGAACGATGGTGGAAATAGCGTGCTTATAGACCATTTGTGTGACTGTATTGCGCAGCAACACGACGTATTGGTCGAAGGATTCAATCTGACCTTGCAGCTTGATGCCGTTCACCAAATAAATGGAGACCGGGACGTGCTCACGACGCAGTGCGTTCAGAAAAGGATCTTGCAGGAGTTGGCCTTTATTGCTCACGATATTCTCCGTGTTCGGAAATGTTGTTGTAAACCGACACCTTACCACAGCACATTGAGTGCCCTTCTTCCTTGAGGAAATCGCTCACTTGCAGCGCTATGGTGATGGCTTCCCGCCTCAGTCGGCGTAGGGATTGTGGGAAGTTTTGAACTCAATCCTCAAGGGCGTACCTACCAGATTAAATTCTTTACGGATACGGCCTTCTAAGAAACGCTTATAGGCATCAGTAATATGTTCCACCGAATTTCCGTGGACGACAACGACTGGGGGGTTCATACCGCCTTGGTGCGCAAAACGCGGCTTCGGACGATAAGCACCCACTTTCTTTGGTGTTTGATACTGCACGGCCTCCATCAGTACCCGTGTGAGCACGGGTGTTGGCATCTTGCAGGTTGCAGCCTTATGCGCTTGCACGATGGATGCCCAAAGTGGTGCCAAGCCTTGGCGTTTCACAGCAGAGATGTAGTGCAAGGCTGCGAACTTCAAGAAGCCTAGACGTGTTTCGATTGCTCGCTCCACCAGCTGACGCTGGTAGTCGTCCACAGCATCCCATTTATTGATCGCCAACACTACAGCGCGTCCACTTTCCAAGACATAGCCCGCTATGTGCGCATCTTGATCGGTGACACCTTCAGTAGCGTCAATCAAAATGACCACAACGTTAGCGTCTTCAATGGCCTGCAAAGTCTTGACGACCGAGAACTTCTCAATCGCTTCAAAAACTTTGCCCCTGCGGCGCAAACCTGCAGTGTCGATCAGTTCAAACTGCTGACCATTGCG
Source organism: Comamonas sp. (assembly GCA_015478895.1). Classification (GTDB taxonomy): domain Bacteria; phylum Pseudomonadota; class Gammaproteobacteria; order Burkholderiales; family Burkholderiaceae_C; genus Comamonas. The sequence goes on along the minus strand of JADMKK010000038.1, from coordinate 20,319 downwards.
CTCAAAAGGCACAGAGATGGCATCGCGTGTGGTGCCGGGCATGTCAAATGCCACCAAACGCTCTTCGCCCAGCCAAGTGTTGATCAGTGTCGACTTGCCCGCATTCGGACGTCCGGCCAACGCCAATCGCACAGGACGGGCTTCTACATCTTCGATCGTTTCTTCTGCGGAGTCTTGCAACAGCAAGGGTGCCAGCGCAAGTTCTACGATGTCTTTGATGCCTTGGCCATGCGCCGCCGAAACGGGGTGCACCTCACCCAAACCCAGTTCAAAGAACTCAGACAGTTGTGCACCAGCTTTCATGCCTTCGGCTTTATTGGCCACCAGTAAGCAAGGCTTACCCAGACGACGCAGATAGTTGCCGATGTCGTGATCCTGGGCAGACAAGCCATCACGGGCATCCACCACAAACATCACCACATCCGCTTCAGCGACTGCCTGACGCGTTTGCTTGGCCATCTCCTTAAAGATGCCCTTGGAAGCATCGGGCTCAAAACCGCCCGTATCAATCACGATATATTCATGTTTACCTTGGCGACCATGGCCGTAATGGCGGTCGCGGGTCAAACCAGCAAAGTCCGCAACGATAGCGTCACGGGTCTTTGTCAGACGGTTAAACAAGGTCGATTTGCCCACATTGGGCCGCCCGACGAGGGCAATAACTGGCTTCATTCGAAAATTTTTGTCAATCCGGGCGGAAGCCGAAAATGCCCCCGCCACGCGTCACAACCACCAACGTATTGGCAGCAACCACTGGCGCCGCAGCTACGCCAGTTCCATCTGTATTCATTCGATTCAGGTGCGAGCCATCATTGCGCGACAGCATATGCACCAAACCTGATTCATCACCCGTTACCACCGAGCGACCCAACACCAAAGGTGCGGTCAGCTTGCGGTGCTGGAAACGGTCCACCGACCATTGCTTTGCGCCATCCGTGCGACTCCATGCCTGCACAATGCCGTTGCTTTCGGTGCCAAACACGTACTCTGCATCACCATCAATTCCCACTGCTCCTTTGGCAGTTTGTGCCCAGACAGTTTGCCCCCTATTAACATCCACACAGCCCACCGAAGCCTGAAATGCGCGTGCGCATACCACGCTATCGATTCGACTAGCAGGGCCTACGAGATCCACCAGGCGCTCGACATCATTGGTGCCACGCGGAGCGGCCAATGGCGATTCCCACTCAATGGCCCCGTTATCAGGATTGAGCGCTACCAGACGGCCAGACAAGCCTGCCAGCAAGGTGTTGCCATGCGCTTGCAAGACACCTTGCTGACGCAAGACCAGCGGTTCACCGTCGCGCTTTTGCGTCCACAGACGGGCGCCATTTTGCGCGTCAAATGCAGTGACTGAACGATCCGCAGCCAGCACAAATACACGTCCGCCCGCTACCAAAGGTGCAGTGAAGGCAGAAGTATTGAGGTTCTTGGCCCACAGCTTGTTGCCACCTTCCAGCACGACCAGCTCATTACCGGTGGTAACTACCGCTGCATATCGACCATCAGAACCTGCTCCAGTCTGCAGGCCCTTACCCGCTTGCGCACGCCAGTTCTCACGGCCATTGCCAGCATTGATACTCACCACCGTGCCATCTGACGAAGCCACCAGCACGTTGTCGCCTTGTACATGAACGCGCAAGGCGTCCTTGAGCGAAGGCACGCGCAGCGTCCAAGCCTGGCGCACGGGAAGATTGACCACATTAGGGCCCAAATCTGCCGGCTTAGGAGCCTTGCTGGAGCCCAACCACGCGCAACCACCCAAAGCGGTCACCATGGCGGCGGCCAACAAAGTTCGTTGTGCAGTCACCCAAACACGAGAGCCTTGATTGCGTTGCGCGTTGTTATTCACTTATTGGTCTCCGAGGAATTCACAGAAACAGTTTCAGGAGTCACTACCCCCAAAGCGTTGAGCTTAAAACCCACTAGCGCACGATAGTCCACTTGCGGCGCAAGCAGCTTCCATGCTTCTTGGTAAGCAGTCACAGCTTCGTTCGGTTGACCTTGCTGCTGCAAAACATCACCCAAACGATCTGCGACCAAACCCTTGAACTCAACAGGAAAACTACCGCGCAATACCGCTGCGGCAGCATCCAGATCTTTTTCTTCCATCAGCACAGCTGCCATACGCAGCTTGGCGGTGGCTTGATAGCCTTCATCTTTACTGTGCTCAGCCGCCCACTGCAAAGCAGATTTGGCTTCAGGCAGTTGGTCGTTATTCACGGCAGCCTGCGCGACCAGCAAGGCCGCCTGACTTGCTTGAATGGTGCTGGAGTAATCTGCCTTGATAGCATCAAACGCTTGTGTGACGCGGGCTTTATCGCCGCTATTGACAGCTACCACCACGGCGTCAGCGAGCGCTGACGCTTGCAAAGCCTGGCGTTGCTGCCAAAAATGATAGCCATTCCATGCAGCAAAACTGGCCATAACCACCACAGCCACGCCAGTAATGGGGGTGCCCCACTTGCTCCAGAAGTGCTTGATCTGGTCAAGTTGCTCTTGTTCTTCGAGGTCGAGATGCGTTGCCATATCTGGTGTCGTTACAAATTAAGCGTTCGATTGTAGGGTGTGCGCCCAAGATGCCACTTCAGCCAGCACTTGTTGCACTTGTTCGCCTTGGCCATCGCGCAGTGATTTCACAGTCACTTTGCCTTGTGCCAGCTCATCAGCACCAAAGATCAAACCAAAGCGTGCACCCGAGGCATCGGCCTTTTTGAACTGCGACTTCATGGAACCCATGCCTTCTGCGCCTGCGGTGTGCATTTGTGCGCGAATACCGGCCTCACGCAGTTGCGTGAGGGTGCGCAGCACCACAGGCATGGCGGCTACATCCGGCACGATGGCGTACACATCCAACGTTTGCTCAGGAATTTCAGTGCCCAGCTCTTTGACCAGCTCCAGCACACGTTCCACACCCAGCGCCCAGCCCACGGCCGGTGCGGGCTTGCCGCCCACTTGCTCGATCAGATAGTCGTAGCGGCCACCGGCACAAATCGTGCCTTGCGAGCCCAATAAATCGGTGACGAATTCGAAGACTGACAGGTTGTAGTAATCCAGACCGCGCACCAGACGGGGGTTGACCGTCCATGGCACCTCGTTGGCATCCAGAATGGCTTTGAGGCCATTGAAGTGCGCCAAAGAGGCCTCGCCCAGATAGTCCAGCAACTGGGGCGCGGCGTTGACCATGTCCTGCATCGCAGGGTTCTTGGTGTCCAGCACGCGCAGCGGGTTGCTGTACATGCGGCGCTTGGCTTCCTCATCCATCACCTCGGTATGCTGCTCCAGGTAGGCAATCAGCGCTGCGCGGTGCGCTTGGCGCTCATCGGGTTGGCCCAGACTGTTGATTTCCAGGCGCCACTGTGTCAGGCCCAGGCGCTTCCACAGCGCCACAGCCAGCAAGATCAATTCGGCATCGACATCGGGGCCGGCAAAGCCCATGGCCTCGGCACCGATCTGGTGGAACTGGCGGTAGCGGCCGCGCTGCGGGCGCTCGTGGCGGAACATGGGGCCGATGTACCACATGCGCTTGCCGCCGTCGTACAGCAAATTGTTTTCGATGGTGGCGCGCACCAGGCTGGCCGTGCCTTCAGGGCGCAGCGTCAGGCGCTCGCCATTGAGCTTGTCTTCAAAGGAATACATTTCCTTTTCGACGATGTCAGTCACCTCGCCAATGCCGCGCACAAACAACTGCGTGTGCTCCACGATGGGCGTGCGCACATTGCGGTAGGCAAAGCGGCCCATCAGGTCGCGCACTTGCGCTTCCAGCCATTCCCAGCGGGCGGACTCGCCGGGGAGGATGTCATTCATGCCTTTGACGGCGGAGAGTTTGTCGGTCTTTGCCACTTGAGAAATCTCTAGAAAATTCAGCGCTTATGAAAAGTGAGCACCATGCCCTTGGTTTTACTAGCTTTCCATATGTTTTCTATTTGAAAGCTAGGTTTAACCACGGCATGCAGCTATCGTTTTAGCTTTTAGCACCCCAGCGACTTTGCACGTAGGACTCCACAATCGCTTGGAACTCCGTGGCAATACCCTCGCCGCGCAGCGTCATGGCCTTTTCGCCATCGATAAAGACAGGGGCCGCTGGCGCTTCGCCATTACCAGGCAGGCTAATGCCAATGTCGGCATGCTTGCTCTCGCCGGGGCCATTGACGATGCAGCCCATCACCGCCACTTTCATGGCTTCAACACCGGGGTATTGCATGCGCCACACAGGCATCTGCCCGCGCAGGTAGTCATCGATCTGCTTGGCCAGCTCCTGGAATGTGGTGCTGGTGGTGCGGCCACAACCTGGGCAGGCCGTCACACTGGGCACAAACACGCGCAGCCCCAGGCTTTGCAAAACCTCCGAAGCCACCACCACTTCTTGTGTGCGCGCTTCGCCGGGCAGCGGCGTGAGCGAGACGCGGATGGTGTCGCCAATGCCTTCTTGCAGCAGCACCGACAGTGCGGCGGTGGACGCCACCGTGCCCTTGGTGGCCATACCGGCTTCGGTCAAGCCCAGGTGCAGCGCGTAGTCGCAGCGCTGCGCCAAAGCGCGGTAGACCGAAATCAAATCCTGCACACCGCTGACCTTGCACGACAAGATGATGTTGTCGGGGTTCAAGCCGATCGATTCAGCCAGCTTGGCCGAACCAATGGCGGAGGTAATCAGCGCCTCATACATGACTTGGCGCGTTTCCCAGGGCTGACTGCGCAAGGAATTCTGATCCATCAACTGGGCCATGATCTCTTGATCGAGCGAGCCCCAGTTCACGCCAATGCGCACGGCCTTGTCGTACTTGGCCGCAATTTCGATCATCTGGCCGAATTGCTTGTCTTTTTTGTCGCCCTTGCCCACGTTGCCGGGGTTGATGCGGTACTTGGACAGCGCCTGCGCGCAATCGGGGTAGTCGGTCAGCAAGCGGTGGCCGTTGTAGTGAAAGTCACCCACCAGCGGCACGTACTCGCCCATGCGGTCCAACTGCTCACGGATATAAGGCACAGCCGCCGCTGCCTCCGGCGTGTTCACGGTAATACGCACCATCTCCGAGCCGGCTTGCGCCAGCTGGCGTACCTGGATGGCGGTTTCCACCGCAGCAACCGTGTCGGTATTGGTCATGGACTGCACGCGCACGGGCGCATCGCCCCCGACGGTGACAATGTTGTTGCGCCACACCACGCGAGCCTGACGGCTCTTGCGTGGCAACGGGGCGGCGATCGCGATGGGCGACGCTGAGAATGTGTTGTCAGACACTGGTTACTTCACCTCGAATCGGGCCACATTATTTTTGGCCCTTGCGGCCAAATCCCATGCAGCGCCATCAATCTCCAACCGCGTGAAATCGGCGTTACCGATCACCACTTGGAGTGGTCGGCCAGCGGCTGTCCCTTCATAGACGTCGCCAGCCTTCAAAATTTTCTCCATTACCACTTGCTGCTGTGCATTGCGCACTTGCACCCAAGATTCGCCTGTAGCAGTAAAACGCAATACGGGCTGTGCATTACCACTGACGACTGCGGCCTGTTCCGCAGGCTTTGCCAAAACGGGCGCCGCCGTAGGGGGCGTGGTTGCAGCGGTGGTCGCGCCTGCAGTAGTTGCAAGCACAGCGTCGCTCGTTGGTGCTACAGCAGTGCTGGAAGGCAATGTCCCAGGCGCAACTGTGGTAACCGAAGCAGCTTCAATGGCCGGGGCCGGCGCAGCCATCACCAGAGGCTCGGGCAATGCCACGGGGAAATCAGCGCTGCCTGGTACAGCGCCGACAGTGCTCTCACTATCGCCCTCTGCTTGCCATTGCGGCAAAAAATACAGAGCAGCAGCGCCCGCTGCGGTAATCAGCAAAACCGCCAGTAACTTAGCGATATTTCCCCCACTGCCTTCAGAGCTGGAGGACATGGAAGAGCGCAGCGTTTTGTCTTTGAAAGGCGTATTGATCCCTTCAGGGTTGGTCGACAGTCTGGCTGCGCCAGCCTTTGGCAACAACTCCATAATGGGCGCCGACTCAATCTGAAGAATGCGACACACGCTCTGCGCCAATGCACGTGTAAACACCAGATCGGTATACTCATCCCAATGCCCATCTTCCAGCGCTTGCAGCTTGACGACAGGCACTTTCAGCGAAGAAGCCAACATCTGGATTGAAACTTGCCGAGACTCGCGCGCCTCACGCAGCATGAGTCCAGCGCTCGCACAACGCTCGTTGGATTGTTGCTGTACGCTACCTACTTCCACTTCACTCATCAAACGCTCCCCGCTCAAACCGTTGCCATTCCTTGGAATTTGGGAATCGCTTATTCAATTGATCAGCCAACTGTCGCATCGCCACGATATCGCCCAAACGGCGCTCTACCTTGATGCCCAGCCACAGTGATTCTGCAGATGCCCACTGGCCATTATTGATGCGCCGCACATAAAAACGTGCGCGCTCAATTTGGCCTTGGGCAAACAGAACTTCGGAAAAGCTATAAGCAATCATCGGATTGCCAGGCTCTATTTCATGTGCTTTCTTTAAGGCGATAAGCGCTTGCTCCAACGCTCCGGCTTGGCGCAAGCAAACTCCCTTGGCAAGCCATGTCCGCACATTGCTTGCCCCATTCGCCCTCGGAGCCTCTAATGAAGCAGTCAATTGACGATCTGCCTCTGCAAATTTCTTTTGCTGGCAATTCAGCCAACCCAGGTTATAGAGCGTGTCCGCATCATTGGGGCGCAAGGCCAGCGCGTGCGCAAAGCTATCGTTGGCCGCCTGGTAATCGCGCTGACTCAAATGCATCCAGCCCTTCAAATTGAAAGCATCCACATAGCGCGGATAGGCTTGCAACGCTTGGGCAACCTCTCCCATGGCGACTTCAATACGACCTTCTTCGAAATGCAAAGCAGCCAGTTGCAGTCGAGTTTTGGCCAGGCGATGCACTTCCGTCTCTGCCGCAGAACCCGGAATATCCTCAGGCTTGATCTGCGCGGAAGTCGCACAACCCACCAACGTGCATGCTGCTGCCCAACCCCAAAAAGCCCTGCGGGCTTTGCTCATCATTGGCATTAGGGGCATCGGTAAAGCTGGCATGCACATCCTGAAGATAAAGAGTTGGAGGTCTAGCGAATGGGTATCAACGGTATGGTACGTTGCTTTGCCATACGTTCTGCCGCCTTCGTGCGATCTTTCACATCTCCCGCCAACTGCCCGCACGCAGCATCGATGTCATCGCCCCGTGTTTTGCGCACGGTGGTCACAATGCCTGCATCGCTCAAAATTTTGGCAAAGGCAGAGACTGCAGCATTCGAAGAGCGCAGCAAGCCAGAGGCTGGAAACGGATTGAAAGGAATCAGGTTCAGCTTGCACCAAGGCTTGCCATTACCGTGCGAACGGATCAATTGAATCAGCTGCTGCGCATGCTCAGGCTGATCGTTGACGCCGTCCAGCATGCAGTACTCAAAGGTAATGAAATCACGCGGAGCAAATTCCAAGTAGCGCACGCACGCCTGCATCAACTCTTCAAGCGGATATTTTTTATTCAGAGGCACTAGGTTTTCGCGCAAGGGATCATTGGGCGCGTGCAGCGAAACGGCCAAAGCAACGGCGCAGTCTTGTGCCAGGCGATCCATCATCGGCACAACGCCCGAGGTAGATACCGTCACACGGCGGCGCGACAAACCATAGGCATGGTCATCGAGCATGGTGCGCAGCGCAGGCACCAAGGCTGAATAGTTTTGCATGGGCTCCCCCATACCCATCATCACCACGTTGGTGATGACACGATCTTCTTTATTCAGGTGCTTGCGCAAGAAATGCTCGGCAAACCACAGCTGTGCCAAGATTTCGCCTGTTGTCAGGTTGCGGCTAAAACCTTGATGGCCCGTGGAGCAAAAACGGCACCCTACAGCACAACCGGCCTGCGAGGACACGCACAAAGTGCCGCGATCATCTTCGGGAATAAATACGGCTTCTACCGCATTGCTATCACCCACATCGAACAGCCACTTGATCGTGCCGTCTTTCGATTCATGTTGGGAAATAACAGACAAGCCTTCAATACAGGCATTGCCCTTGAGCTTTTCACGCAAGGACTTGGCCAGATCGGTCATCTGGTCAAAATCGCTGGCTCCGCGCTGGTGAATCCAGCGGAACAGTTGCGTAGCTCGAAAACGCTTCTCGCCCAATCCTTCACAAAATGCGACAAGGCCGGGGAGATCAAAATTCAATAAATTCGTGGTCATATACTTTTACCCCAGACCACTTACAGGGCGACACTCCCATGCATGGAGTGCCGCCGTTACAGCAAGCACGGCCAGCATGGGATTCATGGAATTAACGTGCGTAGACGTTCATGCCAGGGAAGAAGAAAGCGATTTCAACCGCCGCTGTTTCAGCAGCGTCGGAACCGTGTACAGCGTTGGCGTCAATGCTGTCAGCAAAGTCAGCACGGATGGTGCCAGCTTCAGCCTTTTTAGGATCAGTAGCGCCCATCAGTTCGCGGTTCTTCAGAATGGCGTTTTCGCCTTCCAGCGCTGTGATCATCACAGGGCCGGAGATCATGAATTCAACCAGGTCCTTGAAGAAAGGACGTGCAGCGTGCACAGCGTAGAACTGCTCTGCGTCAGCGCGCGACAGGTGCACCAGCTTAGCGGCGGCGATCTTCAAGCCAGCGTTTTCGAAACGGCTGTAGATCTGACCGATCACGTTCTTTGCAACTGCGTCAGGCTTGATGATGGAGAGTGTGCGTTCGATTGCCATTTGGTGTTCCTAATGAATATGTGTATTTTTTGCCGACTCGGCAAAACCCTTGATTCTAGCGGCGCAGCACCAACCCTAAAAGCCAGTGGTGATGCACCCTCGCAGGTTATCGCCCGGATTTGCGCGCGCTGGCTTTGCGTTTGGCTTGCTCACGAGCACGTGTCAAGCTGTCATGACCGATATAGCCTACTGCTGTCTTCAACGGATCAGGCTGCTTTTGCGGCAATTGGTAATCGTTATTACTGGTTTTCTTCGGTGAAGACTTCGTTTTGCGTCGCGCACGCATTTCTCGTGCTTCAGCGGCTGCCGAAACACGGGCCTTGGCACGTGAGCCTGCGCGATCGGACTCTCTTCGCGTGCTGGGCTGCATGGGCTGACGAGCGGAAGGCAAATCCACCCCGGAGGCCATCATCAGCGCGCGCACGTCACTGTCATCCAGATCCATCCACGCACCACGCTTAAGGCCACGTGGCAACAACATAGCGCCATAGCGAATACGAATCAGGCGACTGACCGCATGCCCAACGGCTTCCAACATACGTCGCACTTCACGATTGCGTCCTTCAGAGATGGTGACGCGATACCATTGATTGACACCTTCGCCGCCGCCATCTTCAATCGAGCCGAAGGTAGCCAAGCCGTCTTCCAGCTGCACACCGTCCAGCAAACGCTGCTTTTCTTCCTTGGTCAAAGCGCCCAATACGCGAACAGCATACTCACGCTCCAAACCAAATCGCGGGTGCATCAGATTGTTGGCCAAAGTACCAGAATTGGTAAATAGCAGCAGGCCTTCTGTGTTCAGATCCAGACGCCCTACCGATTGCCACTTTCCATGCAACAACTTAGGGAGCTTGCGAAATACAGTGGGTCGATTTTGTGGATCGTCTAGGGTCACAACTTCACCTGCAGGCTTGTGATAAGCCAAAACGCGGGGGGCAGGCTGCTGAATCCGGAAGCTGATGGGCTTACCGTTGACCTTGATCGTGTCGCCGAACTTAATACGCTGACCCACGTGTGCTGGCTCGTTATTGACTGTGATCCGTCCTTCGACAATCAACCGCTCCATCTCTAAACGAGAGCCTAAACCTGCTTGAGCCAACACCTTGTGCAGCTTGGGCGAATCAGCTTCTGGCTGCAGCACGCGCTTGGTAATCTCGGCTTCAGGCTGGTCTTCTGCAGCGTCCAGCGCACCAGAGATGATGTCTGCAAACTCATAGCCTTGTGCTTGTGCTTGTGCTTGTGCTTGCACCAGCCCATCCAGTTCATCCTCGGACACTGCAGGAGCTACGACTTCGGCAGACCGCTTTGCCACGATGTTATTCGAGGCTGGACGCTGGTTGGCCTTGCGGCCATCAAAAGCACGCGGCGCGCGGCGGGGCTGGTTGTTATTTTTTGTCATGATTTTCCATTTCTGCAGCCGCCTCTTCACCGTGGCAACCGCTGTGGGTATAAGTATTTTTAAAGAACAAGAAACACTGTTTAGGCATTTTTTGCTCTTGGCAAGTCAGGCGACATAATTGCGTCAACTGCTTGATTTTTCAGCACTCTTTCCAATGGCAGGATCGACTGACCCAGCCAATCGGCTCCAGTTTTAGTATCAGATGCAGCTTCAGCACTTTCAGAGAGCAGTACTGCATCCAGTGCCTGCTCCACAGCTTCAGACTCTGCGCGTTCAGGCATGGAGTCCACCAACGACAAGTCATTTTCCGTCTCCTGCGCTTCTAGCGCACTAAACAAGGTTGCTTGCGTCTCAGGCTCATCCAGCATGGGCATTTCGTCGAGTGATTTCAAACCTAAGTCATCCAAAAACTGGCGCGTCGTTGCCAGCAAAGCTGGGCGACCCACTGTTTCTCTATGGCCAATTTCCTCAATCCAACCACGATCTTCCAGTTGTTTGATGATCAAACTATTGACGGTCACACCACGGATATCTTCGATATCGCCTCGCGTGACAGGCTGTCTGTAAGCAATGATGGCCAAAGTTTCCAATACGGCCCGGCTATAGCGAGGAGGCTTTTCTGGATGCAATTTATCGAGATAGGCACGCATTTCGGGACGACTTTGAAATCGCCAACCAGACGCTACATGTACCAACTCGACACCACGCCCAGTCCATTCTTGCTGCAACACAAGCAACAAGTCCTTCAGCGTATCGCTGCCCAGATTGCCATCAAATAGGGCGCGCAAATCCCTCAGCTGCAAGGGCTGCTGGGCACAGATCAAAGCGGTTTCAAGAACCCGTTTGGCATCCACCGTATTCATAGGTTTCGCGCGGGAATGTGCTCTGGATAGAGCGAGGAAATAAATAGACAGATGGACTGGACCCTCACGGGCAAGCACACCACCGATGTACACAACCCAGAAAAGGCTGTCACTGAAAAATCAGCAGGAATTGTAGCGCAGCCCTAATTGCTGCACAGCACCAAGGAAATCCGCAGGGGGTTCTGCTGCAAGCTCCAGCAATTTCCCAGAGATAGGATGGACAAAAGACAGGCGAAAAGCGTGCAAAGCTTGACGCTGCATACCACCTGCCTGAGCACCACCATACACCGCATCAGCCACCAAAGGATGCCCCAACGACAGCATATGCACCCGGATCTGGTGTGTACGCCCCGTATGCAATTTGCAATGCACAAGGCAGTGCGCATCATTGGTATCCCAGCAAGTAATGTCGGTTCTGGCCTCCTTGCCAGCCTGCTGCGCCAGGTCCACCACGGCCATGCGCAAGCGGTTGCGTGGATCACGGCCTATCGGAGCATGAACCGTTTGCAGCTCCGTGCCCTGCCATAACTTGTGCGCCAGTGCCAAATAACGGCGACTGACGTCTCTGCGCGCAATCAAGGCAACCAGTGCATCCATCGTTTGGCGATCTTTGGCCACAACCATCAAACCACTTGTATCTTTGTCCAAGCGATGGACGATGCCCGCACGCGGCACCGTTACCGCGCCTGCATGGTGAGCTAGCAAGCCATTCAGTAGCGTACCACTCCAATTTCCTGGCGCCGGATGCACCACCAAGCCTGCAGGCTTGTTCACTACGAGCAAGTGCGCATCTTCAAACACGATATCCAGGTTCATCGCTTCGGGCTTGAACGACTGGCTTTGGGCCGTCGGACGCATCTCGATGGAAATGGCGTCACCTAGCTTGACTTTGGAAGATGCCTTATTAGCCTCATTGCCATTGAGTTGCACCGCGCCATGCGCCAGCAACTGCTGCAAATAGCTGCGAGAAAACTCTGGCACCAAATCCACTAATGCTTTATCTAAACGCACGCCATGCTGCTCTAGCGAAGCCATGCACTCACGCACCTCCGCTTGCCCGCAGGAGACATCAATCTCACTGGAGTCTTCAACTTCATCGGGCAATTGAACATCCGAGGATATAGATTGATTGGCCACACAAACTCCTTGGTGTGCACGGTAAAAAACGAAAATGCCCGATGCAATTGCCTCGGGCATTTCAACTGGGGCCACGCAGGCCGTTGAATTACAGCTTATCGCGCTGGCAAATAGCGAGACGGATCGACTGGCTTGCCTTGACGGCGCACTTCAAAGTGAAGCTTGACGCGGTCAGCATCACTACTGCCCATCTCGGCAATCGTCTGGCCCTTTTTCACATTCTGATCTTCCTTCACCAGCAGCTTTTGGTTGTGGGCATAAGCTGTCAAGTAGGTATTGTTGTGCTTGAGAATGATCAAATGACCATACCCACGCAAACCTGCACCGGCATATACAACACGTCCGTCGGCAGCGGCCACCACGGGGTCACCTGCTTTACCGCCAATATCCAAACCTTTATTGGTGGACTCGTTAAAGCCAGCAATTAAGTTGCCAGACGCGGGCCACATAAAACCCAGTCCACTCGCATCGCCGCCCTTAGAGGAAGCAGATGTTTCTGCAGCAGGCGTTACTGGCGTCACAACAGGCGCGGTGGCGCCCACAGGAGGAAGGGTGGTCGGCTGTACCGTTGTTGTTGCCACAGGACGCGCTCCTTGCGTAGCTTCAGCGACGACTGTACCGGGAGGCACAACGCGTACAACTTGCCCCACTTCAATCAAGTTAGGGTTGGACAGATTGCTCCAACGCGCAATATCTTTCCAACTGTGACCATGCTCCAGACCGATACGGATCAAAGTATCTCCTGGCTGCACGGTGTAGTAGCCCGGCTTGCCCGCATTTTCAGCACCGGGCAAGGACGCAGGATCGACACGCGGTATCGTAGACCCCCAACCCCTACGGTCCTCGACTGGAGCCTCGTTCACCTGAGCGCAACCTGCAGCCATACCTGCAGCAAGCAGCATTGCCCCCCAAGCGCCAAGACCTCGCGATAAAAACATATTCATTTCCCTTTCAGGCAATCCCAGATTTTAGAGGGACAAAATGCACGGCTTCGAGTACGGATTCGGTAAACCCATGTGACGTCTTGTCAATGACCAAAAGCACTTGATGACCCGGGCTTTTCACCAGAGGGGCGACCAAGCGTCCACCCACCGCCAATTGATCCAGCCAAGCATGGGGCACAGCATCTCCTCCGGCTGCCGCAATGATTCCAGCATAGGGAGCGCCCTGACCATAACCTTGCATTCCATCACCAAACAATAGATGCACGTTGGTGAGTCGCAAATGGCGCAAATTGTTCCGGGCTTTTTCATGCAACCCTCGCAGCCGCTCTATGGAATACACCTCACGTGCTACCCGGCCCAAAACTGCAGCTTGATAGCCGCAGCCCGTGCCAATTTCCAAGACACGCGCCAATCCAGATTGCCGCGCGCACTCTGCGCCCTCCAAAAGCTCGATCATGCGCGAGACTACACTGGGCTTAGAGATAGTCTGCTGTAGGCCAATCGGCAAACTTGTGTCTTCATAAGCTTGATTGACCAAAGCACTGTCAACAAACAAGTGGCGCTCTACGCTACCCATGGCAGATAAGACTTTGGGTGACTGAATGCCAGATGCAGCCAAGCGCTGCACCATGCGGGTACGCACAGCGGCTGAATCCAATCCGATTCCGACCGGAGCAGCAGCAGGCCGAACTCCGGCATTACCGCCTCCCGTCGTACGCGCCATGGCGCGCGAAACCGAATTTGCAGGCGCCGCAGAACTGGCGATCCAAGCTGGGAAACCGGGGCGCTTGGGTTGGCTCATTGGTGCTCCTGCGTTGGAATCTCAGCATCTAGGCGGGCTGCTGTTTGGGCCCAGTAACTCAAATGGGCATGATCGGTCAAATCAACCTTCAAAGGGGTGATAGCGACATGCCCCTGGGCGGTTGCGTGAAAGTCGGTGCCCTCTGCTTCATCCTTGGCCGCTCCAGCACTGCCAATCCAATACATCGTTTCCCCACGCGGACTAATTTGCGTGATCACCGGTTCTGCCGAATGCCTGCGCCCCAGGCGGCACAGTTTGACGCAACCCAATTGTTCCAAAGGCAAATTAGGGATATTCACATTAAGCAACCACGGCGCGCTGCCGACCAATTGCTGTTGCAGCATTTGCTGCACCAATTGCTTGGCTTTCTGGGCAGCGGCTTCCAGCTCCAGCCAATCGCGCTCCACCTGGGAGAAAGCAATGGCCGGCACACCAAACAGATAGCCCTCCATCGCTGCACCGACCGTACCGGAGTAGATGGTGTCATCCCCCATATTGGCACCATTGTTGATGCCAGAAACGACCAAGTCAGGGCGATAGCCCAGCAAGCCTGTCATTGCGATATGCACGCAATCGGCAGGAGTGCCATTGACATAGCGAAAGCCATTGGCAGCCCGCTGCACATACAGCGGGGAATGTAATGTCAGTGCATTGGACTTGGCGCTGTTGTTGTGCTCAGGGGCGACCACCTCAACCTCGACGCCGCTTAAGCTCGCCAAAGCCGCATGCAAGGCCACGATGCCGGGGGCTTGATAGCCATCGTCGTTAGAAATAAGAATTTTCATGTGCTGTAAACAGGTTGCGTCGATTGTAGGGTGCTAGCAAGCCTGAACTCCCCCAAGCCAGCAAGCTTTGCTTACACACACGGCAGCCTCTGCGACACTCTGGGCATATTCAATTACCGAAACACCCTGCCGTGGCCGAACGCTTTCCCGCCGATATCGCACGCGACACGCTCAAACTGCTGGCGTCTCGACGCTTGGCTCCTACACCGGAAAATTACCAGGCCGTTTATGAAGAAGTGGCGGGCTTGCTGCCGCAAGTGGCTTTCCCCTTGGCACCGCTGCGCCGCATTGCCAGCGTTCTGCCCACCCAAACGCTCGCTCAAAAGCGTATTGCTCAGCAATTTTCTGCAGCGGTGCAAGCTCAGGACTGGACAGGCTTGCAAGCGGCCATTGCCGACTATGCCCAGCTGGACTTGGGAGACCGCGGCCAAACACCCGCACTGGCTACGGTGCCCACCGCACACACGGTGCATGTTTTACCGTCTTCACTGGCCGAGCATTTCGCGCGAGTGATTGAAAGTACGGCCAACGCGCTGGGCGAAGAAGATGCACGCATGCGTGAATTGTCCCTGCAGCTGGTGGATTTTTTGCGCATTGCGCCCCCGCCTCTGCCCGCACTGGAGCAGATGCTCAGCAACTACAGTTACCGCTTGTCTTTCACTGCCGAAGATCAGGCCCAGCGCCGCCGCAGTATGCATGCGTTGCTGCGCATGGTGAGTGAGCATATTTTGTCCATTGCCACCCAGGACCCGCATTTGCAAGAGCAAGCCAGCGCGCTGACAACTGCCATGCAGCGCCCCTGGACACTGCAGCAGCTCGACACGATCCAGACTCATCTCAAGAACCTGCTCTTTCGGCACCTGGAAATTGAAGGCAGCCGCAGCGATGCACACACCGAACTCAAGCACCTGCTGGCCGAGCACAGCGAACAAATGTTGGGGCTGGGCAAACTCAGCGATAGCCATGCCCATGCTTTGCAAAACTGCGCTGAACAGCTGGAGCACTCCCAAGACTTCAAGGAACTGGCGAGCGCCCTGCACACAGTGGTGGCTTCTGGCAACGCCTTAATCACAGAAAACCGCGTGGTTCAAGCCCAGCTCAGTGACTTGCGCCAGCAAGTACAAGACCAGGAGATCGCAATCACCCAGCTCTCATCGGCCCTGACCCAGGTACAAGACAGCACCCGGCACGATCCGGCGACCCACACCTTGAATACGCAAGGTCTGCACGAGGCACTGCAAAGCGAAGCTGCACGCAACCGGCGGCATCCCGGACCCCTGGGTCTGGCGGTATTGCAGCTGGACGAGCATGCAGCACTCGCACACCTATCACCGGAAGATAACAGTGGGGATGCCCAAGCCGCAGCCATTACCCACCTTGCGCGGGTGGCACGCTGCACGCTACGCCCTCAAGATGCTTTGGCCCGCATCAGCCACACAGGGTTTGCGGTGGTTTTTCCTGCCACCTCCGCGACGGCAGCAGCCCACGCACTGGCGCGATTGCAGACCGAGCTTTCTGAACGCCCCTTGCTGTACCAAGATCAATCGATCACCTTGAGTTTTAGTGCCGGCGTGATTCAGGCCAACCCTGGTCACACCCCACAAGAAGCGCTTTCCCAAGCGTTGCAAGCTTGCGAGCAAGCCCAACGCATGGGCATGGCGCGCGTAGCACTAGGCTGAGCATTCACCGCTAGGGTTACGGGCTACAGCGTCACCGTTGCATGAAACCTTTAGCATATTTTTGCCTCTGGCCTAACAAACACAAACTGCTTCAGGAAATAGCCACCACAGCAAGCGTTGATGCGCGCATTGATGCATAGTCCGGCGCGCATGACCTTATACCTGTTTCGGCATAAGCGTCACATTCTAAAAAATCATTAATGGACTTTTTTAGTATCAACATACTTCTGCCAGAAAGCCATTTAAGCGTAATGGCAATTAGCTATTAATTAAGTAGCTTGAGGAATTTTGTTTCCTCATATCTGGACAGATAAGTTTTTGACCTTCAACCGTAAGCGCTTTTTTCTACGCGCCAGCCTTCGCTGTAACGTGGATAGTCGCTTTTGCTGCTTTCTGTGAAAGAGAACTTCATGCATGTGACTTTCAGTGCGTACTACACGCTTATTTTGGCGGTGCTCGTTTTGCTACTGGGTAAATTCTTGGTACAGCGCATTCGCTTTTTGCGCAACTTCAATATCCCCGAGCCTGTTGCCGGGGGTCTGGTGGTGGCCGCTGTTATTTATTTGTTGCACGCCACCATGGGTTGGTCGTTTGGGTTTGAAACCAGCTTGCAAGCCGCCTTTATGCTGGTTTTCTTCTCCTCCATCGGCCTGAGCGCCAATTTCGTCAAACTCAAACAAGGCGGCATGGGCTTGGTGGTGTTCTTGGGCGTGATCGTGGCCTTTATCTTGGTGCAAAACGCCGTGGGCGTGGGGCTGGCTACGGCTTTGGGGCTAGATCCTCTGGTGGGCCTGGTTGCCGGCTCCATTACGCTGGTAGGCGGCCACGGCACAGCAGGTGCCTGGGGTTCGGTACTGGAGCAGCAGCACGGTTTGACGGGCGCTACCACGCTGGGCATGGCCTGTGCTACTTTTGGCCTGATCATTGGCGGCATCATGGGCGGGCCACTGGCTAAGCGCCTCATTACCCGGTACAAGTTGGCCAAACCCCGCAGTGAAGCCGATCAGCTCGATCCCTCGGGCAGCACCGTGACCGAAAGCAGCAACGTTGCAAACTTTGAATCTCCCGGCAAGGCCCCTCGCCTGATTACCGCGGACGCTGCGATTGAAACGCTGGCGCTGTTCGCCGGCTGTCTGGCATTTGGTGAATTCATGACCACCCTGACCCAGGGAACCACGGTGCAGTTACCCACCTTTGTGTGGTGCTTGGGCGGCGGCGTGATTATCCGCAACGTGCTGGATTACATCTTCGGTTTCAAGGTGTTCGACCGTGCGATCGACGTCTTTGGCAATGCGGCCCTGTCTATTTACCTGGCGATTGCTTTGCTGTCGCTCAAGCTGTGGGAGCTGAGTGATCTGGCGGGCTCGTTGATGGTCATCTTGGCGGCGCAAACTGTAGTCATGGGTTTATATGCTTGGTTCGTGACCTTTCGCATCATGGGCAAGAACTACGACGCTTCTGTCTTGGCGGCGGGCCACTGTGGTTTCGGCATGGGTGCAACCCCAACAGCCGTAGCCAATATGCAGGCTATTACTAACCAGTACGGCCCCTCTCACAAGGCTTTCTTGATCGTGCCTTTGGTTGGCGCTTTCTTCATCGACATCATCAACGCCTTCCTCATTCAAGGCTTCATTAGCTGGATTCGCTAAGCTCTCTACTAGCTGTAGCTGCGTGAAGCACCTACAGCGACCCAAGCGGTTTTGTCGCACACTGAGGCATTCACCCAACGAGGAGACTGCCCCATGCGTGACATACATCGCACCATTCAACGCCCGGCTACTGTGCTGGGCGTTGTCGTATCTGCAGCCCTGCTCGCCGCCTGCGACACAGCGCCACGGGCAGAGCAGTCCCGCTTGAATTACCAAACGCCTGCGCAGCCCGAAGGCGGCTCCGGCTGGACTGAAAAACCTGGCTGGGCTACGGAAAAGTTTGCCGTGGCCGCCGCCAACCCCTTGGCGACCGACGCAGGCTATCAAGTGCTCAAGGCGGGTGGCAGTGCAGTAGATGCCGCCATTGCGGTGCAAATGGTGTTGGGCTTGGTTGAGCCACAGTCCAGTGGCATTGGCGGCGGCGCATTCTTGTTGCATTCGGCAGGAGCGAGAGTGGAAGCTTACGATGGTCGCGAAACCGCCCCTGCCGCCGCTACGGAAAATCTGTTTCTGAAAACAGACGGCAAACCCATGGCCTTTGACGACGCTGTAGTAGGGGGCCGATCAGTGGGCACCCCCGGAGCCGTACGTATGCTGGAGATGGCACACCGAGAGCATGGCAAGCTGCCTTGGGCCAGCTTGTTTGAGCCCGCCATTCATTTGGCGGAGCATGGCTTTAAAGTCAGCCACCGCTTGAATACCTTACTGTCCGGCGAAAAGTTCTTGCACCAAGATCCTGTTGCCAAAGCCTACTTCTACAGTGCAGATGGCCAGCCTTTGGGCGTGGGTGCCGTACTCAAAAATCCAGAATACGCACAAGTGCTGCGCGCTATTGCCAAGCAAGGTAGCAAGGCACTGCATGAAGGCGAGGTGGCCCAGGCCATCGTGCAAAAAGTGCGCAGCCATCCCACCAATCCGGGGACGCTTTCGGTTCAGGACTTGGCCCACTATCAGCCAAAAAAACGCGAGGCCTTGTGCCACGACTGGAACCTGCCGGCCACGGTCGCCGACATGCCTCAGCGCGGCTACAAAGTTTGCGGTTTCCCGCCACCGAGCTCAGGAGCGATTGCGATTGGTCAAATCCTCGGCATCCTTGGCAGCACTCCCGCAGCCACCATGGCACTGGGCCAAGATGGGCTGCCTACCGCAGATTGGCTCCATTTCTACACGGAAGCCTCACGCTTGGCGTTTGCAGACCGTGCGCTCTATGTGGCCGATCCTGATTTCGTGCAAGCCCCCGGTGGCAGTTGGCTTAACTTGCTCGACAGCCGCTATCTACAAGAGCGCTCCCGCCTCATTGGTCAGCAAAGCATGAAAGTGGCGCAACCGGGTAACCCCACCCAGTTCAAAGTCAGCCATGGACCCATGCCCGAACAGGTGGAATACGGCACCAGCCACATCAGCATCGTCGATGCATTCGGCAATGCCCTGGCCATGACGACCACCATCGAAGCACAGTTTGGCAGTCGTCAAATGGTTAAAGGCTTTTTGTTGAACAACGAACTGACGGACTTCAGCATGGCCCCCAAGGCCGCTGACGGACAACCTATCGCCAACCGCGTAGAACCCGGCAAGCGCCCACGCTCATCAATGGCGCCCACGCTGGTATTTGATAAAGCAACAGGCCACGTCATCATGAGCGCGGGCAGCCCTGGCGGGGCGCAAATCATTCACTACACCGCCAAAACGCTGCAAGGTGTACTCGGCTGGGGGTTGACGCCGCAGCAAGCCATTAACTTGCCCAACTTCAGCAGCTTGAATGGACCTACGTTGCTGGAAGCTAAGCGCTTTCCTGCCGCCACCGTGCAAGCGCTGCAAGCACGCGGCGCGGAAGTCAAAGAGCTAGAGCTGACCAGCGGCTTGCAAGCCATCACCCGCGGAGAAGCGCATGGCAAAGTGTTCTGGTTTGGCGGTGCAGACCCACGCCGTGAAGGCGTAGTGATGGGCGAGTAAGCCTACCTCTGTATTTTTATCGCCCTTAAAAAAGCGGCCTTGTGCACATCGCTCGCAGCAAACTAGTGCACAAGGCCGCTTCTCACCCCAATCGCGTTGACACGCAACAAGTAGCTGGGAAGTATCTTGGCTGCCTGCTGCAGCACGGCGAACTCTTCGTCGTCTAGGCTGCGAGGGACGCTGTCGAAATGGCACAGCGTGCCATAGAGTTCCCCCGCATTTTTGAGCAACGGTACGCCGTAATAAGCACCTAACACCCCTTGGTACTTATGCCCGTCTAGGCGTGAATCCTCCGCAGTATTCGACGTACAAAATAACCCATCACGCAACACGAATTGACAAAAGTGAATCGACCAGAGTTTTGTAGACAGTTCAAAGCCTCCTATTTCCATTCAAATAG
>JADMKK010000037.1:29511-88403 GCA_015478895.1 Comamonas sp. | reverse complement strand
TGGATTGTCAGCGCCTGCATACGTAGTCAACTATTAACGTGAACACACCCTAGCAATCTTTAGCCTAAAAACTCCAACCCCAAAGATCAAGGGAAAATACCTATCCATACTAAAGTTACGCACCTACACACCTCACAGGGTGTTGCTTTGCTACGCGTTTCCTTTCGCTTTTTTGAAGATTTTGACGATGATTTCCGGCCAGCCCACACCGCAGCTCTCTGCACAACCCCTTGAAGATTTGCTGCGTGCGCACGCCCAGTCGTCGCTGCTGATGGCGATTTATTTGATTGGTGGCGGGGCTTTGCTTGCCTTCGCGCTGCTGGCGCTGGCGTATATGGGCAGTTTCAGTGCTGCGCTGCGCAGCTTGCCGTATGTAGCCGTGGTGGCTGCGCTGCTGTGGCTAGCCATTGGCGGCTACGTGGTGCGCCGCCATAACCAAGTCTTGCAAGCGTACAACCAAGTGTATGACGCGAGCCTGCAGCGTTTGGCCCAGGCCCGTAGCAAGCCTCAGGCAGCGAGCGGCTGGCAGATGATTGCCAACTTGTTCCAGCAAGCGGCTCCCGCAACACGGCTTGCCGCGCAAGGCCCACGTGTTTATGCGCGGCCCTTATCGCTGTTTGGTGCTTGTTCAGAGCCACAGCGCATCACAGTGCGCTGATCGCACCCTGCGCCAAGGCCAACCATTGCGCTGGCTTTTTTGCGGGTGCTTGCTCGATGTCTAAAAAAATAGCTGCTTGCCCTTGATACATAAGGGTTGGCAGCCATTTTTACCATGAACGCTGTACGCGCTACGCATGAATCAACGGTGCGTCGCCCATCAGCAATTGCTGCTGGCGTGCGACTTCGTGGCCTTCGCCCAGCAGCAGCACATGGCGCAGGCCTTGGAGGATGCTGTGGGCAAAGCCCAGGTCGTTCATGAGTGAGCTGACCGTCAAGCTGTCCAGCAAGCCACCGCGGATGGCGGCAAACAGGTGCTTTCGGAAGTTGGTGTCAAAGCTCTGCAAGCGCTCGTCCAGCGCTTGCAACTGGCCTGCCCATTGCACTTCTGGCGCATCCGACAGACTGAGCACGCGCATGTCGCGCAGGGTTTCCAGCATGTGCAGGCGCAGCTCCAGATAGCTGCTGCGGGCGGCGGAGTCGTCCGGGCCTTGCAGGTATTTGTGCATATTGCGCTGCAGGCGGTGTGAGTCTTTGACCGCTTCCACCAGCTGAAAGGCTGCCACTTGGCTCTTGTGCCAGTAGTCTTGCTGCGCGCCGTCCAGCGGTTGCACCATGCTGCCCATGAATTCGAGCAGGTCGGCATATACGCCTTTGATGTGCGTTGTGTAGAGCACGTCGGCGTTGATGGACTGCAGCTGCAGGCGGTTGCGCAGGCCCGCATCTTCACGCGCAATGCCTTCGCGCATAGGTGCTGGCGCATACAGCGCATGGCCCACCACTTCCAAGCCCAAGCGGCCCATGTGCTGCAACTCTTTGGAGACCGCACTGCTGGCGCTTTCTACCGTTTGCAGCGACGCAGGCTGGAGGTAACGCGCCCGCGTGGTTTGCGCGGCTTGCTGGGTGTCGGTGGCGATCAGCACAGCGGGTTCCAGTGGGTCGGGCATCCAGCGCTCCAGTGCTTTGGCCAAATGGCTTTGCAGCGGCCAGAACACCAGCACGCCCATCATATTGAACAGGGTATGAAACATGGCCACTTGAATCAGCGTGTTGTCGCGATAGCCCACCCAGCCGGTGGCCTCCATCACCAACCATGCCATGGGCGACAGCAGCAAGAACGCAATCACCGCCGTGGTGCAGTTGAACACCACGTGCGCCAGTGCCAAGCGCTGACCGCTGCGGGCACTGCCAATCATGCCCATCACCCCCGTCGAGACAGCGGAGCCAACGTTGGAGCCAATCGCAATCGCCAGTGCCTGCGGCAGCTCCAGTTGCTGGTTGGCCAGCGCGGCCAAGGTCAACATCAAGGTGGCATGGCTGGACTGCAGCACCACCGTAATCAGCGTGCCCACACCAATGAACAGCAGCGCGCCCTGTATGCCTTCGGCGCTGTAGCGGACGAGTTGCAAATCGCCAAAGCTGGAAAAACCTTCCTTGATCTCGTCAATGCCCAAAAAGATCAGCGAGATGCCCAGCAAAAAGCGGCCAATCGCCTTGCCCTTGGCGCCCGAGAAACCCAGCAGCACGCCAAATACCAGCAGCGGCATGGCCAGTGGCGCCATGCTCAGGTTTTGGCCTGCCATGGCCAGCAACCAGATACCGCTGGTTGCGCCCAGATTGGCACCAAACAGCACGGCAATGCTGCCAGCCAAAGTGATTAAGCCACTGCTTAAAAACGCAATCGTCAGTAGCGATACCAGCGTGCTGGACTGCAAAACAAACGTAGCAGCCGTTCCAAACAGCAAACCTTTGAACGGCGTGGCCGTGCTTTTGGTCAGCCACAGCTCCAGCTTGCCGCCCGCCAGGCTTTTGAGGCCCTGCTCCAGGTTCTGCATGCCAAACAAAAACAGCGCCAGACCGGCGCACAGCACCAGCCAGCCGGGGCTGTACCAGAACGACCACGTCAGCGCCGCCAAGGCCAGCACGATCAAAGAATGTTTGGAATAGACGGGGCTAAGCAAAGTCACACCTTCTGCAATAGGGGTGGTGAAGGGGCAGCAAGGGCCGATGCAGCGCCCTGTGCGCAGCGCACGCCTTTCCACTCAGCGCGCGCAAAACCATGCAGTGTATGACGGCGTTTTTGGCTTAGATGGGAGTCATCAAGGGCTCACCTGCGAAATGTCGCTGCACGTTGTCCAAGAACAAATCGACCGTTGCCTGCACTGCCTCCGGCGACCAGCCCGCGACATGCGGGGTCAGCACCACGTTGTTCAGCTCCAGCAGTTCTGCGGGGGGCTGGGGCTCGCTCTCGTACACGTCCAGCCCGGCACCAGCCAGGCGGCCATCGCGCAAGGCCTGCGCCAATGCAGCGGTATCGACCACTGAGCCCCGCGCAATGTTCACCAGATAGCCCCGCGGCCCCAAGGCATCCAGCACCTGCGCATTCACCAAGTGCCTGGTGCCTGCACCTCCGGGCGTGGCCACCACCAGCACGTCCGCCCACTGCGCCAAGCCCTGCAGGCTGTCAAAGTAGTCATACGCTGCGCCGTCTTTGGGATGGCGGTTGTGGTAGCCCACAGGCATATCAAACGCTTGAGCGCGGCGCGCAATCTTCTGGCCAATCGTCCCCAGCCCGACGACGCCCAAACGCTTGCCTGACACCTGAGCCGGCAGCGGAATTTGCGTGCGCCAGATGCCCTGGCGCGTGCTTTGGTCCAGTGGCAGCAGGCCGCGCACTGCGGCAATCACCAGGCCAAAAGCATGGTCGGCCACGCAGTTGTCATTGGTGCCCGCACCGTTGCTCACGGCAATGCCACGCGCCTTGGCGTAGGGCACATCAATGTTTTCGTATCCCGCGCCCAGTGCACCCACCAAACGCAGTTGCGGCATGGCATCCATCTGCGCAGCGCTCAAGCCTGTGGAACCAATGGTCAGCACCACCTGCGCGCGCGCGCCATGGCTGGATAGCGCCTGTGCAAACTGTGCTGCGTCGGGGGCATAGACCACCTCCAGCCATTCGGCCATCTGCGCCAGGTGCGCATCCGCCATAAAGTTCATCACAATCAAAACGGGCTTGGAGGCAGTCATGGCAAGGGCTTTCAGCTATCAATACAGATAGCTCATTCTGCCGCGTCCGTGCTTTGCTGCAACGCCCACATCTGGGCATAGCGTCCACCTTGCGACAGCAGGGCCACGTGCGTGCCGCGCTCCACAATCTGGCCGGCGTCCATCACCAGAATTTCGTGCGCATCGACCACCGTGGACAAGCGGTGCGCAATCACCAGCGTAGTTTTGCCTTCGGCAGCGCTGGCCAGCTCCTGCTGGATGGCGCGCTCGGTCTGGCTGTCCAGGGCGGAGGTGGCTTCGTCAAAAATCAGAATTGGCGGATTCTTGAGCAAGGTGCGCGCAATCGCCACGCGCTGCTTTTCGCCGCCAGAAAGCTTCAGCCCGCGCTCGCCCACCTTGGTGGCGTAGCCCTGCGGGGTGGATGCGATGAAGTCGTGAATGCGCGCCGCCCGTGCGGCCTCTTCCACCTGCGCTTGCGTAGCACCTGCGCGCCCATAGGCAATGTTGTAGGCCACGCTGTCGTTGAACAGCACCGTGTCTTGCGGCACGATACCAATCGCTCTGCGCACGCTGTCTTGCGTGACATGGCGGATGTCTTGGCCAGCAATGCGGATGCGCCCGCCCTGTACGTCATAAAAGCGGTACAGCAGCCGCGCCAGCGTGCTCTTGCCAGCGCCTGAGGCGCCGACCACGGCCACTTTTTTGCCTGCGGGCACGGTAAAGCTCAAACCCTTCAAGATGGGGCGTGCAGGGTCGTAGGCGAACTGCACATCCTCAAAATGCACATCGGGCTGTCCATGCAACTGCAACGGCAGTGCGCCGGGCTGGTCAGCCACCTCGCGCTCTTTGTCCATGAGCAGAAACATGCGCGAGAGGTCGGCCATGCTTTGCTTGATCTCGCGGTACAGCGTCCCCAGAAAATTCAGCGGTATGTATAGCTGGATCATGAAGGCGTTGACCATGACAAAGTCACCCAGCGACAGCTCCCCCGCCACCACGCCCTGCGTGGCGCGCCACAGCATGGCGACCAGCGCCGTGGCAATGATGAGTTGCTGGCCACCGTTAAGCAGACTCAGCGTGCGCTGGCTTTTCAGGCGCACGCGGCGCAGCTCCTGCAGGTTCTCGTCGTAGCGGTTGGCCTCAAAGTCTTCGTTGTTGAAGTATTTGACGGTCTCGTAGTTCAGCAGCGCATCCACCGCCTTGGTGTGCGCGGCCGAATCCTGCACGTTGGCCGCACGGCGAAACTGCGTACGCCATTCGGTCAGTTTCACGGTAAAGGTGATGTAGCACACCAGCGCCACCGCAGTGATGGCGGCAAAACGCCAGTCAAAAGTGAACGCCAGAACGCCCAGCACCAGCGTCATTTCGATCAGCGTGGGCAGGATGCTGTAGAGCGAATACGAGACTAGGGATTCCGTGCTGCGCACGCCACGTTCGATGTCGCGTGTCATGCCGCCGGTTTGGCGCTCCAGGTGAAAGCGCAGGCTCAGTGCATGTAAATGCCGAAAGGTAGCCAGCGCAATCGAGCGCGATGCGCCTTGCGTGGCCTTGGCAAACACCAGGTCCCGCAGCTCGGTAAACATGGAAGTGGAAAAGCGCAACGCGCCATAGGCCAGCAGCAAGCCTACCGGCACCACCAGCAGCGCGACGGGGTCCGTCGCTTGCACGTTGAGTGCGTCCACCAGCTGTTTGAGCAGCAGTGGCACCCCCACGTTGGCAAGCTTGGCCCCCACCATAAAGAGCAGCGCGGCCAGCACCCGCCACTTGTATTGCCACAGATAGGGCAGCAAACGGCGCAGGGCCGCCCATTCGGCGGCATTAGCCACGTTGGATGCTGAGGGTTCTGAAGAAGCTGTTTCACCGCTACGACGCATGGGGGACAATTCCGGGCTGTTTTTGTTCCCGGATTGTCTCCCATGCCCCGTTCCCCTGATTTACCCAGCGTTGCCCTGCCCACTGACAAAGAGTTGGTGCTCAGGGTCGTGCCCATGCCTGGAGACTGCAATGCCAATGGCGACATCTTTGGCGGCTGGGTCATGTCGCAGGTGGACTTGGCGGGCTGCGTGCTGGCCATGCGCTCGGCCGGTGGCAACCGCATGGCCACGGTGGCGGTGAAGGAATTTATCTTTAAACAGCCCGTGCGCGTGGGCGATGTGCTGTCGTTTTACGCGTGCGTGACCCGTGTGGGCCGCACCTCGGTGACGGTGGATGTCGAAGTCTTTGCCGAGCGCATGACCCACCAAGGTCAGTTTGTCAAAGTGACCGAGGCGGTACTCACGTATGTAGCCATTGATGCACAGGGCAACTCACACCCTTTGAACAGCAACAGCGCTGTCCCAACTGCCCCAGCCGAGCTGTAAGGCTTACAGTGCCGCCGCCAGCGCCACGGGTGTTGCACCGGAGGCACTGCCAATACTGGCAACATGACCTGCCGCGTTGCTGCTGGCGTCCTTGGTTTTATCGCTCTGGCTCGTCTTTGGCCATGCCTGTGTGCCAAACATGACTTCACCGGAGAGCTGGCTGCCCTCTTCCATCACGATTTTTCCGTAGCGCACCTTGCCGCTGACTTTGCCCGAACTGTGGATGATCAACTTCTGGCGCACGGTGAGCGAGCCGGTAAATTCACCATGAATTTCTGCAATATCTACCTCGGCGGAACCATGGAAAGCGCCTTGTTCAGCAATGTGAATGACGCGTGAATCCATGGTCGCCTCGACCGTGCCTTCCACCACCAAGGTGTCGCAATCGGTGATCTCCACGCCCTTGAGCTTGATGTTTGGCCCCACCGTGAGCTTGCTGCCACCGGCAGCTTCACCAATGACGGAGCTGGTGGCTGGCGCCGCAATACCCATGCTGGTGGCTGGAGAGGCAGATTCACTCAGCGCGGGGTTGCTGGCCGTTTGCAACGTGCTGCTGGTGGAGTTCAGCCCCGTGGTCGTGGTGGGGGTGCGGGCGTTGAAGATTTGGGGTTCACGCTTCGAAAAAAATGGGGTGTTCACGGCCATGCATCCTCCTGATTGAAAGGCTTCAAGGGTAAAAACTGCCAGGCCGATGCATTACCCTCGTTTCGAAACAGGCGTAAGCAAAGAATTCGTTTGTGGTGACTGCTTACGTCTGTTGCCTGCACAAACACAAAGTGCCACGGTATGCGGCACTTTGCAGGTGAATGGCGCGTACTACGACGTAATAAAAGCTGCCATGCCTACGGCCAGCAGTTCTCCGTGATTGCTCAAAAACTCCATGCGCGTGTTGGCCACGCGGGAACCCAGACGCAGCACTTCAGCGCGGATGGTGAAGCGCTCGCCAATGCCGGGGCGCATAAAGTCCACGCGCAAATCAATCGTGCCCAGCTTGCCAAAACGCTCGGTGCGTTTCATGACCGATTCATCCATGTGCTTGGCGCTGATGGCGCACATCACCGCAATGCCGGCCATGGCATCCAGGGCCGCACTGATGGCACCGCCGTGAATGCGGTGGATCGCCGGACTGCCCACCAAATCGGGCCGCATTTCCATGCTGGCCGTCACACTGGTGGCATTGGCGCTCTCCAGCTTCAAACCCAGCACCTTGTTGAAAGGTACGAACTCTTCCGTGATATGGCGCAGCACTTGCAGAAATTCAGGCTCAAACTGCACATCGGCGGGCACGTGGGGCGCTTTGGGAGACATCAGAAACTTCTAAAAATATAGCTGCTAGCCCTTGACTATCCTAGAATTGCATGCACTTTGGCATTGAAAGCTTGGATACACAAGGGCTAACAGCTCTTAATAATGCAGCAGCCGGTGGCTGCTATTTCAGGTTTTCTCTTTTAGTGAAGCGCTTACCCGCTTCGCGGTACGTACAGCTACGCTGCGCTACTGTCTTCAGCATTTGCTGAAGTCAGGCCTGCGTTTTTCCATGAATGCGGTGAAGGCTTCGCGGGCGGCGGGCTGGGTCAGCATGGTGCCAAAGCTCTGGCCTTCTTCGGCCATTTGCGCCTTGATGTCCTGGCGCTGGCTGCCCTTCATCAAACGCTTGGTTTCCATCAGCGCCGACAAAGGCTTGGCCGCCAGTTTCTTGGCCTGCAACTGCGCCATGCCGTTGACTTCGGTCGGAGGCACTACGCGGTTGACCAAGCCGGCTTCCATGGCAGCTTCGGCCATGAAGGGCTCGCCCAGCAGCAGCGCTTCGGCCGCGCGCTGGTAGCCCATCAGGCGGGGCAGCAGCAGGCTGGAAGCGGCTTCGGGGCACAGGCCCAGATTCACAAAGGGCATGGAGAACGCGGCGTTGTCACCGGCGTAGACCAAGTCACAGTGCAGCAGCATGGTGGTACCGATGCCCACGGCCGGGCCGGCCACAGCGGCAATCAGTGGCTTGGGAAAATCCACCAGTGCGTGCAAGAACTGGAACACCGGGCTTTGCTGGGGCAGGCCATCGCTTGCGCCTTGGCGCGCCAAGAAGTCACCGATGTCATTGCCGGCGCTGAACACGGTGACACCGCCTTGCAGCACCACGACGCGCACGGCATCGTCAGCCACGGCGCTGGACAGCGCTTCGGCCATGACGCCGTACATGGCCTGGGTGATGGAGTTTTTCTTGTCTACACGGTTGAGCGTGATGGTGCGTACACCGGCTTCGGTATGAACCAAGATGTCCTGGTAGGTGGTTTCGGTCATTTTTACGCTTTGTAGTAAACGATTTGGTGGCTGGTGGCCAGCAGCTCGCCTTCGCTGTCCCACAGCTGGGCGGTCTGGTCAAAAAAGCCATTGCGAAATGTCTGCGCGCTGGCCTGGGCCAGCAGGTGCTGGTTGCCCTGCTTGGCAAGCTGCGCGCGGTCAGCGTGGAAATATACGGTCATCCCCACCGTGCCTGCAGGAACCTGGCGTGCACGGCGTAGCCAGATGCGGGGATAAAACACATCGCACAGCGCAGCCAGCGCAGCAAAGTCCAGCGGGCGCGGTGGATCATCGCGCACCCACAGCTGGGTAATGCTTTCTTGCTCGCTGTCATCCCACGCTTTGGGAATGGCGCCTTGCACCACGCGCATGTCATAGCGGTTCAGCCACTCCATGGACTTGCGGGTGTCGTAGCGCTCGCAGGTGCTGGGGGCAGGCATGGCGGGCTTGGGGATATCGTCGACGCTGAAAGTCTCACGCCGCACTGCCGTAATGACGGTGGCAGTGGTGCTGATTTCAAATAGACCTTCTGCATTGCGCTGGCCCATATGCACGGTCCAGTGTTGGGTCGAGCGGTTGGTGCGCGCAGGCACGGCTTCAATGCGCAAGTTGCCCGCCTGCACGGGGCCTGCAAAGTTCACCGTCATGGAAATCGGGTCGCCCAGCACTTCAGGGTGCTGCAGCACGGCTTGCAGCATTTGCGCAGCGGTCACGCCGCCATAAGGCCCGACCATGTTCCAGTACGCAGGATGCGCCTGGGCTTGCACGCTGCCATCGTGCTCGGGCGTCATCAGCAATGCTTGATCGAAGGGGTGAGTCTCCAAACCGCCACCAGCACTGGGGTGAGCGGGAGAAGGTGGTTGGTTCATGGTGCCTCCAAAAAATTGCAACGTAACCAGCATCCAACATGCCGTCTAAAGCGGGGCGATGGAATTCCGCACTTTAGCAACTTACGCTGCATACCTCTGCGCCTTGGGTGCCACCTTCGGGTTAGCCCCTAAAGTCTGCGGTCCCTGCATCCAGCGCTCCAGCGTCTGCAGCGCGCGCGGCCACAGGTGGTCTTGCATCTCACTGCGAAAGAAGCCGAAATGCCCAATCCGGCGCTGCGGCACATCGTGCGCATGGATGCGTTCCGCGGTCTGTACTGCGTTGCGGTACCAGCTCATCAGTGAAGCGGTGGAGCGCCACGACATCATTTCGTCGTCGTCCACCGATATGACGTGCAATGGGTAACGTGCCCCGGCATAAGCGTCGTACAAGCGCGGCCCTTCCACACCAATCCCGTAGCGTGGGTGCATGCACCATTTGCGCCACTGCCAAATGACGCCTGCGGGCAAGTCACCCACCAGTCCCCATTTTTTCCCCGGCATACATCCACATACGACCGTCATGACCGGTGCGATGACATGCCACCACAGCAGTACTTTGCGCCGCGTAGGCGCGGCATTGTCACGCCAATAACCGCTGCCGCTGGCAATGCTGAGCAAGCCATCAATCGGCAAAGGCGGGTCGCTCATACCTGGCAATTGGGCACCTACGCTGTGCCCCATCCAGAACAGCGGAATGCCTGCAGCCCGCGCACGCACATGCTGCGCCACGGCATTGCAGTCCGCCGCCCAGTCCAGCAAATCGGCTTTGTTCTTACGCAAGGGGCCGTGCTGCGAAGCCGCATGGCCCCGGTAGTCAAATGTGGTGACAGCAAACCCCTGCTGTGCCAGCCACTGCGCAAATGCGGTGTAGAAGGTTTGCGGCACACCAATGGCCGCTGCCACCACCAGTTGTGCACGCACGGGTGTGGAAACCGGCAGGCAGGTGCGCAGCGCCAAAGGCCCTGCAGCGCCTGCCACCTCCAGCGCTGACGCTTGCCAGCGCACCTTCAGAGCAGGGCTCGCTGTGCTTGCGTCAGTCATAGGCCTAGACGCGCTCGAAGATGCCAGCAGCGCCCTGGCCTGTGCCCACGCACATCGTGACCATGCCGTACTTCAGGTTGTGGCGGCGCAGTGCATGTACCACCGTGGCAGCACGGATGGCACCGGTGGCACCCAGCGGGTGGCCCAGTGCAATCGCGCCGCCCATGGGATTGACCTTGGCGGGATTCAGACCCAGCGTGTTCATCACCGCCAGCGACTGCGCAGCAAAGGCTTCGTTGAGTTCGTACCAGTCGATATCCTGGGAGTTGATACCGGCATAACGCAGGGCAGCAGGAATCGCCTCAATCGGGCCAATGCCCATGATCTCGGGCGGCACACCGCGCGCGGCAAAGCTCACAAAACGCGCCAAAGGGGTCAGGCCAAACTGTTTGACGGCTTTTTCGCTGGCCAAAATCAATGCGCCAGCGCCGTCACTGGTTTGCGATGAGTTACCCGCCGTGACCGAACCACGCGCCGCGAACACGGGGCGCAGCTTGGCCAAGCCTTCCAGCGATGTATCGGGGCGTGGGCCTTCGTCCAAGTGCACCGTGCGGGTCTTGGTGATGACTTCACCAGTCGCCAAGTTCGGCATGCGATCGACAATCTCAAACGGCGTGATTTCGTCCGTGAACTCGCCCGACTGCTGCGCCTTGATGGCACGCAGGTGCGATTCCAGCGCAAAAGCATCCTGCTGCTCGCGGGATACTTTCCATTGCTGCGCCACTTTTTCAGCGGTCAGGCCCATGCCATAGGCAATGCCCACGTTTTCATCGCGCGCAAACACCTCAGGGTTGAAGGACGGCTTGTTACCACCCATGGGCACCAGGCTCATGGACTCGGCACCACCGGCGATCAATACATCGGCTTCACCCACACGGATGCGGTCCGCCGCCATCTGGATGGCCGAGACGCCCGAGGCGCAAAAACGGTTCACGGTGATGCCGCCCACTGGATGGCTAAAGGCCAAGCCCATGGCGATACGCGCCATGTTCATGCCCTGTTCACCTTCAGGAAAAGAGCAACCAATGATGGAGTCTTCAATCGCCTTAGGGTCCAGCGTGGGCACTTGCAGCATGGCCGACTTGATGGCAGCGACCAGCAGATCATCCGGACGGGTGTTTTTGAAATAACCACGGCCCGAACGGCCAATGGGCGTACGGGTGGCGGCAACGATGTAGGCGTCTTGTACTTGTTTCATAGTTCTATCTCCCTGCCCATCAGTTACGGACTGGCTTGCCAGTGTTCAACATCCCCAGAATCCGCTCGTGCGTCTTGGGTTGCCCAATCAGGTGGCAGAACACTTTGCGCTCCATCGCCAACAGGTATTCCTCCGTCACCAAAGAGCCTGCATCCACATCACCGCCGCAGACCACCTCGGCAATCATCACGGCGATCTTGAAGTCATAGGCGCTGATAAAGCCGCCGTCACGCATGTTCACCAATTGCGCAGTGATGGTCGCAATACCGTTGCGACCAGCGACCGGGAAGCTGCGCTTGGTGGGCGCGCGCCAACCGCCAGCGGCCATGGCCTTGGCTTCATTGATGGCGACAAACAGCACTTCATCCTTGTGCGGCACGATGATGTCGGAGTCCAGCAAATAGCCCAGCTTGCGCGACTCGATCGCGCTGGTGCCCACCTTGGCCATGGCCGCAGCGGTAAATCCTTCGGTCAGGAAAGGCAGCACATCCTTGCTGGTCGACAGCGCCATGTTCTCGGCGGCACGGCGGGCGATATAGGTCAGGCCGCCGGCGCCGGGCACCAGGCCCACGCCGACTTCGACCAGACCGATATAGCTTTCCATGTGCGCCACGCGGCGGGCCGAGTACACGGCCATTTCGCAGCCACCGCCCAGCGCCATGCCGTGGATGGCAGACACCACCGGCACTTGCGCGTAGCGCAAGCGCATCATCATGGCCTGCAACTCCGACTCGATGCTGTCGATGGCATCTGCGCCACCCACCAGGAAAGCAGGCATGGTGGCCTCCAGATCGGCGCCCACGCTGAACGGTGCGTCGCCCGACCAGATCACCATGCCTTGGAAGTCTTGCTCGGCGGTATCTACCGCGTCCATCAAGCCTTCCATGACTTCAGGGCTGATGGCGTGCATCTTGTTCTTGATGCTGGCAATCAAAATCTCGCCATCCAGCGTCCAGGTGCGCAGCACCTTGGATTCGAACAGCGTGGTGCCCGCAGTCTTCCAGTCCGGCAAGCTGGTTTCACCCAGCAGTTTTTCAGGGAAAAGCTGTCTTTCGTAGACAGGCAGTACGCGGCGCGCTACAAATTTATTCAGCGCAGGGCTCCACGAACCTTCGCCCGTGTGCACGCCACCGGCTGCAGCCACCGGGCCTTCAAACACCCACTTCGGTAATGGCGCTTTGGACAGTGCCTTGCCAGCGTCGATGTCTTCCTGAATCATCTGCGCCACTTCCAGCCAGCCCGCTTCTTGCCACAGCTCGAACGGGCCTTGCTTCATGCCAAAGCCCCAGCGCATGGCCTGGTCCACATCGCGCGCGGAATCGGCAATGGTCTCCAGGTGCACCGCTGCGTAATGGAAGCTGTTGCGCAAAATGGCCCACAGGAACTGGCCGGGCGCGCCTTCGGCGTTGCGCAGCAGCTTCAGGCGCTCGGCCGCAGGCTTTTTGAGCATGCGCGCGTACACCTCGTCGGCCTTGCCGCCACCGGGGGTGTAGTCTTCGCTGTCCAGCTCAAACTGCAAAATGTCGCGGCCCACTTTTTTGTAGAAACCGGCCTTGGTTTTTTGACCCAGATTGCCCAATTCCAGCAGCTTTTTGAGCACGGGGGGCGTGCCAAAGCTGTCGTAGAACGGGTCAGTCTCCGCGCTCAGGTTGTCCTGCAGCGTTTTGATGACGTGGGCCATGGTATCCAGACCCACCACATCAGCCGTGCGGAAAGTACCCGACGATGCGCGGCCCAGCTTCTTGCCAGTCAGATCATCCACCACGTCATAGGTCAGGCCGAAGTTCTCCACCTCTTTCATCGTGGCCAGCATGCCGGCAATGCCGATGCGGTTGGCAATGAAGTTGGGCGTGTCTTTGGCACGCACCACACCCTTGCCCAGACCGCTGGTCACAAAGGCTTCGAGCTGGTCCAGCACCTCGGGCTTGGTGGTGGGCGTGTTGATCAACTCCACCAGTGGCATATAGCGCGGTGGGTTGAAGAAGTGAATACCGCAAAAACGCGGCTTGATGGCTTCAGGCAGTGCCTCAGACAGCTTGGTGATCGACAGGCCCGAGGTGTTCGATGCCACCAGCGCGTGCTTGGCCACAAACGGCGCGATCTTGGTGTACAGATCGAGCTTCCAGTCCATGCGCTCGGCAATCGCCTCGATGATGAGGTCGCAGCCCTTGAGCAGCTTGAGGTGCTCTTCGTAATTGGCGGCCTGAATCAGGTCGGCATCTTCAGCCACACCAATCGGCGAGGGCTTGAGTTTTTTCAGATTGGCAATCGCTTTTTCAGCGATGGCACTTTTGGAGCCTTCTTTGGCAGGCAGGTCAAACAAGATGACCGGCACTTTGACGTTGACCAGGTGCGCGGCAATTTGCGCGCCCATCACGCCTGCGCCCAGTACGGCGACTTTCTTCACATTGAATCGGGACATGAGATGTTCCATGAATGCCACCCAGGTCACTGCATGGCGCCCCACCAGGATGGCGCCATGCAGACTGGGTCAGCGTTGTTCTTCTTTACTGCACGCGCACCCAGGTCTGGGTGCGTCCGAATGGGCCAATCGAGCCGCGTACTTCCAGCTTCGCGCCGCCTTCAATCGGGGTCATGCGCAATGTGTAGTTTTTGCCGTTTTCAGGATCGAGGATCTTTCCGTC
Source organism: Comamonas sp. (assembly GCA_015478895.1). Classification (GTDB taxonomy): domain Bacteria; phylum Pseudomonadota; class Gammaproteobacteria; order Burkholderiales; family Burkholderiaceae_C; genus Comamonas. The sequence goes on along the minus strand of JADMKK010000037.1, from coordinate 74,332 downwards.
TTCCCAGACATCCTTGCCCTCGGCCTTCTTGGCCCCACGGATGATTTCCAGGCCAACCATCGGCTGGTCCTTGCGGTCATCGCTGCACTTGTCGCAAACCGCAGCCGGGTCCGCCCCCACGCGCAAGATGCGTTCTACCTTGCCAGACAGCACACCACCGTTGTCGGTAATGCGCACTTCCGACTTGGCTGCGCCCGTCTTTTCATCCATGCTTTTCCATACACCCACGGGCGACATCTGCGCCATGGCTGGCGCACCAAAAGCTACAAAAACCAGAGCTGCTAGGGCTTTATTCATGGAAACCTCCGTATGAAACACTGTCACATTGCAGGAAATACGCTGGCAAGCAGCTACTTAAGCGAGAGCAGCATCGGTATCCATCAGCACCTTGCTGCCAGCGCGGGCCGTGCGCATCAGCGTGACGGTTTCCGGGAACAGCTTGGCAAAGTAAAAGCGCGCGGTTTGCAGCTTGCCCAGGTAGTACGGATCGCTATTGCCAGCCGCAATCTGGCGCAGCGCCACTTGCGCCATGCGGGCAAACAAATAGCCAAACACCAAGTGGCCGGCTACGCGCAGGTAGTCCACAGAGGCCGCGCCCACTTCGTCGGGGTTTTGCATGCCCTTGAAGCCGATTTCGGTCGTGAACTTGGTCATCTGGTCGCCCAGCATGGCAATCGGGTTGATGAACTCGGCCATCTTTTCGTTGACGCCCTCTTCTTCCACCAAGGCCGCCACCAGCTTGCCGAACTTGCGCAGGCTGGCACCTTGGTTGCCCAGCACCTTGCGGCCCAGCAAGTCCAGCGCCTGCACGCCGTTGGTGCCTTCATAGATCATGTTGATGCGGTTGTCGCGCACGTACTGCTCCATGCCCCATTCCTTGATGAAGCCATGGCCGCCAAATACCTGCTGGCTGGCGTTGGTGGCAATCCAGCCGTTGTCGGTCAGGAAGGCTTTGACGATGGGTGTGAGCAACGCGACCAGCTCGCCGCTGTCCTTGCGCACTTTTTCATCCGGGTGATTCAGCTCTTTGTCGATCAGCAAAGCGCAGAAGGTGGACAGCGCACGGCCACCTTCTGCATAGGCTTTGGCAGTCAGCAGCATGCGGCGCACATCAGGGTGCACGATGATCGGGTCGGCGGGTTTGTCCTTGGCCTTGGTGCCCGACAGGCTGCGCATTTGCAGGCGGTCTTTGGCGTAGGCCAGCGCGTTTTGGTAGGCCACTTCAGTCAGGCCCAGCGACTGGTTGCCCACGCCCAGGCGGGCAGCGTTCATCATCACGAACATGGCTTGCAGACCCTTGTTGGGCTGGCCCACCATTTCACCTACGGCGTCCTCCATCACGATTTGGGCTGTTGCGTTGGACTTGATGCCCATCTTGTGCTCCAGACCGCCGCAGTAAATGCCATTGCGCTCACCGATGGAGCTGTCGGCATTCACCTTGTACTTGGGTACGACGAACAGGCTGATGCCTTTGGAGCCAACCGGTGCATCCGGCAAACGCGCCAGCACCAAATGGATGATGTTGGAGGTGAAATCATGTTCACCGGCGGAGATAAAGATCTTGTTGCCGGTGATCTTGTAAGTGCCATCGGCCTGCGGCTCGGCCTTGGAGCGCAGCAGGCCCAGGTCGGTGCCGCAATGCGGTTCGGTCAGGCACATGGTGCCGGTCCACTCACCACTGGTCAGCTTGGGCAGGTACTTGGCTTTGAGTTCATCGGAGCCATGTGCATGCAGGGCTTCGTACGCACCGTGCGACAAGCCCGGGTACATGGTCCAGGCCTGATTCGCGCTGTTGAGCATTTCGTACAACGCAGAGTTCACTGCAAACGGCAGCCCCTGGCCACCGTAGGCAGGGTCGCACGACAGCGCGGGCCAGCCACCTTCCACAAACTGCTGGTAGGCCTCTTTGTAGCCCTTGGGCGTGGTCACTTCGTGCGTGGTCTTGTCCAGCTGGCAGCCTTCTTCGTCGCCGCTGATGTTCAGCGGAAAAGTGACGTTGGCAGCAAACTTGCCGGCTTCTTCCAGCACAGCGTTAATAGTGTCGGCATCCACCTCAGCATGCTTGGGCAGTGCCTTGTATTCATCTTCCAGCTGGAAGACTTCGTGCATCAAGAATTGCATGTCGCGCAGGGGCGGGTTGTAGCTGGGCATGGTGATGTCTCCTTGGAATGGTCAATGGTTGTTGTTCAGAATTTATTGGGGCAACTCTTGGGCAGTCTTCCTGCTCTTGCCCGCGGGGCCTGCGAGGGCCAGCTGTGCGCTGTAGCGCAGCAGAATATTTTCAAAACCTGTCAGTGCTCTTTGCATAGCGCCTGCACTGCGCATGAAACGCGCCTCGTAATGCAGCACCAGAATCAAAGCGTGCACCTCCGTCAGAATCTGGCTGCTGTCGGCATCCGCCATCAATTGACCCAGCTCCTTGCATTGCTCAATGGTGCGGCGCATGGCGGCATGCCAGATGCCGATGGATTCGACCAGCGCGTCCCGCACCGGCCCAATGCTGTCGTGAAACTCAATCGCACCACTGATGTAGATGCAGCCTGAGTCCAGCTCAATCGATGTGCGCTTCATCCAGTTGTCAAACAAAGCACGCAAGCGCGGCAGGCCACGTTCGCCCTGCAAGGCGGGGAAGAAGACCTCTTGCTCAAAGCGCTGGTGGTATTCGCGGATGACGCAGATTTGCAACTCTTCACGCGAGCCAAAATGCGCAAAGACACCTGACTTGCTCATGCTGGTGGCTTCTGCCAAACCGCCAATCGACAGACTTTCCAAGCCGTTGTGCGTGGCCAGCTGCAGCGCAGTATCGATGATGTGAGAGCGGGTCTGCAGCCCCTTGGGCGAGGCACGGTGCCCGCTGCCGCCTAGGCTTTTGGCAGCACGCGCAGAGGCACTGGGGATGACGGGAAAATTGTGAGGAGAGGAAGACATGCATTACCGATTAAAAACGAACGTGCGTTCTTTTTTAATCGTAAAAACATCTTCCCGTCTCGATACCTGGTGGTAACCCGCAGTTTTCGGTATTTCTCCATGCCTGTGCATTGCACACAGGCACAAATTCGCGCGCACCGAGGAGAAAGCACCCCCAAGCTCTTGAAAGCGTCGCGAATCGAAACTAAAACAGATGTCGCTATTCGCTCACAAAAGCATGCCCAGGCTGGCGTCCAGATGCTCGGTGGGCTGGCGGCGAAAGCCTGTGCGCACATAACGCTGCAGTCGGCCTTGCACAAATGACATCAGTACGCTGGCCGCAACCTGGGCATCCACTGTGGGTGTGGCCGAACCCAAAGCACCGGCTGCAGGGCGCAGACACTGGCGCAAGGTGGATTCGATGCGCTCATAAAACTGATTCATGCGCACTTGCAGGCGGTCATTTTCCAGCAGCAAGGCATCACCGATGAGCACGCGCACCATACCAGGGTTGCGCTCCGCAAACTGCAGCACCACGGCGACGATGCGTGCCGCACGGCGGGCTCCGTCTTCCGGCGTGAACTCCAGGTTCTCACCCTCACGGCCGATCACCTGCTGCACCAGTGAGAAAACCGATTGTTCGATGAACTCCATCAGGCCCTCGAACATTTGCGCCTTGCTGGCGAAATGGCGGTACAGCGCCGCTTCACTCACCGACAAATTGGCAGCCAAGGCTGCCGTGGTGATGCGGTCGCTGCCCGGCTTTTCCAGCATGGCTGCCAGCGCCTGAAGAATCTGTTCGCGACGCTCGCCAGGTTTAGGGCGCTTGCGCGTGCGTGGCTGCTCCTCCACCGTAGCGTTGGCAACTACAGTCTCGGCTGTTTCGGTCAGAGGGCTCAGAACTTCAGATACGGACATATGGCAGGCAAATCAACAGATAAATCAATTCATTCTCTCACAGAGATTTGTAAAAGTAACCGCTTGTCGGAGCAAGATTCTGACATTTAGTTACTTCATAAATCCCACGAAAACTCGCATTCCCCCTGCATGGCTGGCTTGACCAAAGTGGAGTTTGGCGCCATGCGCATCGGCAATTTCTGCGGCAATGGAAAGTCCCAGTCCGGACCCCTCGCCTTGAACGCCAGGCACCCGGTAAAAGCGCCGCGTCAAACGTGCGTATTCACTGTCCGGGACGCCCGGGCCGTCGTCCTCGACTTCCACATAGGCCTGCAAATGTAGCCTCGTACCTCGCTGACCGCAACGCAAAGTTACCCGCCCACCTGCCGGCGTGTACTTGATGGCGTTGTCCAAAATATTGGCCAGCAACTCTCGCAGCAGCCACGCATGGCCGGTGACATGGGCATTTTCCACTTCCAGCCCCAGATCCAGACCTTTGGCCATGGCGCTGTCCCAGAAGGATTCCAGCAGGGTTTCACACAAGTTTTTGAGGTCTACCCGCTGCTGTGCGGTTTCTTGCCGCAGACCGCTGCCCACCCGGGAGAGCGCCAGCAACTGGTGCGCCAGCTGAGAGGTGCGGCGTGAAGCCTGGCGCAGGCGCTCGACCTGGTCGGCTTGCAGTTGAATACTTTTGTCGGGCGCTGCCTGGGCCATCAAGGCCCACGCCTCCACTTGGGACTGCAAGGCCGCCAACGGTGTGCGCAGCTGGTGCGCCGCATCGGCAATGAAGCGTTGCTGCGCATCACTTTCTGCGCGCACTTGCTCCAGCAGGCGGTTGATGGCTTGGGCCATGGCCTGCACATCGGCGGGTGCGTGGTTCGAGACCACCATGGGGCTCAAGTCTCGCGGCGCGCGCTCTTGCATCCCCTGCGCCAAAGATACCCAAGGAGAAAAAGCGCGGCGCAGCATCAGGCTGGCAAATACGGCCACCAGCACCAGCATCAACACAGCGGGGAGCACGGCCAGCAGCAGTTGGCTCAGCGGCACGCTGTTGTCGGCGGCATGCTGGGCGACTTGGCTCGCCCAGCTATAGCCCAGCCAGATCGCAGACAACATCAGACACAGCACGGGCAACGCCATGGGCAGCAGCAACGCTCTTAACCGCTTGCGTACGCTTGCTTGCATGGGCATTCCTAAAAAATAAGAGCTAGCTGCCGTTGTCAAACAAGGCTTTCAGATAGATAACCCATCCAATGCCTTATCTATCAACGGCAAGCTGCTCCGTTTTTTACTCAAACCGCCGCCAGCATGGAAGCCGTTTGGACTTCTGGGCTCAGCAAATCCAGCCGATAGCCAAAGCCTCGGATAGAGCGCAGCGCCACGCCATGGGGCTCCAGCTTGGCACGCAGGCGCGATACATAGACTTCCACAGCATTGGGCGTGATTTCTTTGTCCCAGCCTGTCAGGGCCTGGAGCAACTTGTCTTTGCTTGCAGGCTTGGGCGCGTGAATGAGCAAATACTCCAGCACCGTCCATTCCCGGGGCCCCAGATCAATGAGCTGTACTTGGTCGGAGCGGCCTTCCAGGACGCTGCGAGCGCACGCACTGCGCGCAGCGGTATCCAGCTCCAGGGGCCCAAAGGTCAGCAAGGCTGAGTTGGCAGCCTGGGAGCGGCGCAGCAAGGCACGCAAACGCGCCAGCAGTTCGGGCAGTTCATAGGGTTTGACCATGTAGTCGTCCGCCCCCAGATCAAGACCGCGCACCCGATCATGCAGGCCATCGCGCGCTGTCAGCACCAGCACTGGCATGCTGGCACAGGCCATGCCCTTGCTGCGCATGCGGCTCAGCAACTCCAGCCCATCCAGACCGGGCAAACCAATATCCAGAATCGCGATATCAAAAGACTCTTCGACCAGTACTTGCAAGGCACGTTCAGCGCTGCTGACCCAATCCACGGCATAGCCTGCATCGGTCAACCCCAGCTTCATGCCGCTGGCCACCATCAGGTCGTCTTCTACCAACAAAAGCCTCATCATTTGCCCCCGTATGCGCGCTTTGGGCCAGCGCTGCATAGCTTTGGAAGGGGCCACAACAGCGCAGCCCCTTTCGTTATGAATGATTGTTGCGTGCCATTGTGTCGCTGTGCCCGACCTGATGCGGTTGCCAGGCCTGCCATTTAACGAGTACGCCCCCCTGCACGAGAGACCAACCACAGTGCCGGTTCGGCCTTCAGATCAGTGGCTGCGGATCATGGTGCCGTAGGCCTGGTCGGTCAGAATTTCCAGCAGCATGGCGTGGGGCACCCGGCCATCGATGATATGTACGGCATTCACACCGGCCTTGGCGGCATCCAGCGCGCCTGCAATCTTGGGCAACATGCCGCCCGAGATCGTGCCATCAGCAAACAGCGCATCGATTTCCCGCGCGGTCAGATCCGTCAGCAAGCTCCCGCCTTTGTCCAGCACGCCGGGCGTGTTGGTCAGCAGCACCAGCTTTTCTGCCTGCAATACGGTGGCCAGCTTACTCGCCACCACGTCGGCGTTGATGTTGTAACTCTCGTTTTCTTCGCCAAAGCCGATAGGGCTGATCACGGGAATGAAGGCATCATCTTGCAGCGCCTGCACCACGCTCGGGTCAATGGCCACGATATCACCCACCTGACCTACATCGTGCTCAATCGATGGATCACGGTTGTCCAGCAATTTGAGCTTCTTGGCACGAATGAGGCCACCGTCACGACCCGTCAAGCCCACCGCCTTGCCACCCGCCTGGTGAATCAGACCCACAATGTCTTGCTGCACTTCACCTGCAAGCACCCACTCCACCACTTCCATGGTTTCAGCATCCGTCACACGCATGCCTTGAATAAACTCACCCTTCTTGCCCAAACGGTTCAAAGCGGTCTCAATTTGCGGGCCACCACCGTGCACCACCACCGGGTTGATACCCACCAACTTGAGCAGCACCACATCTTCCGCAAAGTCAGCCTGTAGCGCAGGGTCCGTCATGGCATTACCGCCATACTTGATGACCATGGTTTTGCCATGGAACTTGCGAATGTAGGGCAGCGCTTGGGCAAGGATTTCTGCTTTGTCGCGGGGGGTGATGTGGGTGAGGGTGGTCATGGGAAAAAGGCTTCTCGACTTAGAGTTTGATAGACAACGGCGGGCATTGTGCCGCAATGCGAAGAGAAATCCACTAAAACGACTGCAGCTCTGTCCTACCGCCCCAAGCAGACGCTCCAAAATCTCTTCTGGCCTGCATAGGGCGTATCACCATCAATGCTGCATCCACCCCGGCAACTTAAAGCGCACGATGCTTAAATAGGCGACAACATACAGAACGATGAAGATGCCGCAGCACAGCATAAGCACCCATGTCGTGCGCCAGAACAGTACAGCTGGCACCACCGACAACAACGTAAAAGCCCAGAGATAGGGAGAAGTACGGTTGTTGCGCATCAGCATGTCGCGCGAAGCGTCGTCGTGAAAGACACCCCATACTACGCGGCGATAAATCAGTTGATGAAAATGCAGCGCATCAGCCATACCTGGGGACATACCCCTTGCCCATTTGCGATAGATGGAAAACATGGTTTCCCAAACGGGATAAATCAGCAGCAGCATGGGAAACCAAGGGGAAACCTGCGGGTGTCGCTGCACCAGGGAAATGCTTGCAATCGCAATTACGACGCCCCACAAATAAGCCCCTCCATCTCCGGCAAAAAGCATCCCGCGGGGGTAATTCCAGAACAGAAAGCCTGCCGTAGCAGCAGCCGTTGTCACGAGCATGGCTGCCAGCGCTCTGTCTCCCACCTGAAGGGCTACATAAGCCAACGCCAGGCAAATGATAAGCGCCACCACGCCAGCCAAGCCGTTGCATCCGTCAATGATGTTGAACGCATGAGGCAGGCCTGCAATCGCCAGCAATGTAATCGCTATACCAAGCCAGGGAAAAATGGAAAAAGCCCAATCCACCCATTCGAGATCCAATCTTGGCACCTGCAGATCCAGCAGTACAACAGCCAGTACCCCTGTCAACAGGGTAAAAAGCAAGCGGTAGAGCACCTGCAAACGCTGCGTAAGATCTTCGGCAATGCCTCCTAAAACAGCGGGCAGCAGAGCAACGCTCCACCACACTGTCGGCATTCTTAAGGACAGTGAGGAAGGATCATTCATCCATTGGGTACTGGCCGCCCCTGCCCACCAGCTCACCAGCACGCCTGCCAGTAGGCTTATTCCACCTAGACGTGGAATTTCACCGGCATGAATACGCTGTGGCATATCTTCGCCATATATCTGCGCCAAGCTTTGCGAGCTGCGCAACACGATGGCCCCTATGACCAAACTTACAAAAAAAGCTATCACTGACAGCCAGACCATGTTGTTCCCATCACTCCAATCGCATCGGTGCGATTGAAAAATCATTTTGTTCTTTGTATTTCTCGATAAGCAACACTGGTCCACAGGCGAAGCAAACTGCGCAGATGCCACATCAGATGACGCAGTCGCCGATGGCTGTTGCGTTGTCCAGCATGGATGACACGTGCAGGCGCCTTGCTCAAGGTCAATCCTTGCAGCCTCAGACGCAGACAGAGATCCACGTCTTCGCAATACATGAAATAGCCTTCGTCAAAGCCCTCCACTGCTCTCCACGCTGGAGTCGGCAATACGACACACGCACCATTGACCCAGTCAATGCGCTGCTCAGCGCGCCCCAGAAAACGTCGACGCCACAACCCTGCTGGGCTCGGCAGCTCGCGCTCGCTGTCCTGTATCTGCCCTTCGCTGTTCATCTGCCGAGGATAAGCACAACCCACATCAGGCTGTGCTGCCACTTCCAATAAAGCTGCAAAAGGCTCCTCCCCCTCCAGCAACTCTACATCTGGATTAAGCACGCAAATGAAGGGTTCTGCAGCATCCTTGAGTGCTTTATTGTGATTTACTCCGAACCCCTGCGGTATCTGGTTATGAAGTGTTTGAACCACGAATGGCCAACCCTCTATGGGCTCTCGCAGTGCAGGCTCTGGCGTATTGTGCGTGATCACTACCCGGGCAATGTACGCAGCACTCTGGCGGGCCAGCTGCTCTAGCAAACGCTGTATATCTTCTCCATGTCCATGGCTCACTACAGAAACAACCAAGCTTCTTGCGTTTGTATCTGTCATGCCCGGCATCAAGGCACCAAATAGGCATTCGCCTGGGTGATACTCGCCCAGCGATCATTTCCAGCCAACGAATGCAGATGCACCTGTGCAAGCAAATAGTTATAGCGAGCCTGTGCCAGGTCACGAAGTGCCAGAGTTCTTTGCTGCTCGGCATTCAGCACATCCAACGTCGTGCGGCTGCCGGCTGCAAATGACTTACGGTTAGAAATTACCGCCTGCTCTGCCGAACGTACCGACTGCTCCAAAGCAGAAATTTTGAGCACTCCTTCTGCCAGGATGCGGAATTGCTCGTGCACGCGCACGCCAAGATCCAAACGAGCTGCCTCCAACCTTTCTTGTGCCTGTGAATGTGCAGCCACAGCTTGGCGCACCGTGGAATTCACATAGCCCCCTGAATACAAGGGAACAGTCAACTGCAAACCGACCGACTTCTGGTCATAGCGCGAGTTGATGCTCGTCACACTATCGCTACTGGTCTTGCTCCACTGCGCCACAGCATCCAACGTGGGTTTGTGTCCGGCCTGGGCCTTGTCGATCTCGGCCTGCGCTGCAGCTACCTGTGCGCGCAGCGCCTGCAGCTCGGGGCTGGCACCTTCGGCGCGCAAAATCCAGTCATGCACTTCATGGGACTTGAGAGCTTCAGGCTGAAAAAGATCGGGATTCAACCGCGCCAGCTCGCCGAGCGGCTCACCTGTAAGTACCTCCAGACGGCGGCGCGCCAGATCGCGGTTCTGCAGCGCCTCCAGCTCCTGTGCCACTGTCATGTCCAGCCGCGCCTGTGCTTCATCCACGTCGGTGCGCGTACCGGTACCGGCTTCAAAGCCCTTGATCGCAGCCTTCAGTTGTTCGGAGTAGCTCACTTTCTGGGCGGCAATCAGGCTGACTTGATCAGTGGCAAGCAGAGCGTTGAAGTATGCCTCGCCCACACGTACCACAAGACTTTGCTCGGTATATTCGAGCACGGCATCGGCATCTGCTATCAATGCCTTGGCTTGCTCCAGCGCAGCGAACTGGGCAGGCCGGTACAGCGCTTGGCGTACAGAAAGGCTTTTGCTGCCGCTGTAGTACTCGTTTTCCAGCGTGAGGGGACGTCCTGCTGACATCGTATCCGTCGTCAGATCGTTGTAGTTGCGACTGGCGTTCACCGAAATATTGGGTAGTAACTGAGCCCTAGCCTGCGGCAAACGCTCGCGCGAAGCATCTGCCTGCGCGCGCGCCGCACGGATGGTGGCGTCATTACGCAAAGCGGCGTCATAACTTTGCTGCAAGTCGAGCGCCCATACTGATGAAGCCAAAGAGCCCAGACCCATAACCACAAGGCCTGCATATGTCTTTGCGTGCTTTGCCGCCCAGGAAGCCGTCAACAATTTCTTTTTCATTTCTGACCCTGTGTACTCACTCTTCCGTTAATGAAGCTGCCAAGCGTTTGGTCAGTGGGTGCAGCAGATACGTCAGCATCGTGCGTTCTCCACCCTTGAAGATCACTTCAACAGGCATGCCAGGGTGCAACTGACGATGACCCAGAACTTTTATACCTGTTGGCGTCACCTTGACCCGGGCCAGGTAGTAACTCACGTTGGTCTGCGGATCCACCAACAAATCACCAGATACGGAATCCACCTCGCCATGTACTACCAATTGCGGTGTGTTGGCAAAAGAGGAAAAGCGTACGTCCACCGGCATACCGACACCCACGCGGTCAATCATGTGTGGAGGAACGTGCGCCTCCAGCATCAGAGCCGCGTCCTTGGGCACAATGTCCATGAGCTTCTGCCCAGCTTGCACCACGCCACCGATGCTCTGTGCCGTCAAGCCCACAACCTGACCAGATGCGGGGGAACGGATGTCTGTACGTTTCAGATCATTACTGACCGCACGAAACTTCTCGCTATCAGCCAGCACCTGTCGGCTCACGTCCGCCAGTTGGGTCTCCACCTCTTTACGGTATTCCTGCCTGCGCGACACAGCACGCTGCCTCAACTCCAGTATGGCGCTGCGCGCGCGCATCACATTGCCTTGCAGATCCGCCATCGAAGCATTGGAATCTGCCACCATGCGCTCCAGCTCCAATTGTCGATTACGTGGGGCATAACCTTCCTTGACCAAGCCGCGCAAATGTTTGAGCTCTTCCTGCAACATCTGTAGCTGCTGCTTGCGACTGGAAAGTATGGAGGTGTAGGACTGAACCATGGCCTCTTGGCCCTGAATGTTTTCTTCAATCGAGCGTAGGTCCGAAGTCAGCAGACGTTTGCGCGTGTGGAACAGCTGCTCTTGGTTAAGCACCTGCTGCTCGATCAGAGGATCTGCCGCTACCGCTTCCTTCAGTGTCTCATGCCAGACAATCTTGTTTTTGTCCTGCTGCTCGGCCTGCAGGCGCCCCTGCATGGCAAGCAATCCAAAATAACTCTGGCGAGCTGACTCATAGTTGGCCCGTGCCACGGCAGCATCCAGCTTGATGAGCAGTTGTCCTTCCTGTACTGCGTCACCTTCACGCACCAGTACCTGCTCCACGATGCCACCTGTCAGGTGCTGTACCGCTTTGCGCTTGGTATCTAGGGCAACCGTACCCTGGCCAGGCACACCTTCATCCAGGGGGGCCAGCGCAGCCCACGCCAGAAAGCCTCCAAAACCAATGGCAAGCGCCCACAGCCCCCAGCGGCCCGCTTTCCCCAAGTCATCATTTGCCATGTTTTGTGTGGCATCCACTAGTTTCTCAGTCATCGCAATGCTTCTAAAAAAGAGAAATAACTCTGTTCAATACGTTCAGGCCACCGCTTGTGGTGGTGTCAGGCCAGGCTGCGAAGCAGCACCGCGCAGGGCTGCCAGCACTTCGTCACGCGGGCCCTGCCGATGCAGAACGCCGTCCTTCATGACCAGCAACTGATCTGCCGCGGCCACGATCCCGGAGCGGTGCGTCACCAGCACCACGGTGCTTCCCTTATCCTTAAGAATCTGCACGGCACGCACCAGCGCAGCCTCGCCTACATCGTCCAAATTAGCGTTGGGCTCATCCAGCACTACCAAGCAAGGCCGGCCATACAGCGCACGTGCCAGCCCTATGCGCTGGCGCTGGCCGCCAGAGAGCATGTGACCGGCTTCTCCCATCTGCGTGTCATAGCCTTTGGGGAAACGCAGGATCATGTCATGCAGGCCGGCATCGGTTGCCGCAGCAATAACCTTTTTGGAATCAATCTCTCCAAAGCGCGCAATGTTCTCAGCAATCGTGCCCTCGAACATCTCGATATCCTGGGGCAGATAGCCGAGGTATGGGCCCAACTCATGGCGACTCCAGCCGAAAATCGGACGCTCGTCCAATAGCACTTCGCCGCTGTACTGTGGCCAGATGCCCATCATGCAGCGCGCTAAAGTGGACTTTCCCGATCCCGAGGGTCCGAGCACAACAGTCACAGTTCCTGGTTGTAGCTGCAGGCTCACATTTTTCAGAATGGGCTCGTTGCGTCCAGCAGCGCCAGCGACGACATTCGCCAGACGCAGCACCCCTTGCGGAGCGACTCGTTGCAGGGCTGGATCGCGCTCAGGGTTTTGCTCCAGCAACACCTCCAGACGACGGAAGGCAGAGCGTGCAGTAATCATCCCGCGCCAAGTTTGGGCCAACAAATCGATAGGTGCCAAAGTACGCGTCATGAGTATGTTGGCAGCAATCATGGCCCCCGGAGACAGCTGACCGTCGATTACCAGCAAGGCGCCAGCGCCCAATGCCAGCGACTGCTGCGAATAGCGCAAAAATTTGCTGTATGCAGTGATACGGTGTGATACATCTTGCGATACGCCCTGCGCCTGCAAAGTCCGCGCATGTTCCTGCTTCCAGCGCGTCAACAGATTTGGAACCATGCCCATAGGCTCCATAACTTCAACGTTGCGCAGCTTGCTCTGCAGATACTGTTGCTCTTGGCTGACAGCCTGTTGGGCCCGTTCTGCGGGCGCTACTGTCTTGCTATGTCCAAACCACACCAGCGCCACCTGAAGCAGCGCAAAAAGAATGGCTAGAAATCCAAGCAAGGGGTGCAGAAAAAATACGACCGCAAGATACACGGGGGCCCAAGGCGCATCGAACAGCGCAAACACGCCGTTCCCGGTCAAAAACTGACGTACTTGAATCAGATCATTGAAGGCTTTGCTGGAATGCGTACCAAGCAGACGCAGATTACTCTCAAAACTCGCATTGAATACGCGGGTGCTAAGCATGCCATCCATACGCATGCCAGCGCGCACCAGCACCCGTGAGCGCATCCACTCGGAAAACGCACCTATCACATAGAAAAACAGAGTGATCAGCGACATTACTAGCAGCGTCAACTCGCTTTGGCTCACCATTACCCGATCAAACACCTGCAACATGTACAGCGTGGGAGCAAGTAGCAACACATTGGCCACAGCACTGAAAACCGCCACGACCATGAATTCACGCCGAAACGCACTCAACGCACGCGTGAGCTCGCTGCGTGCAAAAAAACCCGTAGTTTTCATCATTTTTTGTTTATCTCGCTGCAAAGACCAAGGCTTCTGATTCGAAGAAGCAGGCTGTCTTGGCACCCTCATCACTCATCCCTGCAACACATTAGGTGCCCCGGCAACGGCTGGCACTGCTGCCACGCGCTGCTGCTGCTGCTGAGCCTGCTGCTGCAGCGTGGCCAGCACACTGTCGCGCGGTCCAAAAGCCTGTTGCTGCCCGTCCTTGAGCACCAGCATCTTGCTCACCACCTTCAAAATGCTGGTGCGATGGGTCACCACCACCACCGTTGCGCCACGCGCGCTGGCCTGTGCCAGCGCCTGTGCCAGCGCTTGCTCACCCGCATCGTCCAGACTGGAGTTTGGTTCATCCAGCACGATATAGACCGGCTCACCATAGAAAGCGCGTGCCAGTGCAATACGCTGGCGCTGCCCGCCGGACAGACTGGCCCCGCCAGGGCCCACGGCAGTGTCATAGCCCTGAGGCCAGCTCATGATCAACTCATGCACACCCACACTATGTGCTGCGGCTTTCACCTTGCCCATGTCCACCAATCCGAAACGCGCGATGTTCTCGGCCACGGAGCCCTCGAACAGCTCCACCCCTTGAGGTAGATAACCAACATAAGGACCGAGCTCTGCCTTGTTCCAGGTATTAATGTCTGCGCCATCCAAGCGCACCTTGCCGGACAGAGTTGGCCACAGTCCTACCAATAACCGAGCCAATGTCGTTTTGCCGGAAGCAGAAGGACCCACCACAGCCAGCACATCGCCGGGCTGCAGTGCAAAAGACACACTACGGAGAATCGCATGGCCAGCCACGCCGGGGGCCCCTGCCACCAATTGCTCGACCTGGATATGCCCCTCGGGTGCCGGCAAGGCCATATTGACCTCATGGGCAGGTACCGCCACCAAAAGGGCATTCAAGCGCATCCAAGCATCGCGCACATTGATTACCACCTTCCATTGCGAAACCACCTGCACTAGCGGAGCCAGCATGCGCCCCCCCAAGATGGAAGCAATGATCATCATGCCTGCACCCCCGTTAAGCGTGTTGTGCAGCAACAGCCAGCACGCCAGCCCTAGCAAGGCAGAACTCAGCACCGTCTGCAAAAACTTGCTCAACGCATGAAAACCACCGGCAGCATCCGAGGCCTGCGCCTGCAGGCCCAAAAAGGCTTGCTGCTTCTTCATCCAGCGAAGCTGCAAATTGCGCAGCATTCCCATAGACTCAATCACCTCGGTATTGCGCAGCGCATTGTCTGCATACTGCTGTGCAACCATCGCGGTTTTATTGGCTTCCATCAAAGGCTGCTTGGTATAGCGCTCATTGAGCCAGGTCACCCCCGTCTGCAGCACACCAAATGCAATGGCCGTCCAGCCTAGAACAGGGCTAATCATGAACAGCAGCACCATCATCACCAGCGCAATTGGCGCTTCCATGATGGCCAGCAAAGCCGGAGAGTAAAGAAAACTGCACACTTGCCGCAGGTCTGACATGGACTGCTGCGCCCCCCCCGGAATGCGTCGCACATTCGCTTCAAACATCGCTTTGAATACCCGCTCATGCAATCTGGCATCCAGCCTGTCTGCCGCGGTATGCAGCACTTGGGCACGCGCCCACTCCAGCACTTCCATCAGTGCATAGGCACACAGCACAATCACGGTCAACCAAAACAGCGTCGCGTGGCTGCGGCTGTTTACCACCCTTTCATACACCTCCAGCATATAACCTGAAGGTGCCAACACCAGCAAGCTAGTCACTACGCTGAACCAAGCACTGCGCACAAAAAATGGTCTGAGCTGCGCCACTGCCTCATGCAGCTCAGAACGTACTTCTTTACTAGAACTCATAGAACCTCATCCACCATCACATAATCGGGAAGCACACCAGGTTCTGATAGCTCCGATGCCCCCTCAGCCACAGCAGCAGCTGGATCTACCAGCAAAAAAGACAGCACAAACATGCCCTCTGCCTGCCTTGACAACACCACTTCACGCAACTTTTGCGTCTGGAAACGCAACTCCACCTCACTGGCCAGGGTGAGTTGAAAGCGCATCCGGCCATCCAACGTAAACATCGACAACACCCCATCCTTGAGACTGAGCGTATGGCGGTCGAAATACACAGGGCAGCTGTCTGCAAAACGCATCAGCGGCAAAGGCCTGTCATTTAACTTGTCCAGGTGAAAAGGGCTGCGCAGGTCTTGAAATACCGCGCGGCAAGTACGCGATACTGAATAAATTGCGTTACATACCATCTGAGACCCCATCTCAGGAAACTGCTCACGCAATGTGCGATACGCCAGATGGTGCAAAGCCACCCGATTCCAGACCCGGGTCGACTGCACCAGCGGAGCCAACGCATTACACAACTGGGCAAAACCTCGCTGCAAATGCTGCAGACGCAGCGCTTGCTCCGGTGTCACCTGCAAAGGGATTCGTATAGCTATTGTCATATCGTGGCGAGCAGTGTACCGCAACCTCTTATATGAAATTCATATAGGAGAAAAAATGACAAGGCTTAACCCTCAAAAGGCGTGGACACACAACCCGAAGTTCTGTGGGCTGCGGCAAACGCGGGCATCGCCCAAAGCTCTCAGATGCAGCCAGTTTTGTTTGATGCTCACAACCTGTTTGGCCTGGCGATCAGGCAGCAGTGGTGTTGCAACTGCGTGGCTTTATATGCTCAGAGCCAGATGTGTCGACACGCTGCGCAGGCGGCAGGAACGAAATAACCAAAACGCCGACGTAGCAAGCACCGGCAAAGGCTGGTGTAAACCAGGATGAAATGCATCAAAAGATTGGATGTGCGAGTGATGACTTACACCTTTAAGCGCCAAGATACTGAGCGGCATATCCGGGCAGCCATATTGAATCGATTGACAGAAATGAGCCTCACCCTCCAACCAATTTTGCAACAACGCCGAACAAATCTGCAAAATACGTATATTCCCGAGGCGACTGATTTTTATTTTTATAGATTTTGCAATAAAATTTATTTTTTCGTACTGCACAAGCAGAAAAAATTTCTCAAGAATTTCCAAAAAATAAATAATGCACAACTACTTTTCAGTTTTTAAAACTTCATTATTTAAAAACTGTCTTTCCCCTACTTGCCAGCCTGGTAAGTTTATCGCCCTTTCGGGTAACTTTTGAGATAAAAAAATGGCATATATTTCTGATTTGACGCTTGTATATTTTCAAAAACTTGGAATTTCTTCAGAAGAAGTACTTAGTTTTGTTTTGGCCAACGAAAATAATCCGACACTGATTTACAACACTGCAAAGCAAAATGGCATTACCACACAAATGCTGGCGGAAGTAGTGCAATCCGCCATTCCCAGCATCGATTTGAACGGTGTGCGTCAATTCTTCAAAAATAGCGGCCTAGATTCACTGCAGCTAGATAATTCCACTTTGCATTTGGACCCTAATTATTTCAAAAATATGTTTGATGCATCCAAACTGGTGAACTACCAGGGCATCAATGACAATATTACTTTAGGCGATGGTGATGATTATGTCGATGCTGGCCCAGGCAATGACATCGTTAAAGGCAATGGCGGCAATGATGTACTGATGGGCGGTTCAGGGGACGACAATATCGATGGCGGTCGTGGTGCAGATTATATTGAAGGCGGCTTTGGAGTCGACAAGCTTTACGGGGGTAAATATGCAACCTCCGATTATATTTATGGCTATTACCTAGGTAACCAATGGATTCCTGGGCGTTATGTATACACTATTGACCACTCAACCAACCTTATTTACGGTGGTGGCGGAGACGACTATATCGAAGGCGGCTACGGTGCAGATGTGCTCGATGGGGGTGATGGTGCAGATCGAATTTATGGTGGTGGTAAATCTTACTATGATGAAAGTAATATCCGTGACCACGATGTAATTTATGGCCGCGGTGGCGATGATTGGATTGATGGTGAAGATGGTAATGACGTCATTTATGGTGGCACAGGAAATGACCAAATTTATGGCGGAGATGGGTCTGACACCATTTATGGCGAAGAAGGCAATGACACCATTTATGCTCAAAATGGTTCTTCCAGTGATGACTACACTGTGGATTATGTATTTGGTGGCTCTGGAAATGACACAATTTATATTGCTTCCGGTGACCAAGCAGATGCAGGGGAAGGTAATGACAGCATTACTTTCCGAGGCCCTTCTACAGCCAAGGCGGTTACTACCGCGTTGATCGTTGCGGGCGAAGGCGCGGACAGAATCAATGCTTATGAGCTTTCTGAAAGCAATCGTCTGATTGTTAATCTGACAGAGAGCACACAATCCACCGACAAGATTGATAACTGGAGCATCAGCGGCAGCCTCTTTAATATGGCCATGGAAGTGCGCGGCTTCAATATCAAATACGATACTTTTGCGGTTGGAAGTTTTGATTTGAACGGTACCACTTCCTACTCCACTCAAGGTGCCGGAGTTAATACTGCTTATAGCAATTACAACTTCTCGCAAATTCTGACAAGCACTGCCACTGCTTATCTGCAGCGTAACGTTGATTCCAAAAACCCCAATCCTGATACTTATGGCAAGGGCTTTTTTGTGATTCAAGGGGCCTCTGCAGCCGCTTCCGACAGCTCCAGCGCAGCCGCATTAATTGATGCCTATGGCAATAATGCTTCGTATGACAAGGGCGATGACCATTATTTCCTGATCAATGTGGGCGCCAGCGATATGGGTTTGTACAAATTCAAGGACGATTCCGGTGCAGACAATAATGTGGTGGCCGATGAGCTGAAACCAGTCGCCCTGTTTGTAGGCCTGCGCACTGAAGACTTTACAACGCAAGACTTGATTAACGTTTTTGTCTATTGATAAAAATAGCGTTTACAGGCACTCAGTGCGGTAACAAAAAGCCGGTGTCAACACCGGCTTTTTTATTTGTTTTTGGCATTATTCCAGCCTAGATTGGGCAATTGGTGGGGTAGTGGCGGGGTGGGGGTAAGTGCTGCTGGTCAGAGCAACTTCACTTTTCTACCAATACAGCAGTACTACGTTGTCTGCTGCCATGCTGGCGTCGGCAAGGCCCACGACTTCAATCACGGGCGCATCCACGCCTGCCCCGGCATGCAGGTAGGTGCCGCTGTCCAGCGGCAGCCAGCCTATGCTTTCTGCCGCCACCTGCTGCAAAAACTGGGTGGTTTCAGCAGCATATGCATCGGCCACAGAGGCTGCGTCTGGGGTGGGCGCCTGATTCGGTTGGGGCGTGGGCATCGCAGTGTTTTTCACAAAAATCTTTCAGTGCAGCAGCGCAGAGCCGCTGGGGGCTGCTGATGTTAACGCAGCATGCTCCAGCAGCCACTCGGGCCACCCCATCGTGGGCCACTGTGCCGCAATGTATTGCGAATGCAAAACCTGCAGCCACTGGCGCAGTGCCTGCGCAGGCAGCGGCAGCTGTGCATGCACCTGGCCCTGCGCGTCCTTAAACCCCAGGGTGATATGGCCTTCGATCTTGGAGACTTCTACCCCGTACACCAGCAAGGCTGGAGCTTGCACACCGCCTGCCTCTGTGGGCACCTGCACTTCCGGTTCTGTGCTTTGCTGCAACGACAGTTGCGCCGCCTGCTGGGCAAAGCCGTGATGTACGGACTGTACCGCTGATGGGATGTCGCTTTGCGCCTCTAGCCACTGGCAAAAATAAGGCACAAGACGGATAAGCAGGCGCTGCGTCAGCCACAGCACCATGACCTCGCCCTGACTGGACAGCGCATTCAGGCGCATGCGGTCTTCCAGCTCTACATACTGCGTTGTCCAACGTTCCAGCTTCAACACGCGATCCTCCTGCATACGGCTTACAGACCAGAAAAGCTCAAAGTATCGGTCTGGTTCAGAAACTCCAGATCCAGCTCCCCCTTGCTATTGACGGGCAAAGCCGCAGCGGTCTGGGCTTGCGCCTGTTCATGCTGCTCATGGGCCTTGGCCAGCTCGGCCAACTTGTCCAGGTGCTGCATGGACAGCAATTGCATATAAGCCATCTGCAAGCCACCGCCTTGCTGCAAGGCCTTGAGCGCCTGCGCATCCAGCTGGTTCAGTGCCGCTTCATCAACGCGAAACAGGCCTGTAATCTCTTTTTTTCCTTGTGCGGTATGCACCTCCATGGGCCAAGGCTGCAGCAACTGCTGCTGGGCCAGGGCCTTGCAGATGTCCAGCGTGGCTTGGCGATTGCGTGCGGTTTGCTCCAGAAAATGCATGACCTGCTGTATGGCTTGCGTGGGCTCGCCTTGCGCATCAAACAAAGCTTCGCCCTGGCCTTCGGCATCAGCATCAGCAAGCAGACCGCTATCGGTGTCAATGCACAGCACCAGCTGCCCGGCCTCATTGGGCAGCAAGGCAAACGGATAGCCCCGGTAAGCCGCCGGTATGTATTGCCCCAGCCAGCGCCCGTCGGGCGCCACCAGCAGATTCTTGCCCGGCAAAAAGCCTTGTACGGCCACAGGCATAAAGTGTTCACCTTGTTGCATAAAGCCTATTGCCAGACTCATGCAGGCCTTAGCTAGCTCTTGCTGCACCAGCGGTGCAATATTTTGCGCAGCAGCAAAACCATAACTGGTATAGCGCTGGAAAGATTGGCCCGCATGGTCGATTTTGGAAAGCGCGTGGTATTTGGTCATGAATGCGTGCATGAATGAAAGCATGAAGAAAGGCTGTGGGCCAGCCTTGGCGGCACCTTGGCCCCAGACTCTAGGATACACAGGGCTGAACAAAGACTCAGGCTGCCAGGTCTGAGTGTGGCGTTGCAGAAATTGACGGTTTTTTGTAACGGCAGCCTGTGTACCGGCACCGCGCAACGGCAGTTGCAAGCCTAGCCTGAAAATTCATTTTTAATAGCTACTTGCCCTTGCTACATAAGGGCTAGATGCCAATTTAATGCATAAAACATAAGGTATGGAAATAGCGCAAGCGCTCTAGCACTTATTTTTATAGCTACATACCAAGTCTGCATAAGGGATAAAGCCATATTTGATGCCAAATATTGCATGAAAGAAACCTGAGCATCGTGAGCAATCCTTGCCCTGGCACTTCATTGCAGACAGGACAGGGCAAGCTTGCAGGCGCTCAAGCGCTGGGACGAGTTGCAAGCGGAAGGCCAACAAGGTCGACTCCAGCGCGGACAGCACTGCTCGTAGTGCTTACACCTTAAGCAATCTGCAGCGCTTTGAGGATTGGCAGGCGTTTTTCGGCAAACTCGCTGGCCTGCACGGTCAGTTCTGCCAAGTTCTCTTCTGCACTCTCCAGCGCCTTGCCATCCTTGACCAAGCGCTGGTTTTGCATGGCGAGGATGTTCCACACAAAGTTGGCCCAGTCCTGAGGCTGCTTGTGGCCCTGTTGTCTGGCCAGCACAAACAGTTGCTGAAAACGCGGCACGGTAATGCCCCCGCCAGTAACCGGACTTGCGAGGTAGTTCAGTTCATTGCTGCTGCGTGCCTTGATCATCAGATGGGTGTTCAGGCGTTCGACGCGCTTTTTGGCTTTTTGTGTCGCTGCTTCGTCCTGAACGGCCAGCACGACCCCCGCGCTTGCCAGGACCATCGTCGCCTCCCTGATCTGCGCAAAACCGATACCGCTGGACTGTAGTGTCTTTTCCAACTCGCCAAGAGATTTGGGCTTGTGGTCAGCGAGCTGCTCGAGGATGGGGCCATAGACCGCCTCTTGCAGCGTGGCTTCGCCCAAGCTGCCGGTAATTTTTAGGCTGACCTCGGCCCGGGGCTGGGCCAAGATAACGCGCTGGGCACGCAGGGCTTCGGCCTGTTCCAGCGCGCTGAGCTTGCGCGCCCCCTTGACCCAGTAGTCTTTGCGAAACTGCTGATTGACGCAAAAGTCGCGCACGGTCTGGCGGAACATCGGGTCGGGGATGCTCGCCAGCAGGGTTTGCTGCTCGGCGCTGAGGTTCACCGCGTCAATGGCGTCCAGGTAATGCGCCGAGCACGCCCATTGCAGCTTGGCTGGTGCCAACCACCGGGCCATCTGGGCAAAGGCCATGGGCTGCCAGTCGCGGTTGAAGTATTCATGGGCGACGTAGTGGCGGTCCTGCGCCTTGATCCTCTGAATGCGCTCGGCAATCTGCGGGTTGGCACGCGCATAGGCCGGGTTGGCAGCCAGCAACTGGTCGGCGAAGGTCAGCGCACTGTCGATACGGCTGACGATGCCTGCGCCCTCGGCGCCCAGCACCTCTGCGTGTTCGGTGAGCAGATCGCGCATGGGTACCATGGCGGCCCAGCCGGGCTGGGTGTTGTAGCTGATGTAAAGCACGCCACCCACCTTGAGCTTGCGGCGCACAAAATCAACGATGACGGCACGGTTCTCGTCGCTGATCCAGCTCCAGATGCCGTGCAGGCCGATGTAGTCAAACTCAGGCAGCTCAGTGCGGTTGCAAAACTGGTCAAAGGCTTCATCAAAAAGCTGGGCGCCAGAAGCAGCCACGCCGGCCAGTTCCTGGGCAAAGGCGGCCTGGGCGGGGTTGAAGTCGGTACCAGACCACTGGATCACACTGGCAGCGGCATGCAGATTGGCGCTCATGCCCTGGCCGAAGCCCAGTTCGCAGGCGTTACCCACTTCCGGCGGCACGAGCCCCGCATTGAGAAACGCCAAGCGCACGCGCGAGGGGTTTAGCTCGGGGTAATAACCATAGGTATAACCAATATCCGCTACGTAGCCAGCCGTCCAATCACTCACTGTCTGTCTCCTAGTTAAGGCAATTGTTTGATAGCGGCTTAGTCTGTCTTGGGAATAGAAAAAAAGAAACAGTTTCGAGAAGTTGTGCGTCAATAAGACATTTAGACAACCGAGGACGTTATTGCATAAACACTCGATGAGCAGCTTGTAAGCTCAGGGCATGAGCCATGCAGTAGCTAAAGCAATCTGCGGTGATTGCCGCCCTGGGTGCAAATGAGCACTTTACAAGATCATCACGAAGCAAGCCCATAAGCGAGGGCCAGAAGTTCCGACAAGCCCCTGAAGCTGGGAAGCCTGGCAGACAAAGCCGAAAAATCCCGGGTGAAAACGTAGGGCAGACTAATGGGATTGCGATGCACTACCCATGGGCAAAGCAAGCTTGAGGGCATTGACATAGGCATTGCGGGCAGTTTGCATGGCAGCCATCTGCATTTGAAGCTTAGCCAGTTCTTGATCCACAAACTGAATGCTTTGCAGTTGCGCCTTGGCGTCGTCGGAAAGGCTGTCGAGGTCGTAGTCGATGTTGTCGATCTTGATGGTGGGCATGGGCGTTTTTTGTTGCGGCGGTTGTTGAGAAATTCTGTCACGCTGCCAGCGTGCCAAGCGCAGGTTCACTTGCTCCACTGCATGGATGAGAGGTGCTACCCGCTTGGGCTCCAGATGCCAGCGCTTGGCACGCTGCTGGTGGCACTGCTGCAGCGCTTGCTGGCGACCTTGTTCGGGAGTGGTGGCCAGCGGGAACTTAGCCTCTTGCAGTGCTTCGCGGATGCGCTCGAAAAGGGCTTGCGGCATAGGAGATTCGCGCAGCACCGCTTCACTGGGCTTAAAGCCCTGGATACGTGTCATGGCCAGCATGTACTGGGTGGCGTCGTGCAATTGGATACGCCCGTTGTGGCTCACATGGAACAGCGGGCAGTGCGGTGCCAGTTCGGGCAGCACGTGGTTGGGATAAATTTCGTCGCCCCAGTAGGAACGGGCTATCTGCCTAAAGTGTTCAAAGTCACGGATGGGGAAGAACTGCGCCTCGTCAAAAGGCAGGATTTCCACCTTGGGTTTGGTGGCGGTGACCGTGTCGTTAGCCACATCGATGTACAGCGTTCCCAGCAAAAAAGCGTTCTGAAAATATTGGCCGCGCAGATCACCCCAGGCTTGACGAAAGGCCCCGCCTGCACGCTGAAATGCACGCAGCGCTCGCAGGCCGACAGCAGCGCCTGCAGGCAGATCAGACTCAATCACTGTGCGCAGGCGCGCTTGTACTGCCTGGGCGATTTCCAGGCACTGGCCCAATGGATACGGCTTGCCCAGCTTGAATGGCTGCAGGCGCTCAAGCTCAGGGTCGAGTTGCAAGCGGATAGCCAGCAAGGCCGACTCCAGCTTGGGCAGCACTGGCAGCAGGTAGCGCTCGGTCAGCGCGACCTGTGTGCGGCGGTCAAGAATGCGTGGTTCATTGGGCAAAAGCGGGGTAAACCACCCGCTCTGCCTCCCCCAGTCGGCATCATCACGCCCGCCCATACGCATCCTCATAACGCACGATGTCGTCCTCACCCAGATACTCGCCACTTTGCACCTCAATCATCACCAACTCGGTGATGCCGGGGTTTTCCAGGCGGTGGCGCGTTCCGGCTTCGATGTAGGTCGATTGATTCGTCAGCAGCAACTGGATTTTTTCTCCGCAAGTAATGCGTGCGGTGCCTGAGACCACGATCCAGTGCTCATTGCGGTGGTAGTGCATCTGGCTGGACAGGCTGGCACCGGGCTTGACCACAATGCGCTTGATCTTGAAGCGCTCGCCCTTCTCCAGTACTGTGTAGCTGCCCCACGGGCGATGCACTGTGCGGTGTAAACGATAGAGAGGGTGGTTTTGTCGCTTGAGCTCCAGCGCTACGCGCTTGACATCCTGGGCGCGATCACGGTGTGCCACCAGCAGCGCATCCGGCGTATCAATAACCAGTAAATCATCCACCCCGACCGCTGCAATCAGCCGTTCATCGCTGCGCAGATAGCAATTGCGGCTATCGACGATCAGGCTTTCAGCGTCCGAGCAGTTGCCCTGCGCATCCGCTTGTCCCAGGCTGGCCATCGCCTCCCATGAGCCAATATCGTTCCAGCCGAATTCGGCGGCCACCACCGCGGCCTTGTCGGTGTGCTCCATCACTGCGTAATCGAACGAGATGTCCGGCAGCGCTGCAAAGGTTTTTTCATCCAGCGTTACTGGCAAGTCCGCTCGCTGGCTGGCTTGCCAGCATTGCTGCGTCTGGGCCAGCAGCTCGGGGGCATGCTCAGCAAACTCGGCCAGCAACGAATCGGCGCGCATACAGAACATGCCGGAATTCCACAGATACCCGCCCTGCCCCAGCAAGCTGGCGGCAGTGGCTGCATCGGGCTTTTCCACAAAGCGGGCCACCTGACAGCCCAGAACATCGGCGCCGGCATCGAACAGCGCCGCGCCTTGCTCGATATAGCCAAACCCGGTTTCCGGCCGCAAGGGTGGGATGCCAAACGTCACCAGATACCCTTGCTGGGCCAAAGTCTGCGCCTGGCGCACCGCCTTGGCAAATTGCACCCCATCGGCAATCAGGTGGTCAGCAGGCAGCACCAGCAGCACCGCATCATCGCCGTAGTGCTCTCGCACATGCAGCGCTGCTGCGGCCAGGGCTGGCCCGGTGTTGCGACCCACGGGCTCCAGCAGCCAGTCGGCCTGCCAAGCACTATGGTGCTGCGTGCGTACCTCGGCATAGGCATTGCGTGTCTGAAAGAAGTACGCGCGGTTAGTCACTGTCAAAACATGCTCCACCCCTTGCAGAGCGAGGGCACGCAGCAATGTTTTTTGCAGCAGCGACTGACCATCGGCCAAGGGAATCAGCGGCTTGGGGAACGCTTCCCGCGAAACCGGCCACAAGCGCGTGCCTGCGCCACCCGACAAAATGACAGGAACCAACATCACGCTCCACCTTGCAGCAGACGCCCACACCAGTGCGCTCTACCTAGCAAAAAAATAAGACCAAATCAGCCTCCATCCCTTGATGGATAACCACCAGCAGCTATCAAAATATAAGCATCAGTAAGCCTGATAAGACTTTTCTTCCACCAGTGCACTGCCCAGCAGCGCGTTGATCTGGCGTTTGATCGCCGCCCGCTGGTCGTTGCCAAAGTACACCTTACGGGCCAGCTGCACAAAGCCGTCATCAAAGCACTGGCGCCGCTCGCAATCGCGTTTGGCGTCCTCGACATTCCACAATTGGGTGTTGATGTCCTTGAGGGCCTGCACCAGCACAGGCAGAGCAGCGGGAAAGCGGCTCATATCGCCTACCACGGCTTCAATGGCCAGGCGCTCCTGGTTCACATTGGCCCGCCTAGTAGCGTCCTGCAGCTTGTCAGCCTTGATCTGCAGGATGGTCAGCTTGTCAAACACCTCGCCCCAGGCCACGGGCAACTGGGGCATGGCAGGCCAAGGCATATTCACGCGGTCTAACTCCATCATTCACTCCACTTTGAAGAATCCGTCGACTTTGACCTGTTTTTCTTTGGGCACACCGAACAGCAACAGCGTACTCATATCACCGCTTGGTGCTGCGGGCTCAGCCCAAAATACGTAATTAGCCTTCAGTGCAGTTTTGCAAATAGCGCCAACTTCTTCACGGCTGACTGGAGATATCAACAGATAAGGACGGCAGCGCTGGAGTGTTTCCAAAGCGCCCATGAGCACTTCTCTATAAGGCATAGGTGACTGGATCAAGAGGCAATCGCATGTTTGCAGCGCCATCTGATCCATGCTGCGGTTGGGCACCGCAATCACCTGATGGGTATTACCCCAATCACTGGAGCTACTTTCAGACCACGGATCCAGCACGCTGATCTTGGTTTGATAAGCGCCAGCCACCGGCATGGTTGGCTCCACCCGGGCAGCAAAGGCGCTGGCGGTAAATAAGCTGCTTTCCACGCTGCGCGCCAGCAAAGTGCGCGGCTCCAGAACGATCAACTCGCCGTGGGGAGCCACACGGTTGGCCAAGGTAACCGCCAATCCGGGGTCTGGTGCACACGCCAGCACGCAGATGCTGCCGGGTTTAAGAGCGCTCTGTGTCAATTGAACAAACCGCTGACTAGCCCAGGCGTTTTCAGATGCCAGCTTTTGCCGTACCAAACGTGGCGTGGCAGACGTGCGCTCTACGCAAGTGACGGCTTTAGGCTCGGCTATCAATGCCAACCCTTGGGGCTCATGGGCCGCAGCTTGGCGCTCCGCCATCTTTTCGCGCAGCAAGATCAACACCTGAGCCGGGGCAAGGCTTTCCCAGGCGGTGTGATAAACCGCGTGCATGGTTTCCCATTTTTCGGGCTCCGCCTTAGGTTGGTTGAAAGCCGGTAACTGCTCATAGCCTTGCAAATTGATGGGCGCAGAAAAAGGGTAGTAAGGGTAGCGATTGGCTGGAATCGTGGAACACACATGCACTGCCGGTGTCGAGCAAAAATCTGCCACATGCGATGCAAAGCTGTTCACGGTAATCAGGCCATCAACCTGCGCACACAGGGCCTTAAATTTTTCTGGCGTAGTAATGTGGCTGGAAAGATCCATCAAGCGCTTGTGTTTGAGATCCATGGGCTGGTCTATCACCAGCGTTATTTCAGGGGCTAACTCCAGCAAGCGTCTGGCAAATTTGACTGCTACCTGCGCGGGCATGGTACGCAGGGGCACAGATGCTTTTGGGTTGAAAAAAATCTTCTGGCCCGGCTTATCGTCTTTGAGCAGACCACGCACCGCATTCCAGGCATCCCAGCGGATTTGACCTCTGTTGCGCTTTTGCACAGGGGACACCGTTTGCGGATCCAGTCCACACCACCACAAATACCAGTCCACCGTCGGCAAGCTGTCGTATTGGGGCATATTGATGAGATCAGAAAAATCAAAATACCCGTCGTACTGCGCCAAGTCACACACGGTGGGCGCCTGCAAAAGCACCCGTTCAATAGATTTCTCACCAGCTACGACATCCGCCAGGGCAGCGCTCACTCCAGAGCCATACACCATATCGCAAGAAAAGCTGGGCAAATACTGCGTCAGATATTTTGCTACCTGGCGAAATGCCGCAACACCCATGGTGCAGTCGCCCAGATTCACACCAAAACCGTTGATGAAGGCAATACGAAAATGCTGCTTGTCCGACTTGCTGGTGCGCAAGGCTTGTAGCTGCGCAGGCAGCGGCTCAGCTTCTTGGTGGTGATGCAGTCCATCGCCGACACAACGTGAAGACACCCTGCCCAAGCGTGCCGGAAAGAACGGCCAGTGCAGCAGATTCTCTTCTGCGTAAACACGCATCCCCAGATCATCAGCGTTCAGTGTCTTTTTGGCAGCCTCGTCGATTTCCGGATGGGCTTTGGCGTACTCATTGTGTAATGACTCAGCAATCAGACTCAGTTCCTGACCAACGTGCAGATAAAGCCTGTCCACCTGCACTGCATCCCGATTCGTGACCCCCAGATAGCGGCGGCTGAACGCATGGGTATTGAGCGTAAGATCTTGTGGTAAAGAAAAAATTTGCATAGAAAACGTATGCCTGTACAGCAGCAGCTGATGCTGAAAAAACAAAAAGCGTAGCTACCCACACGCACTCAGCAAGGGCCAGCGGCAAATTTCCCTTGATTTCATGAAGAGGAAATCTCTCATTAAAAAACCCCTGCAACCGAAGTCACAGGGGTTTTGATCATCTATCTCAAGCACCTACTCTAGAGCAGGCGCTTGTTTCCTGGGAAGATTAGATGATAGCGATGCCAGTCACGAAAGCGGCTTCGGTGATAGTGGTCACACCAGTCAGGGTGATCACGGAGTCCACCGTACCATTGCTGTCGAAGTCCATGTACAGCTTGCCAGTCGTGCTGTCCAGGGCAAAACCAGTCAGCGTACCGGCATTGCCCGTGTTTTGCAGGAAGGTTTGTGCATCAGCAGCATTGGTAGCCACGAACACAGTGATACCAGTAGTGGCAGCACCAGCCAGAGTAATTGCTGCCGACACATCAATAGTGTCGCCAGTCAGATCAGCAAGCGTTGTAGTAGCACCCTTCTGGATCAACGCAGCCGTCGTACCCTGGGCCTTACTGTTAGCCACGAAGTCAGTGATGATGTCGCCCTTGGCCAAGGTCGAGTTGGTGGCAGCACCCAGCACGTAGACGTCGTTACCGGCGCCCAGAGTAATGGTGTCTGCACCAGCAGAAGCGTTCACCGTGTCACGGCCTGCGCCAGCGTCAATGGTGTCGTTACCAGCAGTGCCAGTAATGGTGTCGCTACCTTCGCCAGTGGACACTGTGGCAACCTTGGTGGCGTCGGTCACGGACGACAGGTTGATGACGTCAGCGCCGTTGCCGGTCTTGACAGTCACGTTCTTGTTGGTCACGGCAGAAGTGAAGGTCACAGCACCAGTAGTACCGATTTGAGCGGCTGTGGCACCAGCAACGCTGCCCACCGACACCACACCCGAAGCATCCAGGTCCACCACATTGGTTAGTGTAGAACCGGTGAAGTCCACGCCATGGTTGCCCGTGACCACAATCTTGGTCGCATTTTCAGCCACCAGGTTGATCTTGGAAGCCGCATTCGGGTTGGCCAGCGTGACGGTATCAACTGTGCTGTCGGTGGCTTCGATGTTGATAGTTTCAACGCCCGCAACGGTCAAAGTACCAGTGTTGACGATATTGGAAGCACCGTTCAGCTTGATGTTCAACACATCAGCCGAGCCCGTCGCATCTTTCATCGTCACAGTAGCAGCACCAGCGACCACACCGGTCAGCTCGAACGTGCCCGCATTGGCCATGTTGGTCACGGTCAAAGAGGAACCTGCAGTGCCTTCAACTGGCGTATTTGAGGCTACGGTTGGTGCGGCGGTGCCAGCAGCCGTTGGAACCAGGTCGGTAACGTCAGTGTTCGCAGTGGTGCTAATGAAAGTCACGGCAGAACCAGCGGCGGGGGCGGCGGTCCAACCAGTCACCGTACCTACAACCGACAGAGTTCCAACCGTTCCAGGAAGAGCTGCAACTGCAGCCGCTACTTCAGCAGCCGTGGCAGAGCCGGTGGCAGCAGTAATCGTCCGGCCAGCAACGGTCACGCTTTGGCCGATAGCCAAGTCGGTGAAAGTTACCACAGCAGTTTCACTGCTTGTGCCCAGAACACCGTTGGTCGTGGAAACAGAAGGAGCACTCGGTGCAGCAACGCCTGCAAAAGTCGGTGTCAAATTATCAACGTTACCTACGGTGGTGCTGGTGAAAGTCACGCTGGTACCAGTACCTGCCGAGCCAGCAGTCCAATTAGCCAGGGTGCCTGTCACAGTCAGCGTACCAGCGGTAGCGCCAGTGCTGCTGAATGCGGTGGCCACTTGTTCCGCTGTAGCTGTACCCGACGTTGCCGTCACGGTACGGCCAGCAATGGTGATGCTTGCACCAGCAGCCAGCGCATTGAACGCAATCGCAGCAGTTTCGTTGGTGCCACCTGCAGCGGTACCAGCGGAGACCACGTAGTTGATGTTGTTCAAGTTGGCAAGGTTGACCGTATTGTCAGTCAAGGCAGCTACAGCACCGACACTCACTTTTTCAAAACCTGTTACAGCTTTTGCGAAAGCGTCAGTTGCAGACAGTGTCTGCGCAGTAGCGGCCGCGAACTTCAAGGTGTCAACACCGTCGCCACCCACCAGCTTGCCGTTCAGGCCCAGTGCCGAAGTCACTTCAACAGTGTCATCACCAGCGCCCATGTCAATGGTCTTGGTGGTTGCGCCAACGATGACGGAGTCCTTGCCAGCGCCGCCTGTGAAGGTCACGTCGGTGTCCAGAGTGTTGCCAGCCAGAGTAACGCCAGCAGTGTTGCTGGAAGTGATAACCAGGTTGGCAGCTTGAGCAGCAGCGTTACCGATGTCGAGGCTGACGGTCTTGTCACCGGAGAAATCGATGGTGGTAGCCTTGGCAGCGGACAGGGTGATGCCAGAGGAGTTGGCACCAGTCGCAGCGATCTTCAGACCGGTAGCTTCTGCATCGCTGATCGTACCGCCAGTAACCTTGTTCAGGCCCAGGTTCAGCACACGAGTGCCTGCAGCAGCAGTCACGGTAACGTTATTGGCGTTATCAATAACGTTCAGAGTGGTCAGGGAGTCGATGGCGGTAGCGGCGGACGCGGTCGTACCGACGTTGACCGCACCGGCCACTTTTTCGACCGTCACGGAAGCCAGAGTGTCCTTACCGGTCGCGGTGCCCGTGCCGTTGTCACGGATGGTGGCGCCATTGCCGCCCTTGATGCTGACGCTGGTGGCGTTGGCCTTGGTGTCAACGTTGCTGGCGGCACCGGCAGTCTTCTGGTCAACAACAACAGACTGCAAACCGGTCCAGGCTTGGACGTCAGCATTGACAGCACCATTGGCGCTAACCAGTTCCAGGATTTCGACGTTCTTCACTTCAACAGAAGTGTCCAGAGTCATCGTGCCAGTCGAGTTCGACAGCTTCAGGGTGTCAGTACCCGCGCCGCCATCAATCACATCAAGACCACCGAATGTTTCGGTAACAGGCTGCCCAGCGGCAACAGTGGCAGAGGTCACGCCATCAGAAACGCCGATGATGGTGTCGTTGCCAGCGGTGCCGCTGATGGCATCCACACCCGTAGTGAGCGTGAAGGTAGTGCCATTAGCGCCACCGCTGCTTGCCTTGGCGGCTTCTACTGTGGCGGGGTCAGCCGTCACATTGGCCACAACGCCTTGCAGGGTGGCCAGATCAGCGCTGGATGCACCCAGTGTGACCGAGTAGTACTCAGCCACAGCTGCCTTGTTGGACAGTTGTGCCTGGGCAGCCACGATTTCGGCGTCAGTGGAGGTGGAGTCAACCAGAGCCAGCAGCGACTGGAAAACGACAGAAGCGATGCTTTCGCCAGCATTGAGCTTGGCTTGCACAAAGTCTTGCGCTTCAGCATTGTTTGCCAAGCCCAGAGTGCCCAGGAACTTGTTGGCAGTTTCTTGCACAGTCAGGCTGGATGGGTACAGCGACTTGAAAGCACCGGTGTTGCCCAAGGCAGTTGCCAAGGAACCGTAGT
Organism: Comamonas sp.; assembly: GCA_015478895.1. GTDB lineage: Bacteria > Pseudomonadota > Gammaproteobacteria > Burkholderiales > Burkholderiaceae_C > Comamonas. Next base: position 43,130 of record JADMKK010000037.1, on the reverse strand, counting down.
CATTGCCCATTGCCAGGAAGGCAGTGCTGAATTCTTCCAGGTACGTAGCACCGGGAACTGCGTTGAACATGCCAGCAACCAATTTCAGGATGTTGGTACGTTCTTGAGAGGTAATGTTTGTAGCCATGATGAGTTTCTCCACTAGTAGAAAATCACCGCAGGTTATGGATTCCTGCGAATGAGCTGTGCAGTATAAAAAAATTTGCAGTAGATGCCTTGTGATTGCGGTCACAAAGATGGAAGGCCTGCACCTGTTGCACAAGGACAACGCATTATGGGGCTGGTTTGCACCCTTTCCATGGGCAGCTGAGGAAGAGTGGCGTAGGCAGATAGCCTGGTCGACTGACGGTACACGCCTTAGTTTGCGCCGTTCAGTGGGCTATTTTGCGTGGCTTGCAAGGCGCTGCGAGGTAATTCAAAGTTTCATCCAATCAATTTACCCAGCGCAGCCCGGTGTGCAGGCTGTGCTGTTGCGTGCCAAAAACAGAAATATTGCTGTGCTGCTGGCTGTGCTGCAGGCTGATGAACCAGCGCAGTTGCCCACCCGTGGCAGGGGCCAACCGGGTGCCCAGCGCGCGGCTGGCTTGCAACTCCCAGGAGTGGCGATAGGTGCGGCGCGGGCTGCCCTGGGCCAGCAAGGGGCTGTAGCCCTGGCTGTCCGATTGCTGCTGGTAGAGCCAGCTGCCATTGAACTGCCAGGGGCCGTGTACCAGGCCTGCATGGGCACGCAGTTCGGTACGTGTATAGCGGCCGCCGGGTCTGGCGGCGTGCGAAGGCTGGTCATGCCCACGGCTGAGTTGCAGACCCCAGTTGATAGGGTTGGGGTTAAGCAGGCCTGCATGGGCCGCGGTACTGCAGTCCAGGCCAGTGAGCAGGCCTTGGTACTGGCCGTTTAACTCGGCGCTGCTGTGCCAGCTGCGCTGCTCCCACTTCAAGCCCGCGCTGGCACGGCAATAGGTATGCCATTGGTATTGGCGCTGGGCTATTAATTGCCACTCGTCAAACCAAGGCTGGCCGCCATAATGCAGGTGCCTGTAGTTGGCGCTGAGCAACCACTGCGCGGGTGCTTGCGGGGCTTGCAGCCAGTGGGCTGCCAGTTCAGCTTGCTGGTAACTGGTTTTGGCGCTGGTATTGGTGCTGCGGTTGGCCAGCTGGGCGCTGAGCAGCAGGGCTGATGGATGGTTGCCTGCGCCCACAGTTCGCAGTTGCTGCACTGCAACTTGGCTTAACCATAGCGCCCCGGACTGGGGCAGACTGCTGCGCGCCAGCGGCAGAGCCAGGCTGCCACCCGGCAGGCTGGGTATGCTGAGCTGCAAGGTGTCGGTACGGGGGGCGCTGTTAAGGTTGCTGTCCCAACCAAATGCAGAGGAAAGCTGCAGGCGCGTGATGCTGGGGGCTGGGCTGGAGTCGGCATTGGTGGCCGCAAACTGGGCGTGGGCCTGAGTCTGCCCTAGCAGCTCTTGCACTGCAGGGGGCAGGTCATGGCGCTGCGCCAGCAACAGCAGCAGTTCTTGCGCAGCAAGGGTGTCGCCTTGCGTAAGTAGTGCCTGAGCATAGTCAAGCTGAGCACCTGGCAGGTCTGGCTGCAGCAGCAGGGCGCGTTCCAGTGATTCAAGTGCCGCATGGTTGTGCCCCAGCGAAAGCTCCAACGCACCACGCCAGGCATAGTAGTGGCTGTTGCGCAGGCACTGGTCTTGCACGCTTTGTAAATACTGCAAAGTAATGCGCTGCGCGCTGCGCTCCTTAGCCAACGGGTATTGAGGCTGCACATCGCATGTGGCCCAGGCATGAGGAAACGCCAGCAGCGCCAGCGCTGCTGCAAGCAACTTGCCACAAGGGCGAAAAAGTACAGAGGTCAAGATGGTAAGGCCCAGCAAAACGGGCGGGCCAGTTCAGGCGGCAGGCTTATTGAAGGCTGCCATATGCTGCTGCAGATAGGCCAAGGTGCGCTGTTCTGCCGGATCGCCAGGTTGCAGAATATAGCGCAGCGTGTAGACATTACTGGGCTGCAATGCCCCTGGCAGCAGAAATTGCCCCAGATTCTTGACGTGGATGTGCGCTGTATCTGGCTGTGCGCCCAAGCATTTGACTATGCCAGCACCCAGCAGCACGGGGTATGACAATTCTGCAGTGAGGCTGCGCAATTGCAGCGCAGTGTTGACAACGGGCCCCAGCACGGTATGAACGCGACGGTGCGCAGCGCCAAAGCTGCCAATCATGGCTTGACCGCTTTCTAGCCCCACACCCAGAGAAATGGGCTCAATGCCTAATGCCTGGGTGTTGGGCAATTCGGCGCTGCAGTGATGCCAAATGCTGCGGGCCGCATCTATAGCGGCTTGAGGATGATCTGAGCATGGTCTTTCACCATTGAAGACTGCGAGCAGGCTGTCTCCCCAGAGTTCTTCGACCATGCCTCCGTGGGCTTCGACGATGGTGCTGGCGCCAGCAAAAAAACGGTGCAATACGGTAGCTGCATCTTCTGGTGAGCAGATTTGACAATAGCGCGCAAAGTTTTTCAGGTCCACGGTAAGCACGGTCAGCTCACAGCGCCGCGCCTGGATAGCATCCGTCGGCGCTTGCAGGGCAATTTTTTCTGCCACGGGCGGCGTGACGTAGCTGGCAAGATTTTTATAGATACGCTTTTTTTCTACCAAGGTGCGAGCTTGCTCACTCAGGGCGAGCATCAGTCCGGTGATAAGAATGAGCAGTGCCGGAGCAAGCGCATCCAGTATCCAGTGGTAGGCCCATTGGGCCCAGACTTGCAATGCCAATAACGCGATGGCGATTGCCACGCTGGCAAGCGGTAGCACCCAGGCTTGGCTGCGCGCACTCAGCCCCCACAAAGCAGCCAAGGCCAATAAGACCAAGCAGGCCCAGAGCATGGCCTGTCCTTGTGGTGGATAAGGTATATGCCCATCAATCATGCCCAACAGCATTTGCATATGAACTTCGCTGCCGCTGACTGCTTCCGCCAATGAGGTGGAGACAACGTCGGCCATGCCAAAGGCGGATGCGCCAATGACCACCCAAGCGCCTTGCAAGGTGTCTGGTGCCAATCCTTGAGGCCATTTCCCGTCCAATAGATCTGCTGCAGATATGCGCAGCAAACTGCTGCGCGCGGTTTGATAGGGAACACGTATTTGGCCTTGCGCGTCCAGGTTGACATCAAGACCCGGCATTCCCGGGAACGTGATGCGCCACGCCGATTCATACCAATGGCGGCCAGACTCAAGCTGCGCAACTGCACTGGCCTGTGTGGCAAGGCCAGCCAATGCCAGCGCCGGGTAGGTGCGCCCGTCCATGCATACCAAAGCAGCGACACGGCGCACACCGCCATCATTGTCTAGTGTGGGCGTAATGTGGCCTACTGCTGCAGCGCTTTGCGCCAGCGTGGGTTGGTTGCCAATCACGCCTTCGGCAGGGATAGCAGGCATTTGGCAACCTAGGCTGGGCCAGGCGCCTGCTGTAGAGCCCAAACGCAGTTGTGTCTCACCGCGCAAGGCGAACACTTGGGCAAGTACGCTGGGTGCGCTGCCTGTACTCAGGGCCTGTGCCAACTGGGCATCTCCGGGGCGTGCGTCAGGAAATACGATGTCAAAGAGCTTGAGGCCAACGCCCGCACGGTCCAGGGCTTGACTGAGCTCTGCGACAGTGTTGCGCGACCAGGGCCACGGCCCTATGGACTGAAGGCTGGCGTCGTCAATGTCAATCAGAATCACGCGCTGCTCGGGTGCACTGCTGGCATGGGTGCGCCAGATCAGGTCGCGGCCGTGTTCTTGGAGTTTGCTGAGCAGTTGCGGCGCAAGTGCTTGCAGGCCCACCCACAGGAGCACGGACAAAGCCAAAACGCATAACCTTGCCTGCCAAGGGTGGTCAAGCCAGCGCTGAATCAGGGGCAAACGCACGCTCATCGCCCCCATAAAGTAATACCGGAAAAGCTGCCTGCGTCGATGGCTTTTTCAAAGAAATAGCCCGCTGTTTGCCCATCCAATGCCACAGCGCCCCCAATATTCAGACCTGGCAGGCGCTGGCTGAATATTCCATTCTGATTGAGGTTGCCGCTCGCTTCCAGGGTGTGCATGCTGGTAGCCTGCGCCGAGAGTTGCAGCTGGGTGTAGAAATTCTGGGCACCAAAATCAAGCGTGAGCAGGCCACCATGCACTTGCGCAGTCTGGGTACCACCACCACCTGTCGGCTGCAAGCTGGCATGGACTGCCTGCAAGTTCATATCAAAGCGCCCAAGGCTTGCACCAAGCAGCGATGGCATGTCACTCTGCCGGTAAAGCACATAGGCGTTGTTTCCCACCGTCACGCTACGCCCTTGGCGTGCAAGCTCTCGCAACTGACTGATGTCGGTAGAGTCCTGCGCCTGTTGCGTCCAACGCCCCCACGCCAACGCCATAGATTCCGGGGGTAAAGCAGGCAACATTGGCTCAGGCAACATTGGCTCAGGCAGCATTGGCTCAGGGAGCATGGGCGCAGGCAGCATGGGCGTAGGTGCTTCTGGTGAAGGCAATTCGATTACAGGTACATCTTTAAAGGCCTGCTGTAAGGTGTCTTGTGCCAACACCGTCAGGACTTCTTGCTGCCCGGTAGTGCTATGAGGCAATTGGTTGATTGCTGGTTGCAGCTGGAGAGTTGCTGGAGTGGGCTCCACCTTCGTATTTTGAGCCACTACGACTCCCCCCTCCCAAGGAGGCATCTCTTGGCGAAGCAGCTGTGGCTGCGCAAAATAGCTGCGGTACTGCATCAGCATGCCCGGCATTTCAGCTGCGCTCAGCAAACGCGCAACGCTCTCTCCACAACCTGTGCTGTAGTGGGCTTGGCAGTCAGGGGCAACCAATGGAGCCATGGTGATGGCGCCTTGATTCACCACAGCCTGGGTCTGCTGTGCATCTGCACGCACCACAAAGTCCGTACCACGTACGCCGATCACGGCCAATGGTGTATTGAGCCGAAAACGTTCACGCGCCCCTTCCGCAGCAGCTCCAGAAATTGAACGGGCGACACCTATGTCCAGGCGAAAACGCACGAGGGATTGGTGAACCTGACTGCTATCGTATTGGTAGTCCTCTATGACCAGACGGCTGGCGGGACGTACGCTGACTAGGGCGTCATCCACAAACCGGATGTGAACGTGTCCACCCGCTGCTGTTTCGATCCGGTCTCCCACCCAGACAGGATCGCCAGAGCGAGCGCTGCGATGGCTGCCGTCAGGGCGAAAAATGTGCGCTTGCCCCAATGTCATGCTGATGCGCCCTACCGCTTCATTCTGTGACTCAAGGTGTGCGGCGCTAGCGGCTGTAAACCCCATGCGCGGATAGCCAGCAACGAAGAGGCCTGTCAATAAGGCAACAACAAAAGTTCGGGCAACAGCGCAAGACATAGCTAGTTATCAGAAAAAGCGACACCCTAGAGACAAAGGCCTAGAGCACCACAAACCATCAAGTAATCTAGTATTGTGCTTTGGCTAAAAATGTTTGTCTGTGCGCACAATCACAGCGAAACATCGTTTCGATCCGTCCTCCAATGGCGCAGAACGCTTGAATTACACTTGAGCATTTGACCTTAGCGTTTTGCCACCCCTTTTCCCCGCATGCCTGTTGCCGTATCTGCTCTAAATGGTTTGCCATTGCTGTCCCACTTGCCGCAGGTGACCATTGCACATTTGGCGCTGCATGCACAGGTGCATAACTATGCCAAACGGGAAGTGGTATTGCACAAAGGAGCGTCCGGCCAGTGTTTGAATTTTTTGCTGGACGGGCGTTTGCAGGGCTTGGACTTTACTGCCGATGCACGCGAGGTAGGCTTATATTTTGTTCAGCCTGGCGACTTCTTTGGCGAAGTAGCTCTAGTAGATAACCAGCCACAACCCGAATATGTGACGGCTTTGATGCGTTCACAAGTCATCAGCATTAGCAAGGAGTTGATTCGACCCGTATTGTTTGCAGTGCCGCAACTTGCAGAAGCGCTATGTTTACGCCTTTCACAGCGCTTGCGCGGGGTGTCTGAGCACCGGCGCATTCTGGGGTTGACCACACCAGTGCAGCGGGTGTGCGCCTTACTCGCGCAGATGGACATGCAGGGACGTATTGCGCAAGTCCCTACGCACCAGGAGTTGGCTATTATGCTGAGCCTGACGCGTGAGACTGTTTCACGCGTTTTTCAACTACTTCAGGGCCGGGCGATTGTAGAGCGCTGTGGCAATGATTTACTGGTGCTCGCTACTTCACAGCTAACAGCCATGGCCGAGGGCGTAGAGGTGGCTGGCAGCTGAGATGCGTGCGCTACATGAAGTCAGAATCGCCCCCCATCAGCCATAGGCGCCCCACCCAAGGTTTTCCAGGTAAGACAGCTCCAGTGGCATCTATGGCATTCGTAGGTACGCAAATTTCAGAAGGGCTTTGATCCAGGCTTTTTGGCTGTGCTTCGCGAAATTCTGAAGCAACGGCATCGCTAATTAACGCATGGACAGAACGTTGCTGCTGGTGCGCGAAAGCACGAACCGCAGCAATCGCCTCAGGAAGATGCTCACGCGGCCCCAGGTAGTCAAGCCAATCACAGTGCTGCGCATGCAAGCGCAAAGCCACTGCTGCCAAAGGACGACGTGTCAAGCGCTGACATACCAAAAGCAGTTGGTATTCCACCCCTGGGCGTTGTTGATAGCGCCATTGCCAGTGTTTCGCTGTGCGCTCTGGGACAAAATGCCCCGGCCAACTGACCTGCATTTGCTGCCATAAAATATCCAAGATATGGAGAGGCATATGCACGCCAATCGGCTTTATCGCCCAGCTACGGTGCCAAGGCGCCGCTTGGGGCGACCAGCGCATATGCTGCATTTGCGCAGCTTTGCTGTACAAGCCTAGTTTGAGGCCCAGCCGAAAATGCCGTTGATTGGGAAAACCAAAGGCAAAGGCATATTCTTCATTTGCACCAACGTGCTGACTGAAGAAATGGTTTGCGACCTGGTAGAGGGCACCTTTGCGCGAAAACACCCCACGCTCTTGCATGCGAACCATGACGTCTCCGTTTTGCACGGCATGAAAGCGCCCCCCCTGATAAATGAAGATACGCGGCATACCGCCAAAAAATGCAATGGCATCTCCATTTGAAGCCTTGGTCAGCAAACTACCGCGCAGGTCAGTTCCGAGGTATTTCCACTCCCATTCTTCTAGGCTGATGGAATGGCCAAACACTTGCGCAAACAGAGCGCGCATTTGGGCGTCCTGGCTGCTGTGGGCGGTGTGCAGCAGCCAATCACTGAGTGCGCCAGATGGGGTTTTGCGATCAACCATCGGCAACAAGCCTCCATTCTCCCGCCAGCAGCCAAGGGCCTTGGTGCTGCCCGTTGTGTTCCAGCTCAATGTGGGCGATCGGATCCATCCATTCGTACACAAAGCGCCCTTGCTGACAGAGCAGATAGACGCCGACACGGTAGCGCCCTTTGTTAAGGGGTAGTTGGGGCAAGGTGTAACGCACATGGGCATGGCCCTGGGCATTATCAGCCTGCACAGTATCCGGTGGGCAATGGCCCGAGCCGAGAATTTTGCCGCTCTCGGATGAGATCACCACAGCCACGAGAGGATGGGGTTCTTGTGCGCTGGTGTTTACGATGGCATTTACGTGCAGGGTGCTACTGCCGGTATAACCGCGCAATTCAGTGCCGATAGTGCCATCTAGGCCGACTTCCACCTGAATAAAGCGTGCCACTGTGGCAGGTATCTGTGATGAGGCGTCTGGTGCTGCGGGGGCGTCTGGTGCTGTGGGGGCGGCTTGCTCAGGCAGGGCATTCGCTTGTATGGTGGCACTGACGGCATCGACCCCAGGCTGACGGTTAACGCCATCCAGATACTCCTGGTAGCGCGGCAACACGGCGCTGGTGGGGCCAAATTCGCGGATATGCCCTTGCTCCAACCAGAGGCAGCGCTCACAGAAAAGATCCACATGGAACAAAGCGTGCGAGCACAGCAGCAAAGAGGTGCCGTTTTCACGCAACTGCATAACCCGATCAAACGAGCGCTTGGCAAAGACGCCATCGCCCACGGAGAGGGCTTCATCGACGATGAGGATGTCGGGCTCGACACTGGTGGCAACAGCAAACGCCAGGCGCACTTGCATGCCACTGGAGTAGGTTTTGACAGGCATGGCCAGATGGTCACTGCTCAGGCCACTGAAAGCACAGATGGAATCCAGACGTGCTTCCACCTGGGCATAAGTCAGGCCCATGGTGGCGGCATAAAGGAAGATGTTTTCGATCCCGGTAGCTTCAGGGTTGAAGCCAGAGCCGAGCTCCAGCAGCGCAGCGATCCGTCCACGCGCGTGTACTTGACCGCTGCTAGGTGTGAGAGTACCGGCGGCCAGTTGCAGCAGGGTGGATTTGCCCGCGCCGTTGAGCCCAACGATGCCCACGGATTGACCAGGATGAATATCGAAACTGACAGGTTGCAGGGCGCTGTAACCTCCTGCCTCCAGGCGCTGGCTGCCGCGCAGGTGGCCCCAGAGTTGACGCAAGGGGGTGCGCTGAGGCGGGTAGGTTTTGCCCGCGTCCTGAAAACTTAGAACGGGTGATGGTGCATCAGAGGACATCGGCAAATCCCGATTGGATACGGATAAAGAAAAAACGTGCCAAAGCCAGTAGTGCACAGGCTGCCACCAAATGTACACCCCACCATGTCCAGTCGATGGATTGACCATGCATGAGCAAGCCACGTACCATCTCAATCGACCAAGCCAAGGGGTTGTAATGGATCAGCCACTGCATCTTTACCGGGATCATGGAGGCAGGATAAAAAATGGGCGACAGAAACATCAGCAAGCTACTGACGGAGGGGGCCAGGTGGCCAATATCGCGCAGGTACACACCCATCGCTCCTAAAAGCCAAGCGAATGCCTGCGTATAGATAAGCAGGGGTAACAGGGCCAAGGGTAGCAATGGCAGAGCGTACCAGTGCGCCTCACGCCACAGGGCAAAGCCCATAGCAATGCACAGGGACAGCCCTAGTTGCACGGTACCCGCCCCCACTACAACGCTGGGCAGCAACAGCAGCGGAAAGCGCACTTTGGTGATCAAAAACGGGAAGCTGCTAACGCTAGAGGGCGCGCGATTGATGACTTCAGAAACGAAGGCGAATAGCGTCAGGCCAATGAAGACCTGCAGGCTGTACTCACCAATGCTGCCATCGCCAGCAGGCCAGCGTACACGAAAGAACTGGTAAAAAACCAGAGTAAACAACAGGATTTGCGCCAGCGGCTGCAGTACCAGCCAAGCCACCCCGAGGGCAGAGCTGCGAAAGCGCAACTGCAGCTCGCGCAGCAGCCATTGACGGTAGAGGTAGATCCATTGGGGCATAATATTTTATAAATTATTCAATTTTTAATCTTCATTTTTTCATTAAATCTATCGATGAAAGGTTTTTCAAAGAAGTGCCAAGAAAAAGACGCCAAGATGCATGTTATTACCAAACACCATACGAGAGCAACATCTGGCTTTATCCAATTTAAAGTTTTCAAAGATAATAAAACTGGAAGATGCCAAAGATATATCCCATAAGATATGGTACCCAAATAGCTGAAAGGAAAAAGGATTTTTTTTACTCTTACATCAAGTCTTAAGGAGATAAACAACAATAAAATCAAACCAAAGGTAAATGCCAGCAGACTACGCCAGAATATCACCATAAATGGATAATCCCAATAACTGCCATACGATTGATAAATATTAAAAGTAACATACAAAAAGATGGCAGTTAAAATAGCAAGATTTACTCTATTTAAGCATTTTTTTTCAAAAATTTTCTCTCCATAATCTGACCTGACGAGTCTAGCCAAAAGCAAGCCGACCAAGAATTCATCCAGCATACCTGGCAATTGAGTGGCTGCAACAAATACAGGAAAAACCCCCGACTGCTCCGAAGGTTGTACCCAAGCACTGACACCCGCCCGCCATAGCCACGCCATAAGCAGAAAAACCAACGCGATCACCCACCATCGCTCCACCCTGAGCCACGGGGCAATGAGGAGCATCAAGATATAAAACTGCATCTCCGTAGCCAGCGACCAGTTGCTACCGTTGATGGAGCCATGCAACTGGGGCACCAGATTATGCAAAAACAGCAGGTGTGAACCCAGATTCGTGAATAAATCTTGAAACAGCAGTTGGGGAGATATAAAAGCAATAAAGACCAACATGGTCAGATAATGCAATGGAACAATGCGCGCTAGCCTACGCGTGAAAAATTCATTTCTGAAAGCAGTATTGCCTTGCCTATCGATCGCAGAAAATGCTGAAAGGCCAACAACAAAGCCAGAAATAACAAAAAATAAATCCACGCCCATCCAGCCGGCCCTGAACCAAAGCCAAGGCCAGGATGTTGGAAAGCTACTCCACTGAAAAATTTCGATTACATGGTAAACGACAACAGTTATTGCAGCAAAGCCGCGCAAAATATCTATCGTATCAAAATAGTACGATTTTTTCTGCATATCACCCGTCTTATATGCGTGTACGCATTTCGCACAAGAAGCCTTTTATCCCTTTTTCCGCAATTATTTGGCGTGTGCGCGCCATATAAGCCCTGAACATAGAAGGTCGCACCATAATTCCACCTAGAGCAGACCAAATAGTTTTCTTAGGAGCAGATATTATCGGTAAGGTCACAGCATCGTTTTTATTTTCAGCATATTCATGCACACCGTTTTGATCCCACCAAGCAGCAAATCCCGTATGGTCAAAAGGATGGGGAAAGGCTTTTTGCAGGTCTTCACGCACGCGATATACGCGCCGCTGCAGTTTGCTGATGGGCGTTCCATTATCGAAATTGGCAAAAGCCCATTGGTGGTGGCTCAATGGATCGGCTGCAGTGACCTGAATCATCGACTCATACCAATCAATCATTTCAAAGACTACAGGACTGTGGATAGCGTAGCGCTGCGCCATAATGCGGTGCGCACCCCTATCAAAACCAGTGTAGTGATAGAAGCCCAAGGGTACGCCATTTACATAGAGTTGCCCATTTTCACGGATGACTTTGCGTTTGGAGAGATTCCAAGTAGACACATTCAACCGAGGCGTACGCAGAATTGCCACTTCAGGGAACAAAGCAGGGACCAGATCGACCCAACGCTGGTCGGTGAAAATTCCATTCGGAGTATCTTCAATGCACAGACGATGGCAACGCTCACGCCACCATGCGGCGAAGGCGCGTCCTGCATCAGTCGCCGCTACAGCCACAAACCCCAAGTTATACACGCCATGTTTGAGTGAGGAGATTTCGTTATCCCAAATAGCAATCCAGTCATCTTCGGGAATGGTCTGGTGGGGTGTCAGCGCGATGCTGTCGTGCTCAAGGATAGCCAGCACGTCGTCTAGGCGCGAGTACATGACGGTATCGGGGTCCATGTAGATGACGCGATCACCATCGTTGGCCAAGAGCTTTTCTAGCACGAAGGGTTTGATGGCCGTGGCCAACTCTACAATCGCATGCCCGAAAGCCCAGCTGCGCCAGTTGTCAATACCCAAATCTGCAGGGCTCCAAACGCTATCGAACATATCCAAACAAACATTTTCTGGACGCTCATCCGCCAATGCCAAGTGGATATGTGCTTCAGGATGAAATTTTTTGATCGATTCGGTCAATAACCGTACTTTAGGAATGTAGTTGACGGCGGCACTGGTAAAAATATGGAGCATGGCAAAAGAGCAAATAGGTTAATGAGATTGCGAGCACAGGTAAGGCTCTAGCTTCTGAAGCACTTGCTGCGCGCTGTCCTTCAGATCCAAGCGAATTCCCTGGGGATAACGCGCCAGAAAAGTTGATTGCGCTCCCAACTCGAAGGCTGCAATGGGCAATTGGTAGCGTTCCAGCTCATGCAGTACGTAGGAGAAGGTTTCTGGTCCTACTGAGCTGAAGAAGAAGACATCGATGTCGTGTTGGACGATGAGCGTGGTGAGCTCAGAGGCTTGGTAACGCCCAGTGCTGCGCAAAGGCAACCCTGGCATGGCGGCGCATTCACCCAACACTACGACCTCGTAGGGTTGTCCACTGAGGGCTATGGCATGTACCAAGTCCGACACGGGCTGCTCTCCTTTGCAAGCAGAGGTAATAGAGCCGACGATGCCGATGCGCCCAGAGGGACATTTTTTCTTGTTTTGCCACGCACGCAGCTGGTCTTGCTCGGCAGTGCTCAGAGGGGCCACATGGTGAGGACGCAGACTGAAAGGCAAGGTTAGGTCTGGGTAGGCACGCTGTAAGGTGGTTTGTGCGCTAGGGTCAAAGATACGCACTTCGTCGGCCGTCGCCAGAAGCTGCCCCCAAGTGGCGCGCCAAGCTTCGATGCCATGGTGGCGGTAAAGGTTGACCATGGCCTGATCAGATCGGGACAAACAATTCTGGCAGGTAACGGTATCGGGCAACTGACAATAACGCCCTTCGGCCTGCAGCAGATGCTGGGAGGGGCAAATAGGAAAGTAATCGTGCATCGCCACAGTGAGGCGACATGGGGACTGCTTGCAATAAGCCTGCAATGCGTGCACTAATGGCAACGCCTGCGGAAAAGAGACGGCGTTATTGTAAAAAATATGGGCAATACGGCTGTGCTGCAGCCAAGTCTGCAGCTGCGGCCAGGTCCCATGAGTTACCAGTTCTTGGCGCTGCTCGGGCAAGATGCGATACACGACGTACTGCAGGCTGAGTACAGAGAAGGTGAGCAGCGCTACACGACTGCCAGGTTGTGTCAATAGCTCTTGAGCCAGCTGGTGGCGGCGGTATTGGTTAGCACCACCACCCAAATCATGATCCACTACTAGGCAATCCCACGGTGGCGTCGTTTCTGGAGGTGTATCCAACCCAGGTTTAAGTGTCAACTTCGCCACCTGCCAAGCACTGCGTGTATGGCGCATGGCGCGCTCTTTAAAGCCACGCCACTGACCGCCACGCAGCATTTCCCAACTACGCCCCCAGAAGTAGCGCCAGGTTCGTAGGTACAGACGCAAGCGGCTGGGAGATAAAACAGATTCAGGACGCTGTGCATCAGCCGGATCAGCCCAGCGATGCAAGGTCAGTTGCGTCCCTTCAGTGTGCATACACAGCTCCAGCACCTGTCCTTCAGGAATTGCTGCGTAGTAGAAAAAACCACACCGCTGGAGGGTAGGAGACAGCTCTAATGCGTCCACTACATCGAGCCGATCACGGTTGAATGCAATGGTCTGAGTCCAAGGCTGCCCCAGAGGATCTCTTCCGTGGAGCTGCAACGTAGGTTGCTGAACGAAATCCAGCAGAATAACCCAACCTTGTAGCAGAACCACGCCTTGGCTTAGTTCTACGCGCTCTAGGTTATGGCGGCACTTCAAGAGAGTCTCCCTAGCAATTGTTGCTTGATCTCGCGTAGCTTGGTAAGTACACGCCACCCCTTAGAAGAGTAAATAGCATGTAACGTTGCCCGTAAGTCTTGCAACTCTTGCTGGGCGTGGTGTAAATGTTCCTGTACGTGTCCCAAGTTATGTTGGGCCTGCGCCAACTCGTGCCGTGACTCTCCAAAATTTTGTTGGGTCTGTGCTAACTCGTGCTGGGTCTGTGCTAACTCGTGCTGGGTCTGTGCTAACTCGTGCTGGGTCTGTGCTA
>JADMKK010000037.1:0-29411 GCA_015478895.1 Comamonas sp. | reverse complement strand
ACTCGTGCTGGGTCTGCTGTAGCGTGTGCTCGTTCTGTTGCAAAACTTTTTCTGCATAAGCGCGCTGCTGTTCGGTATGGTCAAGCTGCTGGGAATACCAGGCCCCGGCTGCACCAATACGCTGAATCGGCAGACGCGACAGCCATTTATGCATGACCTGCTGGCGCCACTGCAAATGGTGGTGAGCATGCTCATCGCCTTGAAGCTGAGAGCGGTCGTTGTAACGGTAAATAGCGCTGCAGCCAGGTACATGCACAAAGCTAGTGTGCATACTGACTTGAAGCCAAAAGTCCCAGTCCTCTAAAACAGGCAAGGTTTCATCAAAGCGACAGCCATGCTTAGTTATCAGACTAAGCGCAAAAAGTACGCTATGGATGGGAAAAATATTCGTAAAAATCAAGCGCTGACTTTGGTAAGGGCGGTCGTAGCGCAGGACCTCCTGACCCTGGAGATTGACGACTTGGGTATCGGTATGTGCAGCGTACATATTGCCCTGCTGACGCAAGACTTGCACCAACTTATCAATATGACCAGGGGCAAAAATATCGTCGTCGTCCAGAAAAACGCAATATTGTCCTTGCGCATGGTCTAAAGCAGCATTGGCTGCCTGAGGGCGTGTGAGGGGGCGCTGCAGGCAGACCCAACGCGCCTGATGCGGCAAGGCATCGAACCAAGCTGGTGGCTGCGAATCGCCATGCGCCGCCACGACGATGATTTCCAACTGCGGATAACTTTGCGCGCATACGCTGGCGATGGCCTGTTCCAAGCGTGAATCGCCGACTGTACGGATCAGCACGCTGACCAACGGCAAATCCTGCGGCACGATGGCTTGGCCACGCTGGTGCAGAAACAGTGGATCCAGTGCAGGCAATAGCGCAGACCAGCCTTGCTGAGCCAGGGGCAACCACTGAAAACCTTCGGCCGCCTGTACTTGCGGTCCCAGGGTGAGGGCGCGAAAGTGGTTCAACGCGGCAATCCGACTGCTGTAGGGTTGCACCTCCTCCTGCGAGCTAAAGGCTTGCATGGCCTGCATCTTTTGTGCCTGCACGCTAGCGATGTCTACCAGATGCGTGCAATGCACCAACGCCGTGCCCGACTCGTAAAAGCACAGGTCCACAGGTCGGGGCAACTGCACAAGACTCCACAGTGCAGACAGCGCACAAGCCTGATGATCGGGGTGAGGCTCATGCAAAGCGGGCACCAGCAGCAAATCTGCTTGATGTGCTTGCACATAGTCAGCAATGCGCTGCACCAGCTCTGGGGTACAGCGCAGGTTACGATCAGGCAAATGCCAAAAATCCAAGGCATAGCCACCCAACACAGCGGCAGCGGCCTGGCTTTCTACCTGGCGCTGGATAACCTCGCCCTGGGCCTGACCACCGGTGAGTACGACCACCTGAGCGTGTACGCCGCGCTGGGCCCACAACGCCAAAAGTCCTGCGCAACCAAACACCTCATCGTCGGGATGAGGTGCCAGCAGGACAGGCCTGTGAAATTGCTCTAGGGGAAAAGGCTGGGGGAAGGTCTTTGCCTCAAACAACCGGTCTTGCATGGGCACAGCTACCCTCAGATAAAAACGGATGATTGTAGCAGTTGCAGACCGACGCAAGCGCAACTGTGTATTTGCAGCTGCCCCCTTACACAGCCAAAAGCGATAGATCAGCCACCCGGTTCATGGCTTCATGCAATGTAGCCAGCAGCCCCAGGCGGTTGTGCTTCAATGCCTCGTCTTGCGCATTCACCATGACGTGTTCAAAGAACGCATCCACAGGCGCACGCAAGGCTGCCAACGTTTGCAAGCTGGCCGTGTAATCACCCGCTTCAAACTGCTGCTGCGCCTTGGGGGCTACGGCTTGCAACGCAGCAAACAGGTCTTTTTCAGCCTGCTCGGCCAACAGCGCCTCGTTCACCTGAGGTTGTACTTCGATTTCAGCTTTCTTCAGGATGTTACCCACGCGCTTGTTGGCTGTGGCCAAGGCCTGCGCTTCAGACAGGGCAGCAAAGGCACGCACAGCGTCCAGGCGCTTTTGCACATCGGCCAGACGCTGTGGGCGCAGGGCCATGACGGCTTCGACTTCCTGGGCGCTAAAGCCTTGCTCGCGCAGGCTGCCAGACAGGCGGTCGTAGATGAAGTCCAGCAATGCAGGTGTAGCGTCTTGGATTTTGTCGCCAAAGGCGGGCAAGGCGCTGTTCAGTAAACCTTGCAGATCCAGAGGCAGGTCTTTTTCCACCAGCATCCGGATCACGCCCAGCGCATGGCGGCGCAGTGCGAATGGATCGCGATCCCCCGTGGGCAGGTTGCCAATACCGAACATACCGACCAAGGTTTCCAGTTTGTCGGCCAGCGCGACCACCACGCCTGCTTGGCCGCGGGGCAGTGTGTCACCGGCAAAACGAGGCTTGTAGTGGTCTTCAATGGCATCGGCCACGGCCGCATCCAGGCTGTCGTTCAGGGCGTAATAACGGCCCATGGTGCCTTGCAATTCAGGGAATTCTCCGACCATGTCAGTGACCAAGTCGGTCTTGGCCAGCATGGCGGCCTGATCGGCCTGCTGCACCAGTCGCGCATCGCCCAGTTGCTGGGCAATCGCCTTGGCAATGGCGCGCACGCGCTCCACGCGTTCGCCCTGGGTACCCAGCTTGTTGTGGTACACCACCTTGCCTAAACCTTCAACGCGGCTTTCCAGCGTTTTCTTGCGGTCCTGGTCAAAGAAGAACTTGGCATCGGCCAGACGGGGGCGCACGACGCGTTCGTTGCCTTCAATGACAGCCGATGCGTCTTGCGGCGTGATGTTGCTGACAATCAAGAACTGGTGCGTCAGCTTGCCTTGCGTATCCAGCAAGGGGAAGTACTTCTGATTGGCCTTCATGGTCAGAATCAGGCATTCCTGCGGCACGTTCAGGAACTCTTGTTCGAATTCACACACCAGCACATTGGGGCGCTCGACCAGCGCAGTCACTTCGTCCAGCAGGGCATCGTCTTCAATGGGGCGCACACCGCCGCCCACACGCTCAGCGGCAGCTTGCAACTGGCGCACGATGTCAGCACGGCGCTCGGTAAAGCTGGCGACCACGGCACCCTCTTCGCGCAGTTGCTCGGCGTAGCTGTCGGCGTTTTGAATGACGACGGGGCTCACCTTGGCTTCAAAGCGGTGGCCTTGGGTGGCGTTGCCGGCGGTCAGTCCCAGCGTCTTTACGCTGACCAGCACTTGCGTGCCATGCATGACCACCAGACCGTGTGCAGGACGCACAAAGTTCACGCTGCTCCAGCCGTCTTGCAACTGGTAGCGCATCACCTTGGGGATGGGCAGTTTGGCAATGGTTTCGTCCAGCGCTTTTTGTACACCATCGGCCAGCACCACGCCTTTGGCGGTGGAGGCGTAGAACAGGGCTTCAGCTTTGCCTTCACCTTCGCGCTGGAGGTGGGCGACGGCAGATGCGTCAGCACCCAGCGCCGCGAGCTTTTTGAGCAGTGCGGGCGTGGGCTTGCCTTCAGCATCCAGACCCACCGCTACGGGCATCAGCTTTTGCGAGATGGCTTTGTCTTCGGCCTGGGGCAGCACATCGGTGATGTGCGCGGCCAAGCGACGGGGCGAGGCATACGCTGTCAAGCGCGCAGTGCTGGAAGCCAGCAAACCCTGCGCCTTCAGTTGCTCGAACAGGACGCCAGCAAAGGCATCACCCAGCTTTTGCAGTGCCTTGGGTGGCAGCTCTTCAACAAACAGTTCTACAAGAAGATTCGATGCGTTCATAGTATTTTGATAGCTCCCAGCCCTTGTTGAATAAGGGCTAGAGGCTTATTTGTTTAGTAATGGAAGCAGCCGCTCAAGCGGCCTTCTTGCTGTGCTGCTCGGCAGCCTTGGCCATGTCGGCGAGCACTTCTTCAGCGTGTGCTTTGGGTGCCATGGGGAAACCCAGGCGCGCGCGGCTGTCCAGATAGCTCTTACCCACGGCGCGGGCCAAGTTGCGGATGCGGCCAATGTAAGCGGCGCGTTCCGTCACCGAGATGGCGCCCCGAGCGTCCAGCAGGTTGAACGTATGGCCGGCCTTGAGCACTTGCTCATAGGCAGGCAGCGCCAACTGGGCTTCGATCAGCTTGCCAGCGGTGACTTCGTGCGCCGTGAAAGCGCTGAACAGGAAGTCCACATTGGAGTGGTCGAAGTTGTATGTGGACTGCTCCACCTCGTTCTGGTGGTACACGTCGCCGTAACTCAGTCCGTCGGTCCATGTCAGGTTGTAGACGTTGTCCACGCCTTGCAGGTACATGGCCAGACGCTCCAGGCCGTAGGTGATCTCGCCCGTTGCGGGCTTGCAATCAATACCTGCCACTTGCTGGAAGTAGGTGAACTGCGTCACTTCCATGCCGTTGAGCCAGACTTCCCAGCCCAGACCCCATGCGCCCAGCGTGGGGTTTTCCCAGTCGTCTTCGACAAAGCGGATGTCGTTTTTCTTCAGATCAAAGCCCAGTGCTTGCAGCGATCCCAGGTACAACTCCAGAATGTTGTCAGGTGCTGGCTTCAACACCACCTGAAACTGGTAGTAGTGCTGCAGGCGGTTGGGGTTCTCGCCATAACGGCCATCTTTGGGGCGGCGGCTGGGTTGTACGTAGGCCGCCTTCCATGGCTCAGGGCCAATGGCACGCAGGAAAGTGCCGGTGTGCGAGGTGCCTGCGCCAACTTCCATGTCATAGGGCTGGAGCAGTGCGCAGCCGTGGTCGGCCCAGTAGGACTGCAATTTCAGAATGATTTGTTGGAAGGTCAGCATGACTTCAGAAAATGTTCTTGGCTGCACAAGCTAAAAGCTGCGCTGGCGCATAAGGAGGGTGTTCGATGCGTGCCAACTGGGCACAGCAAGGTGTCGCGCACGGGCGCGTGAACCGACGATTCTAGGCGCCTGCGTCCGAATTTTCTCTGGCTGGCAAGGAGACTATGTAAAGCAACTTGGGTTAACTTAAAAAAAGTAGCTACCTGCCCTAGTAAACGCACGCTTTCAAGATGTTTTATATCCAACATCCAGTAAACCCTAGGGCATGCAGCTATATTTTTTGAAAGCCAGCCCTCCACATATGCCCATAAGCAAATAAAACGGCAGCCATGCAGCTGCCGTTTTATGTTTGGGAAGTTTTTGTTGCGTTTTAAGCCGTAAAGACTTCCGCCTGCCTCAACGCAGGTTGCTTGCTGTCTTTCTCAGACAGCAGAAAATCCATGCCCAGATCGGGCCATTGAATGCCGATGTCTGCATCGTTCCATGCCATGCCACGGTCTGACTGCGGCGCGTAGTAGTTGGTGGTCTTGTACATGAAATCAGCGGTGTCGCTGAGCACGACAAAACCATGCGCAAACCCCGGCGGAATCCAGAACTGCTTGTGGTTGTCTTCGGTCAACGTTTCGCCCACCCATTGCCCAAACGTGGGAGAGCCCTTACGGATATCCACCGCCACATCCCATACTGCGCCACGCGTCACACGCACCAGCTTGCCTTGCGCATGGGGGGGCAGCTGGTAGTGCAGGCCACGCAGCACGCCTTTGCTGGAGCGGCTGTGGTTGTCCTGCACAAACTCGAAGTTCGTTCCCGTGGCCTGGTTGAAGGCTTGCTGGTTAAAGCTCTCCAGAAAGAACCCGCGTGCGTCCCCGAAGACCTTGGGCTCTACCACCATCACATCGGCAATCGCGGTGGGTGTAACTTTCATCGCACAGCACCTTTGAGGCATTGCATCAGGTACTTGCCGTAGCCATTCTTGAGCAGCGGCTGGGCCAGCTTTTCCAGCTGCGCAGCGTCAATCCAGCCTGAACGGTAGGCAATTTCTTCCGGGCATGCCACCTTCAGGCCTTGGCGCTGCTCCAGCGTGGCAATGAATTGGCCTGCTTCAAGCAGGCTGTCGTGCGTGCCCGTATCCAGCCACGCATAGCCACGGCCCATCAGCTGTACGCTGAGCTGTTCTTGCTCCAGATACAACTTGTTCAGATCGGTAATTTCGAGTTCACCGCGCACCGAAGGCTGGAGCGACTTGGCCAACTCCACAACTTGGTTGTCGTAGAAATACAGGCCCGTGACCGCATAGTTGGACTTGGGCTGGGCAGGTTTTTCTTCCAGCGACAGCACCTTGCCTTGTGGGTCGAACTCGGCCACGCCATAGCGCTCCGGATCGTGCACATGGTAGGCAAAAACGGTGGAGCCTGTGGTCTGGGCGCTGGCGTTTTCCAGCAGATGCTGGAAATCGTGGCCGTAGAAAATATTGTCCCCCAGCACCAGAGCGCTGGGCGCACCATTGAGGAAAGCTTCACCAATGATGAAGGCCTGCGCCAAGCCATCCGGGCTGGGTTGCACGGCGTATTCGAGCTTCAAGCCCCACTGGCTGCCGTCGCCCAGCAGCTGCTCAAAGCGCGGAGTGTCCTGGGGAGTGCTGATGATCAAAATCTCACGAATACCGGCGAGCATCAGCGTGCTCAGCGGGTAGTAAATCATGGGCTTGTCATAGACCGGCAACAGCTGCTTGCTGATGGCCAGAGTGGCAGGGTGCAGGCGTGTGCCGGAGCCGCCCGCCAAGATGATGCCTTTGCGTGCTTGTGTCATAGGGTGGTTTTTTACAAGATTTCTTGCAGCATGCGCGCTACGCCATGCTGCCAATCGGGAAGCTGCAAGCCAAAGTTGGTTTGCAGCTGGGATGTATTCAGGCGCGAGTTCAGGGGCCGCCGTGCAGGGGTCGGAAAAGCACTGGTGGGCACCGGCTCAATGCTCTGCACTTTCAGCTCCAGCGCAGGCTGTTGCTGGCGCGCAGTGTTGACCACAAACTGCGCATAGGCATGCCAGGTCGTCTCACCGCCTGCCACGCAGTGGTACAGCCCCAGATGCTCAGGGTGCTGCGCCACATGGCGAATGGCATGCGCCGTCACATCGGCCAGCAAATCCGCACCCGTGGGCGCGCCAAACTGGTCATTGATGACAGTGAGTGTCTCGCGGTCCTTGGCCAGACGCAGCATGGTCTTGGCAAAGTTGGCGCCACGTGCGGCATACACCCAACTGGTGCGAAAGATCAGGTAACGGCAGCCGCTGGCAGCAATCAGTTGCTCGCCTTCCAGCTTGGTCTGGCCGTAGACAGACAAAGGCGCCACAGCAGCTTGCTCATTCCGCGCGGCGTCTCCGCTGCCGTCAAACACATAGTCGGTGCTGTAGTGCACCAGCAGTGCGCCCAACGCCTTGGCTTCCTGCGCCAAGACACCGGGGGTGGTGGCATTGAGCAGACGTGCCAGCTCTGGCTCGCTCTCGGCTTTGTCCACCGCCGTGTGAGCAGCCGCGTTGACGATCACATCCGGACGCACGCTGCGTAAGGTCTGTGCCATGCCTTCGGGATTGGAGAAATCGCCGCACAGGTCTTGGCTGTCATAGTCCAAACTAATGACCTCACCTAAGACCGACAGACTGCGTTGCAACTCCCAACCGACCTGGCCACCGCGGCCCAAAAGCAAAATCCGCATTCCGCCCCCCTTAGTTGCTGGTTGCGCTGTATTGTTTTTGTACCCAGTCGCGGTAGCTGCCCGACTGCACGTTGGCCACCCATTCAGGGTTGTCCAAATACCACTGCACCGTCTTGCGGATGCCCGTGTCAAAGGTTTCAGCAGGCTTCCAGCCCAGTTCACGCTCAATCTTGCGTGCATCAATGGCATAGCGGCGGTCGTGGCCTGGGCGATCCGTCACATAAGTGATCTGTTCCACATACGATTTGCCATCGCTACGCGGGCGCATCTCGTCGAGCAAGGCACATACCGTTTTGACGATGTCGATGTTGGCTTTTTCGTTCCAGCCGCCCACGTTGTAGGTCTCGCCCAGCTTGCCTGCCTCCAGCACGCGGCGGATGGCACTGCAATGGTCGCGCACATACAGCCAGTCGCGGATTTGCTGACCATCGCCATAAATCGGCAATGGCTTGCCCGCCAGGGCATTGACGATCATCAGCGGGATCAATTTTTCAGGAAAATGCAGCGGGCCGTAGTTGTTGCTGCAATTGGTGGTCAGCACCGGCAGGCCATAGGTGTGGTGCCACGCACGCACCAAGTGGTCCGACGCCGCCTTGGAGGCCGAGTACGGGCTGTTGGGCTCGTAGTTGTTGTTTTCCGTGAAGGCAGGATCGGTGGCACTCAAGGTGCCATAAACCTCATCAGTGGAGACGTGCAAAAAGCGGAAATTGGTTTTGGCATCGCCCTGCAAGCCATTCCAGTAGGCGCGGACCGCTTCGAGCAAACGGAAGGTGCCGACCACGTTGGTCTGAATGAAATCTTCCGGCCCATGGATGGAACGATCCACATGGCTTTCTGCAGCAAAGTTAATAACAGCGCGAATCTGGTGCTTGGCCAGCAAATTACCGATGACTTCACCATCTCCAATATCCGCTTGCACGAACACATGGCGTGCATCGCCTTGCAAGCTGGCCAAGTTTTCCAGGTTGCCAGCGTAAGTTAATTTATCAACGTTCACGACGGGCTCGCCCGTAGCAGCGATCCAGTCCAAAACAAAATTCGCGCCAATAAAGCCTGCGCCGCCGGTAACAAGAATCATGGGAAATTTTTCATAAAAAAGAGTGGAGTTTAGCGCCTCTCACATTCGTTGCTGAGAGCGGTCACTGACCAAAATTTTTGCTTGTCGTTATTTCCAGCGCTCTTTGGCCATCACCAGCAGGCCTTCAAAGATCAGGTTATCCACCAGTTCAAAAGGACGTGTCATGCTGGGCACCATTTTCCAGCCTGCCCCCCCTGCCATGACACAGGCGGGCTCCATGCTGCAGTGCAAATACAGGTGCTGGTACATGCGCTCTACCGCCCCTGCAATCGCGTAGGTGCCGCCGCTGGTCAGTGCATCGCTGGTGTTCTTGGGAAAGGGCGTGACAGAGCCCGTCGGCACATGCAGCCCTGCGGTACCACTTTCCAGTGCCCGCAGCATGATGCCGTGGCCCGGCAAAATCAAGCCACCCAGAAAATTGCCATGGGTATCCAGGGCATCCACAGTCACCGCCGTTCCCACCATCACCACGATCAGGGGTCGCTCGGGGCCGCGCTGCAAGATGTGGTGGCGTGCGCCAATCATGGCCACCCACCGGTCTGCGCCCAAGCGCAGCGGCATTTCGTAGCCGTTGGTGACGCCGGCTTCCTGCGTGGAGGGGACAACCCACTTGGGCTCCAAGTCCCAGCCCACCATCAGCTCCATTTGATCGTGTACACGCCGGCGTGCCGTTTCGCCTGCCACGACGCAGCCCAGCATGCGTGTAGGTGCAGGCAGCTTGCTCCAAGGGCCTTCGGCCAGGCGCTCAATGTGCTCTAGAAACTCGGCGCCATGCGCCATCAAGGCTGCGCCGGGATGGGGTGCGTCATACATTGCCCACTTCAGGCGGGTGTTGCCGATATCGATGGCCAGAAAAGTCATGGGCGGGATTATCCGGAGTTTTACTTTGCTAGTGGCACGCTTTTGGCCGCCAAAGCGATGCAGCGCACGAATAAAGTGCAAATTGTCAAAAATCGAGACGTAGGAAGTGTCTGGCCTTGCTCCACAGCGGTTTCCCTTTACATTGTCCCTGGTACGTTTAAGCACCTTACAACCTTTAGGAGTTATGCAATGGGCCTATTTAGTTTCATCAAGGAAGCCGGAGAAAAACTGTTTGGCGGCAAAGAAGCGCAGGCAGCCACGCCTGCCGCTGCCTCACAAGACGACTTGAACGGCAAGGCCGCATCAGCGATCCAGACTTACATCGGCACTCAAAATCTGGGCGTGAGCAACCTGCAAGTGAGTTACGACGGTAACCAGGGCAAGGTCACGGTCAAGGGCGAAGCACCTACCCAGGCAGCCAAGGAAAAAGTAACTTTGTGCTGCGGTAATGTCGCCAGCGTCACTTCCGTCGATAACCAGATGACGGTGACCAATCCTGAGCCAGAGGCCCAGTACCACGATGTGGTGCGCGGTGATACCTTGTCCGCTATTGCCAAAAAGTACTATGGCGATGCCAACAAGTACCCCGCTATTTTTGAGGCGAACAAGCCCATGTTGAGCCACCCTGACAAGATCTACCCTGGCCAAAAACTGCGGATTCCTACCCTGTAAACCAGCGCTAATCAGCAAAAAGGCTCCTTTCGGAGCCTTTTTTATATTTGCAGGTGCGTCTTTATTGGTGCCAGGGCAGGCCCTGTTTGCGCCATCCGCCCAGGTTGCCGCGCTGGCCGCTGGCATCCACCTCGCCCTCAAAGCCTTCAAGAATGTTGTAGGCCTCAAAGCCTAGTTGCGCTGCACGGGTAGCGGCAGCGACAGAGCGCACACCGCTGCGGCACAACAGCACCACTTTCCCCCCGGCTGATACTGCGGCTTGCAACTGGGCATCAAAAGTAGGGTTCGGTGCCATGCCCGGCCACTGCTTCCAGGCGATGGCTATGGCGCCCGGCACTTTGCCGACCCAGTCGCGCTCTGCATCGGTACGGACATCGACCAATACCGCGTGGCCTGATTGCGCCCACTCCCATGCCAACGGTGCAGGAATGTCTCCTGCGTAAGCTTTCGATGGGGTCATGCCCAAAACAGATAAGGTTTCAGCCATTACAAGCTCCTCCACAAAACAAGCCGAGTGTGTCATAAGCTGGATGCCACGCTAAAAATTTTCAATAAAAGGAGCACACCGCCCTTGTGGATGAAGGAATTCAGCTAAAAAACACTTCGAGACCCTTTAAACACAAGGGCCAAGCGCTACAACTATTTACAGAACCCACTCTGGTGCGGGTTGCTGGCGCAATTCGGCACGCAGTGTGGCGTAGTCAGGGCACACGGATTGCACCACCGCCCAAAAGCGCGGGCTGTGGTCCATCACGCGCAGGTGCGACAGCTCATGGATCACCACGTAGTCCAGCACGGGCAATCGGTAATGCAGCAAACGCCAGTTGAGCATGATGCTGCCATCCGTCTTGGCGCTGCCCCAGCGCGTACGCGCATTGGACAGCCGCAGGTTACGCCACTGCACGGCCAGCGCTGGTGCAAAGTGCTGCAGCCGTTGTTGAAAGAGATCGCGCGCGTGCCGCAACCACCATGCCGCCACCGCTGTGCGCACGCTGCTGGGACTGGCCTCCTCGGACAGTGGCAGGTGCAGCACCCAGCGGTCTTGGGCCACTGGCAGCAACTCCCCCGCACGCGCGGCGGCAGGGTGCAGATACAGCTGCACAATTCCCCCCAAATACGGCAAGCAACTGCCGTGCTGCCATTGAATGCTGGGGGTTTGCTGCACCCGCGTTTCCCGTTCACCGAGCTTGGCGATCACCCAGCGCGCTTTGTCTTGCAGCACCGATTCAATCTGCACCATGCTGGCGCGCAGCGGCGCACGTACCGTCAGGCCTTGCGCACTGACTTCCAGACCAATACTGCGGCGACTGCTGCGCACCAACAAATAAGCCACGCGGCTGGCCCCCAGTGGAGCAGTGTGCGTGGCTTGCGGGTGGAGATGCTCCAAGGCGCTCAAGCTGGGTCACTGCCTTTGCTGGGAGCTGTGGGATAGGCTTGCGGATCGAGCCGTTGCATTTCACTTTCGATCCAAGCCTGCACTTCTTCCATCAACTCTTCATGTTTGCGGCCCGTCGTCTCAATTTGCGGTCCCACCGAGACATCCACCACGCCCGGAGTTTTCACAAACGCTTTGCGCGGCCAGCATTTGGCGGAAGTGACGGCAATCGGCACCACAGGCACGCCAGACATGATGGCCAGACGCGTGGCGCCAGACTTGTACTCACCCACTTCTCCGCGCGCTATGCGGGTGCCTTCAGGAAACATGATGACCCAAATGCCTTGCGCCAAGAGGCGCTTGCCCTGCTCTACCACCTTATGGAAAGCGCGCGAGCCATGCTTGCGGTCAATGTGGATCATGTCCAGACTGCCAATCGACCAACCAAAGAAGGGAATGCTCAGCAACTCCTTCTTGAACACATAGGCCAAAGCGCGCGGCATGATGGCCGGCATTAAAAACGTCTCATAGGTGGACTGGTGCTTGCACAGCAGCACCACGCCTTGCTGCGGATCTGTGGGCAGGTTCTCCATACCCTGTACGCGGTACTTAACGCCGCAAAACCAGCCTGCACTGTCCACACTGAGCTTGAGCCACGCACGCGCAATCGTCCAGCGTGCGGCAGGTGAGCCGCCGAACAGGCGCACCACCAAAATCAGCAAGGTGTAGGGAATGACCGTGATCACCATCCACAGTAGATGAATCAACGAGCGTAAAAATGACATAAAACACGTCCTTGGAGATGGCCCGTAAGCCAAGCAATGCACAGCTAGGCACCCCACGGAGCCTTTGGTGCATTGCAAATATCAAATCGCTGGTGACGCCTGCAAGGGCGCGGGCGGCGGTGTCTGCACATCCGGCGCTAGCGCATCAGCCAGGGCACTCCAGTCTTGGTACTGCATGACATGTGCCCAAGGCGCAGGCAATGCAGCGGTATCTGGCAGCGCCATCCATACCAGATTGGCGCCCATGCTCTCTCCCGCTGCAAGGTGTACGAGCTCTTGCCCAATCACCCACACTTCGTGCGGCTCTGCACCATAACGCGCCGTAATTTGCTGCAGCAAACCGGGAGCTGGCTTGCGGCAACTGCACCTGTCTTCCGGTGTATGCGGGCAAAAGAAAGCCGCCTCCACGCGTGCGCCGGCATTGGCCAGCTCGCGCTGCATGCGCGTGTGAATGGCATTGAGTTCCGTGACATCAAAGCTGCCACGTCCCAAACCTGGCTGGTTACTCGCCAAAGCTACATGCCAGCCAGCGCGGTTGAGCTGGGCAATCGCATCCAGCACGCCGTCTTGCGGCCGCCAGTCTTGCAACGCAACGATGGAGTCTTCGCCCTCAGCATTGAGAGTGCCTATGCGGTCCAAGATGGCAAGTTTCATAAACGCATTGCGCTCCAGCGCACAGGCTGTAGTTCACCAACAAAAAAAGCGGCATCACAATGGCTGATACAACATCAGCCACTGCAAGCCGCTCTGCGAGAGATTAAGCCCCAGTCCAGCGACGCAGCGCCACCGAAGCGTTCGTACCCCCAAAGCCAAAGCTGTTGGAGAGCACAGTGGTCAAGTCTGCATCACGCGTCTTGGTCACAAGGGGCATATCAGCCAAAGCCGCGTCTGGAGTCTCCACATTCACGGAGCCTGCAATAAAGCCCTTGTTGAGCATGATCAAGCAGTAGATAGCTTCTTGCACGCCGGTAGCACCCAGTGAGTGCCCTGTCAGCGACTTGGTAGACGAGAACGGCGGCACTTTGTCGCCAAACAGCGTTTGCATGGCGCGCACTTCTTGCATGTCGCCCACAGGGGTCGAAGTGCCGTGGGTGTTGATGTAGTCAATAGGGCCATCTACGGTTTCCATGGCTTGCTTCATGCAAGCTACAGCTCCGTCACCCGAAGGTGCCACCATGTCTTCGCCGTCCGAGGTGGCACCAAAGCCCACCACTTCCGCCAAGATATTGGCACCGCGAGCCACCGCGTGCTCCAGGCTCTCCAGCACCACAGCGCCGCCGCCGCCCGCAATGACAAAGCCATCACGGTCAGCGTCATAGGCACGGGCAGCCTTCTCGGGCGTTGCGTTGTACTTGCTGGACATGGCCCCCATGCCATCAAACAGCAGCGACATGCCCCAAGACAGCTCTTCACCGCCGCCAGCAAACATGACGTCCTGCATGCCCCAGGCAATTTGCTGAGCGGCTGCGCCGATGCAGTGCGCCGATGTCGAGCACGCAGAGGTGATCGAGTAATTGATGCCCTTGACCTTGAAATTGGTCGCCAAGCACGCGGACACGGTAGAGCTCATGCAGCGCGTGACCTGATAAGGGCCTACACGGCGGATGCCCTTTTCACGCAGCGTATCTGCCGCTTCAATCTGGTTGGCAGGCGAGCCGCCACCTGAACCCATGATCAGGCCCGTACGCGGATTGCTCACCATTTCAGGGGTCAAGCCAGCTTGGGCAATCGCATCTTCCAAGGCGATTTGCGCATATGCGGCAGCATCGCCCATGAAGCGAAGTTGCTTGCGGTCGATGCGGGCTTCCACGTCGATCTCGGGAATTCCAGCCACTTGGCTGCGCATGCCCAGTTCAGTGAACTTGGGCATGGCTTTGATACCTGAGCGACCTTCCCGCAGAGAAGTCTCCACAGTGGCCAAGTCGTTACCAATGCACGAGACAATGCCCGCACCCGTGATCACTACGCGTTTTTTCATGCCTGTGTCCCTTGCGCATCACCTTCGCGCAGGAACAAACCTACGCGCAGGTCGTTGGCCACATAAATTTCCTTGCCATCGGCAAACAAACGTGCATCGCCAATAGCCATATTGAGCTTGCGTTTGATGACGCGCTTGATGTCAATTTCGTAGCGAACCAGCTTGACGTCAGGGCCGACTTCGCCAGTGAATTTGACCTCGCCAGCGCCCAGCGCACGGCCTCGACCTGGCAGTTGCAACCAGGTGAGGTAAAAACCGATGAGTTGCCACATGGCATCCAAGCCCAGGCAACCGGGCATGACGGGGTCATCTTGAAAGTGGCACTTGAAGAACCACAAATCAGGGTTGACATCCAGTTCTGCCACGATCTTGCCCAGTCCATGCTCACCGCCATCTTCAGAGATGTGGGTGATGCGATCGAACATCAGCATGGGAGGCAAAGGTAAACGCCCGCTATCGGGCTTGAACAGCTTGCCCTCACCAGAGGCAATCAATTGTTCGTAGGAAAAAGAATCGGCCATTTTCTAACTTGCTCCGCAGCGGCAATACCGCCACTTAGTTTCTCGTGTGTGTAATCGCCACAGTTTATACACGTGCAACGAACGCCGCACATTATCGAAGTTCAGCATGTACTTATCGATAGAAAGCCAATGCAAAACCCAACAAACTGATCAATGACACAGTTTTTACCCACTGTTTGACGAACAACGTGCAGCGTAACCAGCGACTATGACGAGGCACAGCAGCCCTAAAGGCCAAAGACCTAACCAGGCTACCCAGCGCGCATAGGGGGTCAGTTCCTCACGGCCTTGAACCTCTGCAAGCAGCACACCTTGTGTATGCGAGGGCAAAGCAGCCATCACCACACCGCGGTGATCAATAGCCACTGTTGCACCTGTATTGGTCGCACGCAGCATGGGACGCTCGAACTCCAAGGCACGCATGCGACTGATATGCAAATGCTGGTCAATCGCTACGCTGTCACCAAACCACGCAATGTTGCTAATGTTGACCAATACAGTTGGCGCAATCAGAGGGTCTCTAAAACGTGCGCCAATTTCTTCGCCAAACAAATCTTCATAGCAAATGTTGGGGGCCCAACGCTCCCCACGCCAAACCATGGATGGCTGTCCGACGCTGCCACGTTCAAAATCGCCCAAAGGAATGTTCATCATCTGAACAAACCAATGAAAAAGCGGTGGAATGAACTCGCCAAACGGCACCAGATGGTGCTTGTCATACCGATATTCTGGCATTTCCTCTGCCATCCAGCCAATGACCGAGTTGGTATAGCCCTGTTTTTCATCCCCTAAAGGAATACCAATCAACGCGGCATGCTTGCCCTCGCTAGCACGGTAAGCGCTGCTGACTGCGTCTAAATAACCCTCTGGCAATTGCTGCGGCAATAAAGGCAGTGCAGTTTCAGGCGCAATCACCAGTTCGGCTTGCGGTTCCAGCAATTGCTGTCCATACCAAGTCAGCGCATTGACGATGCCGCCACTGGGTATGAATTTTTCATCCTGTGGAATGTTGCCTTGCAACAAAGCAACCTTTACCGGCTCATGCAGCCCCCGTCCTTGCGCTTGCTGCTGTGTCCAGGTGGCCGCGCCTGTGGCACAGACCAGCAGGGCGACGCCTCCCCAAGCACCAAGCGACAATGTGCGCTGGCGAAACAACTGCGCCAAAAACATGGCAATGCCTGCAGCCAACGCGCCAGTGCCATAGACCCCGACCCAACGAGGCCAGGCAGACAAAGGCCCGTCAACGTGCGCATAACCCCCGCCCCCCCAAGGAAAGCCAGTAAACAGCGTGCCACGCACCAGCTCTGCCAACGTCCACAGCGCAGCAAACAAGAAGACGGTGTGAAAACCCTGGCTGCGCCAACGCTGCCACACCCCCATTGCCAGCGCGTACAAAGTCCCTAGAAAAGCCGCCAGTGCCAGCACTGCCAACACGGCCAACGGAGCTGGCAAACCCCCATAGGTGTGCATGGAGATGAAAAGCCACCAGAAGGTGCCCGCCATCCAGGCCGTGGCATATACCCATGTCAGCGCCGCTGCTTGCTGCCCGCTGCGCGCCCGCAAAAGCGCCACACACAATCCGGTCAGTGAAAGCAGCTGGAGCCACCACAAGGCTTGTCCTGTGCTGGGCCAAGCCAAGGCGGCTGCATGCAATCCGCCAGCAGCGGCCATTAACACAGACCACAGCCAGACAGGCTGCAGGGGACGGGATGCGGGCGCCGCTCTAGCGATGCTCATGCAGCCTCGCCCTCCAGGGCTTCATCCATGCGCGTTACCTGAAACCAGCGCACGGCACCGCCCTTGACATGCAGCACCACGAACCGCAGACCTGCAAACTCCCACACTTCGGAGCGCCTGGGCATGTAGCCCATGGAATGGCTGATCAGACCGCCGATGGTGTCGAACTCCTCGCCTTCCATGGCCGATGTCAGATCGACTTCAAAGAACGACTGCACCCGTTCGAGCAAAGTGTCCCCCGCCACACGGTAGGTGTTGTCGGCCAGCGCAAAGATGTCGCCGTCTTCGGTGGGAATATCGAATTCATCCTCGATTTCCCCTACGATTTCTTCCAGCACATCTTCCATGGTGACCAAACCCGCAACGCTGCCAAATTCATCAATCACGATGGACAAGTGGTTGCGGTTGCCGCGAAATTCACGCAGCAAGTCATACAGGCCTTTGGTTTCTGGAACAAACGTCACAGGGCGTATCAACGCACGCAGTTTGAGGGTGGGTGACCGCTGGAGCTTGAGCAAATCCTTGGTCATCAAAATGCCAACGATATTGTCACGCTCGCCATCAAACACCGGAAAGCGTGAATGCGCGGTGCGAATGACCTGCACCAGCAACTCGTCAAAGTCAGCGTTGATGTCCAGCACGTCCATGCGTGGCGCTGCCACCATGATGTCGCTGGCAGTGCGGTCGGCCATGCGGATGACGCCTTCCAGCATGACGCGGGCCTCAGTGCCAATCACGTCGTTGCCTTCGGCTTGCGCCAACATCTCGATCAGTTCATCTTTGGAATCGAGCCCCGGATGAACGAATTCGATGATTTTTTGCAGGAAAGAGCGCTTGTCTTCGCGCTCAGCTTGGCGCGCAGGATGCGGGTCAGACACAGTTCTTCAGTGCAGGACATGCAGTAGTGAATAAGAGCGCAAGGATAGCGGATTCAAACAGCCAGCCCAGTGGCGCGATAGAAACTGTGGGTATCGATAACGGTATGCTTTGCGCAGTGCGTGCCGTTTTTCTGCGCGTCGCAGGTTGCCAGAAAGGCCGACTTACTCCGCCGACTGGTGGCGACCATCCCGCACGCCTTGGCGGATTTCCTGTACATCCGCCAAGATGTCCCAGAACTGTTTGGCCTGCTTTTTAAAGTGATAGTCCACTTCGGCAAATTGGTTTTCCACCATTTCCGCAACCTTGGTGTCAATACCGGCAGCTGGCAGCTTGAGATAGGCCTCCGATTCCGTGCCATCGCGCTGCACTTTGGCGCCAGCGCTGCGCGCAATCTTCAGCATGGCGGTGTTTTCCGACAGTGCATGAATGAACATCATCTCGACCCGTTTGTTGCGCGAATGAATCACGGCGCGCGCAAACAGGCGCGTTCCCAGCCCCAGACCGCGTGCGCTTTTGAGGACGGAGACACCAAACTCAGCGCAATTGCTGTAGTCCTGCAGCGGTGTATAGGCCAAATGCGCCATGGCAATCAATTCAAGGCGACGGTTGAAGATGCCAAAGATATCGTCCCGCTCAAAATCGAGATGGTCGGCATACCGCGCCACCTGCTCATCATTGGCGGCATAGCCAAAACGCAGGTAGCGATCTGAAGGATCGAGCTTGAGCAGGTGCGCCTGAATGCGTGCGCGGTGGCGCTCGGACAGCTCACGAATGGGCACCATGGTGGGCACACTGCGCGAGGCTGTGGCCTTGCGCAGCCATTGCTTGCTTGCTTTCCAGGGGGCAGTAATCCAGTTGGAGGGCTCAGTCATGGGTCAAAAATCCTGTGCTTTGCAACACATTCTTTCAGTCATCGCGCGCCACATCTACCGCTTTAGACCCTTGGCGGCGCACAAACCTAGGGTTTTCACGAATTTGCTGCATTGCAACATAAAAGCATGAACTTGTCTGTGCCGCGGATTTGTTCTGTATCGCGCACGCGACGAAAGCCATGTTGACACCAACCGCCCTCCTGCCTGCCGCAGTCGCCATTCAATTTAAAAAGATAGCTACATGCCGTTGAGAATAAAAGCATTCCTATGCTTTTATTACTGAAGTCCTTGATTAACAAGGGCCTGCAGCTATTTTTTTAGAAGTAACTTCCTGCGTCTCTTCCTGAACTTCTTCCTACGTCTCTGCCTGCGTCTTGCTTTTACAAAGGCACAGACGTCGTCGCCTTGACGCGATCCAGCACAAAGCTGGTCTTGCAATCCGAAACGCTGGGGTGTTTGAGCAGCGTCTCCATGATGAAGCGGCTGTAGTGCTGCATATCAGCCACCACCACGCGCAGCAGGTAATCCATCTCGCCGGTGAGCGAGGCACATTCCACCACTTCCGGCCAGTTCTGCACACTTTGCTTGAAGGCATCCATGGGGTTGCGCTTGTGCGTTTCAGTGCTTTTTTCCAGCCGCACATTCAAGTAGGCCGTCAGGCCCAGGCCCACTTTTTCAGGCTGCACCAGGGCAACGTAGCGCTCGATGATTCCGGCTTCTTCCAGGCGTTTGACACGGCGCAGCACAGCGCTGGGGGACAGGCCCACTTGCTCACCAATCACGTCATAGGTTTCGCGACCGTTCTCTTGCAGGCGGCGCAGGATGGAGCGGTCTAACTTATCGAGGGTATGTTGTGCTGTCATGGGGCGAAATTCTATGCTTTGCATAGTCTTGTATAAGACTTGATCCACTTTTTCTGCAAGAAATCAGTCACAGGCGCAGTTTTATTGTTTGCGCAGTCCCCGATCAAACCCTTGGTTCTGCGATTTCTCAAGGGAAACCCCCGCCCTCACTGCGCGTCTTGCACTTACAGAATGACTGCAAAGGCAATACGTCTTCTCCATTTTCAATAGCAGATAGGGCGCTGGCATGGATCGTTTGTGGCTGAATCAGTATCCCAACGGGGTTGCGCACGACATTGACTCTGACCGTTACCACTCCGTGGTGGACTTGCTGGA
Organism: Comamonas sp.; assembly: GCA_015478895.1. Classification (GTDB taxonomy): domain Bacteria; phylum Pseudomonadota; class Gammaproteobacteria; order Burkholderiales; family Burkholderiaceae_C; genus Comamonas. The sequence continues at coordinate 10,000 of JADMKK010000037.1, read as the reverse complement.
AGAGTCTTTCCAGAAAAATGCTGAGCAACCGTTTTCTGTGTGCATGGATGTCTGGATGCGTTACCGCGATCTGGACAAGCTGTCGGCCCAACTGGGTGCATGGCTGCAGAGTTTGGGTCTGGAGCCCGATGCCCGGGTGGCCATCATGCTGCCCAACGTGCCGCAATTTGCCGTGACCATGGCGGCGGTGCTGCGCGCAGGCTATACCTGCGTGAACGTCAACCCGCTGTACACAGCCCGGGAGCTGGAGCACCAGCTCAAAGACTCCGGCGCCACCAGCATCGTCATTCTGGAAAACTTCGCCCACACCCTCTCCGAAGTCATCACGCGCACGCCCATCAAACATGTGTGCATTGCCTCAATGGGGGATTTGCTGGGCTTTTGGTATGGCCGCTGGATCAGTTTTGCCGTGCGCCATTTGGCCAAGATGGTGCCCGCTTATGAGCTGCCGATTTCTGGCGACTGCACCGTAACGCCGTTCAAGAAGGCGCTGCGCTTGGGGGCACAGCGCAAACTCAGCAAGCCTACAGTCAACCACCAGAGCATTGCGTTTTTACAGTACACGGGAGGCACGACGGGCCTGTCCAAAGGCGCAATTCTGAGCCACCACAACATTATTGCTGCCACTTTGCAGGCAGAGGCGTGGTTCACCCCGGCGCTCACCAAGGTGAGCGATCTGCGCAAGGTACACAGCATTGCAGCGCTGCCGCTGTATCACATCTTTGCGCTGACCTTGCTGCTGCTGGCACTGCGCCAAGGCTCCAGCATCAGCCTGATTCCCAACCCACGCGATATTCCCAAGTTTGTGGAGGTGCTGCGCAAACGGCCTTTCCATGTGCTACCCGCAGTCAACACGCTGTTCAATGCCTTGCTGCAGAACCCGAAATTCCGTTCCCTGGATTTCTCCGAGCTGTGCGTCTCGCAAGCGGGAGGCATGGCCGCATCGGAAGGCACGGCCCGCCAATGGCACAAGGTAACAGGCAGCGTCATGGTGGAAGGTTGGGGCATGAGTGAGACGTGCGCCATTGGCACCAATAACCCCGTCACCGCTGATCATTTCAGCGGCACAATCGGGCTGCCTTTGCCAGGCATCGACATTGCTATCAAAGATGACGATGGCAACAACGTCCCGCAAGGGGAATCGGGCGAAATATGCATAAAAGGCCCCAATGTCATGCTCGGCTATTACAACCAGCCCGATGAAACAGCCAGGGCATTTACGTCAGATGGTTTCATGCGCACCGGCGACATCGGCCTGATGGACGAGCGCGGCTTCTTCAAGATCATTGACCGCAAAAAAGACATGATTTTGGTCAGTGGTTTTAACGTGTTTCCCAATGAGCTGGAGAACATTATCTCGCTGTGCCCCGGCGTGGTGGAATGCGCGGCGGTCGGCGTGCCCGATGAGCATTCGGGCGAAGCCATCAAGGTGTTCGTCATCAAGAACGACCCCACGCTGACCGAAGAACGCTTGCTGCGCTTTTGCCACGACAACCTGACCGGCTACAAGCGCCCCAAATATGTGGAGTTTCGTGAAGAGCTGCCCAAAACCAACGTGGGCAAAATCTTGCGCCGGGAATTGCGCAGCCCGACGGCTGCAGCGCCCGCAGCAGCTACCGCAAGCGTGCCGCACACCGCACCGCATTGAAGGCCATGACAGCGGCCACCACGCCCGAGCTATGGCCGGGCATGCTGTTTCTGGAGCGGGGCTGGCTGTCTGCCAACAACGTCCTTTTCATCGATCCTGCGCATTCCTGCGTGGTGGACACCGGCTACTGCGCACACGCAGCGCAAACGGTGGCGTTGCTGCGCAGCGCTCTAGACGGAGCACCGCTGCAACGCATTGTGAACACCCATTTGCACAGCGACCATTGCGGCGGCAATGCCGCGTTGCAGGCGCAGTGGCCGCAGGTGCAGACCTGGGTGGCGCCGGGCCAGATACAGCATGTGCATGACTGGAACCCCGAGGCCTTGAGCCACACCCCCACCGGACAGGATTGCCCGCCGTTCAAGGCCGATGGCGCTTTGCAGCCCGGCACAGAAGTGATGCTGGGCGCGCGGGCCTGGCAAGTCCATGCCGCGCCGGGGCACGACCCGCACTCCATCGTTTTGTTTGAGCCGCAGCGACGCATCTTGATCTCTGCCGATGCCCTGTGGGAAAACGGCTTTGGCGTGGTCTTCCCTGAAATTGAAGGCGAGCACGCTTTTGAAGAAGTCGCCGCCACGCTGGATGTGATTGAGCAGCTGCAGCCTGCGTTGGTGCTGCCCGGCCATGGCGCCATGTTTGGCGATGCCCCCAAAGCGCTGGCCACGGCCCGCAGGCGTCTGGCCGGGTTTACGGCCGACCCGCGCCGGCACGCACGCTACGCTGCCAAAGTGCTGATCAAATACAAATTGCTGGAGTGGCAAAGCATTCCACTGACCGCACTGCAAGACTGGTGCACGCAAACGCCGTATGTGGGCATGCTGCACCAGCGCTACTTTGCGCAGCAAGCTTGCACCGCGTGGCTGGAAGACTTGGTGGCTGAGCTGATTGCCAGCGGTGCAGCCGCACTGGAGCACAGTGATGGTTTTTCAGTGCTCAGCAACCGCTAGTCAACGCTATTGAAGATAGCCAGCGCGATTCCAAGCGATTCCAAGCGATTCCAAGCGATTCCAAGCGATTCCAAACCAAACGTTTCCCAGATATTCCCAAGTTGTCTCAGGGCAAATCGCGGTTGTATTGCGCCACAGAAACCTTGGGCCCCACTGTGCCTAAACGGCTGCGCAAGGATTGCGGCTGCCCTGTCATCAACGCCGCATAGTTGGTGGTGTTGGAGAGCACTTTCTTGACGTAATCGCGCGTTTCGGCAAAGGGCACGTTTTCTGCCCAGATCGCACCATCAAGCACCGGGCCGTTGCGCCAGTTGCGTGGGCGGCCAGGGCCAGCGTTGTAGCCCGCAGCGGCCATGGCCATCGAGCCTTCAAAATCATCCAGTGCCAGCTTCAGGTAAGCAGTACCGATGGTGATGTTCACATCGCGCTGGTTGATCATGTGCGGCTGAAAGTCGGTCATGCCAATCTTTTTCGCTGTCCACTTGGCAGTCGCAGGCATCACCTGCATCAGACCCGATGCACCGACGTGTGAACGTGCATCCATGATGAAGCGACTCTCCTGGCGGATCAAACCGTAGACATATGCGGGGTCCAGCCCAATGCTCTGTGACTGGTTGACGACCGCATCGCGGAAAGGCATGGGAAAGCGCTGGTTCCAGTCGAGCAGTTCACGCGTGCGTTCACTGGTGTTGATGCAGCGATCCCAGATCTGGTTCTTACAGGCCAAGTCTGCAGCGGCCAGCAATTCACGGTCATTCATTCCACCGGGCACATGCAGCCCGACGCTGTAATTCCACTCCCGCACGCCTTCGCTGCGCAGACCCATGCGCATGGCGTACAAGGCCCGCTGCAAACCGGGGTTGTTGGCGGTGGACGCCTGCTCTTGTGCCGTGACAGGCTGTGGCGCAGGCGGTGTGGTAATCGTCTGGCCCAAATCTTCCAGCGCCAATTGCTCATAAAACCCACCGACGCCGGCAATGCTTTGCAGCAGTTGCGCGGCCTGATTTTGCTCCTCCGCACTCACGCGGCGATCATTGAGCAAGGCCCGCGCCTTCCAGTACACCCAGGCGCTGTCCGATTGCATAGCGGGGGGCATGGCATCAATGGTTTTACGCACGGTGTGCCAGTTGCCAGCACGCAGGTTGCTGCGCACCATCCACTCCTGCGCCTCTTCCGACATCCGGCTGGATTTACCCACCTTCTCAAAATAGTTCACCGCATCGCTGGACAAGCGGCGCGCACTCACCTTGCCAATCACGCCCCACACCCAGTCGCGCTCTTCCGCACGCAACAGGTTGCTCCATCGACTGTCCATCAAGCTGGCAGCCTGCTCTGGGTCATTGCTGGCAATCCGGATCAGTGCCAGCGATGCCAGCTCACGCCGGGTATCGCCCCGCACCTTGCTGGTACCGGCCAGGTATTTGGCTGGCGCGGCAAACACCTCGCCCACATGCTGCAGCGCATCGGCGGCCACAATGCCCACGGCACGGCGGGTGCCTGTCTGGCGATTGAGTTCTGCCGACAGGCGAGCGCGCTTCCAGACGTCGTTGTCGTCAATTTGCTTGATCGCGTACAGCTCCCCGGCGGCATGGGTACAGCCGTCATCGCCATCCCGCTGGGCATGCCACAGGCGCACGACTTCTTGCGCCGCGTGCTCGGGCTGGCGGCCTTCGATGGTCTGCACGGCCAGGTCGTAGCAGCGCACTTCCTTGTCGTCATTCATGCGAAAGCCAGGAAGCAAGCGCTCAAACTCCGCCCACTGGCGGCGCTGGCCCAGCAGCAGCAGCCAGTCATTGCGCAGCCGGTCTTCCTGGTAAGTGCCGCGCCAGCGCTGCAGAAAATTGTCCACCTCTGTGGGGCCCGCGGTGTTCAAGCGCGCTTTCAGCTCCCAGTAGGCGGCCCAAGGCTCCAGAGGGTGACCCGCAGCTTGCGGCAGCAGCGCGGATAAGCGCGGCTTGTCGCCTTTGCGTGCTGCTTCCTGCATCTGCAGCAGTACCCCATCACCCCCGTTTTGGGCGCTGGCCCAAGAACAGGGAACGCTAAATATTGCAGCCGCGCAAAGCGGTGTCAGAATCTTGTGCCATTGCATGGGGGGAATTATGTGATGGACAAAGCGACCCTACGACGCACTTTGGTGCAACAACGCCTGAATATGGCCGACCGCCTACAGCGCGCAGATGATTTACAGCGGGTCATGCGTATCTGGCTGGTGGACCGACCCGACACTGTGATTGGTGCTTACTGGCCGATCAAAGGCGAGTTTGACCCATTGCCCACGCTGCATCGCTGGAAAGAAGATGGGGAATTGCTCGACAAGCCTCAGCGCCGCCGCATTGGTTTGCCGGTCATCGACAAGCTCACCAAATCCATGCGCTTTCACGCCTGGCACCCCGGCTGCCCCATGGAAGAGGACGCCTATGGCATTCCCAAACCCAAGGACACCGAAATCCTCACCCCCACACTGCTGTTTGTGCCTTGCGTAGGCTACGCGGCAGGCGGTTATCGCCTGGGTTATGGTGGCGGTTTTTATGACCGTGCGCTGGCCCATTTGCAGCCGCGCCCGTTCACGGTCGGCCTGGGTTTTACGCAGGGCTATATCGACGAGTTCAGCGCTGAGCCGCATGACCAGCCGCTGGACGCCATCCTCAACGACAACGGCATTGTCTGGCCGGTCTGATTCGCCGTTCGGCGGGCTTTTATGGGTTAGATTGCTGCCATGCCTTCAAGAAAAAAGAAATCCGTTCCGCAACGCTTTATCTGCGCACGCACGCCGCTCACGCCCATGCGAGAGCCGCTAACGCGCGCCGAGGTGGATCGCCTGCAAGCGCATATGCGCAAGCACGGCCCCGCGGGTCTGACCATGCGCCAGCACAACGCGATTTGGGACTTTCTGTTTGAAACCCCGGAAAGCCAGGAGTGGATCAGCGACATGGTCGAGCAGATCAAATCCGGGCAAATGGCCACGCAGCCTTGGACATCATCGAAAAAATGAGCAGCATGCCCTTGTATTTGCTTGAGTTCGCATAGAAAGCATCGGCAACTCGTGCAGTGACAAGGGCAAGGCCCTCTTCTTTTTAATTATCGGCAGCAGAAACTACTCCAACTGATGAGACAAAGCCATGCGCCAGTCAGCACGTGCGTGATGCGCCGCCCATTTACTTGAACTGCTGGCGCAAAAATGGCTTGTGCCGCGCAATGTGTGCTAGCTGCGCAGAGGCAACTGAGCCGCCCAAATCCTCATCTTCGACATTGAGCACATGGGTCGCGTAGGTCATGGCGCGCTGCACCACCTCGGCCTCGCTCACGCCTTGCTGCGCCGCCAAATCCATGGCCACGCGGCGCATGGCGCGCTGGCCCAGCATCCACATCGCCGCGTAGGCATCCCACGTGGCGGCGTGCTTTTTGAGCTGTTCGTGCTCCGCCAAGATGTCTTTGAGCGGCTTGGCCAAAATCTCCTGCAAGTCCTGCAGTTGCGCCTGCATGGCCTCGAACTGTGCCTCACGCTCCAGCGCGGCTGCGGCCGCGTTGGCTTGCGTATCGGGCGCATCTGGCACAGGCACGCTGCCATCAGGGTTGAGCTGGGCAATGGTCAAAGAAGAAAGAATGGACATGGCAGTTCACACAGGCAAGAAGGGGGCGACTCTACCAACAACGGCTTTTTCCAGCACGCCGCACCTACACTTGTCAGCATGAAGATTTACCAGGTTGGCGGTGCCGTGCGCGACCGCCTGTTGCAACGCCCTTTTCATGACACCGACTGGGTCGTCGTCGGCGCCACGCCCGAGGACATGACCGCCCAGGGCTTTACGCCCGTGGGCAAAGACTTTCCGGTGTTCTTGCACCCCGAGACGCACGAGGAATACGCGCTGGCGCGCACCGAGCGCAAAAGCGGCATGGGCTACCGCGGCTTTGTGGTGCACACCTCGCCCGATGTGACGCTGGAAGAAGACCTGGCGCGGCGCGACTTGACTATCAATGCCATAGCTGCTCCCGCAGACTGGATAAGCGCCAAAGAGCTTTTTGACCCTTATAACGGCCAGGCCGACTTGCAGGCCAAGCTGCTGCGCCATGTGACCGATGCCTTCCGCGAAGACCCTGTGCGCATCCTGCGCGTGGCCCGCTTTGCTGCGCGTTTTAACGGCTTCACGGTGGCCCCCGAGACCCTGCAACTGATGCGCGAGATGGTGGAAGCCGGCGAGGTCGACCACCTGGTGCCCGAACGCGTGTGGCAAGAAATCAGCCGGGGGCTGATGGGCACCCAGCCCTCGCGCATGTTTGAGGTGCTGCGCGCCTGTGGGGCGCTGAAAGTGCTGCTGCCCGAGCTGGACCGCCTGTGGGGCGTGCCCCAGCGCCCTGAATACCACCCCGAAGTCGACAGCGGCGTGCACGCCATGCTGGTGCTGGACATGGCTGCGCAGCTGAACGCACCGCTGACCGTGCGCTTTGCCTGCCTGTGCCACGACTTTGGCAAGGGCACCACGCCGGCCGAGATGCTGCCTCGCCACATTGGCCACGAGCAGCGCAGCGCCCGCCTGCTGCAGGCCGTGTGCGCACGCTGGCGCGTGCCCAATGACTGCAAGGAACTGGCCGACGTGGTGGCGCGCGAGCACGGCAACATCCACCGTAGCCAAGACTTGAACGCCGCCGCCTTGCTGCGCCTGTACGAGCGCTGCGACGCCATCCGCAAACCGGCGCGCTTTGCCGAGGCTCTGCTGGCCTGCGAATGCGACGCCCGCGGGCGCACCGGCCTCGAAGCGAAGCCCTACCCGCAGCGCGAACGCCTGTGGAACGGGCTGCAGGCGGCCCTGCAGGTGGACACCGCCAGCGCCGCCCAGCAAGCGGCCGCGCGCGGCCTGCAAGGCAAGGCGGTTGGCGAGGCCGTGGCCGCCGCACGCACCCAGGCCCTTACCCAGTACTTGCAAGCTGCATAAACCAAAATCCTCGCATGCCAACCGCAGATTTCAACGCTTTACCTCCCGCGTGGCTCACACTGACAGACTCAGGCATCCGCGACCGCGGGGTTGATTATTTTTGGCGCAAGAAAGTGATAACTTGGGACAAGCCCAATGGCACCACTGACCAGTCAGGCCATTGGTTTCACGTCAAGGGCAGCCAACGCTACCGCGTTTTCATTCATGCGCATGACCCCCTGCAAAGCCATTGTGACTGCCCGCACGCAGAGGAAGTACCAGTGTGTAAACACATGGTGGCCGCTTGGCTAATGCTGCATAACTCGGCAGACCTGGCAGATACAGCGCAGTCACAGGCTGCCAAAACCAGCACCACTCGTCATTCAGGCGCCGAGAAAAAGCTTCAGCAAATCCAGGACAACCTGACGTTTTTACAGTCGCAAACAGCCAGTCAGTTGTGCGCTTGGATTGCCGAGCAATGCGACCGCGATCCACAGTTGGCGCAACAGTTGACCGTCTGGCGGCACCAACAACAAGGCGGCCCCCAAACCCCAGCGCAGTGGCGCAGCTTTTTGACCCAGGCCATGCCGCAACGCCAAGGCCTGTATGGCCGTGAGTTGCAACGCTGGGCAGACAATGCGCTGCTCGCATTGCAACCCTTGGAGCAGCAACTTTCTGCACAACCCGCCAATGTGCGAAGCGCATGTGGTGTGGCGCTTTTGCGCTTGTTCAAACTATGGGAAACCGCGGACGATTCACAAGGGCAGCTCCACGAGGTGTACGAGTGGCTCCAGCAACTGCTACTAAAAAGCGTTCAAGCCGAGGCACCACCCGCTAGCTGGCTCAAAGATTGGCTGCTACTCATGGAAGAAGACCCCATGGGTTACTACCCCGAGCAACAAATTCTGCAGAGTGCAGGGGCCGCTTTAAGCAACGCCTACCGCCAGCACGTGGTTGCAGCTTGGGAACAGTGGTGCCACCAGCACCCTGATAACCCTGCGCATTCGCCACGAACTCGACCAGCCAGCTACGGCAATGATGGTGAGCAGGAATACCAACGCGGCAATTTGCGCCAACGTTACCTCCGGGCGATGGCACAAGACTTGGACATTCCAGGACAAATTCAGCTGCACCAGCAAACGGCGAAGAGCCAGTCAGAGTGGAGCCATGCCGTGGCCTTCTGCGAGGAACACCAGCACCACCATGAAGCGCTGAGCTGCGCAAAAACAGGTTTGCAACAACACCCCAAGGATTCCAAGCTTCAAGAGCAGCTGCTGCACTGCTATCGGCGTGATGGCTGCGATAAAGAGACGTTCCAACTCGCACGAGACATGCTCGCTCAGCGCCCCAGTGACCTTGATCGCCTAGACACTGTTTTGCAATGTGCCGCCGCTTTGGGCATGAGCCGGGAAGATGCACTGCAAGCTGAAATTCAGCGGGCGATTACGCCCCTCAGCAGTCGCACAAAAAAAGCGCCAGATTTGCCTGATGCCAGCGCACCCATCGCATGGTTGCTGCACACGGGCCACTGGCAGCAGGCCCTGGCATTGTTGGAAAACCCAAAGTTCCAAAAAAGCAGAAGCTGCCAGCTGGATATTGCACTGCAATTGCCACACGCTGCCCACGCTCGCGCAGTGGAGCTGCTCCAACCTTTTGTCCACTACGAGATGGAATGGGCCAGCAGCCCCTATCACAAGCCATTGCAGATGGTGCGCCACGTTGTCAACCGCTTACCGCATGACCACATCGCGCCCTATCTAGAAACCCTGCGCGCATGCTATCCAAAGAAAATCAATTTCATCAAGGCACTGGCCGCTTTGGAATAGCCGATCTCTGGCGCTTGCGCGGCAAGTGGCATCCAGCGCTCAGTCGGTTACAACTCAATACCTGTAAGACAAGGGATTTCCAGCACGCACAAGCGCAGCGAGGGAGAGGAATATGGTGCCCGTCCAGTTCTTGCCAATCCTTCTTCAGGAGTGATGTGATGATTTACGCCTTCCCCGGTCAGTCTGGTGCACTGCACCAGTACCAAAAACAGTACGACCACTACATCGGTGGGCAATGGGTTGCACCCGCCAATGGCGAGTACTTTGACGTGGTCAGCCCCATCAACGGCAGCGTCTATACCAAGGCCGCACGCGGCACGGCAGCAGACATTGAAAAAGCGCTGGATGCCGCTCACGCTGCTGCGGATGCCTGGGGCAAAACCAGCCCTACCGAGCGCAGCAATATCTTGCTGCAGATTGCCGAGCGCATTGACGCCAACAAAGAGCTGCTGGCCTATGTAGAGACCATCGACAACGGCAAAGCCATTCGTGAAACGCTGAATGCCGACATTCCGCTGAGTGCCGACCACTTCCGCTACTTTGCGGGCGCGATTCGCACGCAGGAAGGCGGTATCAGCCAGATTGACGGCGACACCGTGGCCTACCATTTCCACGAGCCGCTGGGCGTGGTCGGCCAGATCATTCCGTGGAACTTCCCCATTCTGATGG
>JADMKK010000036.1:83155-89383 GCA_015478895.1 Comamonas sp. | reverse complement strand
GGCCATGGCCGCATAGCTCTACTTCTCAGAGCGGTGGTTTATGGGGGGATTACCATGGAGCGCCATAGGCGCTCCACAAAGACGTTGTCACGCCAAGCACCCTTGCCATCCATCGAGATGCGAATGCCGTGGCGCTTGAGCTGCGTAGTGAAGCTGTCGCTTGTAAATTGGCTGCCTTGATCCATGTTGAATATCGCAGGTGTACCCCAGCGAGTAATGGCCTCTTGCACCGCTTGCATGCAGAACTCCACATCCATGGTGTTAGACAGCCTCCAAGCCAACACCTTGCGGCTGTACCAGTCCACTACGGCGCACAGATAGAGCCAGCCTTTGTGCATACGTACGTAGGTGATGTCCATGGCCCAGACCTGATTGGCATGAGTGACTGGCTTGCTGCGCAGCAGATAGGGATAGATCTTGTGCTGCGGATGTCGAGTGCTGGTGCGGGGTTTGCAATACAGAGCTGTGATGCACATGCGCCGCATTAAGGTGCATACATGTCTGCGACCCACACAGTGCCCCTGGCGGCGCAGTAGCCCCTTGAGCATGCGAGAGCCTGCAAAGGGGTGGGCTGCATGCAGGGCATCGATGCTGTGCATCAATTGCACTCGGGACTTGCATGGCGACTTGCTGCGGTAATAGATGGAGCCTCGGCTGACGCGCATTAACTTTGCCTGGCGGGTGAGCGACAGGCCGTGGCTGCGGTCAATCATCGACTTACGTTGAGCAAGCCCGCTTTGCTCAACGCACCGTGCAAAAAATCCTTCTCCAAGGTGAGCTGGCCAATCTTGGCGTGCAGCTCTTTGAGATCAACCACAGGGGCATTGGCTGGCGGTGGTGTACCGAACACATCGCCAGCACGCTCTAGCAGTAGCCGTTTCCAATCCGCAATCTGGCTGGGATGAACTTCGTATTGCTGAGCCAGCTCAGCCACGGTGCGCTCACCGCGCACCGCCTCCAATGCCACCTTGGCTTTGAATGCAGGACTGTGTTTACGTCGTAATTTGATGGTCATAGATCTCTCCAAATTCGGCCTGCTGTCAGGCCATTTTTACGGAAAGATCTCGCTTACCTACTTGTTCAAAAAACCGGAGCCACTTCTCTGCATAAAAAAGCCAGAAAGCATAAGCCTTCTGGCCTTTCTACAAAGCTAAAAAAGCTTAGAGGCGCTCAGCTACCCAAGCTTGCACCGAGGCCAGCGCCGCAGGCACCGCCGCTGCATTCGTGCCGCCGGCCATGGCCATATCGGGCTTGCCGCCGCCCTTGCCGCCCACTTGCTGGGCGACAAAGTTCACCAGCTCGCCGGCCTTGACCTTGGCGGTCTCGGCCTTGGTCACGCCAGCGGCCAGCTGCACCTTGTCGCCGTCGATAGCGGCCAGCACGATCACGGCCGCACCCAGCTTGTCCTTGAGCTTGTCCATGGTCTCGCGCAAGGTCTTGGCGTCCGCGCCTTCCAGGTTGGCAGCCAGCACCTTGATGCCATTGATCTCTACCGCCTGGGTCAGAATTTCATCGCCTTGGCTGGAGGCCAGCTTGCCCTTCAAGGCCGCAATTTCTTTTTCCAGCGCCTTGATCTGCTCCAGCGCACCGCCAATGCGGGTGTTCAGCTCAGCAGTTGGGGCCTTGAATGCGGCAGCGGCTTCGTCCACGGTCGACTCCAGCGACTGCAGATAGGCCAGCGCGTTCTCGCCGGTGATGGCTTCGATGCGGCGCACGCCTGCGGCCACGCCCGACTCGCCCACCACCTTGAACAGGCCGATGTCACCGGTGCGCTGCACGTGGGTGCCGCCGCACAGCTCGCGGCTGCTACCGATGTCCAGCACGCGTACGGTTTCGCCGTACTTTTCGCCAAACAGCATCACAGCGCCAGTCTTTTGGGCGCTTTCAATGTCCATCACACGCGCATCGGTGGCGGTGTTGGCCAGCACTTCTTGGTTCACCAGGCGTTCGATCTCGCGGATTTCGGCATCGGTGATGGGTGCGTTGTGCGTAAAGTCAAAACGGGTGCGTTCGGCGTTGACCAGCGAGCCCTTTTGCTGCACATGGCCGCCCAGCACTTCGCGCAAGGCCTTGTGCATGATGTGCGTGACCGAGTGGTTGCGCATGGTGGCGGCGCGCAGCTGGGTGTCCACCTGGGCTTCGACGGCGTCGCCGACCTTCAGGCTGCCGGACTCCAGCACGCCGTGGTGGCCAAACACATCGGCCTTGATCTTTTGCGTGTCCTGCACGGCAAAGCGGCCGGCAGCAGCAACGATCACGCCCTGGTCACCGACTTGGCCGCCCGATTCTGCATAAAAAGGAGTGGTATCCGTAACCACCACGCCGCTTTGACCGGCTTTCAACTCGGAAACCGAGGTGCCATCTGCGTAAAGCGCTACGATTTTTGCAGATTCGACCAGATTGTCGTAGCCGGTGAAGATGTTGGCGTTGCCGGTGTAGTCCAGCGCGCGGTCCATCTTGAACTTGCCCGCTGCACGGGCCTTGTTCTTTTGCTCTTCCATGGCGGCTTTGAAGCCGGCTTCGTCCACGCTCAGGCCGCGCTCACGCGCCACATCGTTGGACAAGTCCAGGGGGAAGCCGTAGGTGTCGTGCAACTTGAAGGCCACGTCACCGGGCAGCACTTGCACGCCGCCGGACAAGGCGCTGTCCAAGATTTCCATGCCATGGGCCAGCGTTTCAAAGAAGCGCTCTTCTTCCACACGCAGCACTTCGGTGATGCGAGCCTCTTGCTCGCGAATCTTGGGGTAGGCATCGCCCATCACCGCCACCAGGTCTTTGACCAGCTTGTGGAAGAACGGGGTCTTTTGGCCCAGCTTGTAGCCGTGGCGAATGGCGCGGCGCACGATGCGGCGCTGCACGTAACCACGGCCTTCGTTGGATGGAATCACGCCATCGGCCACCAGGAAAGCGGTAGCGCGGATGTGATCGGCAATCACCTTCAGCGAAGGTGTTTCCAGATCGGCAATACCGGTTTCGCGGCCGGCCGCAGCAATCAGCGCCTGGAACACGTCAATTTCGTAGTTGCTGTGCACGTGCTGCAAGATGGCAGCCAGGCGCTCCAGACCCATGCCGGTGTCCACGCAGGGCGCGGGCAGCGGGGTGACCTTGCCGGTTTCGTCCATGTCGAACTGCATGAACACGTTGTTCCAGATCTCGATGAAACGGTCGCCATCTTCATCGGGCGAGCCTGGAGGGCCGCCGGCAATGTGCGCGCCGTGGTCGTAGAAGATTTCCGAGCAAGGGCCGCAGGGGCCGGTGTCGGCCATCATCCAGAAGTTGTCGGACTTGTAGCGCCCACCCTTGTTGTCGCCGATGCGGATCACGCGCTCAGGCGGCAGACCAATTTCATTGACCCAGATGTCATAGGCTTCGTCGTCTTCTTCATAGACGGTGGCCAGCAGGCGTTCCTTAGGCAGCTTGTAAACCTCGGTCAACAGCTCCCAGGCCCACTTGAGCGACTCGCGCTTGAAGTAGTCGCCAAACGACCAATTGCCCAGCATTTCAAAGAAAGTGTGGTGGCGCGCGGTGTAACCCACGTTTTCCAAGTCGTTGTGCTTGCCGCCTGCGCGCAAGCAGGTTTGCACCGATGTGGCACGCGTGTAAGGGCGCTTGTCCGTGCCCAAAAACACGTCCTTGAACTGAACCATGCCGGAGTTGGTGAACATCAAGGTCGGATCATTGCCAGGCACCAGCGGGCTCGATTCCACGATGGTGTGGCCCTTGGAGGCAAAAAAGTCCAAGAACGACTTACGAATGTCGGCGACGGAAAAAGTGGGAGTGCTCATGGATATGTGAATTCGTTGTGCGCGAGAAAATCGCGCCTCAAATCAACCTGCAATTATAGGTTTCATGCTCCGTCAGGAGCCGTACTTAGATAAATCAAGCTTGCCTATGTGTTTTTATGCATTCTTTAAGCATGCCGTAGCAGCTCCAAAATCATGCTGATGCGCGCTTTGACAGGACTCAGCCCAATTGCTTCTGCATCATCCTCTCCTTGCGCCAGAACCACTTGCCCCTGCTCACAGCGCGTTGTCCGCCAGACCAACACTCCCCGGGTTCGAGCCTTTAACAACCCCGCTTGCAATAAGCAATGCACCGACCCATTACCCGTGGCCGCAACCACCAGACCTCTTACCCCAGCACAGACCAATGCTTCAACGCCTGCAGAAGTCGCTGCAGCAGTACTGGTGACAATCTCTACCCACGGCCACAAATCAGCATTCTTCGCCCAGACTGCTGAAGAAATAACTTCTTTTTCCGTTATTGAAGTGGCAACTGAATTTACCCAGCGTACGTATCCTTCTTCTACCCACCCAGAGGGACCTTGTGCACCGGAATCAAATGCATTTAGGCGGTAAGTGTGCACTTTACGAACCATCTTCGAAGAGTGAATTTCGCCTGCCGTGACCACCCATACCCCGGCACGGCCTTGTGCAGCGCAAAGGACCGCATCACGCAAGTTCGCAGGCCCGTCGGCAGAAAGTGCCGTCGCAGGCCGCATCGCGCAAGTGAGCACTACAGGTTTAGAGGGCTGAAGAACACTCTGCAAAAACCAAGCAGTTTCTTCCAGCGTATCCGTACCATGCGTAATCACTAGACTTGTCACATCTTCTTGTGCGAGCCATCGGACACAAGCTTTAGCTAAGCTTTGCCATGTCACGATATCCATATCCTTGCTATCAAGCTGAGCTATTTGCTCCACCTCGAAAGAAAAGTACTCATTGAAAGAACTGTCTAAAAGCGGCTTCAACAAATCAGCAACAGCAATTTGTCCTGCCTGATAGTTAACTCCACCGCCATGTGCTGCCCCCTGGCCCGCGATGGTCCCTCCCACTCCCAAGATCACAATTTTTCTTTGTATGGACACTTGCAGACCTTACGAAACTGGTTAAAAATACAGTCACTGGATAAATAAACAGTTATCCTCAGCAAGGACAGGCATGGAGCACATAACCCTTACCGCTAGACAACAGCAAATTTTGGATCTTATCCAAGAAGCAATTGCACGTACTGGCGCCCCCCCGACACGTGCAGAAATTGCGAAAACACTGGGATTTAAGTCTGCGAATGCTGCAGAAGAACATCTGAAAGCACTGGCTCGTAAGGGTGTACTCGAACTTGTTAGCGGTACTTCCCGAGGCATCCGCTTGGTCAGTGATGCTGTTCGCCACATTAATGCAGCAAGAGGGACTCACTACCCATCCCCAATCACTTCTATGCAACCCATGCTACTTCCCTTGGTGGGGCAAGTTGCTGCGGGTTCGCCGATCCTAGCGCAAGAGCATATCGACCAAAGCTTCTCGGTAGAAGCCACCGTATTTCCAGTCAAGCCTGACTACCTGCTGCGCGTGCGCGGTATGTCGATGCGCGATGCGGGCATCCTCGATGGTGATTTGCTAGCAGTTCAATCCACCCGCGAAGCGCGTAATGGGCAAATCATTGTTGCGCGTTTAGGCGATGAAGTCACTGTGAAACGCTTGCGCAAATCTAGCAGTGGCATTGAACTGTTACCAGAGAATCCAGATTATCCCGTCATTCAGATTACTGAAGAAGACAGCTTTGTGATTGAAGGCCTTGCCGTTGGTTTGATAAGAAACTCATTCCAGCTATAGCCCTCTAATTCTGGTCTCCACTCGTTGCACACCCTCATGCTGTTCTGACGCAGTAGAGGGAAGGCTTTGCCAAAAATTTTTATTTTAAATTTCACCATGCCTATAGTTTCAGTCTTTTGCGCTCTACCGCTTCAGCAGGTGAAAGCGTATAACCCGCATGCAGCCAATGAACGTTATAAAGTCACCATGACGGACTGCTATTTTTCATTAAATACTATAAATTCTAATGTCCGACCGCTACGGTGCACCTACGATCCAGATAGAACGCGTTTTGCACTCTCAGGAAAAATAGCTGATGTATGCCAAGCATTAGAAAGGCTCGCCGCGCAAGAATCCGTGCACTCCCTTTTATTGGCAAAGCACTGAAAATAGCTGGGCTTTCGAAACTCAATGAAGTCGTAAAATTTTCAAAACAAAAAAACCTCTTAAATTATAGATTTAAGAGGTTTTAACATGTGGTGGGTGATACATGGATCGAACATGTGACCCCTGCCGTGTGAAGGCAGTGCTCTACCGCTGAGCTAATCACCCAAGCGCATTACTGCAACTTTGAAATGGTGCGTGATACATGGATCGAACATGTGACCCCTGCCGTGTGAAGGCAGTGCTCTACCGC